>JBGSTF010000288.1:0-63419 GCA_041736645.1 Oligoflexus sp. | reverse complement strand
CCGCGTGAGCTACTCAGAGCCGAAGCAGAAGTATATGATCCTGGGTGTGACAGGACCGAATGAATTCGAGAACAACATCAATAACAATTACTACACCAATATGCTGGCGCAATGGACCTTGCGTTACACCGTGGAGCAGTTGGAGCGTTTGCATAAAACCCATTCAGAGCTCGCTAAGACACTGATTCTTAAAACCAATCTGCGCAGTTCGGAGCCGCACCTGTGGGGTCAAATCAGCCAAGGTATGTACCTGCCTCGCGACACAGACCGAGACATCTATCTGCAGCAGGATGGTTATCTCGATAAGGAACAAAAACTGGTCGATGACCTGATGCCCGGTGACTATCCTCTGCACAAAAATTGGTCCTGGGATCGAATTCTGCGCTCCTGCTATATCAAGCAAGCGGATACGATCCAGTCCTTCTTTTTCTTTCCGCAATTGGTCGACGACGCAGAACTCAAGCGCAGCTATGATTTCTACGAGCCACGAACAGTTCATGAATCCTCGCTCTCACCTTCTGTTTATTCCATCATCGCCAGTCGCATTGGTTATCACGAAAGCGCCTATGAACTGTATCTGAGAACAGCGCGATTGGACCTTGATAACTACAACCACGATACCGAAGATGGATGTCATATCACCAGTATGGTCGGCAGCTGGCTGTCGATCGTCCAAGGTTTTGCCGGCCTTCGTTATGAAGGTCAGCAGCTGGCTTTGGATCCATACTTGCCTGTGCATTGGTCGGGTTATCGCTTTCAAGTGAATTATCGAGGTCGACCTCTGGAAATTTCTGTTAGGGCGCATGACTGGTCTTTGACTCAAAAGGCTGGGGAGCCCCTCAGCATTCGCGTCGGCGATCAGTTGCATGAGCTAAGCACCGAAAAGGCTCTCAAATTGCCGATTCGAGGGGCCAAAGCATGAATCGATTGCAAGGCTTTTCAACGGTTATTTTTGACCTCGATGGAGTCTTGACCGACACGGCTCGATTCCATTATTTGGCTTGGAAAACAATGGCCGAAGGCATTGGTATCGCGATCGACGAGAGCTTCAATGAGAAGCTTAAAGGGATCGATCGGCTCAGTTCGTTGGATTTGATTCTGCGCCATGGCGGGGTCGAGCTTATCGATGAAGAGAAAGGGCGGCTCGCCTATGAAAAAAATCTACACTATCTCGAGCTCACCGCTGCGATGAGCCGGGCCGATCTTTTGCCTGGCGCTTTGGATCGTTTGGACGAGCTCAAAGCTCTGGGGCTGAAGATTTCGCTCGCTTCCGCTAGCAAGAACGCTCCGGCGATTTTGGAAGCTTTGGGGATTACCGGATACTTTGATTCTGTCGCCAACCCAGCCCTTGTTGCTCATAACAAGCCAGCTCCGGATATTTTTCTGCTGGCCGCTGCTCCCTTGCATGTCAGCCCAGGCGAGTGCTTGGGAGTCGAAGATGCTGAAGCAGGAGTCACTGCCATACGCGCAGCTGGCATGAAAGCACTCGGCATCGGCAGTCCCGAGATTTTGCGAGAAGCGGATTTGGTTCGGTCGGGCTTGGACCAATTTTGTTTCGAAGAGATTTTTAGCCTGCTCCGCCAGTCTTAAAATCCAATGATCAAAGAGGGCAGCACCCGGCTGCCTTCTTCCTGCGATACCGGTGTGCAGACTGCACATTCAAGCTGAGTTGACAATTTTTCGCCTCCCATATAAAGCTGGCCCATAGATTCTTTGTGTTTTGAACGTCCTAACGTTCCTTTTCAAAAGGCCAAATCGGATTCGTTGGCGCAGGCTGACGGCGCTTTGGTTATTCTGGCTTTTATGCCTGAAGGAGGCTCCCGTGCGGTTACGAATGTCTTCGGCTCTCCGTCCTTTACTGGGACTGGGATTGTGGCTGGCAAGCGTCCAAGGTTCGGTGCTTGTCGCTGAAAATGCTGTGCTTAAGCAGAGCGAAGCCCAGCTGAGAAAAAAGCAGGTCGATGATGTTCGCTATGCTCTCGACATTGACTTACCTGAAACGGATATCCCGTTCCAAGGCAAGGTCCGCATGGACTTCAGCTTTCGCCCGCAGGGGGAAGCCCTTCGCGTTGATTTTGACAAGGGTGAAGTCCTGAACGTAGAGGTGAATGCACAGAAGGTCAAGTTTGCGTATGATGGCATGGCGATTCGTTTGGACGAGAGTCTCTTTAAAAGCAACGCGGCCAATGTTTTGGAAATCACCTACAGCCATGCTTACAGCAAGGACGGCGCCGGCCTCTACTGGTTCAAAGATCCTGTCGATCAAAAGGCCTATACCTTCACCCAATTCGAGCCCTATGATGCTAATCGCTTATTTCCCTGCTTTGATCAGCCGGATCTGAAAGCCACCTATCAGCTGACCGTAAAGGCCCCCAAAACCTGGACAGTGGTCTCGGCAGCCCGCGAGCAGAGTATAACGGAATCGGGCGATAAGAATGTGTGGCAGTTTCCAGCCACTCAAAAGTTTTCGACCTATTTGATCTCCATGCATGCCGGTCCTTATCGTATCTGGGAAGATAAAAGCTATCGCATTCCTTTGCGCATCATGGCTCGTCAATCCTTGGCTCAGTATATGCCAGTGGATCAGTGGTTCAAGGCCACACGACATGGATTTGATTTTTATGACAAGTATTTGGGCTATGCCTATCCTTTTGGTAAATACGATCAAGTGGTGGTTCCAGATTTCAATGCCGGCGCTATGGAAAACGTAGCATCGGTGACTTTTTCGGAACGCTTTTTAGCACGTGGCCAACGGACCCAGGCCGATGAACAAGGTCTGGCTGGAACGATTTTGCACGAGATGGCCCATATGTGGTTCGGTGATCTTGTGACCATGCAGTGGTGGAATGATCTGTGGTTAAATGAAAGTTTCGCCACCTATGCTTCAAGTCTGGCTATGGCCGCCGACCCACGCTTTCCCAATACCTGGCTCGGCTACTATCGCAGCAAAGGCAGCGCTTACTATGCTGACCAGCTGGTGACCACTCATCCTATCGTCGCCGAAGTTCCTGATACGGAAACGGCCTCTAGCAATTTTGATGGAATCACCTATGGCAAAGGCGGAGCTTTCCTCAAGCAATTGCATTTCCTGGTCGGTGACGTGGCTTTCCAAAAAGCTTTGCAGAGCTATTTTCAAAAGCACGCTTTCTCCAACACTCAGGTTGGAGATTTTATCGGCGCTATGGAAACTGCCACAGGTCGCAGTTTGCAAAGCTTTGCCCAAGATTGGTTGCAGACCGCAGGCGTCAACTCGCTGACCACCGAATTCAGCTGCCGCAAAAACCGCCTGCAGTCCCTAACGCTGGTGCAGGGAGCCAGTCCTGAACAAGCCACTCTGCGCGAACACAAAACCTCGGTCGCTCTCTATCAACTGAAACAGGGCAAGTTAGTCTTGATTCGCCAAGCGGCTGTCGGTTACCAGGGACCACGGACTGCTTGGAAGGAAGCCAAAGGCCTGCAATGTCCTGATTTGGTATTCCCCAATGCAGGTGACCATGACTATGCGAAAGTCAAATTAGATGCTAAGAGCTTCAAAACTGCGACCAGTGTTTTGCACCAAATCAAAGATCCCATGGAACGCATGATGGTCTGGTCGGCGGTCACCGACATGATGAATGATAGTGAAATCTCGCTGAAGGATTATACCAAGTTTGTCGTGCAGCAGATGCCCAAAGAAAAGAACTATGAAGTTCTGCGCAGCATTGATGGACGGGTCGGACGCGAACTGCTGGGATACGTGGAATGGGTGCCGGAACCTGCCAGCAAACGCGAAATTCTTGAGCAGCTCTTGCAGGTCTATGCCGACGGTTTGAAAGCACCCCAGCTGGAAGCGGATAGCAAGAAGGTGCTGCTTGGAACTTATCTGCAGATGCTGACGCAGAGTGAAAACAAAGACGCGTTGCTAGCCATCCTACAGGGACGCACGCAGTGGCCGAATGTCACCATCGACCAGGATGAACGGTGGTCGCTGATCGAAGCGCTGAGTAAACTAGGACATACGGATGCTCTAAAAATGGCTGATGCGGAAGCAAAGGTCGATCCCACCAGTCAAGGCCGTCGTCGGTTGATCGGTATTCAAGCTGCATTCCCAGACTATGCCCAGAAAATGAAAATGCTGGAGCCGATTGTCAAAGCTTCGGAAAAAATTCCTGGTGCCGAGCGTTGGGCTGTGATGGGCAACCTGTTTCCAAGCAACCAACGCCTTATGAAAAAGCAGTATGAGCCCACCTATCGTCAGGAAATCGACGGTTTGGTTAAAAAGTTGGAACCGGGTGTAGCGCGCTCTTATGTGATGAGCCTTTTGCCGACCAGCTGTGATAACTCCACCTTGCCCTTGATCGATGAATTGATCGCTCGTGGCTATCCCAAGTCTATCCATGATAGCCTACGCGTAGCCAAGCAGAGCAATGAGCGTTGTCAGAAAGTTATGGCTCGGCTTTTGGTTAAAGCTCAAGGTTGAAATCGATTTGGAGTCCATGGTGTGGTCCGCGACCTGTGGAATCCAATAAGACTTTTGAATCCCTTTTGCTGCTCCCACCTGAATGCATAAAAGTCGAAGCAGAGGCCAAAACCTCTGCTTCGACCTTCTCATCCATTAGCGCTTCACACAGATCTTGGCGTCGCTATAGAAAACACCAGACTCGCAGCGAGCCTTGGAACCGCAGTCTTTATCCTGACTGCAAAAGCAATCGCGGCTAACTGCACATTCGGCAAGTTTGGATGGCTTTTGGACCGAGCCGATATCTTTCCAGAAAGGATTTTCGAAGATACCCTGGGGATCCATAGTTTTTTGGAAGGCTTTGAATTCGTCCCACTTCGGAAATTGTTTGGATCCCAGCTCGTTGAAGTAGGGCTGCGTATTTTTACCCCAATGAGGGCGGCCTTGGTATTTACCCAGAGTCATCTGAAATATTTCATCGTAAACTTCGCTCGATGACTCCAGCATGGGACGATTGGACTGTGGGAGATGGATCTCAAACATCACTGTTTCATGTCCATAGGCTTGATTCAAATAGCCTTTAGAAGGAGCCGAGAAGCGCAGGTAGATACCGAGCAAAGGAAAGCAACCAGGACGGCGATTGATCAGTTCTTTGACGTCCTGAACCCAGGCAGGAAAGTCTTTCAGATCAAAGGCAGCTTCGATCGTCCGCGACTTGATGCCACGATCCCAAGCGCAGGTGCCATCGGCGCAGCTGCCACCAATCATATTGTGACTGAAGCCAACAGGCTTTTCGGCATCGGACTGCAGGGCTGTATAGCTTGAAGCCCAAGTCTTAACGCGAAGACCTTCGACAGTACACTGCAAGGTTTTGCTGGAATTGAGCAGTTCAATAGGGAACGGGAAAACTTTCAGAACTCCAGCCAGTGCTGGCGTGTTCCATGAGCTGTTAAACGAGTCTCCCGAAGTAGTCAGCGGCACCTTGTCCAAAGCTTCCAGGATATAGGTTTCCTGTTTAGGAAACCAATGAAACTTGGCATAGGCATATTTCCTGGCCATCTCAATGGCTTCAAATTCGATGTTGCGGTCACTCAGCTTCATCGATTGGCGCTGCAATTTGAACTGTGGGACCACTTTCAACTTGAGTTCAAAGATCACCCCTAGCAAACCCAAATGAACCCGAGCTGCATCGAGTGCTTCGCCTGTGAGAACCTGGATGTCTCCCCGCCCATCGACGAGTGTGACTTCCTCAACCCAATCACCAACAGCCGTTGGGATTTGCAGAGAGCTATTGTGGGCACCGGTACCCATAGCGCCGGCGATACTTACCCCGTTGTAGTCTGGGGTCACTGGAAATGCCAAATTCGATTCACTGAGCTTTGCCTGGAGATCGCCAATGCGTATGCCTGGCTGAACTCTTACAGTTTGTTGATCACGGTCGATGGAAAGAATTTCTTTTAGTGGTTCGACGTTCAAGACGATTCCACCCTCTTCAGGACAGATGCTTTGATTGTACGAGCGAGATTTGGCAATCGAACGGACTTTGAGCGAAACTCCGGATTCCAAAGAATTGCGAACGGCTCTTTGGATATCTTCCACCCGATTCGCTGTGATGAATTGGGAAGCGTTACAGACAACGCTGCTCGCATAGTTAGGAACCTGCACAGCCGCATTTCGCTGGGCCTCAGACTCCGAACCTGCCATGAGCGGAATAATCGCTATTATGGGCAGCAGGAATCGATGCTGGAAATTAGGTTTCATAGGCTTGTCCTTGTTGTTGATTTCACTCAAAGTGGGTTTGGATCCATATCGCCCGAGCTCGTCTCGAGGCCTATGGCTCATGGCTTTGAACGGCTTTTGTATACGACTAAATTGTGCACAAAGCAATGAGTTTTTTGAGAACTTTGCTCGGAATATGGCCGGCTTAGTTTGTTGAGTGGATTAAGCAGACGAATGGAAAGAGACACCCGCAGGAGTGGTTCAAGGGCGGCCCTTGAACGAGATCTTGCTCATCGCCCAGGCAACAGATCCCAAACTCTTGATGAATCGATCGTCAGATCAGTGGCATTCGACTTTGGTCTCAAGACTGAGTACCTGAGTCTGGCCAAGAATATGATTCAGCATGGAAAAGCCGTGATTATTGAAGTCTTTGAAAGGGACTGAAATAACGTTGTCCAGTTTCCTACCGATAGCAAGCCACGGACGCCCATAAAGGTCTTTGGGGGTGAGCAACCAGCGGAAATTGGAGCCACGCGAGCCATGCGAAATTCGGCAAAGATTCATTGCAAATGCTGTGGGCTGGCAGCCTGCTTGGTTATTTTTACGGCTTGCAGTCAGTACGAGATGCTGCTCAAAAAGGCTCGTTCGATCACTAGCGACGAAGAAACCTATACCCCAGCGCCAGGGAACGAAGCCACGCGCTATTTTTCCCGAACTGTGCAGGACCTTGATACCAATATGGTGGCGGTGAATGAAGCCCTGGGCGTCACGCTCAATGAAAAGGCCAAATTGAATCTCTACCGCCAGGGTTTCCTGTCTCTGACAGAATTGGACGAGACCCCGGAAGTATCTGAAGAAGCCTCCCAAGTCCTCAAAAAAGTCCGCCAGGCAAAAAAAGAACTCAATTCGGAAGCCTATCTGGAGGATGATCCCAGCCTGCTCATGCCCGAAGCCGTCGGTGCTCTTAAAGACATGGATCGCAGTTTTCTCCGATCCGACCAGGTGACGATGAGAGCGGGCTACTTGAATTTCACAATCTCCAATCTCGATAAAATGCCGGTTCGCGATCAGGGAAGCCGGGGAACCTGTGCTTCTTTTGCAGCCATTGGCCAGATTGAAGGTTTGATTTTGAAGAGCTACACGGGGATCAACAGTATCGATCTTTCCGAGCAGCGCTTTTATTATATGAGCAAACCGGCGAATTGGGCGACAGGCGGGGACGTGGCCAAAGGCGGATCGGACCCCGGGACCGGCTTTGCCAAAAGCTACCCTAGTATCATCGGCACTGAACCAGAAGGCCAATGGACCAATGGCAGCCTGAATAAAAAACCGGAAGACACCCCCACGGGGAGCGATGCCTACAACATCCCTTTGGAATCAGAATGCCCATATGTGGCCGAACTCAAGAGCAACGACTTGCAGACTCCCCAGGCGACTGGCTGCAAGGGTATGGGCGTAGCTCGAGTCGATAGCTTTGTCGCTTGGATGTATAACCAATCAACCCGCCCGATCACCGCTCAGCAGCTCTATGACCAGCTGGTGACCACCGACGCGCCGGTGGTGGTCATGACTAAATTGAGCAGCAACTGGGAAGCAAACGATGGGATGATCACCAAAGCTGATGCCGACGCGGTGGGCGATGGAGCCAGTTCGCACTCTGCAGGTCATGCCTATCTGATCGTGGGTGCTAGGCAGCTTAACGAGACTGAATTTCCCGGGGAAGGCGGCCTCTGCTTTGTGATCAAAAACAGCTGGGGCAAAGGGTGGGGTATCAATGGTTACAGCTGCATGACACTGGCCTGGTTCAATGAATGGCGCTTTGACAGTGGCTTTCCGCAGGCTTATTCGGTAAGTCTGGATACTACAAAAGTGAGTGCAGCCATCGCCAAGGAAAAGATCAAGCCGACTGCCGCTGCCGAACCTGACGACCAAACCAAAGTCCTCCCGGAACGCCGGGTCAAACAACGCGGAACTCTCACCTTTCTTACAGCCAGTGAAGACCCCGGTTACGATCTCGATGATTTTGAGTTGGGAGCCGTGTTGAACGATCAGGACGAATACTCAAAGATTCTCTACCACATAGATGGCAACATATTTTATCTGCGTGGTTTGCTCGATGGCGGGGAAAAGCAGACCCACGAAACCCGCTTTGACTACACTGACGGCGTGCTCAGCAGCACATTTGATGGAAAGGGTTCGGTTAACCTCGGCAAGTGGGATGCAGAGAAAAAGATTCTCACCCTCTGTGCTCAGGAATATGCTGAAGTCTGCGACTTTCACTATCTGCCTGACAGCAACGAATTGCTGGTTGGACTGACCGAAGAGGAATTCGAGCGCGAGGATTCGCAGGCACCGTTCACCTGGCGATCCTTGAATCTTATCGTCAAGAATCTGGAGGTCAGCTTCCCCCAGTTTCTCCCGACCAAACTCGACGCGCGCTTCAGTAAAGATAATAAAGCAACTAATCCTTTGCGCTTCAATATAGAGCCATTTTCTGGAGCGATTATTTTTCAGAAGCAAAAAGTAGGTAACTACTTCAGCGGCGCCTTTTGCACGGGAGATTACGCCAAAGTTTGTCGTTTGGTTAAGACCTCCGAACAATTTCTGGTGCTCTTCAAATCGGACAAGAACTAAGGAAAGAAGGCAGAGCCTATGAGCAAAAACAAACACTATCGCAGCTGGACACTCAGGCTTTGGGTGCTGTTGCCAAGCCTATCCTGCTTGCCACTGTTTGCTCAGGTTGCCCAGCCAAGGCCTGCAGCTCCAGCAAAAAAAGGGGCAAGTCCCAAAGCAAAATCCGTCCTGACCACGCCCGCTCGAACAAGTCCTAGCGCTTTTACCGAGCCCGAGTCGGGCCCATCGCACTGGGCGTTGATGGTGCAAGCCGGTTGGGCTTCGACCTATGGCAATGGGCTGAGCGCGCATTGGCTTTATGGCAAGGAATTGGATTTTCATGCGGGTGCTGGCTATAACTTGAGTGGGCTCAAAGCCGGCCTGGGTGCAAATTATCAAGTTCCCATGGGTACCTATGACTTAACTACAGGCGCTTCATTGGTCGGTTCCACAGGCACTTCGGGCGATGTGAGCCTGAAGGCCAAATTCCAGCCCGAGGGGAAATCGAGTCAAGAGGAAGTGGATGTCACCAAGAGTTACAATGTATCCTCGGCTTTCCTGCTCAGCCTCAACGCAGGGGCAGCTTACAATCTATCGCCAACGCTGCAACTGGTGGGTGAGGGGGTTTATGGACTTGTGCTCGCTGGCAATAAGGTAAGCCTGGGCGATAAAATTGAATATTCAGTTCCACTGGATGTTACCAACGAACAGATCTTTGCTGAAGAATTCAACAAGAAAGCCCGCGAAACCACTCAGGCAGGTGGCCTGGGATTTTTGCTAGGCGTCCGCTTCGTCATCCGCTAATGCTCCGTAAGTGAGAAAATTTTATGATAAACTGCCTTGAGGCGTAAAGTCGGTTGCGTTGCGTTTGCAATCTCTCAGCAAGAAATCAGCTTCTGTTCCATGGCTGTATGATACTTCGCGAATCCAGCCACTCTCTTGCTCAGACTTGGCAAATGCTACATAATCAAAGTTTTCCTAGTATGGACCCGATTTATATCTTTAAAAGCGAGAACAAGCTTGTATGGTGACCTTTCTGATCTGTTTGGCTATCGTCTGCATCATTTTCCTGTTTCGGAAGCAGACCCGCCTCGAAATGGAACTCGCGAAAATTCGCTTCGAGATGAAAGAATTGCGAAATCAATTACATCATTCTTCACCGAAACTCGAGCATGCAAAGCAAGAGAATCAGAACACCCAGGAGCAAAAAGTCCCAGCCAAAGAAAGCAGTTCTACGCCTCTCGAAGACCAAAGAGGCTTCAAACCCTCACCCGCTCAAGTCTGGGTTCAACAAAAAATCAAAAATCAGATTGAACCAGGTTCTCCTCAAACTCAAAAACGGCGACCCGATCTGAATCAACACTTCAGCAAGATGATCGGGCGCGTGCAGCACAATTGGGCGGGAATATTAGGTGCCTTTATCCTTGTGATTGGCGTTAGCTTTTTTGCATTTTTAGCCTCTGAGGCCATGGGGCCTTTGGGCCGGTTTGCCTGTATCGTTTTGGGAAGTGCGGCGGTAGCAACGGGTGGGTTCTACTCGAGACGAAAACAACGATGGCAGGATTATAGCTCCTGGCTCTTTGGAGTCGCTGGCTCCGCATTCCTCATCGCCTGCTTAGGGGCTGGAGGGATGACCCCTCTGAAATTTATTGAATCTGCACCCCTGGCTTTGGCACTGCTTTTTCTGGGCATTCTCAGTAACCTCGGGCTGGCCTATGTCGTTCGCAATCAGTTCGCCACTTCATTTCATGGTCTCATTGGTCTTTGTGCACTTTCCTATGTGCCTGATCACAGAATCGGTCTTTTGGTCGGCGCCGTGACTGTGCTTGCGGCCCTAGGTCTTGGCTATCGTAGGCTATGGGACAAGAATCAGTTCGCAATGATCTTAGGCTATCTGGTTTTTCATCACTTTAGTTATCAAGAGGCCTTGACTCAAGGTCCGCCCATTGCGAAACTGTTGGGCATATTCATCACCCTATTGGTGGGCGCGACCGCTGCGGCTATCCACTATGATAAGGTTTACCAAAATCACCGAAACTTCGTGTGGCCGTTGGCGGGACATCTGCTCAATTGGGCAGGAATAGCAACTCTTCTGCTTCGCTATTCGCAGAACCTTCCTTGGACAGGCGCTTTAGTTGTAACCGCCGGAATAGGCCTTTTGATTGTCGCTCGGTATGCTCGATTCAGAGGAATAAGCTGGCTTTATCAAGCCGATTCTTTACTCGGCGTTCTGATGGTCCTTGTGGGCCTCTTTATGCTTGAAAGAATGGAGTGGAACGAAGATATTCTGCTTGGCTTGGCCTGCCTTTTTGTTGGCGGATTCAGCCATCTGTGCCTGAGAGAAAAGGAACTCCTCCTGAGCCGAGTCACTCTGCTAGTCGAATTCATCCTCTTCCTTATCCTCATTCTTTGGAATTTTGATCCCGCTCAGAGCAGCAACTGGTCACCCCTGATGTTCTTGACTATCACAAGCCTCACAGCACTCCAATTTAAGTCCGCCGCAAATAATCCTTCTTTTCATGCAGAGATATTCAAGGGTTTTCATCTCAAGTCTTTTTTTCTAGCGATGAGTTTCGTCGGTCTTTTGATGGCGCAGTACACTCTGCACGACAAGAGTTGGGGCACGGCATTGATTGCGGCCTATGGTTTTCTGCTGGTAAGATGGATTGGATCGCACTGTGAGGCTGAATCGCCTATCTTGATTCCAGCGCTTTTCATGAGTCATTTGCTCTTAGGGTTGCCTCTTCCAAAAGCATTCAGCCCAGAAGCTGAACAACTCTGGCGCATACTTCCATTGCTCGGCTTTGATTGTGTTATCATCTTTCATCGCCGCGTGACCACATATACCACGAAGGTCAGCCAAGCATCCGTCTATCTTGCAGCTTCTGCATGGGCTCTACTCGTCCATAAATTGAGCTATCCAGCAAGTTCATTTGCACCGAGCATCATAGCCTTGGTGAGTTCTGTTCTGTTGTTTGAAGCAGCTGTCCAGTTTGGGAAGCATTTGAACTATCGCCAGCAATCACGTTGGATCATTCACTCTGCTGCTGGATTCCTCGCGCTCTTCTTTGGTTATCATATCTTAGTTAACATTTCCGCCGAAGTCCTGATCGGCAGCGTCTCGCTTCGAAGTGTTATTGGCGGTCTGGGTTTGGCCACTCTTTCTTACTGGTTAGTGTTTGCAAGATCTCTCACTTTTCACAACGCCTTTCCCCGTTGGATGACTATTCTTTGGGAATTCCTACTCGGTTTGATACTTCTTCATATAAGTCTGGAGATCCACCAAATCTATCGTCCTTTGGTCTTGGCGAGTTGCAGTCTTGGCCTTACATTGGCCGTTTTACGCTTGGCTTGGCCGCATCGCTTGGGAGTTTATGCATGGATCATCTTGTTGGTTAGTGGAATCGAGACCAGCTATATCTTAGCCACTTGGCCTGACCTTTCCATAGGGATCTGGAACAGCGTCTCGATGTGGGGAATAGCCACTCTACTCTTACAAATAGCCCATGTTTATCTCATCTATCGCAGCCGATTTTGGCTCAAAGACGCCTACCAATCCAGTGATGTCCCGTGGATTCCAAGCTCGGTTCTAAGGCTTTTTTCCAAATTTCATCATGGAATGAATTTCTATCCGGTCTTTGTTTTAGCTGGAATCTTTTGTTTTTTCCACTATGAACGGGCTGTGCTCACCTTGCTTTGGTTTGTGGAAATCTTTATTGTATTTGTCCTCGGCCTTCTTATTCGCAATCGTCATTTTGTAAAAGTAGCCTACCTTTTCCTTGCTATTTGTTCAGGAAGACTGCTCTTTTATGATTTAGCGCAAAGTGATTTGACAGTCCGCGCCGGAGTTTTCGTCTTTTGTGGTGCGTTAATGCTTGGCATCAACGCGATCCATCGACGCTTTGCCACCCGACTTGATTCAGCCAAGGATCTCACATGAACGATAAGCCTCGACGTTTGATTTCTGGGATACTTTTAGGATGCTTAGGAGCTGTGTGTGCCTTTGTCTTGAACAATGGCATGCAAAACCCTAGCGGCGCTAGTTTTAGTCAAATTTTTACTGTCATGGGACGAGGATCTAAGACAGCTGATCGGGTCGTCAGTCAATCGCTGATGCTTCAAGACCAGGACGAGCAAGAGCTGGGCCAACGATTTGGTCAGCATCTTCAACAGATCGCCCTGAGAGACCATCGTTGTGCTGATCCCATCGACGATCTTTTGCAACAACTTGCTCAGACGGCTCAGCGCAAACTTACTTTGAAAACTTATGTCGTCGAGGGGGGACCCAATGCCATGGCTTTTCCGGGTGGGCATATTGTTGTGACCGACCAGTTGCTATCGGCCATTCCTACCGAAGCACAAAGGTCTGCGATACTTGCTCACGAATTGGGACACATCGAACTTAGACATTGCTTCGATGCGGTCAAATTTGAAATGACGGCTCAGCGTATGAACATGAGTGGACTCGGTTCCATTTTTGATGCTCTGTTTCGATTTATGACCCACCACAGCTTCTCTAAGACTCAAGAGTCCGAGGCTGATCAGTATGCCTTCGATCTCACGATTCGTCATGGCTATCCTGCGGAAGCCTTGGCCGAAAGCTTCGAAAACTTACAAAGAGTTGCAAGGACAATTTCATCAAAAAACTCTGTGTGGCGAGACTATTTTTCCTCTCATCCACCTTTGGATCAACGCATAGAAAACTACCGATCCAAAGCCCAGGCCTATCGCTTAAACCATCCCGAATCAGCCCTAAAGTCAGACACTCATCTTTCGGAAGGATGCGAGACACTTTAAAATATGGTCTCAATCTATTTATTATCCTGCAGCCTCTTAGAGCTTTTGACTTCATGAAAAGTCATATATCCAAGAGTTAACACGGTCAGCGGTATAATAAAATACAGCAAAGCGGCTTTGATCTCAGTGGTACTGGAGTGCTTCTGAGCATCGAGAATCAGGTAAACGGTATAGGCAATGTAGTAGCCTAGAAACATAAGTCCACGCCAACGAGAGATCGAGTAACCGATGTAAAAAACAGGCAAACACGCCATAGTGCAAGCGATCATAATAGGGAAATCAAAGCTCATGGCACCTTCAGACACGGGGATGCCTGAAGGTGAGAATAGTGAAGACAAGCCCAACACCGAAAAAATGTTAAAGATGCAACTGCCCACAACGTTACCGACCGCGATATCGCGTTCGCCCTTAAATGCGGCGATCGCCGAGGCAGCGACCTCGGGAAGGCTTGTACCGGCAGCGACAATCGTCAGGCCTATCACAAGTTCGCTGATCCCCCAGCCGCGCGCTAACTCTGTCGCAGCCTGGACCAATAGATTGCTGCCATAAACCAGGATGACAAGCCCTCCCAGTATCAACGCTAGGCTTTGAATAATGGACTTCGGATTTTTGGTTTGTTCAGCTTCCGCTGGGCTACCTATTTCCTTTGCGTACTCTTCTTTTATAGCTTTTTTTTCTGCAGACGCAGATCGGATAGCAAACCATGTATAGGCGACAGCAGCCGAGAAGAGGATGCCTCCTTCGACTTGAGAAATGGACCCATCGAGGGCCATCCCGTAAGCAATCAACGAGGCTGCGATCATGATGGGGACTTCTTTTTTTACCATCTGTTGGGCCACCACCAAAGGTGTGATGAGAGCCGAAAGCCCTAAAATGAATAGAACGTTGAAGATATTACTGCCCACCACATTGCCCACGGCGATGTCTGTACTGCCGCTGAGTGAAGCCTTAACCGAAACTGCCAATTCGGGTGCGCTCGTCCCAAAGGCTACCACTGTCAAACCTATCACAAGCGGACTGAGCCCGAATGCTAGAGCGAGTTTCGAGGCTCCACGCACCAGAAACTCCCCTCCGACAACCAGCAAAACCAAACCACCAATGAGAGTAAGTCCCAACACGAGCGTTCTCCTAATTGAGATAGAATGGGAACATTGAAATGTGCCGAGATCTCGAGGGACTGGTCTTTCGTTTGCATTTACCTTTGGATCTGCGGTTTTAGGATAAGGGTCAAAAGACCAAGCCCTAGGAGGGCAGCGCAGGCCGAACCAAACAAAATCCCTGATTTGGCAGCTACTAGAGTTTGTCCTTGCAAAGCCAGTCCTCCGATAAACAGCGACATTGTGAAGCCGATACCGCCCAGTAGACCTGCTCCAAAAATCATCGTCCAGCTGATGCCGCGCGGTAGTTGGGCGAGTTTAAGTCGCACAGCGATCCAGGCCACCAGCGTGATGCCTAACGGTTTGCCGAGGACAAGCCCGAGCGCAACAGCTAGCGAGGTGTTTGATAGCAAGGATTCTGTTTTGAAGGGCACTCCCGCATTGGCGAGAGCGAACAAAGGGATGACAGCAAAGGCCATCCAAGGGTGGAGGGCTTTTTCCAGACGATCGAGAGGAGAGTAATACTCTCTCCCAAGATGAATGAGTTCATTGGGATCGATTGCAGGACCTTCGCCTCGGTTCTTTTTGACGAACTTCTGCAGGCGTTCCCAGAAATGTTCGGTCTTATACAAGGCCATAGCAGGGGTCATGATTCCGATAAGGACACCGGCAATGGTCGCATGCACACCTGATTTAAGAAAGCCGAGCCAGATCAGGATACCGAATACCACATAGGGCCAGACCTTGCGCACTCCGGCCTTTTGCATCCCGAACATACAGGCAAGCCCTACAAACCCCAAAGCGAGGGGTAAAACATGGATCGTCTCCGTATAAAAGACAGCAATCACCAAAATAGCCCCAAGATCGTCCACGATGGCCAGAGTGACCAAAAACACCTTGAGGCTGTGTGGGACGCGCGAGCCAAGGAGTGACAAAAAGCCTATGGCGAAAGCGATATCAGTGGCCATGGGGATTCCCCAGCCTCTGACAGCTTCACCAGGTTCGATAAGAGCCAAAAAAATCAGCGCTGGTCCCATCATGCCGCCCAGCGCACCTGCAGCTGGTAACAAAGCAGCCTTGAGAGAACGCAACTCACCCAGCACGACCTCGCGCTTGATCTCCATCCCAACAACAAAGAAAAAGATCACCATCAAGCCGTCATTGATCAATAGACCTAAGTTCTTTTTGAGCTCAAGGCCGCCAAAGATAAACCAGACTGGGGTTTCCCAAAGATCAGTGTAAGTTTGGTACCAAGCGGAGTTTGCCCAACCCAACGCCACAAGGGCGGCTAGCAGCAGCACGAGCCCGCCCGCCGCTTGAGTCTCCATGAAACGGCGCAACCCTCGAACTGCATTATAAGTGATCTTGGCCATCGACAACTCCTTGGTCCTAGCGATCCTATGTATCCTTGCAGACTTCTGCTTTTGGCTCAAGGGACTTCATGTGCAAAGGCGAGGATATGAGATGAAAAGTCAATGGAGCGGGACGACGCGGTGTCGACGCACCTTCTTGCTGCGACTCATGTTTCATCTTGCTATCCAAGATTCCCATCAAAAATGCCGACAAAACAAAGGTCAAATGAATAGTCACATACCAGACAATTTTTCGCTTTCAAGGTTCATAAGCATTTTTAGCAGGTGAATGGAAGAAATGGCGACGATATTGGCGGCGACTTTAGCTTTAATCCATCCCACTCCTACCTTGGTTCGATTAAACCGATGCAAATTGATATTTATATCTATTTTACAGAATAGCTGAAATAGCCGAGAGTGTAGAGGTGACGGCGAAAGTGAAGCTGTCAGGAAAAGGAGGATGCTATTAAGGTTTGCAAAAAAGTGTCTCGGATGGCAATCATTTCTGCACTATCGCCGCCCAAGCGTCGGCTTGATCCTACCGACTCTCCCCCGAAAAAACTTCTAAATATCTACTTCGTCATCCGAGCAAACCTTTTCTCTCGCTACAATAGCTGTTAAATTCGATTGGAATGCAGATATTTTACTTTTATTTGAGATTTCTTATGAATATTCAGAAAATTGTTGAGTCGACTCTCTTTGAGAGATTCATTATCGCCATTATCGGAATCAACGCTATCACCCTGGGTGTTGAAACTATCCCCGATCTAGCTGATGGTATTCGAAACACAATTGCCGTTCTTGATCGCGTATTCCTTGCAATCTTCACGGTCGAGATATTGATGAAAATCGTAGTTTATCGCTTCTCGTTTTTTAAAGATCCTTGGAAAATATTCGATTTTGTCGTCATTGGTATCTCTCTTCTTCCTGCTTCTGGTCCTTTTTCCGTGGTCCGAGCCTTACGTGTCTTGCGAACTCTTAGGATGGTGAGCGTCGTACCTTCTTTGCGCAAAGTCGTAAGCGGCCTTCTGGTTGCGATTCCAGGGCTAGGAGCTGTTGCGGCTATTCTTTGTTTGATTTTCTATGTTGGCGCGGTGATGGCAACTAAGCTATTCGGTAGCGAATTTCCTCAATGGTTCGGCACAATAGGGGAAAGTTCGTACACTTTGTTTCAGATCATGACGCTGGAAAGCTGGTCGATGGGAATTGTCAGGCCAGTAATGGAAAAGTTTCCCTTTGCGTGGGCATTTTTCTTACCGTTCATCCTTGTAACGACCTTCACTATGCTTAACCTGTTTATCGCTGTTATCGTCAATGCAATGCATGCGGAAAATGATGAAGCTGCTGAAGAAAGGGCACAAGAAGGTCATGGCGAACGCACGATCATGATCGAAGAACTTCGAAAGTTGAGCCTTCAAATTGCAGAGCTGAGCAAGAAGATTAACAAGTAGGTGAAGACTAAGAAATAAGGAAATTTATTTTCCAGCTCTCGTTCGACTGCTCGAGCCTCTAGCTCATTTTAATCCTATTTTCAATTTACTCGTTGAGAAAGGATAGGTTAAAACGTTCGATAAATGGGTTTTCCCAGGGAGATCGGGGCGCTGTTTGCAGTCTATGAGGAGTTGTCAAAACGGAATGTGAGATTCGGAGCTATTTACCCGATCTTTATGAGACCCTACCGTTAGACTTGAGCACCGAATTCCGCTGCCATGCTAATCAATTTTTTCATATCGACAGGTTTCGACAGGTAGGCATTAAATCCTGCATCCAAACAGCGTTCTTTCTCCCCTCTCATAGCGTGAGCTGTGAGTGCAACAATAGGCATAGTAAAGCCTTCAATCCGTAATTGTTTTGCCGCTTGGTAGCCATCTAAGATGGGCATTTGAATATCCATAATAATCATGTTGTAGGAGGCATTTCTGGATAAATTCAAAGCCTCTTGGCCATTTTCTGCTAATTGAACAATTGCGCCCTCGGATTTAAATACAAATTCCAAAAGCATACGAAGATCGGGGGCATCATCTACCAACAAAACTTTAAGTCCTTGCATACTCGAACGAGTGTGGACTTGCTTCATTCCTACGCTATGGGGCACAGGTGTTGGCGCATCTTCAAGAGTCTGCAGCATGGCAATTCCTTCGAGCGGTCCGGGATCGATCGTTATCAAGAAACTGCTACCAATATCAACTTGGCTTTGGCCAAGGATGAGATCACCGCCTAGCAATCGAGCCAGTCGGCGCGACACGCTAAGACCCAAACCCGTCCCCCCATAGCGACGAGTCATTGAACTATCGGCTTGACTGAAAGACTGAAACAATTTGTGACTTTGCTCAGCGCTCAGACCTATGCCGCTGTCATTCACCTGAATGGCGAGTAGAGGTTTCGAGCGGTCATCGATTGGATAGAGCAAGCTCACGACGATATCAACAGCTCCATGTTCAGTAAACTTGATTGCGTTACCAACAATATTGATCAAAATTTGCTTAAGGCGTAAGGAGTCCGTTCTAATCGTGGCGGGAACCGAACCGATTATAGAACTGCTAAGTTTCAGCCCTTTTTCCTCAGACTTGAGCCGCATCATGCTTTTGATATCGGCAATAAAGGCTGGCAGTTGCATGTCATTCGGCTCAAGCTCAATCTTCCCCTCTTCAATTTTCGAGAGATCGAGAATGTCATTGATTAGGAGCCCAAGTTGCTTGCTGGCACTGACAATGGTCTCAAGCCATGAGGCTTTTTCTTCGGCCTTGGCCTGTCGACCTTCGAGAAGTTCAGCATAACCTCGAATAACAGCCAAAGGCGTTCGCATCTCATGACTCATGTTAGCCAGAAACATACTTTTACTCTGAGTCGCCAACTCGGCATCGATCTTCGCCTGTTTTAATTCTGATTCTGCTTGCTTGCTTGCCGTTATGTCCTGGAAGGCGCCACAGACTCTAACAGTTCGATTGTTTTCCGAAATAACCGCCCCAATGGTCTGCACGCAAATTCTGCGTCCTTTGGCCGTAATAAGCTCCAACTCGAGATTGAAACTAGTGCCATTTTCTATTGCACTGTTAACAGCGGCGCTGATAATTGGCAGGGATTCTGGACTATAAAAATTGATTGCCGATTCCAATGTCGGCGTATATTCTTCTGGAGTGGTGTCGTGAATTCGAAAGGTTTCTTCGGTCCAAAGCAGTGTATTTTTGATGAGGTCGACTTCCCAACCACCTATTTTAGTCATGATTTGAATTGAATTATTGAGCAAACTCATCCGTTGGAGCTTAGTCTCTGTATACTTGCGCGCGGTGATATCACTCATCATGCCCAGTGCGCCCTGGAATTCACCCTTGGTGCCAAAAATTGGATTCGTGGAAATTTGCACCCACAGGTCCGACCTGTCCTTACGAATAAACTTAAATTCATGCTGTTCGGCGATACCAAGGGCTCGGCGCTGCATGTTCAATTCAAATTGATGGCGCCCAGCCTCATCCATAAATTCAAAAATTTCGCGTCCCATCATGTATTCTTTGGAATAGCCGAGCATGGAAGCCATTTTTGGATTCACAAAATTAGTCCGACCCCCAGCATCTATGGTCCATATCCCTTCTTCAGCAGTCTCCACTATCATACGATAGCGCTTCTCGCTGGCTTCCAGCGCAGATTCCACCTTCTTTCGTTCTTTAGTCTGTCGTTGCAGGTGTCTGAGTTGAGTCTCTGCTGTTGTATAGGAAAGCCGAAGTCTACGTTCAGCAGAGTTAATTGCATCGACCATTTCGTCGAATTCGTCCTTAAAAAAAGTACTGAACTCAAGATTTCTGTGCAATGCCAGCTGGCTCGTTTTCGTCGGCTTAAAACCGTTAAAATAGCTTGCAATCGTGACAATATGTCGAGATACCAAGCGCTGCACAATGAACAGTATAATGGCCGATACTAGGCACGTCTTGATAAACTGAGTTAAGAGGATGAACAGGACTCGATTGCGCAGTCGAAAATAGATGTGCTCCATGCTCGCTACGACGGTGAGTTGACCGATAACAGTATCCTTGCCATTTTGGGTAAAAACTAGGGGAAATACTCGTTTGATGAGGGTGTTCTCAGTCGGCACATTGCCGATATCAAGGATGACTCCAGATTCAGTTGCAACGGATACGTACTTGAGATCCTCTAGACTCATAATGCCTTCGAGAATGCTGCGCAGATTGTCGACATCAAAAACCCATAGCCCATTGCTTATACTTGTCAAATAGCCAGTTTCAATTTGCTGAAATCGGCTTTTGAGCGCATCAACGTCAAGCCTATAGTCCCAGTAGACCTGTAGAGCTGTCGTCAACAGTGTCACTGCGGAAGAGGCAAGCAGGACTGCTATCAGTAGCTTTCTGGAAATGGAGACTCGGCGCTTTTTCATTACAATAGCAGCCTTCTATCAATGAACCGACTGGCTAAAATCAGCCGATTTGCCTAACTCATTCTTGTATAACAAGTGTCTGGCGCTTAAGGCGTCAGAGACTAACTACGGTATTTTCTTAAGCCAAATGTTTAAGTAGGCTTGGCGAAAACTCTTGTCATCTTCAATCCTCTGACCATCGACTTTAGCAAAACTTGCCGTAGTCACGAGGATTGGTTTACTGACGAAACCACTCGGCGCTTGGCCTGCGAAAGCACGATTGAGCTCATCGGCGAGCTGCCAGCCTTGGGCCTCCAAGGGTTCTGCAACGGTCGCAAGCTGCTGAGATAAACCAGACGCAATGCGCCCAATCGCTTTCCTCGAGCCATCTCCAGCAGAGACATTGACGATATCTTTTCGCCCAAGCTTAAGCAGGGGAAAATGGATATTATCAAAATAGACATCATTGATCGCCAGCGTATGAGTCCAGCGCCGACCAAATTTTTCGTTCAACCGTTCCACAGCGCCCGGGACTTTTTCCCGCGCCTCGGAAATCGCGAGATCCTCAACAGCCAGGAGTTTACACTTCTTACACCCAGAGATGAGCTCTTGCATCATTCTAGTTTTGGCATTTGCCACCTCAAACCGACTATCGGTAAATATTACTAGGCCACACGTGCCATGGCTTATTTTTATGACAAACTCGACGGCAGCATGAGCCACAGCCCTAGGTTCGGTTGAAACATTGAAAAAAAGTCCGTTTGGGGCTCCCGGGCGAGCACCCGCATGCCACCCCACCAGAGCGATCTGGGCTTTGCGAGCCGATTGCAACAGATCCGGCACTTCATCTATTTGAAAGCCGCCCAATATTAAGCCATTCGGGCGAAGTGCTAAAGCGGAGTCCACAGCCTGCCTTAAACCCGGAAGCGTACCTAAACCATCGATAATGGAGACAGTCCAAGACAGCTCATTTCCAGCAGCTTCTAATCCTCTATAGACGCTGGATACACCACCATTCCTAAAGTCGGCAGCAACATAAACGATACGTTTGTGAGTCTGAGCTAGTGGACCGCTGATTGGTCCCTCCCAATTGGCCCTAAGATCCGCAGTCTTGGCAGTCATAAAGGCCAAGAGTATCAGCTCCATCGCGAAACAAAGATACATACTCTTTCTCCCTGCAAACCTCCGCTGCAATCTTCAAGTCGGCTAGCAGGTTCCAATCGATTTGCTAGCACCAGTTAGCTAGACAGATATCACTACACAAATCTGGAAGTGCATATTAACTAAAACAGCTCAAACCGTTAAATGGAATACTCAAGGCTACCCCGCCAACAATTTGGTAGTGGGACGCTGTTTACCCGCAATGGCGCGCATACCGCCTATGAGTCGCAGGACCGGGAGCCGAAGACTATTTGAGAACTTAATGATGAGTCTTAGAGCCATTTTTTTCGAAGCGCGCGCAATATTCAAAAGACCCGGGCCTCCTCTAGCTCGTGAGTCTATGTTCCGCGTTCAAAGACTCGAATCGGTCTCTCAAGGAAAATGCAACTAACTTACAAAATGTCTTCATCATTTGTTGGAAGGAAAAAAGATGGGTCCGTTTGAAATGGTTTTTGGAATTGTGGTCGCAACCAGCGTCGCAGCTGTCATCAAGTCCTATTTTTCAAGCAAAAGCAGGCTTTTTTTAAGAAGCGAAATCGATCGATTAACCGTCCGCATTGAAGCCTTGGAAAGACAAATGGACAATCACGTAACGCTGCTCAAGTGATAAAGGTCTGATCTATGGGGCTAGAAAAAGTCCGCGTGTTACCGAAAATCTCAAGGTTTTGGAATCCTTTTTCGCGCCGTTTGAGTCTTTGCTCTTCGAAGACAAGGCAGCGCAATTTTATGGATTGAACCGAGCGATACTCGCTAAAAGTGGCACTCCTATTGGGGTTAATGAGCTCCTAATCTCATCCATCGCACTAGCCCATGACGCTACTGTCCTTACCCGAAACGTTGGAGAGTTCGCACGCGTTCCTGGGATGAAAGTTGAAAGTTGGTAACAATCTGGAGCGCCGGGAAATAGTGTTGTGTTGCATCTAGCTAGGCGAGTCACACGATAGGGCTTGGTACTGCCCTCAATATTTTCCAGATAAAACTTGGCCTTTAGCCATTGACTGAAATTCCCGACCCTTTCCCCGCATCTCAAAGCTCAGGCAGCCGAAAGCGCTAGTGTGCTGTGGATTGTCTGCAGGTAGCTCAAGGTTGAAAATCGAATGGATCCAGCCTCCAGCTGCTCGAGCTAGAGGCTTTTCAGTTTATTCATCCATCTAACTCACATGCTAGCAGGCGCAAAAGTTTATCTTCCCAAAAGCAGTGTCAGTCCAAGACTGGCACTCAGATCACTATTTCTTTGGGTGGACTGGCTGCTATTTTGAACCCGGCGCTCATAGTGCAAGCCAGCGTTCCATGACAAGTCGCTGTTCAAGAAGTAGCGAACGACGGTGCTAGCGCCATAGGACCGGCCTCGTTCGGCGTCAGCCACAGGACCATCTGCCGCCTGGTTGAGTTTACCGTTGACAGCGAGATTCCATCGCCAATTCTGCTCGGCGATCACATCATAGCCCAGTTTGAGCTTCAAAAAGTCGACAAAGATAGGATCCAGCTGAAAATCTGCAGTCGTCAGCTGGGAGAGGAAAAAGGCTTGCTCGGTGCCTAGGCTGGCTTCGACATGCCAACGATCGAGCAGAACCCTCTGATAGAAGACCGCGATCTCTTTCAGAACTTTCTTGCTGCCTGTCAATCGTTCATCACGTGATTCGACGAATTCGCTTTTCTCAAATCCTAACTGCAAGCCAAACGCGGCATCTTTATTGATGAAGTATGAGCCTCGAATAAGTATTCCCTGATTCAATCGAGAGTGAGGCGAGGTGATAAAGAGCTTTTCTTTACTGGTCGCCTCAATGGTAGTACGGCCCAACAAAGCATCGACATCGAGGCCAAACCGCGCCTGCGTAGGAGCCGGCTCGGCTGTTTTAAGGTTGGCAGCAGCAGCGGCTTTTTCACTCTCAGTCTTGGCTAGGCTTGGCTGAGCTCCCGATCGCGCAGGCGATGCCTGGGCCGGAGAATAGACAAAATCATTGGGTCCAAGTCGGATATTTTGCTTGGGCCTGATGCGATCAGGGTTGGAAATATTCTGATTCCACTGCAGGACCTTTTTCAGATGGCCCTTATTTCCGTAAACGGGGCGGCCCACTTCTTTTGATACGATCTTGGACAAGGTATCGCCCTTTTGAACGACATAGACTCGGCCAAAACTCGTACTAGCCTGAAGGGCAATAAGGAACGCAGCAATCATTTGTCGGCTGTTGCGATTCATGTCAATCTCCTGGTGTCGTTAGGGTAGAACCAGGACCTTAATCTGGGTGCCGTCGCAGGTCACTCGCTGATAGTACTGCGCATTATGGCCGTGACCTAGGCGTTCAATGGCACCGAGTTCGCAATAACTGTAGGTGCTCACCAAAGCCCGCAGGGATGCGATATCATCGTTGATATCCGTGATAGATTGATTCAATTCTAATTCCAAACTCGATACTTTACTCGTCAAGATGCTCAAATCGGCTTTGGTGGCAAACATGGCATTCAATAGGTCTTGGGCTTGTTTGGTCGCGAGCATGTCCGCTCGCAGATTGGCGACAGCTAAGGACAAGGCTCTGATGGAGGAGGCAATCGTCGTCATGTTGCTTTCAATATTGGTCGCTCGGGTTTGCAGGTCGCTGATATTCGTCGTCAGTAACTGAAGACTGCTGTTGAAACCAGCATTGCTTACAGCCTGCTGGGTTTTGAAGGTCTCCAAGGCAAGGGCGCGATTGTTCAGTTGGGCTAGGTCATCTAAGAAAAGCCCCTGCTGCAAGCTTAAAGCATCGATTTGACCCTTGATTCCAGCGTCGTTGAGGTCGAGTCGATCCAGTTCGCTCGCCAGCTTGGTTCTCAGCTCTGCAATCTGGTCGATAACTTGGGTATAGCGTCCATTATTCAAACTTTCGGCGCTGTCCAGTTGCAGTTGAAGGGCATTTATTTGGGTCGATAGTTGTATGGCTAGGGCGACATCGGCTGCGACTAGATTTTGGATTTTTTCGTCGAGAGTTTCAATTTTTTGTGCTGTTGCAAGAGCTGCTGCCGCTGCATCGCTTTGCAAGACCTCGATGCGGGACATAAGCTCAGCCCGAAGGCTGGCGAGTTTGCTTTCGGCATCGGCTTTGATCGCGGCATCCGCGCTATCGACCCGAGCTCGCTCGGTGGCCATATCATTCAAGAGACCGTTGATTTTGGTTTGCAGCTCGCTATCACCAGCAGCAATCTCCTGACGAAGAGTGATGGTCAATTGATCAATCTGCTCTTGGCTCTGCATTTTATCCTGTTGCTGTTGGTCCGCAAGTTGGTCCAACTGAGCTCGGGTCCGGCTGTCGAGGTCAACGAGTTTCTTGTTGGTTTCCTCTAAGTTTGTCTGAGCTTTCAAGATGCTTTGATTGAGAGAATCCAGCGCGCTGGATAGATCCCCTGTTTTGGTTTCCAGATTGGTGAGGCGCTGCTCATGCAATTGAACAGTTTTACTTAACAGATCACTGAGAGCTTCATTGATCGTAAGACGCATTTTTATGTCTTCGATATCTTTGTCAAAATCAGCCTTTTCGGCAGCTACGGCATCAGCCTCTTGGGCCGCTTCTGGAGCGGTGCCATTCAGGTCGCTGGCTAGAACCACCAGGCTATTCTTGTTGCAGCCTTCCAAAGCACAGGTTACGGGTCTGCTGCAGGATAGGCTGAGGGCTATGGTCAGACAACTTAAGAACACTTTCGCTGGTAGAATATGGGAATAAGTCATGCCTCAGGTCTCCTCTGGAGATATGCAAGGGTCTTGGGGTGGTCATGGAGGGCAATGTAGCAAAATGGTGACCAAGAGCATTCTTACCTAGGACCAGCCTCAATCTCCATACTTCTATGAAATACTTACGAGAAGTGATTGTATTGGATCTGGTCACTGTTTGCAAAACACTGTTCAGTCGAAGTGAGTCGAAGAAAGGCTTGGTCGATGGCACAAGTGCAAGGACTCGAGTTTTGGCTTTTTGCCTACAAGGCAGAATTGAATGTCAGGCAGACTCGCCACTTCGCTTAAGGTTTGTGACTGACTGCGCTCTCCAGAGGAAAACTCTGCGCGGCCCGTTCATTGGCGGCCCTTAGGCGTTCCAAATGGGTTTGGACGATGGCCTTGTCTTCTGGGGTTAGAGCCTCTTGAGGCGTCGCTTGTTTCAAGGTCTGGGAAAGGCGATCAAAAGCTTCCAGGAAACTGGCTTTCTGGTCGGCAGGAATTTGGCTTTGTAGACTGCGAATCTTATAGATATTGTAGAATTCACTGTCCATGATCGAAAAGCCAGTCGCCTCAGGAAAAGCTATAGGGATCGAGCTCAAAACTTCGATACCTTTTTCCGTAGCGGCGGGCAGATAGTCCAAGGGATTACCCCAATCGCCGACATTGCAAAAAATATCCGACGCGGTTTCGCTATCGTCGCAAAACGCGTACTGACGCAAGGGCTCTTTCTGCAGGTAGGCCCAACGAATGGCGGTGAAATCGTAGGATCCCGGTTGCCTAGGGCGATTGCGCGCCCATCTGGGAGCGTAGTCCATCACAGACGAAGGATATTGTGTGCCACCAATGGTTTCGAGCTCCGTCGATGCTTTAAAGTTATGGGTCAATCCCAGAGCATGTCCCACCTCGTGCATAATCGTCTCGAAAAAATAACCGCGTATGTAGGCGGCTGGGCTGGAACTTTCCGTGTCCGTGATAAAGGGGAGAAGGGGAGGAGTTTCGCCGCAAGCGAGTCTGACCGGAACCTGACCTATCTTGCCAACGACAAGTTTTGGGCTTCGCTTTTTGAGTTTGTTTGAGTAGTCGATTACTGGCTGGTAAAGATCGACTAAGGACGAGCCATTGATGAGGACGGAGCTGGAAAATTTCATACCGCTGCCGCTATCGGCCATACTGGTTTCGGCGAGGCCCGCATAGTTTATAGTTTGGTCGCCCTTTTCAATCCATCGCACGACATTGTAGCGAGGATCGCCGATATTCATAGCCTCGCTCGCCAAGTCCACAGCAATGGCGTTCCTGCCAAAGGCTTTATTCCAGCTTAAAATCGCTTTCCTGGCAACCGACACATACTCCTGAGGAAAATCCTTCAAAAAGAAGCGAATTTGAGTCTTGTAGCGCTGCTGAGGGTCAAAAGGAAGACGCAGAATGGGCAGTGAACTTGGGTCTTCGGGACCTTGACCTCCCACAAAAAATCCAAGGTGGCGTGAAGCAGCTTCGCCATGAGTGATCGGGGCAAGTGCCGTCACGCTTGCATCCATGCGCCGCAGGGACAGTCGTAGCGTTACCGATCCTTCTGCGAAGCTCTCTTCGACTTCGCCATTGGCCTGAGTTGTGATCGTGGTTTTGACTCGAATGTGATGCTTGAGATCCGCAACAATAGTATCAGCATCTTGCTGGACAGAAAGTGTTTCCGCTTGTCCGAGTGAGGTCCAGCTCGAACCATCGACAGCTGACGACGAGCCTCCGATCTGATTGACACTTTCCACCAGACTGATTTCATTTTTTACACTGGCGAAATCGACGATTTTTTTGCCGTCTTCGCTTTCGATAACGGGAAATATGAGCAAGGGAGACGCTTGATTGTCGAGAGCAAAAACCAGGAGTTCCTGTTGCGGAGGACTGCCCTCCAGACTCAGGTTTACCTTAAGGACTTCTGAGGTAGAAAGCATGAGCAGAGAATCGGTCAAGCCCTCTTGGTCGATCACAAAGAACGACAGGCCGAAGGTGTCGAGCAAATCGCGATCTTCCAAAATCCCCATCTTAGGATTCTCTGTCGGAATAAATTTCGAGGATGATGAAGTCTCCTGGGGGTGACAGGCGGCCAGGAAAAGCAAGAGCATCAAAGGAGCTAAGATTGGACGAAGCTTCGAATAGGGTAGCATGGCTTTCCTCGATGATCGGAAGTGCCGAGAGGCCAGACGACTATTTTGGCTGACGGCTTCAGGCGAGGCAAGATACCAAATATTGGTGAGCGAGACAAGGCGGATATCGATTTGGCTTTCTGCTTCAACTGCCTAATAATACAGAATTACAACCGAGCAGCAGGACCGAGATTTCGGCACTAGTGACGGCCTTGCTCTTTCACGATGTCTTGTGTTGGGAGATGGGACCATGCCTTGGTGAGGCCCGCAAGCAAAAGGGGCCCGAGTGGACCCCGTAATGCCAGATCTTTTGTCAAAGCTATGGCAAAAGAGACGGAGCTAGTCCATGGCCAGATGGCAACTAGGCAGCTTTCTTTTCTTTGATTCCTAGCAAAACCCCGGTGTAGTTGTGAAAGAAGTTTTGGCCTGCAATGGGAGCAAATTCTCCGAAGGTATAGAAACCAAGCCAAGGCACTTCATGTCCAAACTTGCCTTGGACGTTCTGAATGTATTCTAATTTTCTTTCTTCACTCATTATATACTTACCGCGGCCATCACACTCAAACTGCAGAACGACATCTGGCTTTCCGCTTTGAACCAGCATGTTATCGATACTTTCCATGCAGTTTTCGATAAGGTGCTTTTCGTTGCGTGAGGTCATCCAAATTTCTTGACCAATTTTGACTTCCGTTGGGATGGTGATGCAACCAGCTTTATCATCTTTGGAAGGAATGAATCGGATCAGATACTGATTGTGACGTTTTTCGCTTTCACTTATTTTTAGATTGGCAGGTAAAGGAAATCCTATGCAAAGACCAACGATGGTTTTAGCCCAGTCGTTGATTTCTTCTTTGGTCAAATACTCGGTAAGAACATCAAAAATCGGCTTGTTATCGATCTCATAAATGTTATTACGGACTGATTTGGTGACAGTACGCTTGGCCCCAATGGGCAAGCAGCCGTGGCTCACAGACCAACTGGCTTCTATGTCGCCTCCGACAACCATACACGTAGCTTTAAATCCAAGGCGAATCGTGTCAAACACTTGGATGTCCGTTGGTCTGTCCTGGAAAAAGATCACGAGGTTCAGGAGTTATTGATCATCATCAACGACATGTCTGAGTTTAAAGCACTTGAGGCAAATTCGTTGAAAAATCAAGAAGAAATGAAGAAGATGACGAAAATTATGGATCTTGGTAATCAAGCATCCATTGTCCTCTATGGATTGAAAGATTTGGTTGAAGACTCTGTCGATAGAATCAACCAATTTGCAGGCCAAGTCGAAAGTGTTACAGCGCTCTCACGTAATGTGCATACTATCAAAGGCAATGCTAGGTCAGCTAGTTTCAATACGATTTCTGATGCTGCTCATGATTTCGAAAGTCTGATGGATGAGCAGAAAAGTAACCTATCCTCGTCACTTTTGACCGAATCCTTTGAGTCGATTACTCACGAATTTGAAAAACACTGGGACGCAGCGAAAAAGCTAGGCAAAATCGGTGGTCGGAATGTGATTGAAGTGGAAATAAGCAAGATAGACCAGATTATTTCTGAATTGAAGGGGCAAAATTTTTCTCGTCTTCATGTGCAGATCCTGCTAGCTCAGATTGCTGGTTACCCTATCGAAGGGGTTGTGGCCGACCTTAGAGCTAAGTCGGGAGAACTTTCCCAGCGCATTGGCAAACCTCAGCCAGATTTCGATATTGACTCAGGGAGTGTATTTTTTCGAGCAAAGTATCTCAACCTGCTGAAGGATGCCTTTGGGCATTTGGTGCGGAATTCCTTAGATCATGGCGTAGAGATGCCCGACCAAAGACTGAAGGCCGGCAAGCCGAGCCAGGGCAAGATCACGATAAAGATCGAAGTATCAGCCCCATGGGTATACATCGTTTATAAAGATGATGGACAGGGTATCGATCTGGAAAAAGTCAAAGCCCGAGGCATCGAAAAAAACCTCATCGATCGGGACGTTTCGGACCCCCGGACGATCGCGGATCTGATTTTTGCCAAAAACCTATCCACTAAAAATGAAGTGACCCTTTTATCCGGACGAGGGATCGGCATGGATGCCGTGCAAGCCATCATCAAAAACGACTTGGGCGGCGATATCTATTTAGATCATCACGAAAGAAACGGTAAATTCTTGCGTTTTTCTATCCGATTGAAGCTGCCCTTAGAAACCATTTACTAAGCAATTTTCTTCGAGACACCCCGTAAGGACAGGCCTGTTATTCTGAAGTGCCGGTTCGGCTCAAAGCTTTTCGGATCGCCTCTAGGCTTTCGGGCCTTTCTGCTGCATAATGTTTAGTCTTTTGTAACTGAATCAGGACGGAACATATGCTGGAACTGCTCACTTCACCCGAAGCTTATCTTAGTTTGGTCACATTGACTGCGATGGAGGTGGTGCTGGGGATCGATAACATTATTTTCATATCGATCCTTGCCAGTCGCTTGCCACCAGAGCAAAGAGATCGGGGGCGGCGCCTAGGGCTTTTAGGCGCTTTCGCCAGTCGCCTGCTGCTGCTGACGACAATCTCTTGGATTGTCGGGCTGGTTCAGCCCTTGTTTACAGTCGGTAGTCTGGCGGTGTCGGGGAAATCCATCATTCTGTTCTGTGGTGGGCTGTTTCTCATTTGGAAAGCCACCAAAGAGATTCACCATAAGCTGGAGGATGTGGATGATTCACACGAAGTGAAAAAGGGTAAGGTCAGTCTGAAGAGTGTGCTGATTCAGATTGCAATCCTTGACATCGTATTTTCCCTGGACTCAGTGATTACAGCCGTAGGTATGAGTCAACATTTGGAAATCATGATAGCCGCTAACGTTCTGGCTCTTGGGGTTATGATCTTTACCAGTAAGAGTATCAGCGATTTTGTCGAGCGCCATCCCACCATTAAAATGTTGGCACTGTCTTTCCTCATCATGATTGGCTTGGTGTTGGTGGCAGATGCTGCCGGCTTGCATATTCCAAAGGGCTACATTTACTTTGCGATGGCCTTCAGTGTGGCGGTTGAGATGCTGAATATCACTTCCCATAAGAAGCAGAGCAAGAAAGCACTCTCTAAGCAGAAAAAAGCTAAAGGCAAGTGATCAGTAGATAAGAAGCAGAAAAGAAAAGAGCCCGGCGGGGGGACTTGCCGGGCTACTTAAGAAACAGAGGAATCGCTTCCTCCGAGTTTGGGTGTAATCAACGAACGTCCAGCTGATAATTCTGGCCAAAATTATTGTCTAGAAAGCGCTGGCCAGCAGCTTGGTAGCTGAAAAAGTAACTCAGCTGACGGGTACCAGGTTCTACCGGCATCGACCCGCTCCAGATCTCATATCCTTCTGCCGTCGGAAGGCTGATCGATCCTTGACCAACAGAAAAGTTCGGCTGGAAATTCAGCAATTTGGTGTAGCTGGTCAACCAACCATCTTTGCTATAGTGAACAACAACGCGTTTGTCATAGGCCAGATTCTTAAGCGCGACATGAAATGATGCCTGGCCATCGCTGGTAACGCGAGGAAGGTAAAGACCTAGGATCGAATGATTTTCATAGAGAACGGGACCGCCGCCTTCTTTGAGAAAGTAGCTGGAACGTTCCGAGTCGACCGAATCGGCCTCATCGTACTCCACGTGAAAGACGTGAGAATTAGCATCGATGTTGGCATAGGCTTCCCAAACTTCATAACCATCTTCCGCAGGGCCAACGTAGCGAGCGACAACTTTATGCTGGCTATGATCCGCTTCGAACACAACGCTGATGTTCTTTTCGTAGCTGAGATTTGGAATCAAAGCTTTCACATAAACATTCTGTACCGGTTGTCCGTAGGCTATTGTCAGGACACTTGAGCTTTCGACCACTCGAGCGATCGGAGCGGCCTCTACAGCAAAACTCAGGCTAAGGCTGATGAACGGGAGAACTGCAAGGACCCAAGATGAACCAGCCATGTCTCTTCCTCCAGACGGAAAGGCTTGATGTAGTAAAATTACAAGATTTCGATCGGAAGGGGAAGCTCTTTAGAAAGAAAATTTTTCCCCACGTTGAACTGGGAGTCCGGAATGTAGCTTGCTGAAGAGCTTGAGACTGTTGAAAAGACAGGCATTCACTGGCTGCTTAGGGTCGGGCCTATCGGGGTGGCGGTGGTTTTGGCGGAAGAGCAAGCCCGCTTGAGATGGAGGAAAATTACTAAAATTTATAAAAAATAGCATTTGTGACATAGTGGCCCTCTGTCGTCGAATAGACAAGCTGCCGATGGGCAAGACTGAAAGAACTGTTTTCTTCCGCTCATCCTTTTGTTTTTGGAGCCGAAAGCTCTATCTATGGCACAGAGAAAACTAACTTTGCGAATGAGTATGGGTGTGGCCTTGGCCTTCGTGGTCGGGCTATCGACCGTTCTTTTGAGTCTGGCTGCCTATGAAGTTGCTTGCCGTCATTTTCGAAGCAATCTGCGCGGCAAGATTCAAAGTGTGGCTCTGTTGGCTGCTAGGCTGATCGATCCGATTGAACATGCTAAGATAGCTCAGAAGACTGATGAAACATCCCCATCCTACCAAAGCATTCGCGCGCTCCTGCAGAGTATCAGTGCCACCAATCCCGAACTTCGGTTTATCTATACATTAAGAAAGCAGTCCAACGGCTTGGTCTTTGTGGTGGATGCGGAGATGGATAGCAAACTTCGAAGCGCGCCGGGTGATGTTTACAGTGAAGCTTCAGAGTCGATTCACAATTTTTTTGAATCGCGGGATGCTGTGTTAGTTGAGAGCGATTTTACCCAAGACAAGTGGGGGACTTTTCTTTCGGGCTATGCGGCCATCGGTGATTCTACTCAGGGCTTCGATTCCTTAGTTGGCGTCGATGTCGATGCCTCATTTGTGATCGATGCCGAAAACGAATTGGCTCGAGTCATCGCCATTTGCACCCTTTTCACTGTCATCCTCGTCCTCTTGGTGTCGCACTACCTCTCCGGAAAACTTTCGCGTTCCGTTCTTAACCTAACTTTGGAAGTCAAAAAAGTCCAAAATCTCGACTTGAATGAAACGCCCATAGTGCGATCAGTCATTACCGAAATTGATGCTCTGAGTACGGCTCTTAGAGCTATGAAAAAAGGCCTGAAATCGTTTAAAAAGTATGTGCCATCGGATTTGGTCAATGATCTTCTCATCGATGGCCAAGAAGCGAGTCTTGGGACTCAAAAGAAAACCCTGACGATCATGTTCACCGATATTGTCGGTTTTACCGGCATCTCTGAACAGCTTACTTCGGAACAATTGGCGGTTTGTATGGGCGAATATCTGGCCCTGCTCACGGTTGTAATCAAAGACCATCGCGGAACAGTCGATAAATTTATTGGTGATTCGGTCATGGCACTGTGGGGAGCCCCCCATGACTGCGAAAATCATGCGGCGATGGCCTGCAAGGCTGCTCTGGCCTGCCAGCAGGAAATTGATGCACTTAATGAACGTTTGCAGGCGCGCGGACTTCCGGCCTTGCAGACTCGCATTGGGATCAACACAGGCCTCGTTATTGTTGGTAACATCGGCACGGATGAGCGCATGAGTTTTACTGCCATTGGTGATCCCGTGAACGCGGCCAGTCGCCTCGAATCGCTGAATACGTACTACGGGACTCGCACGCTGGTGGCTCAGGCGACCCTTGCCGACCACACCAGTGATTTTCTCAGCCGATTTGTTGACTATACTGTCGTCAAGGGCAAGGGCTCGGCCATTGAAATCCATGAGTTGGTCGGACTTTATGCGGACGCATCACCCGCTCAGAGACAGGCCTGCCAGCAGTACAACGATGCCATGAAAGCTTTGGTCCAAGGTGAAGTGGAAAAAGCCCATGCCGGCCTAAAACTGCTGGCCCTGGCTGATCCCAATGACAGGCTTTTGCAATATCAATATGAAGTTGCCCAGACAGCCCTTAAAGAAGCTCAGAACTATCGCTACCAACCCCGCGTGATGCAGCAAAAGTAAGTCAGAAGCTGTCTGTCCAGCCGCAAGGGAATGGTCTGAGCAGCTTTTTTATACCTTTTAAGCTGATGAGCTTCAAACTCTTTATGCCAAGTATGAATCATGGGACGATTAAACTCGACTAGCTGGTCATGAGGCAAGATTCGGAAATCTCGAATCAATGGCTTGTCTCACAAATTTGCCTAGCGACAGCGCATGGGAGCGGAAAGTTTACCTTTCCATAAGCAAGAGAAGCTCAAGCTTCATTTTTGAACGCCGATGAACAGCTGTTCCATTGATAAGAACAGCCAGGATTGTGACCTATTTTCATAACTTGGCGCGCTGCGGGTTTTAAATGAAACAAGACTCAGAAGAAATCATTCAGGAATTGCCTGACTATTTTCAGCTATCTCATTCCCAGGAAGGGATATGGCTCAGCTATAGGACCAATCCTGAGAGTTTTCAGTATAACCTTGCTTGTGCGATCCAAGGGCATAAGATTCTTGATTTTCCTCGACTTAAAGCCAGTGTCGAGCTTTTTGTAGCCAACCATAGCATATTGCGCATGAGACTGCTTGAAATCGAAGGCAGCACCTATCAATATATTTTGCCTCAAGAGAAGCTCGAGTGGGAAATCATATCGCTACTGAACGATGATGTCGAAGAAGCTCAAAAAGTGATGGCAGAGGATGCACGCAAGCCTTATGACTTGTTTCAAAAGCCTGTGTTCCGAGTCTATCTCTATAAGACGCCTACAAGTTGGTTCTTTCAATTCGCTGTCCATCACATAGCTATGGATGGTTTGAGCGGAGAAATATTAGTTGAGCAAGTCATTGGCTACTATCTTTACGGTCAGGTCACAATTCTTCCTCAGCTCAGAAGCTATCGTGAGTTCGTAGGATGGCAACGATCGTTTGCTGACACCCCAGCCGGAGAATCGCAGGCGCTCTTTTGGAAAAATTATCTAGATGGATTCACGCCTTCTCGTCCCGAAGCTCCCCTACAAATTGCCAATGCTTCGGTGCAAATGAGTGGCGAATGCCATATCAAAATTGCTATACCAGAAGTTCTATACAGCCGGATCAAAGTTCTTCAAAAACAAAGTGGTTGCACTCCTTTCACTATTTTGCTGGCTGCCTATGCCCTGGTGTTAGGTCGCTACAACGGCCAGAGTACCCAGTACTGCCTGATACCCAGTTACAATCGCCCGGAGGATGCCTATTTTAAAGTTGTAGGACACTTTGTGAACAATGTTCTGCTGCGTATACAAATCAAGGCCGGAGTTAAGGTCATTGACTACCTGCGATCTTGCTATGCCTCCCTTAAAGAGGTCCTTCGCCATCAATCTTATCCGATCCATAAGGTTTTGAATGATTTAGGCTTAAAGACTTTTCAAGAAAAGGAAGCCGCCCTCGCTATAGGCTTTGGCTGGCTCCGACAGGAAAGAGGCGTTGAGTTCAGCTCCGATTTTACTGTGCTCCGTTCCGAACAGTATGCCTCCAATAGTGATTGGTTGATGACTTTCTACGAGAATTTCGAGGAACTCCATGGGGAGCTTCATGTTGGTGCCGGGCGCTATCCTGCTTCGATGCTGACCCGATTGATAGAAGACTACTTGGTCGTATTGGAAGGACTGTGTGACTTTTCTGATCGATCCCTTGCCGAGTTGCCGTTGATGAAGACTGGGCACATCCGTTTGCTTCAGCAATTCCAGGCGGGACCGGTGATGGACCTTTCGTCCGGTACCCTGATGGATCGATTTCAGCAGCAGATTCTGCAGCGAAGCAATCAATCGGCACTTTATCATGAAGGACATTGGATTACCTATGGTCAATTGAATGACAGAGCGACTCAAATCGCCCACGGTCTGAAGCAACGCGGAGTGGAACGCGGATCGATCGTTGCAGTAGCGCAGGATCGTAGCTGTGAGCTGATTGCAAGTCTCTTGGCTATTTTAAAAGTGGGTGCTGCCTATTTGCCGATCGATCCTACGCAGCCAATTGACCGAATTCAATTCATAGTCAGTGATTCAGGCTTGCGCTTTGTGCTGATTTCCAGAGAATATGAACAGAAATTTGCAGTGATATCTCAAGCGCTGGCGGTGGAAAATTTGCTAACAAGCAATGATTTCACTGCGACTTTGGAGTCTGTCGCCACTCCCGAAGACATTTGCTATGTAGTCTATACCTCTGGCTCATCAGGACGTCCTAAAGGAGTCGCAGTCAGTCATAGGGCTATTCTGAATCAAGTGGATGCTCTTAATGTTCAGCATGAGTTGCATTCCCAAGACACAGTGGGATCCTTCACCACGATTTCATTTGACATCTTTGCTGCAGAATTTCTACTTCCCCTCTCGAATGGAATCAGGCTTGCTTTGCTTGACACCGAAGCAGCGACCGATCCAGTGCAGCTGGGCCAATTCATCAAGCAGGCGGATGTTACCTTCTTTTTGTGTACGCCTATTATCCTTCGTTCGTTGGTCGGTAGCCCCTGGCCAGGGAGTCCTCGACTCCAGGTCTTATGCGGGGGTGAAGCCTTTCCCAATGATCTGATAGAGAGTCTGCAGGGGAAATTCAAAGCCGTGTGGAATGGTTACGGTCCCACCGAAGCAACTGTTTGTGCAACCGCAAAGCGAATCTCCCAAGTCAATGACGGTCATTCGATCGGACGCCCCTTCTTGAACTATCAAGTGTCTGTTCGAGACCCGCAGCAAAGGTGCCTAGCAATCGGTGGGCTTGGCGAAATTTGCATCGGTGGCCCAAGCCTCGCATCCTTTTACTTAGGAAGAGATGAACTCAATCTTCAAAAATTTATTGAAGATCCAGAACATCCAGGTCTTCGCTTGTATCGAACTGGTGATCTGGGTCTATGGCAGGAAAACGGTGAGTTGCGTATCCTGGGGCGCCTTGATAATCAGGTGAAGATCAGGGGCATTCGAATCGAACTGGGCGAAATTGAAAGTTTGCTTGGGCAGCATCCGTTGGTCGACGAAGCCCTGGTGACATTGTATGCCGAACAATCCAGTCTGGTCGCGACCATCGTGCCTGTGTCCAAGTCGAACGCGGACGATGCCATTGCCGAACTGCGAGCATCTGCGGAGTCCTGGCTACGAAAGCAATTGCCGGATGCCATGATTCCTAGGTATTGGCAATTTCTCCCTTCAATGCCGCGCTTGATCAGTGGAAAAATTGATCACCAGGCAGTGCTAGCAGGCATAGAACTAAGCGCTTCTTCCAACCGTGAAGTTGCCCCTGGCAATCTCCTGGAAGAAAGCATTGAAGCGATTGTCTGTCGGGTCGTCGGTCGACAGAATTTTGGGGTGGAAACCCCGTTCTTTGCCAGTGGCGTTGAATCCATTCAGCTGATGCAGATTGCATCGGAAATAAAGGCTGTTCTTCAGGTGCAAGTCGGATTCAAGCGACTCGTGGATCTGGGAACCATTCGGCAGATTGCCCGGGCCATCGAGGGCAAGGCCCATTGTGACCGAATTCAGTCGAGTCCTTTAGTTCATGGATCTGAGCAGGATCACTATCCTGTATCTTTTTCGCAGAGACGTATGTGGGTCTTGCAACGTCTCCATCCAGAAACTATCGCCTACAATATGCCAGTCATCCTGCAAATCAAAGGGGTAGTCGATCCTGTGCGTATGGTGGCGAGTTTGGAGACGCTGTTCACGAGACACGATGTGCTCCGAACTTCTTTTCATGAGATTGACGGTGAGCTACGGGCCGTGATTCATCCGTCTGTGCCGCAGCCCTTGAAACATATCGACCTGCGCAAGCGCGACAAGGATGAAATAAGGCCGATCGCACAGGCCCATCTGCGGGAAGAATTGGCCAAGCCGTTCAACCTAGCGCAAGCTCCCTTGATTCGAGTGAGTTTGATCCAGCTCTCAGACAGGGAATCGCTGCTTCTTGTCAATAAGCATCACATTATCTCTGATCAATGGTCCTTGGGAATTTTCTTTAAGGAACTCACCCGACTTTATCAAAATCTAAACTTGGAACCAGCAATCCTGCCGATTCGCTATGTTGACTATGCCGTGTGGCAGAAGCAGAATTGGAATGCCCAGCTTCATCAACAGCAGCTTGATTACTGGACCAAGCAATTGGCTGGTGTGGGTGTTGTAGAGATTCGCCCTGACTTCCCGCGTCCGTCTGTGCAAACTTCCAGTGGGGGCATCATACGCCTTCCGCTGAGTGAGACTTTGATCGAAGGGGTTTTGCAACTCGGTCGGGTTGAGCATCTGACTCCTTACATGATCTTGTTGGGTTGTTTCCAAATCTTATTGCACAAATATACTGGTCTCTCTGATCTGCAGGTTGGCTCACCTGTTGCCAATAGAACCGAAAGTCCGTTAGCCAATACCATAGGTACCTTTGTCAATACCATCGTTTTGCGGGCAAAAATTGACGGAAGTATGAGCTTTCTTCAGTTTATGGACCAGATTCGCCTGATGACCCTGGATGCATTCGCCCATCAAGATATTTCCTTTGAAACACTGGTTCAGGCGTTGGGGATTGAGCGTGATATGAGCCACACGCCGCTGGTTCAGGTCTTGTTCAATGTCGTTAACACACCCTTCGAGCTGAATATACCTGAAGATTGGACAGTATCACTTTACGATATGGAGCCTGTCGGCGCCCAATTTGATTTGACGATGACGGTTGATTATAAGGTGACCAAGGAAATTTTGCTAAATTTCAATAGCGATCTCTATAAACGCAGCACAGCCGAACGATTTCTTGGACACTATCTGCGTGTGGTCCAGACTGTATTGAAAAATCCTGCTCTATCTCTTGCCGATATCGAGATCCTGGAACCAGCCGAACGGCAACGAATACTGGTTGATTGGAATCAGACTAAGCGTGCGTGGCCATATAGCAATTGGCTCGAACGTCTGCAGCAAACAGTTCTCGACTGTGGCCGAGCCTCAGCTGTTGTGAGTGAACTTGGCGAGCTTAGCTACCAAGATCTATGGCAACAGTCCGATCAGATCGCTGCTATGCTCCTCTACCGTGAGGTCAAGCCGGGAGATTTCGTTGGTGTTTATATGGATAGGGTGCCTCTGCTCTTACCGATACTGCTCGGGATCATGAAGGCAGGAGCCGCTTATTTGCCTCTTGACCCGCATTTTCCAAGTCAGCGAGTGGCCTACTATTTGGCGGATTCCAAGGCCCGATTTCTTATAACTGATCGTGAATCCTCTCAGCTACCATTAGAATTCAAAGGTTTAACTCTGACGACAAGTCAAATCAAAGTCTGGCTGAAGGAAGGCAAAGTCCATTCGATTTTGCCAAAACTTTCTGCTGATACATTAGCTTATGTTATCTACACATCGGGGTCGACAGGTCAGCCCAAAGGTGTCCCCATTCACCATCGCGCCTTAGCTAATTTTCTTTTCAGTATGGATGAAACAATAGGCGGTGGACGGCAGAGCAAACTCTTGGCCGTAACTTCGGTATCATTTGATATTCATGGCCTTGAGCTTTTTTTGCCCCTTTTGCAGGGGGCGAGTCTGTATCTGGCAAGCAAAGAGCAGTCCATCTCTGGTCAGAAGCTCAAAGATCTTATTCAAGAACAGCAGATCAATGTGATGCAAGCCACACCAACGACCTGGCGCATTCTGCTGGATGCAGGCTGGACTGGTGGAGAAACTTTTACAGTCCTTTGCGGAGGCGAGGCCTTTCCGCGAGAGCTGCTAAGGGCCCTTCTGCCTCAAGTCAAGACTGTTTGGAACCTCTACGGTCCTACAGAAACAACGATTTGGTCGACAGCTCACAGGCTTGACTCCGCGACGGACCCGCTCTATATCGGAAAGCCCATTGCTAATACCGAAATCTATATCCTGGATGATCATCACAAACCTGTACCAACCCAGGTCACCGGTGAATTGTACATAGGCGGTGAAGGTCTATCGCCGGGCTATCTCCACAGGCCTGATCTAACAGCCGAGCGTTTCATCGCTCATCCCATTGCGGGGGCAGGAGGCGGCAAACTCTATCGAACCGGCGACATCGCGGTTTGGCATGAGAATGGTCAACTCGAATGCCTTGGACGGGTCGACAGTCAAATCAAACTCAATGGATTTCGCATTGAAATAGGTGAGATCGAGGCCCATCTTGGCAAAGTCATGGATTCTCAGGATCTTGCTGTCGTTCTTAAGAAGTTGGACGGTGGTCGTGAGGCCTTGGTAGGCTATGTTGTGCCCCAAGGTTCGATTGAATCGTTCGATGCGACGGCGATTCTTCGCAGACTCGGCGAATTTTTGCCAAGCTATATGGTGCCCAGCTATTTGCTAGCTGTCGATGTTCTGCCGCTCACTCCCAACCTCAAAGTAGATTATAAAGCGCTGAGAACTCGTCACGATACATTCCAGATGGCAAGCGCTCAGGTGGGAGCCCAGAATGCCATCGAATCGATCATTATGGATGTGTGGAGAGAGGTGCTTGGTCTGGATGCTATCGATCGCTCGGCCAACTTTTTTGCATTGGGTGGCGATTCTATCGCTGCCAATCGCATGGTGTTAGCACTATCCAAGAAATTTGAAACGGAAATTCCACTCAAGTTGATCTTTATGGATCCTACGATTCAAAGTTTGGCCCACACCTTGCGTTCCGAATTCCCAGTCCGAGACTTTAGAATAGTTTTTCCGGTACAAAAAGCTAAGGGCGAACATCCACTCTTTCTGGTGCCAGGAGCCTATGATCATGCCTCTCGAGTGGCTGGCTACGAGAACGATATTCTGCGTTACTTTGCCAATCTGCTGCCGCATTTCCCCAAAGATCTTAGCGTTTACGGACTCCGAATGATTGGGATATATCCTGACGAAACCCCTTTGTTCAAGGTCCATGACATTGCCGCGTGCTATCGTGAGGAGATTCGGAAGATTCAACCCCACGGACCTTATTTCCTTGCGGGGGAATGTGTCGGCGGGCTTATTGCTTACGAGTTGGCTCAACAGCTGCAAAAAGATGGAGAAAAGATCGCGTATCTTGGCCTCTACGATACCGTGAATCCTACGACAGCCTATCGGGTCCGGGATCTTCTGTATTTTATCTTGCTTCGCCTTCGTGACGCTCGCAATGTGTTTCGCCAGTTCGCTCAATCTGCAAAGCAAGAAAAAGTCTCTATGCTAAAGCGAGGATGGAGTCATTTGCGGAGCTTGGCTCAATGCTTCAATCGAGACGCTATTCGCCAAGCGATTGTGAACTCAGATTATTTCTATGTATTTTCTCTGCTTCGCTATAGACCTGGGGCATTTGACGGACACGTAACTCTGATTTCAAATGCCAGTTATCAGGACAAGATGCCAAAACTTAACTGGGATAAAGTTACTATCAAAGAGCTAAGTCTTCATGTGGTACCCGGAAACCATGTCACACGTCTCAGTATGCACAGCCAAGTATTAGGCAGAAAAGTGCACAGCACCCTCGAACAAGCCTTAAGTCAGATCCAGGAAGAGGAAGACGATACTTCTGACTTCCATCAACGGGCCAGCTAAGACTATGGAATCGCAAGGCGGTCAAAGGGCTTGGAAAAATATTTTGCTCCTCGGCGCATCCCAGCTCGTCACGATGGTGTTAGCCTTAGTCCTCAAAATCTATTTGCCACGAGTCTTGGGCTTGGAAAAGTCCGGACAGGTCTTTTTTGCTGAGAGTCTCATCCTCATTTATTTTAGCTTTCTGCCCCTTGGTATAGGCATCTATGTTTTTCGCGAAGTGCCTAAAAATCCAGAAAATGCCCGAAATTTGGTCCGGCCCATTTTGTTGGTGGAAGGGATTCTCTTCCTCTTGGTGACAGGCGCTATGCTTTTGCAGTTAGTGTTCCAGGACAAGGATCCTGCAACCATCACCTTTGTGCTGGTCCTGGCGCTTAGTAGCTTTTTTGGCCTGCTTTGCTTTCAGATCTTCCGACCCATCTTTCTTTGCCTTCAACAAGTCAGCTTTGTAGCCATGATCGATAGTCTTTCAAAAGTCCTGCTTGCCTTGATACTGGTCGTTGGCCTGAGCTTGTCGAATTCCCTCTATGTCCTGGCCTGGGGATCTGTGCTGGCGATGCTGATCACATTAGTCATCTATATGCATAGGCTTTATCGCCAAGGTCTATGGGGAGGAAGTCTTAATCGAAAATTTGTTAAGGATACAATCATTCGGCCTTTGCCCTTTTTTGTCCATGGGGCTCTCATTGCCATATACATGAATATGGACGTCACCATACTTGGCCTGATAGCGGATGCGCGTGAAACTGGATTGTACGGAGCTGCCTTTCGATTGATTGGCATTTTTCTGTTGTTCGTGCCGCTGCTATCCTCCTCGCTTATGCCGGTGCTCTCTCGACTCTTAGCTCAGGATAAAGATTCTTATCGGCACATGCTGGAAGAAATTATGCGGGTGATTCTGGCCCTGGCGGGACTGCTGGTTTTTCCATTGGTACTGTTTGCTGAGGAGCTTATCGCGATTCTCTATGGAGTGGAGTTTGCCAAAAGTGCAGGAGCTGTGCGGCTGCTGGGGCCGACTCTCATCCTGAGCTATTGCAACGTGATCCTTGCTCAGCATTTGAGCTTGACGAGTCGAGGGCATGGGCTTATTGCCGTTACGATCTGCAGTATAGGCCTGGACGTCGTTCTCAATAAAGTATTCATCCCTTGGGGTTTACATCAATGGGGAGCGGGTGGGGGAGCGATGGGTGTAGCCTTGACCAACGTAGGAAGCGAAGTTCTGGTGTTTGTTGCTTTTAGTTTTCTGTCGGGAGCCTATCTTAAGACCTGGGCCCTTATGAGGCGTCTTCTGTTGCTCCTTGCACCGCTGCTACTGCTGATTGCTGCTATGCAAGGATTGATTTTGTCGCTATCGGTGAAGGCTCTTCTTGGCTTTCTATTGCTGCCTCTCTATTTGATTCTGTTCGGTTACTTTCGTTTGGAAGACTGGCGTATGATGGAGGGAATTTTCAAGCGCCTGCGAGAGAAAGTGCAGCAACGGTGGAAGAGTCCACCTAGTACATAAGGCTCTGCTGCATCGACCAAGTCTCCTGATATCACGGGGGGATTTCTCGCTCAGAGTTTGCAAACGCAACAAAGCCTCAATTTTCTTGGCGAAGGCATAAATATTGGAAAAGCGCCCTGGCTAGCGCCCCACGATAATTTTCTTCCCGTTGCAAACCAATACTTTTTCATCCCGCGCCTCGATTTTTTCCAGGACGCAGCTGGTTCCCTCTGTCCCTTCCAAGCCAGAGTCTATAACAATAGGCTCAAATGTTGGTGGGCATGAAATGATCACACCACCTTCGCTCGGATTTTCAGGATGTAGGGCTTCGGCCCTGCAGGATTGCTGCTTCGGTATAGCGTTTTCAGTTCCATCGTCACACGATATGATCTGTCCACCTGAACTGTCGGGAGCCACGCTGCAATCTCGACCTCGCTTTTCCGTTTGGCCGGGTGAACAACTCAAAATGAACATCAGGCTCAGACTCGCAAGGATTCTCATGGCACAGTGCCTCGACAATAACCGCTTGAAGGAAAGAAAACCAGTCCGACATTCGAGCAAGATGAGGCATTGTCGGAGAGGCCCGAGTCCTTGACGAGGGTCGTACTTTTCTTTCCATCGCAGGTTAAATAGTGATTGGCCTCCTGACTGGCAACCGTAGTTTTTAAAACTACGCAGTCCTTGCCCGGTTTACCAGGATCGCCGTTTCTAATGAGCAACCATTCCTGCGAAGGTGGACAGTTGACCAGAATACCACGACCGGCCGGATCAGGCTTAAGCAGGCAACCGGGAGCTTTTTCCACGACTCCTGTCGTTCCGTCTTCACAGTTGATGACAACCTCTCCAGTTGGCTGCGACAGGGCAGAACAGGAACTGCCGTCCTGAGGGGACGAGCCTCCGCCTCGACAATTCAGCAGCAAAAGCAGAATCGATCCAATCAGGATTTTTTTCATGGGTGACCATCCACAGCTTTGAATATGAAAGACAATCGAATTGTTTCGCCTTGAAAAAGTTCCGGTCCTTGATAACGCCAAACGCTCCAGAGCTCCTTTAAACAGAGCGCAGGCCCCGAGTTTGTTACCTGGCCGGCAGCCACGTCCACAAATTGGAAATCAAAGACTCGACCGGACGCTGTATCCATAGTAAATTCCCAGCGCAAACTCTTTTGCAGTCGACACGCGTGTGGCGTGATTGCCAACTCTTGGCTCACAGCCGCCAAAAGCTTGGCCATTTGCTCGGAGTGGTGATTCCATGTTGGACGGGAAAGACCGCCAGCCGCAGCTTTCTTTTCCTGTTTTACCGACTTCACAGAAAGTGCCTCAGGTAATGCAACGGGAACCACTTGAGGGATTGAATCCGGTTCAGTACATAAATAGAAAAGCCCCAGACAGAGCAGTCCAACCGCCATGAGCAGAGCGACTCGCCGCCGTCGACGACGCTTGTTTTGGGCTTCACGGTAGGCCAGGATTCGGCTCATTCACGAACCCCTGATTGAGGCTGAAAAATTCGCCAATGTTCCTGTCCAGCGCCATCGAGTTCGAGTGTTAGGCCCAGCAACTGCGGAGCAACTGTCTCGGCTACAGTGCCTGGGAAAGGCCATAGATCCGGACGGGCCGGCGGAACTACGGACGAGCCGAGAGCTTGTGGCATTGACTGGCGATCGCGCTGCCCTTGGGCTTTGATATCAGATGTTCTGAGTGCTTGGGACAAACGAGTCATTTGTTCCAGAGTTTCGGTTCGTACCATTTTCCATTGCGGATCTGTATCACGGCGGAGGTCCCGTTCCAGCTGAGCCAACGTCGGCTGTTGGCGAAGCAGGAGAGGAAACGATGCCAGCTCCAGTTGCTTGCAATATTCCCGAATAAAACGAAGATACTGACCTCTTTCACTGGAATCGATTGGATGCTTATGCTGCAATTGGCCGTGATTGACTGCTTCGAAATATACCTTCGCTTTCCGAAGATCGGGCGGCAATTGAGGCAACTGGAAAAGCTTAACCATCGCTGCATCCCCGTGAAAAGCAGCCTGCCATAAGATTTGTTTGAGGATATCCCGCAAATCTTCTGGTTCTAGATAAGTCGTCAGATATTTCAGCAGATCGTCGCTAACGCGATAGCGGATCGCTGCGTACTTCAGCCAGTTCGCCAGCTGCCAATCAATATCTTTGCGAATGCGACTGCTGCCAGCGAATTTTCGGGCTAGCGCGAAAGAACGAAACGCATCCTCTAAACGATTCGCCTCAATCTGCTCAATGCCTCTATAGAGCGCAATGATCGAACGCTCGGAAAATCCGTCTTGAGATAAAAGATTCGCCCCGCGTTCGCCTTGCCAGATATCCAGGCGATTTTCACGAGTTTCCAAGGGGCTCGCCTGAGCGATCCAATAGTTCAACTTTTCACTCAGATGCAAGCGAAGCAATTCATCGGTAATTTGCAAAGCCCAACGATGAACCTCGGTTGGCGTATGACCTTTCTGCCAAACCGGAAATAGCTCGGCAGCGGTGGCCAGATCCAGACGGGCCCAATCCTCGGCACTCAAGGAATCCAAGCTTTTGCCTGGCAGATTTGCTGGTGGAAGTTTCATATCGCGCGCCAGGGCCAATTGAATCTGTTCTAGGCGCGCATCAATCAAGGAACGTCCTTCAACTTTTGGGCTCAATTTATTTCGAGCCTGTGTCAAGAGAGCCAGCAGAGTCTGGAGTTTTCTGGTGCGCACGGGCAGCTTGCTGTCGCCCTTGTTCAGATGATCATGCAGGCGGCAGGGACCGCGAAAGACCTTAAGACTCTTCCACTCAGCCAAGCTCAGTGAACTTTCGAGGTCGACGAAACGGATCAAATCTTGGCCCGGGATCGCTGGAGTCAAGCTATCCATCATTTGACTCGATTCGCGGTAGCTTTTAACAGCGAAATTGTAAAACACCACAGACCATAAACCCAGATCATCAGGTTCCGGTGCCAGATCTGGACAAAGGCCATCCCGATCCAGTGCGAGCCAAATCAAGCGATAGAAGAGTTCGGGCTGAGGCAGTTCGTATCCTTGTTCAATCATTGCTTGCTCGAGCAACCAGCTTTTCAAGATTCCTAGACTGTTTTTTTCTAAAGCTGCCTGACGTGCGAGCGCATAGCCCTGCTTTTGTAGGGCTTTCACGTGGTCCGGAGTTTCTGCTATCAGCAGGGGGACGCCGAACCAAAAGATCAGCAACAAAGCTAATTGTGAGAATTTAGCTTTAAAATGCATAACCCACACCCAAAGCAAATTCATAACTGACCGGAATATTTTTGCTGGATAGCAGCAGTTGGCTGGTCACTGTATCGATATACAGCCAAATCCCTGATCGACTGTAGATGGCCGTCTCAAAGCCCCAGGTGGTCCACATACGTTCCGGAGCGATTTCCATTCCATCCGGAGTGATTCGGGTCAATTTATTACGATCCTGGGCTTTCATCTCACCAAATCCAGGGGCTTCCGGATAGTAAGCTAGATGAAGCGAAAACAGAGCTGAAAGGCTGATCTGGAGACCCGGCATCCAGCTTTGTTGGGGGAAACCCATGGCGTCGATTAAGGGTAAAGCCGCCCCAGGTTTTAGCTCGTAACGGCTGGGCCGACCCCATTGACGATATCGGGTTTGAGCCAGGTTGCGACTCGATTCGGTGGCCATAACTTTGAGCTGATCGATGCCCAAGCGAAAGACGACGGAATCAGAGGGGAGGCGAAGCAACAATCCTCGTACATCGGTACGAAAGTTATTGTATTCAAAATAGCTGCCCCAATGCATAGCTAATTCAAGGCTATGATTGTGCCAGTTCACATGGGTGGGTTGGGTGACTTTGCCTAGAACCTGCTTGGCTAATTCATCGATCGCGTCTTTGCTGGGTATCCTTGGCGAAGGAGACTCGGCGAAGGCCGATGGCGTAAGAATGATCCATAGAATCGCGAAAAGCTTACGCATGATCAACCTCCCCCTACGGCTGGAGCCACTGGAATTTTTGGTTCATAGCAACGAGTTCCGTATTCCTGATTCCAGGTACTTTCGTAGTGATAGATCCCGGTCGAATCATAAGCGGGATGTTCACAGTAGCGACTGCAGCGTGTTAGCACTGCATCGTAGCTATAGCTGCCCTGGTACCAGAGCGTTTCGCCAAAGCTTTGCTGCGATTGCAGCGCGTCAGGAATATTCAAAATAAATTTCACAATTGCATTGACCTTGATCTTCTGCCGGATATCGAGAGCGACCAGAAAGGGATTGGTCCAGGTCATGCCGATGTTGTAGGTACTATCTTTATTGCGCAGTTCATGATTTCGACTCAAACCAGCCAGAGGACCGATCGCGGGAAGGCCTGGCTGATCATTATCCGGTGCCGTGAGGAAGGCAAAATTTCCAACGCTATCGTTCTTGTTGCAGTAGCTCAAACGGTCGGTTGCCAAAAGATTGAGAACATCGCCCGTATAGAAGGTTCCAAAATATCCCGGTCCATTGCCGGCGCTGAAAGGCAGAATTCGCACGCCCTCGCCCCGAACCGGTGCATAGACTTGCATCTTTTCTACGGTGTTGTTCTTAAAATTGCCATTGGCATTGAATTCCGCGAGAGTGGGAAAGACATTGGTATCCAGTGAAACGGTCGGATCCTGGTTTCGTTTCGACAGGAGAAGGCCGCAGTAATCCGCATTGTCGTCTTCAACGGTGCTGTCTAAGCGACACCAGACCGTATAACGAAAGAGTTCCGGATTGCGCGAAGCCCGCAGACTTGAGTCATAGAGAAAGGTACCTGCCAATTTAGGAAAGCTCTGATAGAGTTGGCTCAGCAGTGTGTCTATGGCTGATTCAACAGGCAGTCTTTTTTTGCCTTCCAGACTGTGATGCCAGACGAGTCGTAGATATTTCGGAACACTTGGATTCTCGCTCAGGAGTCGATTCATCAAAGTCTGCCAATTACTGGCAAAATCTGCTGCGTCCCAACAAATGCTTGGAGTATCCTTTGGCATCAGCATCTCCTGCATCTGAAAGCTAAGGTAATTCGGATCGGTCGGACTGGTGCATGGTGCCAAGACGAGGTTCACTGGCTGGGCTTCCGCCACCTCAATACCCAGTTTGCCAGGCAAGGATTCAACAATTGGGTTTTTTCGAGCGAATGCGACGGCAGCATAGTTTCCTGTGCCGATCACGACCTCTGTTTTTGCGCAGACGCCGCTGTAAGGTGTCACGCTTTCATCGGGAACGAGACGAGGTACCCACAAGCCCTCCAGAGTCGTTCCCTTGAGCACACTCGAGTTCAAAAGGAGCCCTGGACATGTTTCGATACTGTCGTAGAGCGTTGAATTGGTCAGCTCAGGCTGAAGGCTCATCGCAAGTGCATGCGTTTCGTTGACCGAAAAGGTTCGAACCAAACCAAATCGGGCAACGTCTTCTTGCGAAAGGTCAGGAAAGAGATGTCGTCCTTCCCAGACCACAGATCTTTGGTCGTTTGCAAATGACCCGAAAATCAAAAAAGATTTTTGCGTAGCTGCCATTCTTGCGACGGGGATGAAGAAAACATCTGCATCCTGGCCGCCTTCATCATAGCGATAGCGCAGACTCAAGGTACTCGGATTGGTTTTCATTGATACTGAAAAGCTATTGCAAATGAGGCCCTCTCCACAAGATGTTTGGCGGTGGGAATGGACCCAGCTGCCCGTGGCCACGTCCTGCCAAGTCTGGTCACCGCGCCGCGAGGTCGACCATTCGAGGGCACCTGCCTGTTTGAAATTATCCGGCTTCTGTAGGCTGTAGAAGACGAACAGGGTTTGCTCACCCTCATAGTAATAGGCATGCAGCGCCAAAGGCTTGAGCGTGTTGCTCACGAGCCCTGTTTTGCTGTGACAGGCCCATAGCCCGAGCAGCAATAACCATGTGAATCGCGCCGAAAACATGCCAATCACCTTTTTCCCGTAACGACCAAGAGGGTTGGGACATTGAGAAGAGCCCACCGACCTAGACACTGTGAATTTTGCGTAAAGCATTTGCCAATACACCGCTGCCAGACTTGTTCGAAGCCGGACGCATCAATTCCCCACGCAGACGATTGGCCAGACTTCCCGGCAAATCCTGAAGTACCTTTTCCTGATCTGCTTTGCTATAGAGGGCCAACCATGCGGCGAGTTCATCCGGTTCCAACATCAAAAGAAGATCGCGGCGCAGTTCTGCTGTCATCTGCAGCAGATCGCCAAGACTGCGAACCTTGATCGATCCAATTGTGCCATCGGAGTCGCGCATGGTTTGAAGGTAGGACTCGCGATCGTTTCCAAAGGATCCGTGATCGACGCTGAGGCGAATAAAGACTGCCGTCTCAATTGGAAAACCAAGCCCTTGTACCCGTGGTCGAACGGGATCGACAGTGCTGCTACTCAGGCCCATTTGATTTTTCAATAGACCATGGGTATGCGCCAGCGCCGCAGGAGCTATCCGTGGTTGGGCGGCTGCTTGTTGAAAGAGCAGCTTCATGGCCTTAGTATCCAAGGATCGTATGGTGTTCCACTGAAAAAATGGACTCAAGCGAGACAGAACGTAAAGGGCTTCGACCGGTTCGGTCTCACTCAAAACGGTCGCTAAATCTTTGGCCCTCCACAGCTTCTCGATCGAATGGAAGAGCCGGAGGTTGTCATCCATGAGAATGCTGATACGTCCCATGAGGTCAGTCGTTTCTGTTTTGAATTCCAACCACGAACTGAATGGCGAAACATTGTTCAGCAGGTGCTGCTGGAACTTTTGCTGGCTCATGGCTAGAGTTGGATCCTGCGGCATGATGAGACCCAGTTGAGTCAAACTCAGAAGCTGAGCCAATGAATCAAAGCTTTCCTCTTCCAGCCAATATCTCGCAATCAGGGCAATCCTGTCCGGCTGAGCCTGGAGAATCTCGATCAACAGTTGGCGGTTAGCGGCATTTTCATCTACGACTGGAACAGACGTATCCTTGCTAGCTTCCGCGAGGAGTTCCGCCTCCGCTAATTGATCTTCCAAAGACTTTTTACCTAATTTTCGAAAGGCCCATATAACAATAAGGGTAGCCATGGTGAGCAAAAGTATCCCAAGCATCCAGGGGCCATGAGCGAGACCCAGATTCCAAAGTTGTTTTTCCCGCTGATTCTTCCAATCATCTGGAGTCTCTTTGGATGGGGGAAGTTTTTCCCCTTTATCTTGGAGGGACTCGGGCATGGGATTCATTGCGGTTCCGTTAATCGAAACGGACAGGAAACCACGCGAAAGTTTTTGCTGGAGCCGGGTCCGCAGGATGCCATAAGTTTCCGAATTCAGCTTCGACTCATAGACAAACTCACAGCGAGCCTTGGTCAGAAAGTTTTGCGGCCCATCGGTTGGTCTAGCATCTTCACTGACTCCAGCAAGGCCCGGCAAGGAGCGACTTTCAACGGCCTTGGTTTCCTCATGATCCTCATAGCTGCAACCTTTGGCTACGCAGAGCTCAGCCGGACAATCGCGGACCAGAATGTCTTGAAACGTCAGGGATAGCTGATTCAATTCCGTCATGACAGATGCGGGAATCTTTTCTTTTGGTAGATTTTTTTGCGCCTCGACGCGGCCAGCTCCGAGGAGCAGGAGGATCAAAGTCCATGACCAGATGTTTTGTCTTTTCATATCAATAAATCCTTATAACCACACGACGGTGTTTTGCCAGACGTTCTTGTTCACTCAATCCTTGTAGTTTGGCTTCGGGAAGATTCCTTGATGAGCCATAACCCTCAGTATGTAATCGATTTTCCGCTACACCGATGCCAGACAACATGAACAGAATACTTTGAGCACGTGCGCCGCTCAGTTCCCAGTTGTTGCTGAAACTACTCGTTCCTGAAACAGGTGTGGCATCCGCATAGCCTTCTACTGCAAATTGATAGCTGCGAGCAAATGGTAGCGCTTCCTTCATCACGTCCTCTAAGGCACTCTCGTACACTTCGGGAATGATCGCCTGTCCGGGCTCGAATACGACAGCAGCATCGATGGAAACTCGCAATCCCTCGTCGTCGAGAGAGGTGGTGATCACCTTCTCGTATTTCTTCTCCTTGATCTTTTTGTCGAGATCCTTTTTGATTTCGACCAGATCCTTTTCCTGCGATTGACCACTCATCTGCTGAGCGACTTTCTGCATTTTAGCCTGACTCACTTGGGAAGCCGCCATCATCACGGCAAAAAACACCAAAAGGTTAGTCAGTAGATCGGCATACGCGATGAGCCACTCATCGTGACCTTTCGTTTTATTTCGGAGGCGATCTCGGGATTTCATAAGTTTAACCTCAGCTCATCGATTTCAGCTGTTTAACCGTTGTTTGGCAGCGATCGATCACATTCAAGCGATCGTGATATATTTTTTGCAAAAAACTCATAATGGGGCTGGAAATACCTGCACCAAATGCGATTCCATAAAGGGTCGCGAGCAAGGCCAGAGACAGCGTGGTGCCAACATTACTACTCGTGCCAAAGGATTTGAACATCTGCACCATACCCGTAATGGTGCCAACGATACCGAATGAAGGGCCGAGGCGGCTCATGAGTTCCCAATTTTGGATGGCCCCTTCCCGATCGTCAGCAACCGTGTGACAGAGCGCCAGAAAGCGATTTTCAATCACATCATTGGAAGCCCGCTGGAGGATTTGGTCGACAATCATGCGCGTACTGGCAAGTCGGCTTTGTTCGCCGAGCTGCACGACCTCGCCGCGGCGCCCTTCGATCCAGGCTGTTTCGATCTTCTGACGTTCCGTTTCCATTGTCTGCGTTTCTTTCTGAAAGCTTTTGCCGAAAGGCAGGATTTCCGCCAGATGAATAAAGGTTTTCAAAAAGTCTCGGCTCTTGGAGCCCAGAAGAGTAGCCGCCAGGGAGCCGCCTAAGATGATGAGCATGGCGTGGGGATCCAGATACTTGATCTGTTCGCCTGCTCGATCTTGAAAGCCGATTACGATCACGCCTAGAATCCCGAGAATGCCAAAGATTTGCATATGTGTATCCCTTAGTGAGAAAGTTCTTCGATTTTTTTCGCAACCGACGGGCTGAATTCTATTTCCTGAGCCTTTTCATAGACTCGAACGGCCTCATCTTTTTCGCCGAGCAAAAGAAGGATCGATCCCTTGGCCCTTAAAAATGAGACCTGCGACGGATAGCGATTGAGAGCCATCTCCGCATAAGCCAGGGCTTCGGGATATTTCCCGACCCGGATGGACTGCTCCATACGTGAACGCGACTGAGATAGGCTCACCTGCGGCGCCTCTGCGTTTTCTTTCAAGCCTTTTTGAAGATAAGCCTGATGCAGGGACCGATGCACCGAGTCGTCGGCATTCGGGATGGGTGGTTGCAGGCTCGGACCTTTTTCACCCGCGCCTGCGGCTTTTTTGCTGTTTGGCTCCACCAAAACGATTTGGCCAGACGAACTTACGGGGACTTCGATTTCGGTGAGGTTCTCGCCGTTGTTGATGGTTACCTTGATTCTATCTGATGGGCTGCTTGGGAGCGCCTTGGTTCCTTCTGTGGATTCGCTCAGCGCTGGAGGAACGTTAACATTTGGGTCGACCAAATAGTTCACGTAGCCTCGGGTGGTGCACGCCATCGGCAGCATAAAGAAGACCAATTCGAATTGGAGTTTTCTCATAAGTCTATTCCAATCAGTGAAATGCCCGCGCCCACGCTGGCAGAAGTTGATACGAAAAAGAAAGCGTTCCATATACCGCTCGTCGTCAAGGGATAACGAAGCATGATGTTGAGGAGGTATTGGTCGTTTGAGTCATTCTTGTCTTCATTGTTGTTCGAGTCTTTCTGAGTGGAAGACAATACTTGTGGGATGTTCAGCAAAAATTGAGCGCCCACCATCGTATTGCCAAATTGCGGAATGACCTGGTAGTGACTGATGCCGATTCCGCCCGTGGGGTTATAGAGACTCAAAGCGATACCGGTGAAGCGATTGTTGTATTCGCCCCATTGCTCAAGAAAATCGAGGCTGATGTATGCGGAAGGATAGGCACCGACATCAAGCACAGTGTGCATCAAAGGTTGTCCTGCGGCGCGACGTTCATCCGCTTCATTCTGAGTGGATTTGCCTAGCGTACGCAGGCTCCAGTTACCTCTTTGATCCACAACGCCGGCGCTAATTATATCCCCGGAACGAGCCTCCTCAAGGCGCCAGCTCAAACGTCGCTCATCTTCCTGAAAATAGGCAAAAACGCTGATTTCACCCCATTCTGAGTGGCTTTTAATGATATCGGATATTCGGCTATGATCGAGAAAGTTACGGCTTACTTCGCCCTGTTTGAGCCAAGTACCTTCGGTCGTGAAGCATGGATCGCAGATGGTGACTGGTCCTTCTAGGGTCCGCTTCATCACATCGGCCAACTGATTTTTGAGAATCTCGACCTGACCCTGATCGGAACGCAGGGAGACGATCAAAACTCGACCCAGTCCCTGCGAGATTTGCCCGCTCCTAAGACTATCGATGAGTTTTTCCTCAAACGCCGCGACCTTGTCCTGGCGGTCTGCAGCGATCACACTCAGGTTGAAAAAGAGAGCTACAAACAGTAATAGTTTTTTCATAGGGCAAACCCGAATTCAAAGCCATAGGCCTGAATGCCATTGGAGTTTTTAAGATTCTTGTTTTTTTGCTGATTCAGATAACCTTCTGCAAAGAGCCCAAAGCGATAGAACTCCTTGATTCTGGATTCAATGCCGAAGCGAGCAAAGGTGTCCGATGCCTTAGGATCGGTTTTTTCCTTCTTGTTTTTGGCGATGATCTCGGACGGCGTCACCTGCCGATTGGATTTGAAAATGATGGCGCTCGGTCCCACCATTTCGATATAGCCGCCTTCCAAAAAGAAATAGAGATCGGGGCGTGAGAGACTGCGCAGCTCGTTGGTCAAGAGGCGCGAAAGACGCCCGGAAAAACTCCAAGCATCATGGGATTTTGGTAGCGATGAAATTCCCAGATGCAGGCCGCCTGTCCACAGATCACTGCGGGTGGTAGAAGTCTCTGCGCCCAGTTTCAACCAAATGAGGGGCGGGATTGCCACTATTTCCGGATCATTAGTGTCAGCGCCTATAAAAATACTGGTCGCGATACGTATGGGAAAGGTCAATGCAAAGCGGCGGGACAAAACATCCAGATAGTCCTGCTTCACCTCTTCAGCACTTTTTAGATTCGCAGAATCTCGCAGCAGAGGAGCGCTGGCTGTTGAGGTTGTCAAGCCCTTCACGGCGACGATCGGGAGATCTTTGGTCAACTGCACGAGCCGAGCCCTCAGAACGAGTTTGGAACCCTCTGCTTCGATATCCAAATACAGAGCCAGATCTGCGTTTTGCTGGGGCATCAATTGAGAAAGAGGCAAGACCTGACTGCCACGACCGATGATCGTGCCACGATCGGTGGTTTTCGTGACCACCGCAGCACAGGGCACACAGTGCACAGGTTGAAGGCCTGTCTTGCGATTCTTGAGAAGGAGTTCGAAAAAATGATCTTCCAACATGATCGCCAGCTGGGCGTTCATCCCGACCGGCACATTGATGCCCATGACCACCACGCGACTGGTTTCCGGCAAGGGTGGGTTTTTCGCCCACTGATAGACCAGCTCATCAAGCAGATCTTGAGCATAAAATTGGATTTCATTGGCCATTTCGGCTCGAGTTCGTTCGGTCAGGGCCATGGTTTGACCCTCAGCGTAACGGCTCATCAGCACGAGCAGCATCGCGGCGCAAAATTTGGCGATGGAATTAATTTTTTTCATAGAACCACCACTGGACCTGTTCATCGTCACAGACTCCGATGCTCATCTTCTGCTGGTCTTCGTCATAGATCAGCGCCAAAACTCCGGCCATGGGCGATCGATCGGGACATATTTCGGGCGCATCCAACACAAGATTTGAGACTTCCAGTCCAGCATTTTTCAGGCGAAATACCATGGCGCTGAAGACTTTTTCGCCCAGAGCCTTAGACTTGAACACAGGACGGACGTGCCAGACTTTACCGGATCCCTCGGACGCCAAGCGTTTGGCAATTAGGATTGACAATTCATCAAGGTTGGCGAGAAAGGTAGCTTGGGGTCGCAGTTCATCGCGAACGGGCAGAAAATTGCGGCGACATTCGACAAAGCTATCGAAGTTCGCCAGATCACTGCCTTGATCTCTGGCAAACACCGAAGTCCGTGGTTGGCTCACACCGCGACCCTCATAGATTGAGCAAAGAACATCATTTCTTTGGTTTTGATCGATCGCCTTTGAAAATTCATGCTGACTGGAACCCTTGCTCCAAAAGAGGAGAATTCCCATCAAGATCATTAATCCACTCATTTGGTAGCCCCTTGTCGACTAAGCCGAAGATCATCGAGGCTGTTATTGAGAAAATAGTAGAGATCCTGTGATGCTAGCTGCTGCTCGCGAAGGCTATCCGCTTCTTTCATGTCTGGCTTACGAAACCAGTCCGCAACAAACGCACCCATTTTATAGAGGCCACCGAATCGTCGAATGATATGGCAGCGCAGGCTCCGGGTCAGCTTATCGGGACTGCCCGTCTTCGATCCCGTGAACCGGATCTCGTAAAACATACGGGTTTCCTGCGGATAGATTGATAGCGTGAGCAGTGAAAAGCTCGTGTCCCAGAAACCTGGGCCATCTTCCAATTTTTGAATAAGTTGCAGTTTAACTTGATAGTCGGGCTTCTCGGTCTGATCTGGAGAATAGAGAGTGAAACGCTGACTTTTTTCAATGTCCTGCATAACATTTTTGCAGAAGACCGCCCGTTCCCCAGGATTGGAAGCGTTGCAGTCGAGAGCGATGCTCGATGTTTCTTTAGGAGCGGCCATCGCATCCGCGATGACCGATGCCAGTTGGATCGGTTCCGATACACGCATGTAGGTTATCGTGCTGCAGCCTTGAAGGGCGAGCATGAAAACCCATTTCATACCTGAGGTATGCAAGTCGTGACACTTCATCGTGGACCTTCTGTTGAGGGGCATTGGTGGTTCGCTGTCTGCGAAAACCGTGCCGCGGGTCCACGGTGAGCACTTTCTTACAGCGTGCGCCCTTGTGCGAGTTGAGCATGGAATTTATTGGGGAAAGTGGAACCTTCTCAGGGAAGATCTTTACCGGTATCAAGTCTTACTTGTGGAAAACGGATAGCCTTTGGACGCTGTCATGAAAAGCTCCGACATGAGTTCATTATATACCTCATGTAAGGTGGCAGATTGAGTCGAGGTATTGTCCTGCCAATGAATTTTCCAGGACTTGGGCTTCCCGAATCTCAAGGGCATTTCATCAATAAGCTCGTTCGCAATTCTGGCTCCGCTCTGCTACAGCTTGATATATTCAATATAAACAGCGCATTACAAACTAGGTAATATTGGCTTATTACTCTTGATTAGTTCACTGTTTTGGTGCATATTGGAGCCGCTTTGGGCTGTTCATCAATTTTTATTCAAGGAATTTATGATGGCTACGGCACGGATCAGCGGCTACTCCTTGGATCTATGGCTGGGAATTTGGGTTCTCCTGCCATTTACAGTGAGCTGTCAAAAACTCGTAAATGATCTTGACAGCGGACGGGTCGATTGCGGAATCAGCATAGATGGAAGTGCCTTCACACGTGTCTTGAAGCCTGATGGTTCAAGTTTCACCGCTACTGAGCCTGTCTTTGTGTTAACTTTTGAAGACAAGCAATGGTCTGAGCCGAAGCTCTTAACGCCAAAAGGCTGTCTGCGACACGAAGACTTGACAGGCAGATCCGAAAATACGCCGCTGCTCATCAAAGCCAACATTGATGGAACTGAAGCATTTCTCCTTGGCATGCAAGCATCCATTTTTAAAGAAAAAAACATCTCGCTCAAACCGAGAAAAAACGTCCGCTTCGAGTGGTCCTGTCCACTGCCGGTAACTAATGCAGCCAGTCCAATCGAACTTGCGCTTGATACGGATGGCGTCAATGATTCAAGCTATCTCTTCCGCTATAGCATCGTTCAAAATAATCTTCAGCTTCGGCAGGGAATACTCCTGAGGCCAGAGGGTGCAAGGCTTTCCCTATTAAGCCAGGATCAAAGTCCTTTGCCAGACGGAGCCTATGTTGTCAGAACGGAGCTCTTCGACATTCTGAGCGATCCATCCCTGGCAATGCCCCTTGCAGAGAAAACATGCAGCCTGCAAATCGATCGGGAAGCTCCTGGTCGGATTGTGCCACAATTTGCAATTGAATCGGATTCAGAAGAGAAACTTTATGAAATCGCTCCATCGATCCTCCTACAGTTTCCCTCCGCGGACCAGGAGAAATTAAAAGTTTCCTACTGTCTGTCTTCTGCCAGTGAAACACGTGAGTTGGATCAATCCATTTGTCTTCGTTCGCAGGATTTTAGCCAGCTTAACTCGCAGTCTTTCATGCCAAAAGATGGCTATTGGAAGCTCCACTATTTTGTGGAAGATACCGCAGGCAACAAAAGCCCAAGATTCTCGCTCAATTTGGTTATCATTGATTCGCTCCGACTTGCCACGCAGAATAACCTGATTCTTGCAGCAATAGGGCTACTCAGCACATCCGTGGAAAAAGCCGTTGATCTCCTGATCACTATTACCGCGGAATTTTTGGGCCTCAAAACGGATATCGAGCGCGCTAGGCTACTTCCTGATTTGCAAAAAAGCTGGCTATCAATCGGTTCCGTAGAAACGCCACAAACATTCCTGACTTTCCCCGGAGAAGTCCAAGCTATGGGTTTTTTACGGAACAGGATGACACTCTATGCTGTCTACGAGCCATCTACCGTGCAGTTCACCAATGTCTTGAGCGGTGAAAAAGGCGAACCTCTTAGTTTTCCTGGTGCGAAAGTCTTCATCGATGAATTCACCGCGAAAATCTATGTATTCAACGAGAATAGCTTGCAGATATTTGATAGCAAGGGGAAATTTCAATCATCCATCACCTTGCCTCGAACGGTGGAGTTTAACTCCCTCGATGATAAAGTAGGGACAGGCTACCGTGTCTTTCGATCGGATTCAGGAGCACTGGTGCTAAAGGACGACAAGTTCGACTCCTTCCTTGAATTTGACGACAGGTTAAAAGATGTAGTCATTGACAGGAGTGGGGCGATCAATCAGGTTGAGACGCTAGTCGGAGGCGGTATTCAGGTAAGCATCGGCGACAAAAAATATAATTGGACTCTGAATCGCGACGATTGTCTTGGTGAAGATGAAATAAAGACCATCAAATTTAGCCCTGCTGGGAAATTCATTGTTGTCGAAAGCAAAGGCAAAACAGCTATTTTGACCCCAATGGGTGAGCAGGAAGAGTGTCTTTCCATTTATAATAGCTATGCCTTTAGTCGAGATGATGCTTACTTTGTTCTGATAGAAAATCTCGATAGAAGAACCAGTGACAGACAGCAGTTTGCATTTGATATCAAGACGACAAAGGGCGGATTTTCGAAGATTTACCAGTCTAGTTATCTCCCATCAAACAGTTTCAGTCCAGAATTTGTGGGAGCTGATAGAATAATATTTCCTACCTTTGACTCCACATATTTGATCGACTTTAAAGGCAATATTATCAGTAATTTGACTCTAAGAAAGCAGGTCCAAGGCTCGCCCAATGAGTTGATACTGTTTAAGTCTAAGAATCGAATTGATATCTGGCAGCCTATGAAGCAATCGAGCCTCAGCTTGATAGCAGCTAGGGACTACTCCGATGCTTTAGTTCGTGCGACCTCTCCACGAGGTCATGTTCTCTATGAAACGGCTGCAGGAACTTTCATGGACAAAAGTGAATGGCAGTCTGCTCAAGCATTAAACATAACAGGCGAGGTGGGAGTCCCCTCCTTCAGTCCTGCTTCCGATAAAATGGCCTATATCGAGTATCAGGGTGAAGGTGGTATGCTTTCAGTTTATAACGGTTCCACTCAGAATATACAGCCCATCATGGCTTTATCCGTCGTAAAACAATTGCAGTGGATTGGGAATCAGGACGCGCTCTTGAGCCTCGATGATCAGGGCGTTTTGAGGCATCACACACTCAGCCCAAGATTGTCTTCGGAAGAAGTAGCTATTTGTTCATCCGTGCCTATTAAAATGTTTGGTCTGGATCGCTCAGGCATCAAGCTTGTAGTTCTTTGCGAAGACGGACGTTACGCGCATTTGGAAATGCAGGATGGAACTTGGAAAATTCAGACAATCTCCAACGAGTCCAGTAATTTCAAAATCACGGTGGTGGATCCTGAGGGGCGCGGAGCGATTCTAGTCGACGAATTCGCGCGCGGTGAACTTTACTGGTGGAACTTTGGCAGTGATGCACCTAAATCCTTAGGAGTTACTGAAGTATTTTATGAAGATATCCGCTTTCTAAAAGATCAGAAGTCTATAATAGTCTGCACAGGAGATACGCTTGAACTGGTCAATCTTGACAATCCGAAGATTCCTTCCAAAATGATCGAGGAGAACACTACGATCTCTCAGTTTGAAGTTTCAGAATCTAGCGACGTGGTCACCGTGCGAATAGGTGATCGAGTTAAATTATATAGCCTAGATGGTCGATCTATTGTCGATATGAACTTCGAACGCGCTGAACCAGGTAGCTTCACCAATCGAATTATGAATATCTATCTTACGGATCAAGCGCTGGTGCTTGTCAGCAGCCAAGGATTCATCAAGATACCGTTGACACTCAGTGCACAATTGAAGCAATTTTGTGATGCTTTTGCCCAATTGGATCGGATGAACAACAGCAAGATTCGAGAGATCTGTTCACCCGCCCTATAAATGCTTTATGAGAGACATGTTTTCGGCTAGTAGAGGGCTGGAAATCAAATTCCGGTCTTGCGATCCTTGAGGACCTTTTTGATGAAGTCAGCATGTTTTATAAGATAGCGATTGAAGTCGTCTATCACCTTGCCATGTTTGATGGTGGATAAGCGATAGCTTGATCGGGTGAATGGCAGCTGATCAGCAAATTCCAAGCTGCCGAGTCCTGTTTCTTCCAATTTGATCTGCTCTTGATAGTGCTGAGCGACTCTAATATTCAGATAGATCCCATTAACCGAGCCCCGCAATCCAGCGATCACGAGCTCACGGACACTATCGTAGCTCTTGGCTTGAATCTTTCCGCTATCTATTTCTTTCTTGTAATCCCGTATCGTGAACCCTCGAAAGCTGCCAAGTTTCTCCAAATCTGCGGCGGTTTTGAATTTTGATTTGTCCCGAACCAGGACTCCATCAATATATTCAAAGACGGATTCTGAATAGACCAAGCTTTTTCCAGCTTTGATCTCGGATTGCCAATTCTGATTGTCTGGGAACTTGAAATCAACGGCTCCCGTTAAAAAATTCTCATAAAGACGTGTCACAGACAGGGGAACATAAGTAAACTTATGGCCAAACTTTGCAGCAAAATCGTCCAAGATGTCTTTTGATGCGCTGGCATCGGAGGGCTTGCCTATGTAATTATAGGCAGGGTAGTATTCGAGATTCTCAACGCCCACAGTGAAGTCGGCTGCCAAAGAGACCTCAGCCAAGAAGAAAAATCCAAGAAAAAAACGATTCATTGATACTCCTTAGCTTACTTTCGCCCAAACCTGAGTCTTGCTGAGTGGGAAGATGAGCGAGAGTGTGGTTCCCTCTCGGTACTGACTCTCAAAACCTATCTTCCCCCCATGCTCTGTGACAATCTGCTTGATCGCCGCCATTCCCACGCCGCGCCCTGAGGTTTGGGAAATTTTTTCGGTCGTACTGAACTCGGGAAGAAATATGATCTCGTTCGCTTGCAGCCCCTCGGTCTTGATCCCTAGTTTTCGGGCCCGTTCTAAGACTGTGTTCTCGTTGATACCCATGCCGCGGTCCGAGATTTCGATGGTCAGATCCGATTCACTGCGGAATGCCTTGATGCAGAGATGGATCAGCCGCAATTCCTTTTGTTTCTCATCTGGTAAAAGGTAACCGTGATCAACGCTGTTGTTTAAAGAATGCATCAAACAAGGTGCGATCACCTCATCAATAAAGTGCGAATCCCAGCAGCCATAGTGATCAATGACTTCAAAGGATTCAAAACGCCGATTGACCGATTCGAGCCTTTGTTCCAGGTCCTGGTAGAGATCAGTGACGCATTGAATCAAGCTGCTTTTAACTTTATTCTTGCCGACAAAGATTTGGGTAAGGAGATCGTGATATCCTTTTGCCAATTCGACCGCTTGATGGATACAGTGATCGATATGGGGCCGATCGGCTGCTTTAACAGCGCTCTCTGCATCATGAATGGCGCTGCTCAGGTCATTGAAACCTAAGGTCCGGGCTTCGCCCTTGATCGTGTGGAGGGCGATGAGTGATTCACTGACACTTTTGCGGCTGGCAAGTGCATTGAGATCGACATGGGCGTGGCTCAAAAAACTATCGATGGTTGAAAAAGCATGAAGTCGGCTTGCTGATACCAAGGAAACCAGCTGCTGATTGCGAATCGACAGCTGGCGTTTATGCTCTTCTTCAAGTTTCTCACGGGTCAGATCGGAAATGCTGAGCAAGAGACGGCTTGTGATGCCCTTTTCAATATTGATGATGGGATACCAATCAAACCGGAAGTGGCGTTTGACTCCGTTCACACCGATCAGCATCGATTCGTCGGGGAGATGGATGGAATTGCTTAGGAGGGCGATTTCATCCGAGTCAATAATCGAGTTGACGGCGGCATGCATGAGATCGCGTCGATCAGAGGTCATTTCAAGCTTACTAAAAAAGCAGCGATCGAGACCTTGGGATATCAGCTCGGCTTCTGTTACATTGAGAATAGCCAAGGTATTTTTCGAAAATTGCGCATCCACCTTGAAATCACTATCTATGCTGACAATTCCTTGGTCGATGGTGTCAAACACTAGCTTGATCTTGTCTCGACTTTTCTGTAGCTCAATTGTACGCTGGTTAACTTTGTCCTCCAAACCGAGTTGGTAAGTTTGAACTTCGTCTGCCATCTCTTGAAACGAGTTGCCGAGGATGGCAATTTCATCACTTCCTGCCAAGCGAATTTTGGTTGTGAAATCGCGGCGTCGGATCTTATTGGCGGCATGATTCAAACTCTCCAAGCGGCTGAGTACAGAAATGCGCAAGAAGAAAAAGATGCCAAACACTAAAATCGCAGCTATGGCTAGGGCAGAGAGAATTTTTGCCCAAGCTGCGCTTTGCACCTTTTGCGCAATGAGTGAAGTTGAGAAATCAAAGATGATATGGCCGACAAAAGTTTGTCGGTCGTCCTCCACATACCAAAGAGTCGCTCGGTAACGGTGGGTATCGCCATTGATAATCCCGAGGTCTTCGATAAGTGAGGAGGTTGCAGATGTAAACCCCACACTCGGTTCGCGAAACTTTTCTAAAACTTGTTCGCTCCATTCTGAGGGAGCTTGTGGATCATATTCGGCAGGATCTCGGCTATCTGCTGTCCTTTGGTAGTGAAACGATATCCGGGCCTTGTCATCGACCAGTAGGATGGATCGAATGTCGCCGAATTCAAAGGACGACACCAATTGTGATCGAATACGCTGCTCGTCGATATTAAACATGGCTCCTGCCAGATTGCTCATTAAGTTCGCCAAAATGATTTTGTGCGAACTTTCGAGTTGCTCGGTAAACTCATGTCGCAAGCGGCCAAGCTCAATTGCCGTTGTCACAGAAAAGGTACCAATGATGGCACAGCAAAGGAGCAGGAGAACTTTTTGTGTCAACTTCATCGAGAGGTCCCATGTTCAAGGATTGAGCTGCCCGCCGCTCACGAGCTCACAAATTCATTCGAATCGCTAGCTGAGGAACATTATCCTGCAGTTTTTTAATGCCGAATTTGTTGCTCCAGTATTGATATTCTAGACCAACATGCAAAGTGTCTGTGACCAGTGCATAGAGGGCTGGTTGGGTTAAGAGATTTGAAACTTTGATTCCAGTGTCTTGCTTTCCTTCCTCAGTTGCATAATCCATGAAGCCTGAGAATTCGAATTTCACACCAGCTTGAAACTGAGCCTGCCAGACCAAAGTGATCTGCGTTGCCGTGCCCTCAACTTTGCGATCATCACGGACATAGAAATTGGATTGTAGGAAGTTAAGTCCCGGTACTTTCCAATCGATGGCGAATCCATACAGATAAACAGGATCGGCATTTTTTCCGACGTTATACTGGGTGGACACTAAAATGTCATCTACTAGCGAACCGTAGTTCATACCAAGAGTCTTCTTGGAACTCACTCTAGGGGCAAATTCCATATAGACATCGCTGCGAAGAGTCGATGCATTTGTTGCATCGACAAAGAAAAAGGTGTCACCCCATTTCGTACCGTTGGCGTGTTCGAAGGTGACGATGTCGTCATCGGTTTTTTTCGCGGAATCAGAGGTGGCTATGCCCTCACTGAATGAGAGTTTGTCCGGCGCCTCATATCCACTGCCCTTCAGGTAAACGAGGTGAGTCGCTCCCCAGTCAAAGGCCTGCAGAGGAGTGCCCACTAAAAAAGTCAATCCCAACCACAAAATCAAGTTCAAACGGCTCGAAAGGCGCTGCATCATGTTCATGTCCTCTAACGTTGGTTGGATTCAAATGCCCCATTTTTGCTTAAGAACCGCGACCTGGGGCTTTTTAGCTACTAGAAATTCATTGAATTTTTTGATGACTTCAGGGTGCTTCAAAGTCGACATCTGATAGAAACCTTGGATATGCGGCAGGCCCTTATCGAAGAGAACAGCACCGGGCTTCTTCAATTCATTCAGTACATACTTCACGACCGCGAGGTTTGCAAAAACTCCATTAATCCGACCTGCTTCAACTTGACCAATAAGCCCTGGCAAACCAGTGTTGCCCACAATGGTGATCGTGCCCTTAGGATTTTTTTTGGGTTCTTTGATGTAGGGTTCATATTCGGAAGCAGTAAAGCCATTGACTGTGCCAAGATTCTTAAGGCCAGCTATACCTTTGCCCAGGTCTTCAGGCTTCACCATGACCCCATCGGTATATTCTACGATATCGTCTGAATACGCTATAGTACGACCTTTCCGAAGATCGGCAGCCCACTCGGGACGATCTGGGAATTTGAAGTCGAGCTGGCTGTTCTTGTCAAAAAAGTCTGAAAAGATCCTCTTAACAGGACTGTCGGCATACTTGTAAATCAGCACCCTAAAGGCGCCA
>JBGSTF010000251.1:0-47528 GCA_041736645.1 Oligoflexus sp. | reverse complement strand
ACCCCTCATTTTCAATGGCTCCTAGAACTCCACAAAGCCTACACAGTGCGGCATCCAAGCTTGCCAGATGCTCGCTAAAAACCTGTCTCTCCAGGGAAAAAAGGTGTCTGCAAGAGCAACTGCTGAAAAAACCAAGCCTTTCGCGACAATAAGTCTGTATATACCTGTATTTTATAGGTTTCTTGACAATCTAAGTCTTCCCCTGGAGGCGATTTGCGTAGGGGGGGGAACAGCCCGTCCGTTATCGAGAAGCGCGAAAAGACAGCATAAAACACCGTCTATCTTGGCAATCCCGCCACGATCGAGAGGAGGCATAGGCTTTGCTTTAGATAGCTGTGACGAACACAATCGCGTGAGATCAATCTGCACATGACTCAGTAAGCGATACATTGCGACCAAACTTAAGACTTAATCTTGGAATTGAGGAGATACCCTGTGAGTTTCAATCGACGTGACTTTGTCAAATCCTGTTCAGCCATGCTAGGTGCCACAGTTTTGGGCGGTTTTCCAAATTCTGCCTGGGCGCAAAGCGCTAAGAAATCCAAAGTTCTACTGATCGGTTTGCCGGGCGGCATGTCGCCGTTCTTAGGCAATGCAGCTTCTTTTGTCGGTACAGGTTGGGGTGGACGTGCCGTGACAAGCAACAGTGAAGTGTCGTGGGATACGCAAGTGTTTAGCCCTATCATGGCGACTGCTGCGCCTTTCTTTGGAGTCGCGGGAGGGCTGGGTTCTGGTAGTCACGATGGGGCAAAAAACTTTTGGTACGAGAACAATGATATCAATAAGGCTTTCGCGGTAAGCTTGGCCAACGCTATCGGTGGGACGAGCCCCTTAAAAGTTGCGGGTGTCGGGCCTGACCGAATTCCCGAACAACGCTACGAGCAGGTGACAAATATTAGCAGCTTCCTCCAGCTCATTGGCAATTCCGTTCAACAGAATACTGTGCCAGGAGCAACTCCGGCATCTCCCAACTATAAAATGGAAGCAGACCTTCTGAAAGCATCCAAAGATCTCGGGGACATCATTCTTAAAAACAATCTAAGGTCGCTCAACAGTGCCTCGCTCGGCAGTAGCGGCATCTATGATCTGGCCCAAAAATTAGTCACCAACCCTCCGCTAGCAGCAGGGACAGGCCCAGCGGCAACGGCAACCGTTGCTGTCAATCCAACCGCCATCATGAATGACTATGGGATCACAAGCCCAATCATAACTGGGAGCATGAACTCCAAGTTGGCTGCTGCCGAAATATTGCTGCGCTCAGGCTTGAATGTGGTGTCAGTCGTGGATGCTGGCGGGACATCAGCCTGGGACACTCACGATGATAACGATGGCTCTCGAGCTCGTACCTTGTATACGGCTATTGTTCCTGCTTTGGCTACCTTCTGTCGGCGCATGCTGGGAACACCAGACATGAATGTCACCATCGTTTTCCTGTCAGAACATTCCAGAATAACAGAAAAGTCAAATCACGGTCCGCACACCGCAGTGCCAATTTTTTCAGACAGTCTTTTTGCTGGACGATCCACGGGGATCTGCAATTCTGGTGGATTTCTAGCTAATCCTCAACCCGAACAAACCGTTCGTGCCTTAGTTGCTGAGCTCGCTAAAGTAAGCGTCAATCCATTTGGAGCCAATACCCACAGCCGATTGATCAGGGTCTAAGCACCGATCGTCGGAATCGGATATAATGAACGCAGACCATAGGCAGGGAGACTCATCATGCCATTTCATTCAGTCCTGCCATCGCTCATGAGCTTGGGGATGAGTTGTCTCTTGCTACTTTCTGGATGCAAAATCAACCGAGAATTCAAGAAAAGTGCCACAACTGATTCGGCATCGATCCCTCCTAACACTGATGCCAAAGGCGACCGCCCTCAAGAAACGGGAGAAGGGTTACCCGGTTACCTTATCGATCCAAGTCTTCTGCAAGCGAGCCGGTCACAGGAATCGTGGACCATTCAAGGAGCTGCCTCAGCCGTTCGATCGCGCACTGGAGCCGGTGCCAGCGCTCAGAGACTCTTGGTTTTGGCCTACAAAAATAGTGCCAATTCTTTCCGGCGAGACCCAGGCCTCGTAATCCTCAAAACGCGCGTCCTCACCATTATTACCAGCCTTGCCAACGGAAGCTTTCAAGTTCTCGTCAAATCTGATGCAGATGATTCGATTTTCATAAGAATAGCCGACAGCTATGCCGACTCAGAATTAGCTTTTAAGCCTGGATTCAATGCTCCCGATCGAGTCATGCTCGATGCCCCGAGCAATCGATTTCAAGCCTTTGATGAGGAGTCGACCCAACGCCTTGCCTACACCATCGATCCGGTTGGTACCCAGCAGCAGCAAATACTCACACTTAAAACGACAAGGGCCTGTCGCAATTGCAATCTTTCGGGAGTTGATTTGAGCTCGGCAGACCTTAACGGTTGCGTCCTGACCTCAGCTGTCTTAGTGGGAACTAAATTTATCGGGGCAGACATTCGCAATTGCCAGTTGCAAAATGCAAACCTACAGGGCGCAGATTTAACGGGCGCTGATCTTTCGGCTGCCGACCTGAGTGGAGCCAATCTAAGCAATGCGACCCTTACCAAGGCCATTCTCACCAACACCAAAGGACTTTCCATTCCTTAGATCAGCTAGCAAAATTTACCTACGAATTATCTCGATCGAACCTGAGTCGACAGACTTTCGAATTCAGACAAACCCTCTGGACAGGAACTGAAGTTTAGGCTGATAACGATCGAATCGCTGGCCTCAACCCCTTGAAAGTCGGAAGCAGGCACATCCAACACGAAGTTCCCTGAGTCCTGAATGCGGGCGTCGTACCTCTGATAGCGGCTGCGTTCGGCAGTGCCACTCACGGACTTTTGGTAGTATTGCACATCATAGTAAACCCGACCGCAAGCAAGCCAAGATTTCATTTTGGTGGCAACATAAATTCCATAGGTTTTGTCGTCAAGAATCCATGTCGTAGGAATGCTTTGAAACAAAGAGAAGCTCGTACTTCGAAATTTCACAATTTGATTTTCAAGTGTGACTTCACTGCCTTCGCTGGCAATCAGCCTATCGAGTCCTGTTGCTGCATAGTAGCACCAGGGCGAAGCACAGTAACTAAGAGCGAGACTTTCTACTCTAGCTGAACTGCTCCGAGGCTCGACCGGCACAACGATAGGCTGAGTGCTTTCGTCCAAAACGATGTCCGAGCTTTCAGCAGGGGCGGATTTCGGAGGGGCCTTCTCCTGAACAATTTCATCTGTCGGTTTATCTGGCTTCGTAGACTTTTCTGAAGCATCCCCATAGTCATCTAAACGCGGCTCTTTGCGATGACTCCCGCAGGATGAAAGCAAAGCGGAAGCGAGCAAAACATACAGCAAATAGCTTGCAGGACCTAGCATAGGGGCTCCTTGATTGGACAGCTATAAGGAGCATCGGCAGCGGAAAAGCCAAAGTTAATGGTCGTTTAGAAAACTTACCAAATGGTAATGATCCGCTTCAAGATTTTGCAGTAAGAAGTCTTGGAATTAGATCGTCGCGTCATGGAAGAAGTTTTCCGAGCAATGGAATGAAAAGAAAGGGACTTGGTTCAGCCAAAGTCCCTGTTTGCCATTAGGGGAGATCAGTATTCTTATTGCCCGGCTCATCACCCATTGCTGGAGTTGGGCCGCTCGGTTGAGCATTTAATTTCTGTAGAATCATTTTTCTTTGCTCTGCACTCAGTATCTCAAAGGTCTTGAGGAACATATTGAAATGGGCCTCTTCCATTGCATTCTTTGCGTCTTTAAGCTTATTGAAGGATTGCGTCAGGACCTCACTTGAAGCTCCTTCCGAAACCTTGGTCTTTAAGTCCTGCCGGCACTGTTCCATTTGAACTTTGAGATTTTTCATGTCAACCTGTCGAGCTTGACGCAACTCTTTGATCTTTTCGCGTTGTTCTTTGGTCAGCTCCACCTGATTCATCATCTGCCGTAAAGCCGGCCCCATGGGATACCCGGATCCCGGCGCCGAAATCCCATGGGTACTGAGCAGACTGAAGCAAAAAAACAATGACCCTAGCGCTCTGACTTTACGTTGCATGATGATCCCCTTGTTAAAAGTTACGGCTCATTCCAAGCCTGACTCAACATTCTCATCGATCAGGACTTCGCTCCAAAGACTGACCACAAATCCTTCTTCCCCGGATGGGACGACGTGCTCCTCCGCAGGCTGTGGAAGCGGGGAAGGGGTCCATCGAAAAGTTCCATAGCCAATCAAAGTTAGACTCATGGCAAGCAAAAGACCCCGCGGGGACCATAGCCTCTGCCTCAGGCTTTGCAGACGCTCCCTGGTCCAAGGCGAGACTTGGTTTTCCTCAGCAATTCTTGCAAAAAGTTCCCGCTTAGCCTCCGTGCTCATCGGCAGTGGATCGCTGAGAGCCTCTTGCAGGCGCTGTTTTATCTGAGGATCGAGACTATTGGGATCCTGCATGGCGAGGTCCTCCTTCCAAGATATCACGTAATTTTTGGCGAGCATGAAACAGTCTGGATTTAACCGTCCCCAGTGGAACCTTCATCACCGATGCACACTCCTCCATCGTCCATCCTTCCAATTCAAAAAGGACGATGGCAGCGCGATGAAGGGGATCCATCTTTGATAGAGCTTCCTTGACAATCAAGTTATCGTTGCTCTGTTGATCTCCGTACGGTTGATTCGCCACAATCGCATCGAAATTATCCAATTGAAGTTCTTGCCGCTTCTTGACCAGCCGGTAGGCATCGATCGCTGTTACATAAGCGATTTGCGATAACCAGGAACTCCATTTTTCGGGCTCTCGAAGCTGAGCCCGGGCCCGCCATGCCTTGAGAAAGACCTCTTGGGTTAATTCGTCGAGACTGGCTTGATTGCATAGAGTGATACGATACAGAATTCGACGTACTCTGGACTGTTCCTGTTCATAAAGTTTTTGAAATGCTTTGGAATCTTCCTGCATACGATTCCTTACGCGAAGCCATTTAACTCTCAGACTCTATGACACGAAAAATCGCAAAAAGGTTCAAATAGCGGATGAGAAATCTCAGTTTCCAGATCCGTCGGCGCTCATTTCCGAATAAAAACGCCAAATTGAACCATTCTGTGCCGCTTGCGCCCGCTGCTTTTGTCCTATAGCCTGGATCTTCACTGAGTCTATGGCGAAATGCTATGGACCCGGATTTTCCAAGAAGGGAAACGTCTCCATGGTGTCTGGCAAGCTTCGATACCTGTTGGCCCTTGTTATACTTCTCACCAGTATCAGCTCAGCACGGAGTGAGGAAGCGGCTCCGGCTGCCCCACAGAAATGGCTTCAGTTGCGCCTTGGTACCATCGGCTCGGCCTCAGCGGATATGCTGAAAAGTGCGTTCCAAGAAATCAAAGAGAAGAAACTGGACGGCCTCGTTATCGCCTTGGATACACCCGGTGGCTCCCTGGACGCGACAAGAACTATGGTCCAGGACATCATGAGCGCGCCGGTTCCCACCCTCGTTTGGGTTGGACCAAGTGGCGCCCATGCGGGCAGTGCCGGGTCGTTTATCACTCTGGCTGCCCATGTTGCCTCAATGGCCCCCGGTACCAATATCGGAGCCGCCCATCCCATCGAGCTGACAGGCCGTAACATCGATAATAATTCCGATTTAAAAACCAAAATTGAGAACGATACGGTTGCTTTCATCGAATCGATCGCAGACGCTCGGGGCCGTAATCGCTCAATGGCCGCTTCTTTCGTCACGAACTCTCTATCCATCACAGCTGAGGAGGCCTTGAGCAACAAGGTCATCGATACGATCAGCCCAGATGTCAAAACACTTCTGCAAGGCATCGAAGGCCGAGAGATCAAACTCGGTGATAAGAATGTGATTTTGCATACTGCAAATGCCGAAATCCTCAACTTTGAAAAAAGTTTTCGTCACGAACTCTTGGAAATTCTCAGCAACCCCAACCTTTTTTATCTTCTATTCATCGTCGGACTGCTAGGACTGGCCTTTGAATTCACTCACCCAGGGGTCATCGCTCCCGGTGTGATTGGCGCTTTGTGTCTAATTTTGGCCTTGATTGCCTCATCGACGCTCCCCGTGAATTTTGGAGCCATGCTCCTCATCACAGCGAGTGTCATCTTCATGGTGGCGGAAATTTTCATTCCTAGCTTTGGAGCGCTAGGGATTGGCGGACTCATAGGGTTTGTCACGGGCTCAGTTCTGCTGATTGATGATAAAAATCAACCGGGGATGGGTATATCCTATTGGGTTATCGTTCCAGCGACCCTGCTGTTAGTTGCATTCACAGCCTTTATTTCCTGGCTTATTCTGAAAAATTTGCGATCAAAGGCTCAAACCGGAATCGAGACCTTCATTGGAAGACAGGTCGAGGCTGCTGAATATTTTATCGACGGTCATGGACGTGTTCGCATTGAAGGTGAGTATTGGAACGGAATCGAAATCAATCATCAACCGGTCAAACCCGGTGATACATTGATCATAGCTGCCATCGACGGACTTACGCTGCACCTCGCGCTGCAGCCTCAAACAAAGGAATAAGCTTATGGAATTTATCTTTGTCTTGCTTCTTCTTGCAGCCCTTCTGGCTGTGGGTTCTGCTGTTCGCATCATCCCCGAGTATCAAAGAGCCATCGTGTTTCGCCTTGGTCGAGCGATCAATCCACCGAAAGGGCCGGGGGTGATTTTTCTGATTCCCGGAGTCGATCGGGTCGAAGCGCGGGTGTCGACCCGCGTGGTGACGATGGATATCGATCCACAGGACGTCATTACCCGCGACAATATCTCGCTGAAGGTCAATGCTGTTGTTTACTTCAAAGTTGTCGACAGTATGAAAGCCGTGATCAATGTCGAGAACTATCTCTACGCCACGGCGCAGCTCTCACAGACTCACCTTCGTTCGGTGCTTGGTGAGCATTCGCTCGATGAATTGCTGGCTGAACGGGAAAAGATCAACCTGCATCTGCAGCGCATCCTGGATCAAAATACCGATTCCTGGGGTATCAAAGTCGTCGCAGTCGAAGTCAAGCATGTCGACCTTCCCTTGGATCAGCAAAGGTCCATGGCAAGACAGGCCGAAGCGGAAAGGGAACGCCGCGCCAAGGTCATCGCCGCCGAAGGCGAACTGCAAGCGGCCCAGATGCTCAAAGACGCAGCAGACCTTATTTCTAACAATTCTACAGCATTACAGCTTCGCTACCTGCAGACTATGGCCGATATCGCCACGACTCCCAATGCCAAGACCGTGTTCTTTCCTATCCCAATCGATCTCTTGGAAGCCTTCAAGTCCATGACGTCCAAGAGCTGACAACCGCCACCCTGTTAAGAGTGACGGACTGAGTGATTGCTTTTCATGCCGGACTTTTTCGAGCCCATCTGCTAGCTTGGGCTCGCCAGAAGGGACCTTCTCAAGTTAGAAGGTTCCGGTCCGTACAACTTGGAGAGCTTCGCAATGCCGAAACCCAAAGTTCAAACAGATTCCCCCAGCGCCGCCTTTGATTTTAACAATACGCAAATAGCTTTTGCAGCCCTCAGCGATCGTCAGCTTCAGCAGGCATGGGCTCTGTTCAAAGTGATTGGCAATCCGCTGGTAGTCCAACTCGGCCCTACCTTTGCTCATCTCTCATTGAAACTTCGTTTGCCCATACAAAGCATCATCAAGAAGACTATATTTTCACACTTCTGTGGTGGCGAAAGCATCGATGCCTGTCTTCCCCGCATCGAAGAACTCGGTGCGAAGGGCATCGGGACTATACTTGATTTTGCTCGCGAAGGCGAAGGTCGTGAAGCGGATTTTGATCACGTCGTAGCCGAGATCAAAAGATCCATCGATATGGCGACCAAGCATCGCCAGCTCGTTCCGTTTGCTGTCTTTAAGCCAACCGGAGTTGCCGCCATTGATTTGCTTGCCAAAAAAGAGCGCGGCGATAAACTAAGTGCCGAAGATCAGGCTGCCTTCGAACGCGTGAAAGCCCGCTTTTCCGCAATCTGCGAACATGCGGCTAAGAACAAAGTTCCCATCATGATCGACGCCGAGGAATCCTGGATTCAAAACACAGTCGATGGTCTGGTTATGGATTTGATGGCTCGACTCAATAAAGAGCGGACCATCGTATTCAATACCATACAGCTCTATCGCCATGATCGATTGGACTTTATTAAAGAGTGCTTGGCCAAAGCCAAGGTCCAAGGGTTTCACCTGGGTCTTAAATTAGTTCGCGGCGCTTATTTGGAAAAAGAAAACAAATTCGCCGCTGAGCACGGCCAACCTTCGCCCATCAATCCAAACAAAAAGGCGACCGATCGCGATTACAATGATGCTCTAAAATTCTGTGTGGAAAACCTCGATCACATCGCCATCTGTGCCGGCACGCACAACGAGGAATCTGTTCGCTTATTGGTAGAGCTCATGAACAAGCATGGCATTGCCGCGAATGATCCGCGCATTACCTGTGCGCAGCTTCTGGGTATGAGTGACAACATCAGCTTCAACCTTGCGGCTGGTGGCTTTCACGTCGCGAAATATGTTCCCTATGGTACAGTCGCCGAACTCTTGCCCTACCTCACGCGACGAGCCCAGGAGAATAGCTCCGTCATGGGTCAATCCAGTCGGGAGCTCGACCTATTGACTCGCGAAATGTTTAGGCGTAAGCACGCAAAAACCTCCTGAGGCTTTTTTCATTCAGAGGGAGGCAAGTTCTGCCCTCCTCATCTCTGCTCATCCCCGTGATACACTCAATGCAAGGCTTGAAATAATGTCGACCGTCGCCAATCAAATGCTCATTTGATAGCGGACACACTGGATTTCTCATGGAATTCCGGACATTTACCATCAGGTCTTCGATGCCCCTTATAAAAGTTTAAGGTTTGCAATGGAATCACCGAACTATTTCGGAATAGGAAGGTTTCCTGCAATGAGGGAACTTGAATAGAGGTCAGCCTATGAGTTCACGCGCCCTAAGTTCGAGTTTGGTCCTTTCAACATTGCTGTTTGCGTGGATGCCTTCCGCGAGTGCCATCGATTTAAAACCCGATGAAATACGCGGCAAAGGTCAGCAATCTCCTGTCACTATTTTACAGAATCGCTACTTCACCAAAGCCCTCAGGCCCGAGCTAGGTTTGTCCTTTGGGACAATTACCAATGAAGCCTATACCGACACCTCACTGTTCGGGGTGCGGGGAGCAATGTTTCTCAATGAATGGGTTGGGGTCGAGCTGCAATCGATGAAAGCCAAAGTATCTGACTCCGACGATCGAAAAGCATTGAGGCGCATTTCTTATATCAAGGATCCTTACGGGGCTGAGCCCAAAATTACTCGCGTCGATCCAGAAGTAAATGCAATTAATAGATTCCTAGACATAAGTGCAATTTTCGCACCATTCTATGGCAAGCTCAATCTCGCCGACTTTCTAATTGTCTATTCGGATGTTTATTTTACTGCTGGTCTATCCAAAATAAGTACCGACCAAGGCGACCTCAATGCTCTGACCTATGGTGCGGGCCAGAGATTCTATTGGGCAAAAAGCCTATCCATGCGCATAGATTTTAGGGCTCGAAGCTATACCGAAACGCGGAATGGATCGGACTACCGAAAAAACACCTACAGCGTTGACTTTGGACTGAGCTATTTCCTCTTGTGAAAAGTTCATAGCCTGGGGTGGGAGTGTAATGTCAGTGAAGACTCTACATAAATGCTTGATGATCGCAGGCCTTCTTTCGGCTCCCTTATGGGCCAAGGAAAAGGCCGGTAAGCCTTCGCCACCAAAAACTGTAGCTCCAAAACAGGTCTTTGTCCAAGGTCAGGTCAATCCCGTGACCAATCGCCGCCTCCTGGCCGTTTTTGAAAAATACCGTCGAGGGGAATTGCAGAAGCGACCAGCCTGGGATGCACTGGATAGCTTTGTTCCCAAGTTGAGCGAGCTGACGATTGAAAACCGTTTGGCCTATGAGCAGGTTCGCGGTGAGCTGCTGTTTCTCGCTGGCTATCCTCTGCTGGCTTCCGAGCATGCTACACGCGCTCTATCGCTCTCTCAAACGCCCTTTGATGAAAAGCATAAGCCCCTCTGGGATATTCTTTGGAAGACTTCTAAAGTCAAACCTATCCAGTATCTATTAGAGGAACTTGCTGGCAATCTCGGCCCTCGAGAAGGCAATCCACCTTCCTTTGGCAACAACTGGAACTATATCCTGGCCAATGCCTTTGCTGAAAAAGGCAATGCGCCAGCAGCGAAGCTCGCTTATGACAAAATCGTCATGCAGGATCGCTACTTCCTGCCAGCCCAATATCAATTGGGATTGACTGCCATAAAACTCAATAAGCCAAAGGAAGCTGAGGCTTACTTTCGGGCCATTCTCAATCCCACGGCACAGGAGCTAGCAGAGCTAAGGCGATATGAATTGATAGAGATGACTAACTACGCGCACATGGCCTTGGGACGCCTCTACTATCAGGAAGCAAGGTTCATTGAATCGGCTCAAGAGTATCGCATGGTACGGCGCAGTAGCATTCTCTTCCATGATGCGATTTTCGAACAGTCGTGGGCGCTGTTCATGGCTGGTAGTGTGAAACACGCGCTCGGAGCGCTCTATTCAGCCCATTCTCCCTATTTTAAAGACCGTTTCAACCCTGAGGGTAAAGTTCTCGAATCCATGATCTACTATTGGGTCTGTCGCTACGATGATGCCCGCAATGCCTTGGCCGATTTCGCCGATACACACCGAGATGCTGTCGCCAACCTCGGCACCTTTTTGGATCGCCAGCGTTTAAGCCCCGATGCATCCTACCAACTCTTTGAGAACCTGATCACGGGCGTTTCCGGAGAGTCGATTGGAATTCCAATCAATGTCTTGAATACCGCTGCGAATAGCGACCTCATGCTCTTGGTTCGTGATCAGTACGCCACACTCGTGGAGGAGCTGAGCGCCCTGGAAACCTACGGCATCTATGGTTCACTGCCCGATATTGAACCCTACAAGCAAATTCTGCTAGCTCGGGCGGCCCTGATGCGAATCGATATAGGGACTCGCTTCCTGGGCGAACTGAGAAATCTCAAAGATCACTTTGATGAGCTCTATGATCAATCCCAATTCTTGTATCTCGAACTCCTTATGAGTCAAAAAGATCAACTCTTGGGCAAAGAGCTTCATGCGGAAAGCAAAATGTCCAAGGTTACCGACAAAGACGCCTTCAACGGCTGGAGTCGAAAGACGCAAAGCTGGGAAGACAACAAATTTGAATACTGGTGGGATGAAATCGGTTACCAGATTATCGACATCGAACCTGAGTGCAAGCTCTAGAAAAACATGGTTCTGGCAAGAGGGGTTATCATGAATCTTAGAGAAAAATCCAAGCGGCTCGCGTGGCCCATCCTTTCCTTGGCTCTCCTATTCGGGGGAGCTTCGGCTTTTTCTGCCGCCAAAAAAGAAAAAAGCAAAATGGCCAAAGATGCTGCACCGCAGCGCGAGGACATGGCCAACTATTTTTCGGAAAATCGCCAAGGCGTAAGTCTGGAACGAATGCGGGAAGCCGACGGCTTACGGGTTCAAACAATCAATAGCATTCACAAATTGCTTGAAACCCCGAATATGCAGGCGAATCGAAAGTTCGAATTGTACCTGCGCCTCGGCGAATTGCACTCCGAACGCAGTGAATATCTGCGTGACATTGAAATGAAGGATTTTGAAACCAAGTATGAAGTTTGGAAAAAAGCCAACAAAAAAGGCGGCGAGCCAGGGCTCAACACCAAGAGTTCGCAGGCTGAATTGCTCAAAAGCACTGACGCCTTCCGCAAATTGGTCAAAGAATTCCCACAACATCCTCGAACCGACGCGGCCCTGTACTCCTTGGCCAAGACTCTGCTCCTCTTGGAGAATGACAACGCCGTGCTCTACTTCGATCAGCTTGTGAATCAACACAAAGATTCTTTACTCCTGGCAGATACCTACTTAGCTCTAGGAGAATTTTATTTCTATAAGCAGGATATGGAGAAGGCCAAAACCAACTACAAAGCTGCAATGGAAGCCTCCAAAGGCAAACTCGACAAAGAGCAAAAGGTCTATCCTTTCGCCGTCTATAAGTTGGGATGGGCCTACTATAATTCCAAGGCAAAGAGCGACAAAGATACTCTCGAAAATATCGACAAAGGCATCGCTGCCTTTAAATTGGCCATCAAAATTTCTGAAAAAGACAAAGACAACCCAGGAAATTTCAACCTTCGTCAGGAAGCTATCAATGATTTGATCATGGTCTATGCTGAAACTGAAAAAATTGATGAAGCCATGGAGTATTTCTCTCGAATTGGCGAAAAAGAATCCTTCTATGACATGCTAGAGCGCCTTGGCAATATCTACGAGGACAATGGCGAGAACAGCAAATCTATCGATGTATTTTCGCGTTTGCTCAGTGAATCACCAACAAGGCCTCGCAATCCAGATATTCATGCAAAATTGGCCAAACTCTACGATACGACGATGAATGTTCCTGCCTTGGTCGATACGATGAAGCGCATGAAAGCTCTCTATGTCGACCCCAGCAGCAAGTGGATTGTCGCCAACACTAGCAACAAAGTGGCTTTGGACGAGGCGGTCGAAAAAACTCGAAAGAACATTCATCGCTACGGGACCTTGTATCATCAACAAGGTCAAAAAACCAAAAAGCAGCCCATGCTGGCTGCTTCTGCAGAACTTTATAAACTCTACCTAGCAACATTTCCGAAAACCGAGGAAGCCTATGAGCTCCGCTACTACCTAGCAGACATTTACTTCCAATTTGAGCAATTTGAAAATGCTGCTGATGAATATTATACGGTGACTCAGGAGCGTCCCAAGGACGGCAAGTATATAAAAGAATCGGCATTCAATTCAGTCGTCGCGATCAAGAAAATCGATGAAGCCTCTACTTACCAGAAACTGCCACCTTTAGGCCAAGTATCCACAGCAGTTCCACTGCCAAGGGTTAAGCAAAAGCTGGTCACAATGATCGACAACTATGCTGTTCTTCTGCCTAAAGAAAAAGAAGGCTTCCCCATGCGCTACACGGCGGCGATGACTTGGTTTGAATACGGCCATTATCCAGAGGCGTTGAAGAGATTTGAAGGTATAGGTACGGATATTCCTGAATCCACTCAAGGCAAGAGCGCTGTGAAGATGATTTTAACGTTCTATGCCGAGCGTAAAGACTGGGAAAATCTGGTGAAGTATTCAAAAAAATACTACGAAAATCCAAAGATCGTGGCAACAAGCTTGAAAGACGATCTCATCAAAGCGATGAAAACAGGTGTTTTTAATCTTGCCTTACAGCAGAACAAGGAGAATAAGCTAGCCGAAGCGGCCAAGACTTTCGAGTCCTTCCAGCAGCAGTTTCCAACTGATGAAAGTGCCGATGCCGCTCTATACAATGCTTCGACCGACTACTATAAGCTTGCCAAGGTGGAGGATGCGCTCCGCGTGGGGAACTTACTGCTAAAGGAATATCCTAAATCCAAGTTGGCTCCCAAAGTCACCCTGGACATGGCACAAACCAATGAATCCCTGGCGGACTTTGAGCAGGCAGCCCGTCTCTATAAGTATTACGGTTTAAACTTCAGCAAAGAAGCAGACTCCATCAAAGCTCTTTTCAATGCCGCGACTCTCTATCGCGGCTTGAAGGACTTTCCGGAGTCGATCAGCCTCTATAAAAAGTTCATCCAGTTGCATGGCAAGGATGAACTTTCCAAGAGTGCCGTTCTGCAAATTGCTGAAATGAACGAGCTGAATCGAAATTGGTCCGAGGCAACCCAATACTACAACCAGTATGCTGGCATCTGGCCTGAGCGCTCGGAACAAAATCTGGTGGCTCGAGCTCGTCTGGCCAAGATTGCCCTACAAAGCAATAATCGGGCGAATGGCGTGAAGGAAATAAGGCGTCTGCAGAACGATCTAGTTGTTAAGAATGCTCCTCCTGCCCTAGAGGCTCGGCGTATCGCAGCGGCTGCTCTGCTCGAGGATATCGAGAACGACTACAAGAACTTCTCAGAGATTAGGGTAACCGACGCAACCCGTATCGAAAAAGAAGTCGGAAGCAAACAAGAGAAATTGGTCGAACTCGTCAAGCGTTATCAGGAAGTGATCGACCTTGGCAGTGGTGAGCATACCGTGGCTTCCCTCTATCATCTGGGTGTTATGCACGAAAATTTTGCCAAGGTTCTGTTTGATGCCCCGGCTCCTAAAGGTGGCAATCAAAAGGCAATCGACGACTACCGCAGTTCCATTGAAAAAGTTGCGTTTCCTCTCAGAGACGAGGGTAACAAGTTTTTTGAAGCGGCCTACAAGCGGTCCCAGGAAGTTCAGACTTTCACAGAGTGGACCCGAAAGGCCTATGAAAAAATGGTCGAACTGCAACCCGACAAGTACCCTGCGGTCGTGGAAAAAACGACTTCGCCGACCTATATGTCGCATGTCATGGTCTGGGATGAATCCATCTCTGACTTGGCCAACTGAGTGCTGGAGGAAATGAACATGAAGAAACTCTTAAGCATCCTCATTTTAGGCAGCCTTGGCCTGAACCAGGCGTGTCGAACGACGGGTCAGGTCGCGCGAATTGACAAGGAGAGGCGAAAATTTGAATTGCAAAGCCAGGACGATACGAAGTCGGCGATGCAGACCAATGAAGAGGGAACGACCAAAACTCTGGTGCTGAAATTAGAGAAAAGAATTGAGGCCAATCCTCGCGATCTCAACGCCCAAATAAATTTGGCCCAAACTCATCTGGCTATGGGCAAGTACGATCGAGCTGAAAAATCCTGTCGCGATGCCTTGCGCGTCGACCCTCGTAGTGAAACAGCCAGGAAAATTCTAGCGCAAATTTACTATCGGCGTGGCAACCTTGAGATGGCGAACATCATCCTCAATGGATTGGATGCGATCAACAGCAAGGACAGTCAGATACTCAACCTTTTGGGTATGATTGCGCTGCGGCAAAACCGACCCGAATTTGCCCTGCAGGCCTTCCAAGAGTCGCTCAAAAATAACCCATCAGACATTGCTGTGCGCATGAACTTGGGCGTTCTCTACGTCCACTATAGGCAGCTTGGATTGGCCGCCGTTGAGTTCGAGCGCATCCTGAAAGTAATGCCGGAACATCCCGACGCAAACCTGCATATGGCGATCATTGAATCCAATCGAGGCAACCTCGAACGAGCTGAAGATCTCTATCAAAAAGTACTTGGAATCGCTCGCAACAATCCTGTTGCTGTCTATAACCTAGCTGTTGTCGAAGAACGTCGTAAGAATTACGATAAGTCGATTGCCTATCTGAAGAGATATCTCGATTCCGACTTTGCCAAAAACAAGAATAACCAGGAAGTTTTCGCTCTGATCGAAAAAGTTCGATCAGAAAAAGAAGCGACGACCGGCAAGCGCGTTTCCGACGATGACATTATGAAACTTGCGGCCAAGTCAAAGCCAGGTGTTAACGGTCCAAACTCTACCAATAAAGACAAAGAATTCGTCGATGCCGATCCAAGAATTCAGGAGGCTGATCAGGCTAGTCCAGCCCCTGCGGCTCACAAAGAACCGGCCCCTCCTGCCGTAAAAGGAACTCCGGTTACCGTCGACAAGCCAGCCGCCGAGAAGCCTGCAGCTAAAGTAGAGAAAAAGAAAAAATCCTATCGAAATGATGAAGATGAAATCAACGATTTGGAAAAACAATTGAAGTGAGGAATATCTATGAAAATGCTCCTTCTCTTCGGTCTCACACTCGTATCAGCCAGTGGCATGGCAGCTGAAAAAGATGCGGAAAAAAAGCCAAAAGAGCAGAACTATTCGACGAACATGGACTTCGACTCCACCATGATCGACGGCAAAATGAAAGCACCCGCCGGCTTCTTTCTGCAGGGTCGAAATCGCCAAAGTTTAAGTAATATGGTGAAGTTACGATCAAATTTCAGCGGAAAATTAAAGGATTCTGAAGCTGCCGTCAAGGCTCTCATCAAATGAGGCTAGGCGTGCTGAAGCTCCTCTTCATCTTGCTCTTTATGAGCCCCCAGGCTTACGCTCAGGTAGCTCCTGGGGCGACTACTCCTCAAGTTCGATCAGCTGTATCCTTGCAATGCCAGGCAGGGAGCAGAGCCAAGGGTGAAGTTGATCGATGGTCATCTCTGTCCACTTGTCCTGAAGGATACCAGGTCACTGGTTTGGGTCGTCTGGATCTGACCGGCGATCACAATAATCCCATTCTACATGTGAATGATTTCCTGTGCGATGACAAGGGCTGCAAGGCTTGGTGCATAGGAAGTGGCTGCACCGTTGAAGCCCGCTGCTGCCATGTCATTAGCTCAGATCTGCCATAACTTTCTTCATCAAGAGTCGGAATGTCTCCGTGGTTTCGCTGCGTTTGATGTGCTCGAAATTTTCCACTAACTTTTTGCCTTGCACATAGACATCCCGAATCAAACTTCGATCCCCTGTATACATGGCAATGCCGAGAATATCACCGAGCGGTCTCTCCATCAGTCGGTCGTGCTCACTATCCAATACTATAGCATCAAAAGGCTGACCGACCGCGAACGCTTCACCGGTTAAACCTAGCGCTTTGCGACCCGCAGCCTGAATATGGTTAAACAGCGTCCTGCCTGAGTCCAGATGATTGGCATCACAGAGGATATTGCGCTTCTCCATGAAGAGTCGATGAATTATGTCAGGCATTCGTGATTCATGGAATGGACAGATTCCTACCTGGGAATCGGTGCCAATTGCAAATTTTCCGCCCTGTTGCCAAAACTCAGGCAAGGGAAAAATCCCATCACCCAGATTGCCTTCGGTCGAAGGACAGAGGACAACAGTTGCCTTGGAGGCCACCAGTTTTTTGATCTCAAGCGAATTGATATGGGTGGCATGGACCAGATTGTGATGATCCGAAAGGGGAACATTGTCGTAGAGCCAATCGATCGGTCGGCAATGGTAGGTCTGCTCAAAAAGCGCTGCATCCGCCGATTGTTCCGACACATGCAAATGTGCAGGACCGAGAGCCCAATGAGTTCCAAGAATGGTCTTCATGTCTTTGGGAGGAGCGGCGCGCATGGAATGGACACCATAACCCACCAAAACCTCGGGGTAATGCAGGCGATTGCAATTGGCAATCTGCTCCAAAAGATTGAGATATTCGTCGGTATCTTTGCTATAGAAACGTCGCTGCTGGGTTTGAATAGCTTTGCCCGGAGCCGATTGATGGTAATAAACCGGGATGAGGGTCAGGCGAATGCCCGCTCGCCGGGCGGCTTCCATAATCGATTCGGAGAGCGCCGCAGGCTGCTCATAGGGCTTGCCTGATTTATCGTGATGCAAATAATGAAATTCACAAACAGCTGTGTAGCCATACTCCAGCAAGGCCTGGTAAAATCGAGTGGTCAATTCCAAGAGCTGTCCAGGATCCAGAACTTCAGCAAGCCTATACATCCTTTCGCGCCAAGACCAAAAATCATCGGCCTCATGTCCAGGCTCCAAGCGCTCGGCCATCCCACTCATCAAGAATTGAAAGGAATGGGAATGGGCATTAGCAAAGCCAGGTAAGAGATAGCCCTTATGTTTCTCAGGTATCGATGTTCCTGGATTTTCGACTGCAAGACTCGCTATCTTTCCTGCCGAATCTATCTCTACATAACAAGGAGCTATCCATTCTTCACCAACATAACCGGCTTGGAATTGTAGAACTCGATTCACACCAACACCTCCAAAGTAACAGCTAATTCTGTGAGAACTTTTTGCAAGATATTTCCAATTGCGTGACTTTTGGTCAGATCGAGTTGTGTCCTGTCGTCGTTCATGTAGACGTCCTGAGACATTTCCAGCTGCAGAGCATGGATCTTTTGCTCAGGATGACCAAAGGATCGGGTGATATGTCCACCTTTGAAAGGCTGATTGTAGGCAATCTGGTAAGGTGATTGACGCAATATCTGCAGAATTTTTTCGCTAAGTTTGTGGTGCGCACTCGCCCCATCTCGATCGCCGACGATCATATCCGCAAATGGCTCTTTGGCTAACGATGGAACCGATCGCTTGATGGAATGGGCATCAAACAGCAGCACCTGCGGAAAGGTTTTTTGCATGTCTGCAATCATTTGCTGCAAAGCTTTTTGGTAGGGATAGTAATAGAGCTGGGCTCGTCTTTGTCGTTCCTCTGCCGAAGGCTTGAGTTCGGGAGTGTAGAGTGGGACTCCATCAAAGCTCGTCAAAGGCATGGCATCGGTCTGTCGTCTTTGGTCCGCATAGAGAGCAGGACCCTCGATGGGCCGATTGAGATCGACGACATAGCGACTGAGGCGCGCCTGAATCATAGGAATGCCGAGACTTTTGCAAAAGGCATAAAGCTCCGGCACAAACCAATCGGTATCCGGAAGTTCGCGTAGAATTTCTGGCCGGAGTTGCTGAACGACCTCGGGAGGAACCTCAGTTCCCGCATGCGGAACGCTCACCACAATAGGCAGCATGACGCCGGTCGGGGGAACGATGGAATAGACAGGGAAAGACATGAATGGCCTCGGCATGGCAAGGATCTTTTGAGGACCCTATCTTAGCGCGAGGCCATACAAGATTGCAAAGCTTAAGACTTCATTGAACAGTATGGGATCACAACCAATGTGTCTCGAGCTCTTTACGAGTCAGTGGGTATGTGAGTTGCAACTCCGCCAAGACTTCAGCCGCTTGGTCGGTTTTGCCAGAACGTCCCATCACTTCCAATTGCTCGGCCAATTTCATCAGCATCATGGCACCCAAATTCCCAGCTGTTCCCTTGAGGGCATGAGCCGAACGCTCCAGCTTCACAGGATCCTTGCTGTTGATGGCAGCTTGGAGTTCGACTAGGAGTGCAGGCACTCGCTGAAAGAAAATGCCAAGCAGTTCCTTAAAAAAGTCGTCTTCATCACCGGGCTCGGACAGATCTTTGATCGTCTGCAATTTCTGAGCGTCAATGATCGGCCAGGCACGGTCCAACTTTTGGGCTGCACCCATAGTTCATGATCCTTTTCGTTCGAATGATCAGGATGCAACATCCAAATGCTGCTGACCCTGACCCAGATACTTCAAGTAAAATCCAACGCCGTATTTGGTCTCAATCACCACATTGTCCGACACATCTTTGAGAAGTTGTCTGACAGCGTGGAGTTTTCGATGCAAAGCGTTGTCAGTAACTTTGATCTGGCCCCAGCAGCGCATTTTCAGGGCATCTTTTTCGACGATTGCGCCTTCGGTGTTCGCCAAACATGCGAGCAGATTCACTTCGATAGGCGAAGCAAAGCGTTTGCCCGATGGACCTTCAACCGTTCGATGGGCAGAATCGATAGTGATATCACCAAATTCCACCACTTCCTTAGCAGCTTTTTGAGCAGCATCGGCCATGCGTAGTTTGAAGCGAGCATCGACTTCGTCTGGAATCAGGGGCTTACGAATGAAATCATCAGCTCCTGAGTTCAGGGCTTTGACAATACTGGTTTCTGCTGGTGTTCCGGTGATCACCATAATGGGGCAGAAGGGCCAGGCGGCGCGTAGATTGGGCAAAATGTCCAATCCTGTCCGGCCATTACCCAGGTGGATGTCGATGAAAACGGCGATCGGATGGAGGTCGTCCACGCGAGCGAGCAGCTCCTCGGGATCCTTCATGCCGACGGTCCGAATCTTGGTCGACCTCTCGACGATTTGATGAACCATCACATCGTCATCCAGGGTGATCGTATAAGTATCGTTGGGATTGCCTTTCATGACCGCTTCCTTCACATAGGGCGTTGAACCTTTTTCTAAGTAAAGAATCGGTCCCAGGCCGGCAATTTTTAACCTGGGAAAGTTTTTTCCCCGGCAAGAAGTTCCTCCCTGGACGTAAGATGTTTGAATTCATACAAAATTAGTACGGAAGAAATTGTTACAAAAGGTCTAAGTAGGCAGCTATTTCCCGCTGCCCTCAGGGGCTCTCGAGGCCTAGCGCGGGCATTCCACCCGCTAAACCCTCTTATTTACCAGTAAAGATTGGCAATTTTTAGGAATCGAAAAATCGTGCAAGTATTTCTTGACTGCGCAATAGTGGCTCATATATAAGTCCTCTATCCCGGCCTTTCGGGATTCTCCTTCTCCCTGCTGGTCCCGCTGCTGCTGTTGAGGTTTTTTATGCAAAGGCATGTTTTCTGGTTGGTTTTGCTTTTTCTGTCTGTATCCGCCTGTCAGGACTATAAAGTCGTCGCTGTCAAAGATTTCCGAATCTACGCCGAGACCAAGGATCCCATTCTCCAGCATTCCATCGAAGTTCTCGCCAATCGTTATAATAAAGAGTTGGGCTCCCACGCCTTGACTCTTGTTCGCACCCCAGAAGAAAGCAATTCCCGTATCCGATTTGTGTCTGGCCTTCACAACGATGGCCATAAGTTAGGCCTTGGCCAATGGATCACCACGAGCCGTGAGAAAACCAGCCTGAGCCTGCAAGGGCAAAGCAGTGTTCAGACAGTAGCCTACGCCATGGACATCGAATTCGATTTGGAGAATTTTAAAGAAAAAGCTTCCAATGTGGATATCTCAACCAGTGATGAGGCCCTGCATCTGTATCATTTATTTTGTCATGAAATCGGCCACGGCCTGCAGATGGATCACAGCAGCGAGTTGCAAAGCGTCATGTATCCAAGTATTCCTGACCAACCCACCCGATATGTCAACTACAAGTCTTACTTCAACCAAGCTCGCTCATTTATGAGCAGTCATTGACAAAGGACCTGTAACAGCAATTTAGGCTCTCTGCTAACCGCAGAGGGCCATTTTTGTTGGCAAGTTTGTCAGTAGGCATTTCGTCCCCGAATCACTTCGTCAAGGGTCAAAAAGAGAATTTTGATATCCAACCATAGCGACCAGTTCTGTATGTAGAAAAGATCGCATTCAATGCGCTTTTCGATACTTGTGCTGCCACGCCAGCCATTGACCTGTGCCCAACCGGTAATTCCTGTCTTCACCTTGTGTCTCAGCATATAACCGGGCACTTCCTTACGAAATTTATCGACAAACACCGGTCGTTCCGGTCTTGGACCGACTAAACTCATATCACCACGAAGAACGTTTAAAAACTGAGGCAACTCATCCAGGCTCGTTCGCCTTAAAAAACTGCCCAAGGGAGTCGCCCTCTGGTCGTTAGGCTTGGCCCAAACGGCTCCTGTGGACTGCTCAGCATTGATGGGCATGGATCGAAATTTAAGGCATTTGAAACGAACCCCGTCCAGTCCCATCCGCTCTTGCTTGTAGAGGACGGGACCTCGAGAACTAAAAGGTACCAAGACCGATATGAGGAGCATAACTGGGCTGAGCAGGATAAGAGCGAATGATGCTCCTAGAATATCCAAACCGCGTTTGAGGACACAGTTAAATCCAGACAAAGGACTCTCATGAATGCTGATCACAGGGATATGATCGATCAGTTCGATTCCAGGCGACATGCGACTGAAGCGTTTAATATCTGGTAAAATGCGGATATCGTTTACCTGATCGGCTATTTTTTCCAGCTCCTGTTCGAGAAAACCGTGGAATTGATAGGGCAACGCAATGACTACAGTTTGCACAGGATGGGCTGCAAAGAAGTGAGCCCAATCCTTCGGCTCCGTAACCAGATCCAACCCAAGCTGCTGGCACAGGTCTGTTTCATCAGCTTTTATATCGCCTCCGGCCAGGATCACTCCCGCGACAAGCGACCTTTCTATGCCGAGTTTGCTACTGATCGCCAGGGCCTCCATCACTCCTTCCCCACGAGCAATAATAAGGACTCTTCTTGGATCCAATCGACGCCTATAGCTTCGGATTATTTTTTTCACGATGATACGACTCATAACAACCGCAAACGGTTGCAAAGCGCCGAATATCAAAAGAGTAATACGTGAATAACGATATTCCTCATAAAAATACGTGAAAGCAATAAGGGAAACCAAGGCAATCAAAGCAGCAGGGATGATATCAAATATTTCACGAATAAAACGAGCCTGCTGACTCATCCGCTTGAGAGCGCCGGTAAAAGTGATGGTAGCCAGCCAAATTCCAAGAATAAAGGGGATGAGCTTGGTATAGAGATGCACCGATGGAACCCCTAAAGGCACATCGATCCAAGAATGGAAGCGCAGAACGTAAGCCAGGACCCAGGCAATCGTAATCATCACAAGATCGCCCAAAAGTCTGAAAGAAAACAGCAGCTGGCTGGTCTGTCGATTCATGTGGGATCCTTCATCATAGTATCAATCTCCTGCCGCATTTTTCGTAGAAACAGATCGCGACTGAAGGAGCCCGCAAATTTTATGAGATAATCTGGATGGAAAAGTTCTGCTTGAAAAGTTTTCAGGGCTTCGCTTAAAGAAGCCACAGTCGGTTCCTCAAAAAAAAGACCCGTCTTGCCAACTTCAATAAAGTCAAGAGCTCCGCCGGCCTTCAAGGCAATAACCGGAGTCCCTGCTGCGAGGGCTTCAATGGCTGTAATCCCAAAATCTTCGACACCCGGAAAAAGCAGCGCATCGGCATTCTGAAAAAGCTCAACCCACTCCAAAGCTGAGGGTTTCACTCGAAATTCAGTCATTTTTCCAGCCAATCGACGCAGCTCTTTTTCGCCTGGCCCCGAGCCTGCGATGATCAGTTTTTTGCCCAATGCTTCGCAGGCAGCAATTGCTAGATCGAAACGCTTATAATTGACAAAGGCACCAGCGGCGAGAAAATACCCGCCCTTTTTTGGGGCTTGCGGGCGAAAGCCTTCGACGGCAACCGGTGGATGCACAACTCCAGCATCTCGTCCATAGTAGCGCTTGACCCGCGAACGAACGAATGAACTGTTGGCAATGAAACGATCCACACGATGATTGGAAGAAACATCCCACATGCGCAATTTCTGAAACAACCAATGAATCAAGACTTCCCGCGGCGAAAACTCGCGCTGGGGAGTCAGATAATATCGACGTTGATCCCAAATATATCGCATGGGTGAATGAATATAGGAAATATGGCGAGCCGTGGGCCCCACCAAAACTCCTTTAGCGACACAGGAAGAGGTGCTGATCACGAGATCATAATCTTCCAAAGGAAATGACTCGATAGCTGCCGGGAGCAAGGGCAGAAGAAGTTTCCTGAAGGGGCGCAGGGCATTGAGCCAAGGGCTCACGATCACCTGCCGGCGTCTTATTGAATCTGGCATTTCCTTGGAATCATAAAAGAGAGTGTAAATAGGTGCATTTGGAAAGAGTTCCAGCAATGCCTCGAGCACCCTTTCCCCACCGCGATAGGTCACAAGCCAGTCATGTACATAAGCTACGCGCATCTCAACCCCTGGCCACCTGGACCCAAAGAAGAGAAAATTATGCGCTGTACACTCGAAAAACTCAGCAAAAAAACGAAGGAGTAACCGATGCCTGCCCCGTCCAGAGCGGTCGTCGCCGACCCACCATAAAGACGTGGTTACTTGCGGGGAGCTTTCACCGTCTGTTAAGATAAAAGTGTAGACCCCATACAACCTAGGTTTCCGGATTTCGAAAGCAGCCGTCCAGGCTCTCTCCCTAATTTGATCGATTACGACTTTGTCACAAGTCTATCGGAAAAAGCGCTTCACCGTTCCCATCTTAGCGCGCCATGAGGAGGCTTCAGCTTCGCTATGAATCAACGCAATCTCTACGACAGCAGCGTCGCATCGGATCTGAATCCCCAAGTTCTTGACCGGGAGGGTCCACTTCCCGTGGGAACTTTGCGACAGGCCCTGGACGATATCGTAGGCAAGAGCGAAGCCATGGAAAAGGTCTTTCAGACCATTGGCAAAGTCGCACGGTCAGATTCTCCGGTCCTCATTCACGGTGAAAGTGGAACAGGCAAAGAGCTCGTCGCCTGCGCCCTTCACCGCCTATCGCTCAGAGCTACACGCCGTTTCCTAGCGGTCAATTGCAGCGCGATCCCCGAGACTCTCTTGGAATCCGAACTGTTCGGCTATGTAAAAGGAGCCTTTACGGGTGCTGATAAGAATCGGAAAGGCTATTTCGAGGAAGCCCACGGTGGTACGCTGTTTCTCGATGAAATCGGGGAAATGCCTCCAAGGCTCCAGGCCAAACTCCTGCGCGTTCTTCAAGAAAAGCAGTATAGCCCCGTTGGATCTAACGAAGTCAAGAGCGCTGACGTGCGAGTGATTACGGCGACCAACGTCGATCTGGAAGAAGCAGTGGCACAGAATCGGTTTCGTTTGGATCTTTTCTATCGGCTCAATGTCCTACCTGTGACATTGCCGCCGCTGCGGGAAAGAAAGGGTGATGTAAGGCAATTGCTCGACTATTTCCTGCACCGATCCAATCAGATGCATACCTTGCACAATCCTTGCTATTTTCAGCCTGAAGTCTATCAATGCTTGGAACGCTACCCCTGGCCCGGTAATGTGCGGGAACTTCAAAACCTGATGGAAAGACTCGTGGTGATGAGTGGCGGTGGAGCGATCACCCTGGATTCTCTGCCTCCAGAATACAGAAAGCCCAAAGCCGGAGCGACCGTTCGAGATCGTGAGCCGGTGCTTGAAACTCTGAAGGAAACGAGCGTTCAGGAATGGCCGCAAGAAGCGAGTGCAATTCTTCCTGCTGAGATTCTACCCCTTGAAGGTATTGACCTGGAGATTTACATCGAAAGATTGGAAAATACTCTGATCATGCAGGCCTTGGAGAGAACTGGAAACAACAAGAACCAAGCCGCTAAACTTCTGGGGTTGAACCGCACAACCCTAGTTGAGCGGATCAAAAAGCGCAAATTGGTTCCGTTGAATCTTCCGTCCAAAGAGCTTTGAATATCCCTAGATAGTCATCACTTCTTTTTCTTTTTTGACCAGACGTTCATCGACAGCTTTAATAAAGTTGTCGGTGAGCTTTTGAATCTCATCCTGGAGACCTTTGCTTTCGTCTTCAGTGATCAGTTTGTCTTTTTCCGACTTTTTCACTTCCTCATTGATATCGCGTCGAATATGCCTGATCGAGACTTTGGCCTCTTCCGACATCTTCTTCAAATTTTTCACGATATCCTTACGACGCTCTTCAGTCAGCTGCGGGATAGGAATCCGAACCACCACGCCGTCACTGTTGGGCTGAAGTCCCAAGTCAGCTTTCATAATGGCTTTTTCGATTTCCTGGATCAGCTTCTTCTCAAAAGGAGCCACCAAAATCGTCCGAGCATCAGGAGTGGAAAGTGTACCAACCTGATTCAATGGGCTCATGGTCCCATAGTAGTCGACTTTAACTGAGTCCAGCATACTGATCGATGCCCGACCGGTCCGAATGCGCGTCAGGTCTTTTTCGAAACCGATGATGCGTGTCTGCATTTCATCTTTGCATTTAGCAATAAAGTCAGCCATGTCTTTATTCCTCTATCACAGTCTTATTCTCATTCTTTAATGAACCAATGTTCCGCTATCTTCACCCGTCACGGCTTTTAACACACAACCGGCTTTTTCCAGCTTGAAGACACGAATCGGAATGCCCGCTTCCATACACATGGTAATCGCTGTCGCATCCATCACTTTCAGTTTCTTACTGAGCACATCAAAATAAGAAAGCTCGTCAAACTTCACGGCATTAGGGTCTTCTTGCGGATCGCGATCGTAAATTCCGTCCACTTTAGTAGCTTTCAGAATCACTTCAGCACTGACTTCGCGCGCCCTTAAGCTGGCGGCTGTATCGGTAGTGAAATAAGGATTTCCTGTTCCTCCCGCAAAGATCACCACGCGGCCTTTGGCCAAATGCTTAATGGCTTTACGTCTGATGTAGGGTTCAGCCAATTCCTGCATGTGAATCGCCGTCATCACTCGACTAAAGACCTGGTATTTTGTTTCCAAAATACCCTGCAAAGCTAAGCTATTGATCACCGTCGCCAGCATTCCCATGTAATCGGCGTTGGCACGATCCATGTCCCATCCAGCAGCGCGTGATCCTCTCCAGATATTGCCACCACCAATAACGATGGCAACTTCCACTCCCAGCTTTTGGATATCGGCGATCTCGCGCGCCACGAATTGCAGGGCGTCGCCTTCAATTCCAAAACCACGCTCGCCACCCAACATTTCGCCAGAAAGCTTGAGCATGACACGTTTGTACTTAGCTTGACTCATGGTCGCCTCTTGCAGCAGGTTTTTCGTCACGGGAAAATTCATCTCTGCGGGACAAAAAAAACCCCGATAAATCGGGGTTATAGGCGACTAAGAGCGAAGTTGAGCAGCGACTTCATCAGCGAAGTTTTCTTTTTTCTTTTCGATACCTTCACCAAGCTTGAACAGATGGAACGAGGTCAAGGCCGAACCTTTGCCTTTGTCAGCCACCAATTTGCTCACCGAGACCGAAGGGTCTTTGATGAAAGCTTGTTCGACAAAACAGATTTCCTTGAAGAACTTGCTGATCTGACCGGCGAGGATCTTCTCATGCATGTTTTCAGGTTTGCCTTGCTCAGCCAAAGATTTACGGCCCAAAGCTTTTTCTGTTTCAATTTCTTCGGCACTGACTTCGTCCGACTTCAGGTAGCGAGGCGCTGCTGCAGCTGCGTGCATGGCCAAGTCTTTACCGAGTTCAGCGACTTCAGGACCTTCAGCGCCGTTCAAAAGAACGATCGAGCCGATTTTACCACCCATGTGGGTATAACCAGCGACGGTGCCTTTGCTCGTAGTCAGAAGACCAAGGCGACGCAGGCGCATATTTTCGCCGATTTTTGCGATCAAACCAGAGAGAACGTTTTCGACTGTGTCATTGCCGAGTTTCAAGGACTTCAAAGCATCCAAGTCGCTCACTTTGTGTTGAAGAGCAAGCTTCGCCACATCGTCGACGAACTGAAGGAAGTCGGCATTCTTACTGACAAAGTCAGTTTCGCTATTGAGTTCGAGAACGACGGCTGTGCGATTGTCGTCGCTAACGAGAACTTTGACGATGCCTTCAGCAGCCACGCGATCTGCTTTTTTAGCAGCGCGGGACAGGCCGCGTTCACGCAACCAAAGGATAGCTTTCTCAAGATCGCCAGCATTTTCTTCCAGCGCTTTTTTGCATTCCAGCATGCCAACGCCAGTTTTTTCGCGCAGCTCTTTCACCATACTCGCTGTGACTGTCACGGGGTAACCTCCCAAATTATCTTGAAGATTGAGATCGAATTGCGAAGACCAGTTTAGCCCGCACCCTGTGTTCTAACTCCGTCCTTGATGCCTGGCAAGTGATCCCCGTCTGAGGCGCACCGGCATCCTAGCTTAAAGCGGAAGGCAGAACAAATGTCATTATGACATCACAGAACCTGATTGGGGCACTCGCCTGGGGTGAGGGAGGGCATACAAAAGCTGCCTCGCTTGCAAGGCAGCCTTCAGTGCGAACTTATTTCTTCTCGACGTTGACTCGGTTGCCTTTGTCGTCGCGGAAGCTACCTTCCTGAACGTGGGAACCGCGGTCTGGTTTTTCACCGTCGAAGTCTTTACCGCGGCTTTTGCCTTCGGCGCAAGCTTGAGCGGCTGTTCCGATGAAGAGCTGCAAAGAGCGCAAGCTGTCATCGTTACCTGGAATTGGGTAGTCGATCAGCGTCGGGTCAGCATTGGTATCAGCGATAGCAACGACTGGAATGCCCAAACGTTTAGCTTCTTTGATAGCGATGGTTTCTTTGTGGGCATCGACCACGAACAATGCTGCTGGCAAACCAGGCATGTCCTTGATTCCACCAAGGTTGAGCTCGAGTTTTTCGCGCTCACGAGTGAGGTTCAGAACCTCTTTCTTGGTCAGTTTCAAGAATGTTCCGTCTTGTGCCATACGTTCGATTTTACGCAAACGGTGGATCGACACGCGGATGGTTTGGAAGTTGGTCAGTGTTCCACCGAGCCAACGGTGATTGACAAAGTATTGGTTGGTGCGACGAGTTTCGTCTTGGACGAGGTCGCGAGCCAAACGCTTGGTACCAACGAACAGCACGTGGCCGCCGCGGGCTGTTGTGGCTTCCAGGAAGTCACAAGCGCGTTGGAACATTTTCACCGTCTTTTGCAAGTCGATGATGTGGATACCGTTGCGCTGACCGAAGATGAAGGGAGACATCTTTGGGTTCCAGCGACGGGTTTGGTGACCATAGTGGACACCGGCTTCAAGCAGCTGCTTCATGTTGATCGTAACAGACATGGACTCTCCAAAATTGAGAAGGTTGTACTTCGGAAGCGAACGATTCCAGTCCTGGTTTGCACCACTGGGACTGACCTTCTAGCTTTCGCTTCCTGTTTCACGGGGAGAGGTCATCTCCCTCGAAAAAAGATGGAGAAAAATACAACTGAACCCCAATTAACACAAGGGGAAATCATTCTTTAGGCAACTTCAGGTTCAGCAGAGCGGCAAATGGGCTTTGTTCAGGCTTGGCTTCGTCTTTGAAGACAGTGGCTGTGCCAACGTCTTTTTGACATATAAGACAAGACTTGCCATCCTTGCCAACTTTCACCAGACGTGTCGGAAGAGCTGTTTGGATGAAGTCGTTGACCACGACTTCCAGATCCATATAGCCCTCGTCATCTAAGTAGTAGGCATCAAAGTCTGAAGGCTCAAGGTCGCGCTCGACTTCGTCTTCTTCCACAGGCCGAGCTTCCAGATAGCGAACTTTGATCTTTCTCGAGATTTCCCAAGGGATCATATCTTCGCAACGACTGCACGAAACGACAGGGGTGAACTGAATCTGGCCCTCGATCTCGTACAGACCATAGTTAGAGGGATGCACCGTCAGTTGGCCCGTGATCAGATGGGATCCTTCGCCTTTGGCTAATCCGAAGGATTGATAGATCAGATCCAGCCAGTCTTCTTGGCCGGTAATGGTGATTGTCTTTGGACCACGCAGGTCTTCGGCTTTTAGTTTCATCAAAAAAACTCCCTCCCGATCTTAAGATCCAGACGCTTGCATTGGAACGAGTTTCTACTCCGCTACGGCCCGCAGGGCAAGTTTTTGTCGTAGTTGGGGAAAAATACCGAGCCTTGGTCGATAATTTCTTTCTTATCAAATGGATACAAGAAAGGACTCCATTTTTCAAAAGGCTTGCCGATGAAACAATCGGCGGAATACTCACGATCCAGGGATGGAGTCGCGCAAGCGAGTATGGAAAAACGTTGGAACGTTTACCACGGCAATGACTACCTAGGCCTCAAGACGGCCAAGGAGATCAGGGAGACTTTGCGCCAAGGCACCCTCGATCCGTTCGACAAAGTTTCGCGGGAAGGCTCGAACATCCGTGAAGATCTTATCGAAGTGGATGAAATTTTCCGCGAAACGAATGACGCCCCAGCTCCCGATGCCTCTGCTCCCGCTCCTGCTGGCCAAGGACCCGAAGGCACCGTGGTCATGGAGCGCAGTCCGGTAGGGCAGAAACCTGGCAAGGTTGCCGCTCCTGCCCCGAAGTCTGCTCGGCAAGACCCAGACGAAGAAGAAGAATCCGACGATTCAGAGGATTTCTCGCAGAAAAATGATACCAGCACCCGCAACTCAGCCAAACGATACTACCTGATCGATCGAGAAAAGGTCCTCGGCCCACTCAGCGCTCTAGAAATCCAATCCCTCTTTAATCGCAATATGCTCAATAAAAAAGTTCGCGTCCAAAAAATCGGCAGCGAAAAAACGATACCCATCACCCAGTTCATCGCCAGTTACTCGGGCGATCGTCTGAAAGAACTGGCAGAAGATGGCCGCATTCCACAACAGATTGGCGTTGGCAGTCCGTCCTCCAAAGTCATGAACGAATTGGCACGAATGGCCAACAGTCGACGCGTGGCACAGGATAGAAAGAATCGCGCCTATCTTATCATGTCGCTGTTTGGTTTGATCCTCGGCGCTGGGGTCTATCTCATCTATGAACAGAGCACCAGCTCCCATCGAGGCAATATCCGACAAAGTAGCTCATCTGACGAGTCTGGAGACGAGGGTGGCTCACCCGAGCCCTCAAAATCGAGTAAAGGTTCAAGGCCTCGCTTGCTGCAGAAAGCTCCCGAACCACCAAAACTGGAACCCGTCGATAGGAATAAAAAGAAGGCTGAAAAGCCGAAAGAAGAGTCGTCGAGGGCACCAGAACCAACTCGATCGAGTGACAGCAAAACGACCAGGAAACAGCCTGAAACTGGCTCAGTGAGCCGAGTCTCCCAAGGAGGCGGAGAGGGCCGCAATACCGATTCAATACCACAAGGTCCGGGCCCTGTTGCCAAAGCTATCGAAACAGCAGGTCGAATCCAAACGATAGGGCCCCTCACCTTTAGCAGCAGCGCCTTGGAATCCTGCGCTAGTAAGTGCACTTTGACTCTCTCCGACGCCACAGGTGCAAGCCTTAAGGCCATATTCTTCAAAAATGCCTATAGCGATCAACTCCGGGCTCGTGCCAAAGGAGTCTTCCTCACTGGAAATACCAAGATGGAACGCGGCGAATTGACCGTTTTCATCCAGGATATCCGTTAGTCCTTCGACCGCTCTTAGCCTTTCTCCTGCGACAGTCCTCACTTGACCAGACGACAGGGAAACTGTAATAGGGTAGGTTCCTGATGCTACAACGCATGTTGGGGCGCTAAGTATATTCCGCCGAACTGACCAAAAGTCCATGGCGAAGTACACGCAGAGGGATGAGGCTATCGGCCTGCAAAGAACCTGACGAAGACACTTTATTCTATACGCCTGCGGTAAAAGGAGTATTTCCATGGCAGTACCTAAGACCAGAACCTCACACTCAAAGCGCAATATGCGCCGCTCTCACCACGCTCTGAAATTGCATGGCTCTTCCATTTGCCAGAATTGCAATCAAGTGAAAGCTAACCACGGTATTTGTGATGCATGCGGCCACTACCGCGGCAAACAATGGCTGGAACCAAAAGCCTCGACAGCTGGTGAAACGACTTTTTCCGCTGAGGGATAAATGTCGAAAACTCTCGCCATGTTCCCCGGGCAAGGAAGCCAGTATGTGGGCATGAGCCAAAAACTTCTCGAAGCCTTCCCTTATGTGAAGACCGTCTTCGAAGAGGCTGAAGACTCGTGCCAGGTGCATATTCGTCGACTCTGTTTGGATGGTCCTGAAGAAGAACTCAAATTAACTGCCAACACCCAACCCTGTCTCCTTGCTGTAAGCGTCGCTTACTGGAAGGTTTTGCAGGAAGAGGTTGGATTGAAGCCGGATCTTTTTGCCGGTCATAGTCTGGGTGAATATTCGGCCCTGGTCGCAGCAGGTAAGCTGGGACTGAATCGCGCGAGTTATTTGGTGCGTAAGCGTGGCGAAGCCATGCAAAAAGCAGTTCCTCCCGGCATCGGCGCCATGGCTGCCGTATTAAAATTGCCCGTAGATCAGCTGGAAGCATTGTGTACCAAACACTCTCGTCCTGAAAGTCGGGTGGAGATTGCTAATTACAACAGTGACGCTCAGCTGGTGATCGCCGGTCACGCGACGGCTGTTTTGAGTCTATGTGAAGAACTGCAAGCTCTTCAGGTCCGTTATGTCGATCTACCTGTCAGCGCCCCCTTCCATTCCAGCTTGATGAAACCTGCAAAAATGGACATGCAAGCTTTGTTGGAATCGAGTTACTTCGCTAAAAACTCCGAAGGTATCATCGCCAATATCACGGGAACTGTGGTGAGCGAATACAACTCGCAGTATTTGGTCGATCAGATAGATGGTCCCGTTCGCTGGATTCAATCGATCGATACAGCCAAGAGTGAAGGAATCCAACGCTTTATTGAAATCGGCCCGGGCAAGGTCCTCTTTGGACTGGTTCGCCGCATGGTGCCGCGCGATGGATTCGAAGTGCTGGCAACCGATGATATTGTTGAAGCTGTGAAAGCATTGCATACCTGAATGCAGCTGAGTCTCGTATAGTGTGGGCGCACCTGACTGGGAGCGCCCTTTGTTTTTTCCCACATTCCGTGCCTTGATCATCACTCCCGATTTGCCGTAAGCTCCTTTGCGAAAGTACCTGACAACAGTTCCAATCGCCCGAACATCTGCTTACTGCCGGTCGGGCTCATCACAGGAGTCCACCTTGCACAAGCTCACTCCGATCTTGCTCTTCAGCGCCACGCTCTTTGGCTTTAAATCATTTGCCGCTGAGCATCGCCACTATCTGATCCTGAAGGATGGCAAACAAACGGGAGAGATGACTGTCAATCGCAGTGACGACGGCCTGACAAAAACCAAGTACACCTATAAAGACAACGGTCGCGGCCCTGAGTTGGTCGAAGAATTTCGTCTTGCGGCCGATGGTAGTTTCAAAGAATACAAGCTCACAGGACAGTCCACCTTTGGCAGTGAATTGCGAGAGCATTTCATTCGCACGGGAAATTCCGCTTCTTGGAAGACGCAATCTGAGTCCGGCGCTGTCACTCTGAGCGGACCTGGATTCTATTCACCCAACCAAGGCAGCCTTGAGCCAACTTCAACCTGGATCACTGCTCTCGCCCAGAGCAAGGATGGTCGACTGCCTCTCTTGCCTTCTGGCTCCCTCAGGCAAAAGAAACTGGATCAACTCACAGTTGAAGCTGGTGGCAAGAAACAACTCGTGCAACTGCTTGCTTTGGACGGAATAGGTCTCGCGCCAGAATTCGTCTGGGCGACTCCAGGCAAAGAAGCGAAACTGTTCGCCGCGATCGAACCCGGTTCCTTCCATACTATTTTAGAGGCTTGGGCCTCCGTCTCTCCCAGCCTGGAAAAACGCCAGAAAATTGCCGAAAAGAAGTATCTCGACCAAATGGCTAAAGCTCTTGGCGAACCTTTAGATGGGCTCACTCTTATCAGCAACGTTCGCATTTTCGACAGTGAAAAAGCTGAACTCACTCCGGCATCGGATGTTTATTTCGCGAAAGGGCGTATCACCGCCGTACTGCCCAAAGGCTCTGTCGCGCAAGGTTCGGTCAACCGAGTGGATGGCGAAGGACGGGTTCTGCTTCCTGGCTTATTTGATATGCATGGACACTTTGGACCTTGGGAAGGGGGTCTGAATCTGGCCGCTGGCGTGACCACGGTTCGCGACCTCGGCAACGACAATGCCTCCCTGCTCGAATTTATAAGCGATATTGAATCCGGGCACCTTCTGGCTCCGCGAATTGTGCCTGCAGGATTTCTGGAAGGCGAAAGCCCTTACTCCGCTCGCAATGGTTTTGTGATCAAAAACTTGGGCGAAGCTCAGTCCGCCATCGATTGGTATAGCCAAAACGGGTATCCCCAGCTGAAAATATACAATTCATTTCCAAAAGATATTCTTCGCGAAACCGTCGCCTACGCCCATTCTCGCGGCCTCAGGGTAAGTGGTCACGTGCCCGCCTTCTTAAAAGCACAGGACGTGGTCGAAGCCGGATTCGATGAAATTCAGCATATCAACCAGCTCCTCTTGAATTTCTTTGTCAAACCCGATACCGATACTCGAACACTCGATCGCTTTTATTTGGTGGCAGAGAAAACTGCTGATCTCGATCTAAACTCCAAAGAGGTTCAGGCTTTCATTCAACTTATGAAAGACCGTAAGGTCGTCATTGATCCCACTCTTACCACCTTTGATTTCTTTCAGCATCGAGACGGCGAAGTTGCTAAAGCCTACGCGATGATTGAAGAGCATCTTCCACCGAGTGTTCGTCGGGGCATGAAGGTTGCCGACATGAAAATCCCTGACGATCAAGTCGCCCAACGCTATGCCAAGTCCTATGCAAAGTTGATCGAATTTGTCGGCCTCATGTACAAAGCTGGCATTCCCGTCGTCGCCGGCACCGATGCAATGGCAGGATTCACTCTGCAACGCGAACTAGAACTTTATGTGGAGGCAGGAATCAGTCCAGCTCAAGCCCTGCAGATAGCGACCAAAAACGGGGCCCTCTATAGCCGAGTCACAGATCGAGGATCCATTGCACCAGGTAAACTCGCCGACCTTGTTCTGGTCGATGGGGATCCTACTCAAAATATCAGCGACCTGCGCAAGGTCTCGCTCGTGTTCACTCAAGGCAAAGTTTTGCATCCAGACAGCATCTACCAAAGTCTTGGAATTAAGCCTTTTGGCATCAAACCAGCAAAGATAGAACGTCCCATAAAAGGGGCTAAACTCTCGCAAAAATAGTTAGATGGGCGGTGTGAAGGCCTTGCCCCGGCTGATTGATTACAGCCGGGACAACGGCTTTCGAATATGGTCTGTGGAAGATGTGGTTAAAGCACGATATGGCAAGACTTCATCTCAGTTGCTTGAAAAAACTTCGAGCCGATCACCGATTGAGAGCTTTGAGAAACTTGTCAGCCCAAGCTTTCTGGAATCCTTTCGACTTATATACGACTCCCAAGCGGAAGGACTTAAGGTACTGCTTGGCCAGGCGTTGTATATCTTCAGGAGTCACTTTTTCCAAGTGCCTGGGCATTTGATAGAGTCGTTCCACCGACCCAAAGTAGAGATAGCTCGAAGCCAAGGCTCCGGCAAGGCTGCTATGCTCTTCCAGGGTTAGGAAATAACTGGTGGCGAAAACCGTTTTGTGCCGCTCCAAATCCGTAACGCTCAGCTTTTTGTCCCGTAATTTTTGCACTACAGGAGCTATCGCTTCCAAGGTCTCCTGCGGATGCGACGTTGAAGCATGAATGACGCCGATGCCCATCGCTAGCGAGACAGTCTGAGCATAGACTGCATAGGACAGCGAACGCTTGGTCCGCACTTCGCTTTCCAAGTTTTCGCTGAGGATGCGCATCATAAGCCCAGCGGCAGGGGCGTCTGGACTGTCGATACCTGGTAAAGCAAATTTCGCCCTTATATAAGCCGTGGGTATATCCCGATCGCCTTGCACAAAAACCCGTTTGGCATCAAATTTTGGCACCGGAGGGGACTTGAGCTGGCTGTCACCTTGGGTCAATGCGCCGAGGTTTTTCTCAAGCAGTTTGATCAACTCTTCCTTGGGCAGGCCACCCACCACTACAATGACCTTACGACTTCTTTTCATGACATCTTGATAAAGAGCTGGGAGATCAGCGATCTTCCACTTCGTGAGATACTCCAACTCTTTTTCCATGGGCATCCAGTAAGGATGGGATGAACCATAGAACGCACCATTCACAACTTCATTGACATAAGTTTCCGGATTCTGTGACGAGCCTTTGATGCCCGCTTCGGTCTGCTGCAAGATAAGCTGGGCCTCCTTGGAGTCGAGCTCAGGATTCAGCAAAACGCTGGCATAAACCGGCAGCAATTCAGCCACATTATCATTCACCGTAGCCATGCTACAGGCGGTTGTTTCAATACTGGCGCCGCAGCTCACAGCCGTTGCGTACTTCTCAAGAAGAGCATAAAGCTTTTCTTTCGGCCACTGCTTGGTGCCCCGCTCCATTAAATCAAAGAGCAAACCTAAAGCTGGCTGCTTCTCTGCAGGCAGATGGGCTTCACCAAAGGCCAGAGCCGTAGTGATCTGAAAAATTTCTGTGCCTTCAATCTTGCGATAAACGACCGGCACATGACCAGAAAGCTCAAAGGTCTCTGTACTTTGTTTCTGCATGGCAATTGTCGCATCGCTCACCAATTGCTTAGCTTGCAAGATTTCGGAGTTCATTAAGATACCAAGAGCGATCGCTAGGAGTGACATTTTCATTTCTTATCTCCTGCAGCAGGAGCGGTTGGTCTTTCATCAGCAGTGGTCGCGGTATTATCTTTCAACCCCAATTTTTTTGCGTCCTCATCTGATACCAGTATCGTTGTCACATAGGCCTTCTTGATAAAATATTTTTTAGCAAATTCGCGGACATCAGCCAGAGTCACTTGGCTTAAGGTCGAGATATAGCTTTCATAGAAATCCAGGCCGGTCACAGCCCACCAAAAGGCGATATCCTTAATGTAGGAGCTAGGTCGATTTTCAGCGAATTTCCGATCAATCACAAGACTCCGACGCACATCATTCAGCTGCTGCTCAGTGAAGGCGTCCGCCTCGGTCCAGCGCAAGGTTTCCTTCAGCAGTTCAGCCTTCACTTCTTGGTATTTTTCCGGGCTGCAGGTAGCACCCAGACTCAACTCCCCAGCCTGTGATTGGGTGAGGTAGCCAAAGCCCGCGCCAAAAGTCATACCAGAGTCGATAAAACGCTTATGAAAACCACTGAGACTATGATTGGTAAGTCCACTTAAGACGTCGGCGACCGATGCATCCCGCGGATTGCTTCGTCCTAATGGGCCATTGAAGGTAAGACTAACACTGACATTACGAGCTTGAGGATGAGCTCGCACTAATTCTTGGGAAACTTCCGGAAAAGCAGGAAAAGCTGGAACTGCGACCGCCTTCCAGTCCTTTGGGTTCTGCCAAGGCCCAAAAATTTTCTTAACAAGCGCACTCAGCGCAGCCGGATCAAAGTCTCCTGAGACGAGCAGCGCCGAATTTTTTGGAACAAAGACTTCATCTTTGATGGCCATAAGCTGTTCACGTTGGGCCTTTTCAATGATCGGCCTTTCGCCCAGCGGATAGCGAAGATAAGCTTGGGATCCATAGATCGCCTTAAGTCGACCTTGATACAAATTGAAACCCGGCTGTGACGCATTGCGATCCCATTCATCCAGGACCACTTTTCTTTCCCTTTCCAGCTCTTTCTGATCAATCAAGGGCGTTGCGATCGCATGGTACATGAAGTCCAAACCTTCTTCGAGAAAGACCGAAGGAAGGGTGAAGTAATAGCGCACCATTTCTGGATTGGTATCCCCGTTATAGATAATGCCCAGATCCTGAATTCTTTCATTAAAAGCTTCCTGATTGGGAATAGCCGCATTACCCTTGAAAAACATGTGTTCCCAGAGGTGGGTCAGACCATTGGTTTCGGGCTTTTCGGTAAATGCTCCCGCCTTCACCGACAGCACGATCGTCACAAGAGGAACCTTACGCGCTTCAAAGCTGACCAGTTCCATACCATTGTCCAAACGTTCTGCCTTCAGGTGAGCCCAGGATACGGGCACCTTCAAAAAGAAAACGGCCGCCCAAATAAGCGCAGCCTGTTTCAGAGCTCTCCGCATGTCACCCCCGAAAGTAAATATTGTCGAAACGCAATGAGACCCAAGAAACTGGAATTGAGGTCTCTCGCTAGAAAGTTCTCCTCCTATCCTGCCAGGGTTGCGCAAACTTACCAAAGCCATTTTACATAGGAAGCTTCCGGCGGGGAGAACGAAAACAGGAAAGCCCTCGGCTGTATCGCATCGAAGGCTCAGAGAGCTTCTTCTGCGGCTGCCGAAGGCCTTTTACCGATCTGATCGCTTGAAAGACTTCAAGTACCGAGGGAATCCGAAACAATCTCGGCGATATCGAGAACCTGTACGGAATCCGCTTTACCTTCTGACTTCACACCATCGTTCATCATGGTCATACAGAAGGGACAAGCGGTGGCAACCGTGGTTGCACCGGTTTTAATCGCTTCTTTAGCTCTGTCTTCATTGACTCGAGTTCCGATGTGCTCTTCGAGCCACATTCTTCCGCCGCCGGCTCCGCAGCAGAAACCTTTTTCCTTGGTGCGTGGCATTTCGGTCAGCTTCAGTCCTGGCAACTGACTCAAAGACTTCCTTGGACTTTCGTAGACTTGGTTGTGTCGACCCAGGTAACAGGAGTCATGATAGGTCACGTTTTTCGCTGATTCAGGCACATCCTTGGCCTTGATTTTGCCATCCGAAACGAGATGAGAGATCAATTCACTGTGGTGGACCACTTCAGCCTGAAAGCCAAAATCGGGATATTCATTCTTAATCGTGTTGAAGCAGTGAGGACAGCCTGTCACGACCTTCTTGATTTTGTACTTACTCAGAGTTTCCACGTTTTCGCGAATCGCAGCATCAGCCAAGTATTCGTTACCAAGGCGCCGAGCCGTATCACCGTTACACTTCTCTTCAGTGCCCAGAATCGAAAAGCTGATTCCGGCTTTTTGCATGATATTGACGATCGACTTGGAAACTTTCTTATAGCGATCATCATAGCTGCCTGCGCAACCGACCCAGAACAGGTACTCCACATCGCTTTTTTCAGCCATTGTGGTGACATTTAAGCCTTTGGCCCAGTCCGCACGAGTCGCAGGCGCCATAGCCCAGGGCGAATAGTTATTTTCCAAGTTACGGAAAGTTCCTGCCAATTCTGGTGGGAAACTGCCTTCAGTCAAGGTCAGATAGCGACGCATGTCAACGATGGCAGGAATGTGCTCGATATAGAGAGGACAAGCTTCCATACAAGCGCCGCAGGTCGTACAGGCCCACAGCTCGTCTGTACTGATGAAGCCATTGATCAAGGCCGTGCGTTCAGCCTCAGGCTTTTCGACCTGCTCGATCATGGCGTACTTCATGTCGTGCATCAGTTTACGAGGATCCAAAGGTTTGCCGGTATTGTTGGCCGGACAGACTTCAGTGCAGCGTCCGCACTCAACGCAGGTTTGGGCATCGAGCAGCTGTTTCCAAGTGAATTCTGTTGGATTGTTCACTCCGAAAGATTCGGCGCTTTCATCGAATACCATAGGGCGTAGACGGCCACGAGATTTGTGATTGCGGAAAAAGATATTGGGCCAAACCCAAATCAAATGCTGATGCTTGGAGAAAGGCAAAAAGGTAACGAAGCTGAAGAGCACCGTGCAGTGAGCAATCAGCATCGTGCGATCGAACACGTGCCAGTCGCTGACCACTGACCCAAAAATCGAGGCAAAAAATTTCGAGAATGGCAAGGCATCACCGGGCAGACTTCCAGCCAGGGCTTTGGAGCCCAGACCAATCTGCGAGGTCAGCACCAAAGCAGCGATATAGGCCAGAACGACCATAGCATCACGCTTGGACGCCTGGTTAAGTACGGCTAGGCGCTTCGGCGCGAAAAACAGGCGACGAACGATCGCAAAAATCATCGAAGCAAAGACCACGAAGTTGCCCAGATCCTGCGACACAAGGAAAGTCTTAAAGACAAGTCCCTCACCCAAGATCCAGCCGAAATGGAAATTTGGAATGATACCGCCAAGAAGGGTTTCCACCGTTCCGATCGAGACCACCACGAAACCCCAGAAAATAAAGGCGTGCATGATACCCGAGACAGGGTCACGGAACATCTTTTCCTGAATGAAACCGAATCGGAGAACTTCACCGATACGCTGACCAATGTTGTCAACGCGCACTTCTTCTTTTCCTACGCCTTTCTGGATTCGATCCCAGATCAGCTTCAGATTCCAGCCGAAGTATCCGAAAACGGCGATTGCGACGACCGCAAATGCAATATTGATAAGAATCTCCACGTGTAGCCCCCTGGACTGAAAAAAAACTTAGCCAAGCCTTTGAATATTCAAGGCCTAACAATAATAAGGGTCGACGCGATTGTCGAGGGGGTTTGCAAAGGATTTTGTGAAGATTCAACGGGCGATGTCGGAGGTTAACGGTAACTCTGACCGGAATTTCTATCCTACCGGGGAGAAGGACTCGATGACTTTCCGCGTTCAGCGATCTTTTGTTCCCTGAGCTCAACTGCTTTTCGCCAGGCGTTAAGGGACTGCCAGGCCTGGAGCAGCATGCGATGCGTTTCACTCTGCACTTTGGAACTCAATCCTTCAGCGTACACTTCAAGATATTCGTCGATCCTCTCCAGGTACACCGGATCGTTCAAAGCATGCCGCTCCGCATCCGCACCACGGCTCTGATGCCCACGCTTGATGCTACGCAAAACCTGCGGCAACAGACTTCGCATACGATCCGCGACCTGTAAATTTTCACGGCTTCGTGTTCCGTGCCGTCTTATGATTTCTACCAATTGGTCGGGATGCATAGGATCGAACCTCATTCATAGACCTTTAGGTCTAGCAGAGGCCGCTGCTCGGTTGCTAGAGGAAACGACGGGATTCACGCCCAGCAGCCCTGGCTAGGAATTTTTCCTAACAATCGCAACATATTGAAATGAATAGAAATAAGCCACTGCTAAATACTTGACTAAATCAGTAAACATTATATCTTGGAGTTGCCTAATGTATAGCTTTCCGCTAAACATTAACGCTCTTCGTGGGATAAAGCTGCCTGAAAGCAGCAGGAGTAGGGCTTTGAACCTGACATCGCGTAGTCGCTATGCGCTCAAAATTATGCTGGATTTAGCCTACCACCAAAGTGACAGCCTTGTCCGCCGACAAGAGATCGTCAGGCGACAGGGAATTCCTTCGAAGTATCTCGACCAAATCCTGGTCCGACTACGTCGAGATGGATTGGTTGAAAGTGTAAGAGGCCGGAGCGGAGGCTACCGCATCGGTCGCAAGCCGGAATCGATCAATATGTGGGAAGTTTTCCGTGCCGTTGAAGACGGCATCTATCCCGTCGAATGTGTTGACGAACACACAGGATGCGAATTTAAAAGCGCCTGTGTAGCAAGCGAGCCTTGGCAGCTGATATTTGACAGTATGCGACAATCCTTGACTCGAATGAGTCTGGCAGATTTGGCTCTACAGTTTCAGCGAGAAGACAAAATGTGCCCGATGGGTGGCATTCGTGAATGCCGTCCGGGACGAGAGCCATTGCGTCTATTCGAAACATCGGTTGGCCCCTAAGCTGGGGATGAGAGGGAAGGATTATGAGCGATACGAGCAAACTCACATCTCGCGAATATAAATATGGCTTCGTCAGTGATGTCGAAACCGAGGATTTTCCACGCGGACTGAACGAAGATGTGATTCGCCGCATTTCGAAGATTAAGGAAGAACCTGAGTTTGTCCTGGATTTTCGTCTTAAAGCCTATCGACATTGGTTGACTTTGGAAGAACCCAAGTGGGCTGATGTTGCCTATCCGGCCATAGATTTCCAAGCTATCCAATACTATTCGGCACCGAAGAAAAAGGGTGATGGCCCGAAAAGTTTGAACGATATCGACCCCGAACTATTGGCCACCTTCAATCGCTTGGGCATACCTCTGGGCGAGCAGCAACGCATCTCTGGAGTTGCGGTCGACGTGGTATTCGATAGCGTATCCATCACGACCACTCATCAGGAAGAGCTGGAAGTCCTCGGCATTATTTTTTGCAGTCTTTCCGAAGCGATTCAAAAGCATCCTGATCTTGTTCAAAAATATTTAGGAAAAGTTGTTCCTTATAAAGATAACTTTTATGCCACGTTGAATTCTGCCGTTTTCACCGATGGTTCCTTCTGCTTTATCCCCAAAGGGGTCAAGTGCCCCTTGGATCTCAGCACATACTTCCGTATCAATGCTGCCGGTACCGGTCAGTTCGAGCGGACTCTGGTCATCGCTGAAGAGGGCAGCACCGTCAGCTATCTGGAGGGTTGCACAGCTCCCCAACGGGACGAGAATCAATTGCACGCAGCTGTGGTCGAGCTGATCGCTTTGGACAATGCAGAAATCAAATACTCGACCGTTCAAAATTGGTACTCAGGCAATGAAAAAGGTGAAGGTGGAATTTTCAACTTTGTCACCAAACGCGGCCTGTGCGCCGGTAAGAATTCACATATTTCTTGGACTCAAGTGGAAGCTGGTTCAGCGATCACCTGGAAGTATCCCAGCTGTATTCTGCAAGGGGATGGCTCACGCGGCGAGTTCTTCTCTGTCGCTTTAACCAACAACATGATGCAGGCCGATACCGGCACCAAAATGATTCACATTGGCAAGAACACTCGCAGCCGTATTATCTCCAAGGGGATTTCGGCTGAAAAATCCAGCAACACCTACCGCGGCCAAGTGAAGATCCTGCCATCGGCAGAAGGGGCTCGCAATCATTCTCAATGTGATTCGCTACTGGTGGGTGATCAGTGCAGTGCCAATACTTTCCCCTATATTGAAGTCAAAAATCAATCGGCGGTGGTCGAGCACGAAGCCACAACGTCGAAGATCAGTAAAGAACAAGTTTTTTATTTGAAATCGCGGGGCATCGATGAAGAGCAGGCCATCGGACTGCTGATCAACGGTTTCTGCAAGGAAGTCTTCCGGGAACTGCCTTTGGAGTTTTCGGTCGAGGCTGTCAAACTCCTTGAGATGAAACTCGAAGGATCCGTCGGATAACCCAGCAAAGTGAGGCGCGTCCCATGCTCAATATTCAAGGTCTTGAGGTTTGTGTTGACAGTAAGCAAGTCCTAAGAGGTCTAAACCTCAAGGTCAATGCCGGGGAAGTTCATGCTATCATGGGCCCCAACGGTAGCGGTAAAAGTACCCTTTCTAAGGTGATTGCTGGTCATCCCGACTATGAAGTGACCGGCGGCAGCATTCAATATGAAGTGAACTTTAAACAGAAAAATCTGCTCGACCTGGAACCTGATGAGCGGGCTCGGGAAGGCATTTTCCTGGCCTTTCAATATCCGGTCGAAATCCCAGGCGTGCCCAACATGGAATTCCTTCGGGCTTCGTTCAATTCTATTTGCAAGCATCAGGGTGTTGACGCTATGGAAACGGGCGCGTTTGAGCAGCTGGTTCGCAGCAAAGCCAAACTTCTGGAAATCGGTTCGGATTTTCTGAGTCGACAGCTGAACGTCGATCTTTCCGGCGGTGAAAAGAAGCGCAACGAGATTCTGCAGATGGCTGTTCTATCACCTAGGTTAGCCTTGCTTGATGAAACAGACTCAGGATTGGACGTCGATTCCCTCCGCATCGTTGCCGAAGGGGTCAACAAGCTTCGCACGGAAGACAATGCAATTGTCATGATCACGCATTATCATCGCATCTTAAACTATATTAAGCCCGACTTTGTACATGTGCTCGCTGCCGGACGCATTGTGAAATCCGGGGACCATACTCTGGCTCTGGAAATTGAAGAACGCGGCTACGACTGGCTGCTCAACTGAGGAGGACGTTCATGCAAGCGAGCGTCGATCAAGTTTATCAAAAAGTACAGAGTTCGGATTGGACTCCGGGTTGGATGCAGAAACTTCGGGCATCGGCCTTTGCTGATTTCCAGCACTTGGGTTTTCCAACGCGGAGTCTGGAAGAGTGGAAATATACGAGTCTAAGGTCAATCACCAGCAGTGATTTTCACTGGAGTGATGAGCACCATCCGAGCACAGACAAGCCCCTGGAAAACTTTTTTATTCCAGGAGCGGATACTCTGGTGTTTTTGAATGGCTCCTTTTCGCCTGATCGGTCCCATATCCACCCTGAAAGTGGTTTGACGATCTTGCCTTTACATAAAGCTCTGCAAACCAAGCAAGCACTAGTCGAGTCTGCCCTGCAGAGTTCAACGGTCTCACCTCGAGGCAGCTTCGAACAGTGGAACAATGCAGTCTTTAATAGTGGCGCATGGATCCATGTCGAAGCCAATCACTCGGCGCAAAGACCACTTCAGTTCCTCTACGTGAATACTGAAAGCAAAAACCCGCAACTGATCAGTCCTAAAAACTTGGTAAGTTTGGGCGCAGGAGCTCGCGCCACTGTCGTTGAAAGCTATTTCAGCTATCTGGAGTCGCATCTGACCAACGTCGTCAGCGACTATGACGTCGGTGCAGGAGCTCAACTGCAACTCTTCTTTGAGAAGATTTTGAGTTCCCAGTCCTTGCATATTGGTTTGAGCCGTATCAAGATCCGTCGCGACGCCGAGGTTTCTGCCTTTACACTCACGATGGGTGGACGGATTTCCCGCAGTCAACTCGAAATCGATTTGCTCGAGCCTGGATCTTCGGTAAAGATGGATGGCCTCTATATAGGTCGTATGCAGAGCCATCTGGATCATGTCACTACCGTCCAGCATCTGGCGCCTCATACCACCAGCAGCCAAGTCTATAAAGGTATTCTCTACGACGAATGCCGCGCCGTGTTCAACGGGCGCATCAACATTGTGAAAGATGCCCAGCAAGCAGCGGCCCATCAGTTGAACAAGAACCTGCTCATGAGCTCGGAAGCTGAAGTGGATTCCAGACCCCAGCTCTGCATCGACGCCGATGATGTCAAGTGTTCGCATGGAGCCACCATTGGTCAGCTTGATCCCTTGCAGCTGTTTTATTTGCAAAGTCGGGGTATCTCGCGGGAAGAATCTGAGCAAATTTTGGCAAAAGCTTTTGTTCGAGATCTGATGTTTCGGATCCAGGATCCAGGCATGCAGGCGAGGATGCTGAGCGTTCTGGAACAATATGCCGGCTTAACTGTGTAATCTGTGATTGAGGAAAAGATTGTGTCTTTAGAGCAGACCAGTGACTTTGGGCAAAGGAGTATCCCGATGGATATCAAGATGATGATTCAACCAACGCCAAACCCTTACGCAAAGAAGATCATTTGCAATCTTGATCTCAAGTCCAAGGGGAAAATTACCTTTTCTGCTCCTGACGAATGCGCCCATATTCCACTGGCCAAGGCCCTCTTTGAAATCAGAGCGGTGACCCAGGTGCATTTTTTCGAAAACGCCATCACCTTGACTCAAGATGGTTCCGTTTCCTGGGATGAGATTCTGGAAACGGCACGTAAGCTCATTAAAGCGCTCTTACCTGAGCATAATCCGGACTTCGAATCACCCGAAGAACTGCGCCGACAGGTTCTGAGCCCCGAATTGACGAAAATAGAGGAAATTCTGGATCGTACCATTCGCCCTGCTCTGCAAGGCGACGGTGGCGATTTGGAGGTTTTGAAATTGGAAGGACACTTTCTGACCATTCGCTACGAAGGCGCCTGCGGCACCTGCCCAAGCTCGGTAACAGGAACTCTGGCAGCCATTCACAGTATTCTGCGGGATGAATTTGATCCTGAGATCGAAATCATTCCTCTGCAACCAGCCGAAGCCTGACGCCTTATGGACTGATGATAAATTCGTCCAAGACTTTGCGGGCCGGCTGAGCCCCTATCTTTTTTAGTTCATTGTCGAGCAGGATAAGACCGTCCTTGCTCAGCTGCAGAACATGCTCATCGGCTTGAAAGGTTGATCCTGTCGGGTAATCCTGACCTGGAGTTTTTGAGATTTCAATATGAGCCCCTAGCACGTAGCTGATAGGTTTTGCTTCGACAATGGTGCGAAGCCGGGTGACACTGGCCCGATAGATAGTCCAATCCTGAATATAAAGTCGTCCAGGATAAAGTGTATCACCGGTGAAGAGAATCCCTGTTTGGGCGTCATACAATGCCACATGACTGACCTCATGACCCGGCACAGGAATAACTTTTAAAATTCTTCCGCCCAAGTCGTAGTCAACGATGGAATCAGGCCAATTGGTGATCCCAAAAAAGCTGGCCACAGCTGCCTGACCAGTGCCAACCACGGTCGTTGCAGGCTGCCCAACAAATTGCGCATCAGCCGCACGATGATCACCATGGGCGTGACTATGGGACACCACGAGGGTGATTTGAGCTCGCTTCGCAGCACCATAATGCTCGGTCAACAGTCCTTCCACAGTTTGCCTTATAGGAAAGGTCGTCGCTGAAGCGGTAGCTCCGGTATCGATGAGCAATGCTTTTTGTTCGCCAAAAATGAGATAAATAAAGGGACCTTCAAAATTGAGGCACTTATTTTGCCGCAAAATCGTTAAATTCTTGTTGTAAGCATGAACTTGCAGCGGAGGATCGTTGTTTTGATTGCAGTTCGCTGATCCATGAATCCACTGCACATTGAGGGAGCCCTCTTCCAATGCTACGGGTTTAGGAGTCGGCGCAGCCGGATCTTTCGTATCAGCAGGGAGATCGACATTATCCTGCGTGCCGGGACTCTTCACGATCGCATCATCCGTTGCAGCAGCGGTGGTTTCTGTCGCCCCCACCTTTTCACGATCGCGTCTTGCGGTTTTTTGCTGGGTGCACGAAACAAGAATAAATATCATTATTATTAGACTCTTACAGGACAATTGCAGCATAGATCACGGCCCTTTCCGAAGGATGCTCATCCCCAATGGCCCTTCTTATCGGCACAATAATGCCAGGACGTAAGGAATTTTTTATCTCAGCAATTACTTATAAAACGCTAATATTATTGAATTTAAATATAAAGAAATCGAACCCAAAAAAAACGACTCTCAGGCCAAGATCCTGCAACAACTTCTGGAGAAAGCTCGCCAATCGTCGTAGAATTTGCTCTGTGTTTCCTACTCATCTCTCCCTTTTTCAAGGATGATAACTGTGGAATTGATTCAAAAACTTCAGTGGCGCTATGCAACGAAAAAAATGAACCCTTCCAAAGCTGTACCCCAGGATAAAGTCGAACGAATCTTGGAAGCCGCCCGTCTGGCTCCTACTTCCAGTGGACTTCAGCCTTTTGAAATCATTTTGGTTACCAACAAGGAAGTTCGTGAGCGGATCAAACCCATCGCTTGGAATCAGGCTCAGGTCACAGATTGCTCGCATCTTTTGGTCTTTGCAGCTTGGGATGACTACACAGTCGAGCGAATCAACATGATGTTCGATTTGACCAATGAAGAGCGAGGCTTCAAAAATGAAGGCTGGGAAAATTATCGGAACATGCTGCTCGGCACCTATCCCAAGCGCGGCCCCGAGGTGAATTTTGAGCATGCAGCAAGGCAGGCCTACATCGGTCTTGGGGCCGCTCTTATAGCTGCAGCCGTTGAAGAAGTCGACAGTACACCAATGGAAGGATTCGATCCCAATGCCCTGGACGAAATTTTGAACCTGCGGGCCCGAGGCCTTCGCAGCGTTGTTATTATGCCTTTAGGCTACCGTCAGGAAGATGGTGACTGGTTGGTCAAGCTTAAAAAAATTCGTAGATCACGCGATAAATTTGTCACCGAAGTGAAGTAGTTCCTGCTGGTACAAAACAGGATCAGCTGAGGCCAAGTGCAAGCTTGGCTTCATGGCAAGGCCCACCTGAAGTTTAAAGATTATGGTTCATTCCTTGGTGAATTATCTGAACTGGAAGCAAGCAACGGCAAGCCTAAGAACTTGGTAACCATCTCTAAAAAGATCACAGACCTAGCGGTTCGATTGGAAGCAAAGTTTGCATCCTATAAAACAACTCCTTCAGCCGAGCCAAAGCCCTAAATTAGTGCAAAGTAGGCAGGAAAGTGGCTAAATTCGCAGAAATTCTGACGACCGAAAGCATGCTTGGCAAGCCCTACACTCGCACACAGAATCGACTATGATATAATATCCCCAAACTCTTATGAACTCTGGGGATGCCATGAAATATTTCGGGATAATTTTTCTTGCCTCTCTAATCGTTTTATCCTGCCGCCATGGTCGGGACAAGCAGCCACAGGAGCCAGTTGAGACTGGCGAGCAGCCAAAGTCCCTCGATCCAACTAGCAATCCCTCTCAAGGCATATCTGAGCCAATTGAAAAAGAAAAAACACCAGCTCCATCGACGACGGATTCCAGTGTTCCGCGGCAAAGAGCAACTCCTATGGAGGGCCAGCTATGGATTCTCCCCCAGAATGGAGCGTCTTTCCAAAAATTGCCGACGAATCACATCTTTTCTGTTTGGGCGACTGGTTCATCGCTCCTGACAACACATCCCGGCGTGGGTTTGGCGATTTCAAAGAACCAAGGTGCGACCTGGACGACAAAAACGGTTGGGAATGGGCTGGGTGGCCTGTTTGCAAAGTAAGCGCTTAGGGAAATACACCTAAAACCCACCCTTCACCTGCGATAGTCTCGCTTCTGTAGCCAACACAGGAGTGACAATGAGCAAGCGATCCAGCCCTACAAAGCGCGAACACTGGTCCCAGGTCATCAATTCCCAA
>JBGSTF010000266.1:0-2930 GCA_041736645.1 Oligoflexus sp. | reverse complement strand
CTACGAGGTATCTAAAGACCATACCAACGAGAGCCTCAGATCTCCCAATAGACAAGCTCAAAGCAGGAACTACCGTTGATGGCCCTCTTCATTTTGATCGCAATTGCCTAAAAACTGCCGATTGCGGAAAAGTAGAAATCATTGTTTCGCCTCGGAACCCAGGTTCAATACACATTGATCCTAATTGGGGTTTAAACCAATAATTGAAGCGCTTTTTGAAAACACGATCTGTGAGATGGTAACATTCAGTGACAGAACAAAAAGATTAAAACGGCATCGAGCTTAATTTTTTGGAGACTTTGCATGTCATTTAAGGAAAAACGGCGCTTTGCGGAAAAGCTAGTCGAAAGCAAAAAGGCAAGTTTTTTGAAGTCAAAGCCAGTGTCGATCATGGATTTCCATGGCTTATCTTATGGTCCCCATCTTCATAGACTACTCTGGAAACTAGGTGTGAAAATACCGCCCCCGCACTTTTCGAGATACGCGCAAAATAGGCTTCTTTTTGGTGCAAGTCTTGGAATAGGTATGCTAATTGGCTGCATTTTGGGAAGTTTATTAGTAGATCGTCCGCTATATGCAAGTTTACCCTTTTTGATTGTATTATCAATTTCGGCAATTGGATGTGGACACGTTATTGCAAAACTTTATCAACGTGAAAGTGAATTTTATCAAATCCCCCTTTGGGATGACTTTCATCCCGAAATTTCGGAGAAGGTATAGCAATGGTCGTCCAACCGGAAGGCCTTGCGCCTAGCCAGAACTTTTAGTCCTGACTTTGCAGAATATTCTTTTCATACGAATGTAGTTTTGCATTCGCCTCCGGATTTTGCAGGGACATTTCAAATTGGGCTGAGAGTTTCTCACTCCACTGCAGGCGCCGCATGGGATTCTTCAATCGTCTTCTGATCTAGCTCCGACACCAGCACTGCGTGGGCCGTTTTTGAGCTGCGTGCGAAAGCGTTGCAGATTCGTTTGCGCCTCAGTGGGGTGACGATTCCACGGCGTTTTCTAGGATTTTACCTATTGCCCTTGATTGAATTTTCATGTGAAACTCTTGCCCAGCATCCTGCTTAAGTCCTGTGAAGCATTCTTGACTTGCTCCACATCCAATTCTATTGCGCCAGTAATCTTCCAAGATTCTGTGCCTCTAAAACGATGGGACAAAGTCACCAAAAGAGTGGTGTGTCCGAGCCCATCATTCGACGCTGCGATTGAAAAATCATGATCAATTGAGCTCCAAATTTTTTCGCCAGTCCAGCCGGTCCACGCGGCCTCGGAAAATTTCAGGATACATGTCGCTTAGGGATTAGCTGACGGAAAGAATCTTTGCATTCCTATCGCAACCTGGATCATCTTTCAACCAGTTTAATCGAACCACCTCTTTCCTCTTCCAATTTCTCGTACTTGTAGACCATCGTGAAGGCCTTTTTTCACGAGCTTTTTGGTAAATATCATGTCGCTTCGATAGAATTGCATCGTCACAGCCTTCGTGTCTTGAACTGGGCGTGGTGAAGGAAATGGCCGAATGCAAATGCTCGTCGTTGTACCATGTGACAAATGAAGTCACCCACTGAGTGGCACAATCAACGCTAGAGAAAGGCCTGGAAGGATACTGAGGGCAGTACTTCAAAGTTTTGAATAACGCCTCAGAGAATGGGTTGTCGTTACTCACAGAAGGTCTTGAGAAAGATGGCACTATCCCAAGCTTTTGCATGGTAGCCAGCATCGTAGCCCCTTTCATCGGACCGCCATTGTCGGAATGAATAACAAGCTGGTTCCGCTGTATTCCTTCGCTCTTGCATATTCGTTCAAGAAGCCTCGACGAATGCTCCGGTGACTCGTTCTCGTGCACCTCCCAGCCTACGATTTTTCGCGAGTAAATGTCGATAAACATATAGAGAAAAAAGTATCGACCTTGAATCTCGCTTTTAAGATAAGTAATATCCCAGCTGAACAATTGCCGAGGTTTGGTCGCCTCGTATGACCTTGGTCTGCCGACGTTTCGAGGTTTTGATCGACCCCGATGAGCGAGTAGATTGTTAGCTTTTAGTACTCGGTAAAAGCTCGCTTCAGAGGCCACAAATTCACCTCGATCGGCGAGTGTTGGCACGATCTGATGGGGGCTTTTGTCTCGGAATTCTTTGGAGCTGGAAATCTCAACAATGCGACGACGTTCATCGCTTGTCAGCGCATGAGCAGGAGCTGTCTTGGGACCTTGCCTAAGGTCCTCCTGACCCGGAATCAACGACCACCGCTGAAACGTACGTTCACTGATTCCTAAAACCGAACAGGCGCGTTTCTGTGACAAACCAGCCAGCCGACTCTCGGAAATCAGATCCAATATTGATGTCCGTTCCAGCACGCTCACTTTGGATCGCCGTCGCCCCAGATCAGGCTGACTTTTTTTTGGAGTATGAGGAGTGCGGACGCTTCAGCCAGTGCCTTGTCCTTACGAAGTATTTCCCGCTCCAGCTGCTTATTCTGCTGCACGAGCGCCTCGAAAGATTCCTGGCTTGGAGACGCCTTGGGTGATCCCTCAAGCGACGACAAGGCTTGATCCTGCCACTCCTGGAGCTGTTGGCTATGAAGACCTTCCTTGCGCAGAAAGGTGCCAATCTCGGTTTCACTAGCGGACAGTGTCTCTCCGACCGCTCGGAGTTTCTCTTTTGCTGACCATTTTTTTGATTTCGTTTTTTTATTCATAGCCGGCATTGTAGCATTTCTCAGCCAGTTTGTAGCTGTTGCTTTTCCAATTCCTTCGGCTTCGCAAACTTGAGCAACTGTTTGATTTCCACGGTTTACGATCTTCTTTACGATGGCTTCTTTGAATTCTCGGGAATAGTTCGAATGTCTTGACACTTGTCTCTACTTGCTCGCCCTGTTATGCGCATTTTGGATCAAGCGACAACTTTCCTGAAACAGAGGGCAAG
>JBGSTF010000258.1:0-64039 GCA_041736645.1 Oligoflexus sp. | reverse complement strand
CCTGAATTCAGGCGTAATGCGAAAAGGGAAATGCCGCATGCGAAGTCGCGGGGCTCCATATGTCTGCATATAAAGCGGCGGTCCACCCATGAGGCCAATGAAAAACAGGGCGGACTTCTCGGAGGCTTGGTCAAGATTCTTAGGAAACATCCCGGCAATAGAGGAAGCGCCCAACTTGCTATAAAAATCCTTGAGCAAGAGACGAATATTGTCCTCGCCCATAAGAGCGTAAAGTTCGCGGCTGGGAGCAGGTCCGGCGTTTGGACCTTCACTGGGGACGAACATGGGGTCTGATTCTCGGCGGAAAAAAGGCGAATTCACGACGTTCCTTTCAAATCTCGATCGATTTCCCGAGAGCTTTCGGGGCTCTTGAAGCCCGCAGTCCACCGGCCAACACCAGCAGTGTCAAAACATAGGGTGATATTTGAATCAGCTGCAGCATCCAAGCGGTATCCGATCCGGATAGGCTTCCCTGCAGCCGAATTTGAACCGCATCGGTGAGGCCAAAAAACAGGCAAATCAAGGCCGTGGGTAGCGGCGACCACCGCCCCAGAATCATCGCCGCAATGGCCATAAAACCACCGCCTGCAGTCATTTGTCTGGAAAATTGTGAAGCCAACATAGTCGAGAGAGTGGCCCCACCCCATCCGGCCAAGACTCCGCTTAGCAGCACACAGATCCATCGCGTCCGCAAAACGCGAATCCCTGCACTGGTCAGAGCCTCTGGATGTTCACCGGCAAAGCGGACCCAAAGACCCGACACTGTGAATCGTAGCCAAAGCGCAGTGCTGGCGATAAGGCCCACAGCAATCAAGGTCGGAGCCATAATAAATTTTTGTTCGACGCTTAGACTCGGTGTGGAACTTGTCACCTGGAAAAAAATTTTGGTGAGAAACGGCGTGACACCAACACTTAAAAGATTGATGCCCATACCGACGACCGACTGGTCTCCACGAAGAGTTAAAGTCAAAAAGCCAAAGACAGCGGCAAGGGCTGCACCGGCGAGACCTGCGGCAGCAAATCCGATGAAAGGCGAAGCCGTGAAGTAGGCAAGGGTCGCTGCAGTGAAGGCTCCGATAAGCATCAAGCCTTCCAAGCCGAGATTGATCACACCCGATCGTTCGCAGAGAATTCCGCCCATGGCCGCGAACCAAAGCGGAGTGGCCATGCGAATGCCAGCCAGCAAAGTATCAAACACGAGTTCCAAAGACATTCCTCCTGATACGTTGCCAAAGGCTTGATAGAGCTGATGGCATGGGCAGCGAACAACTCATCAACAGAATCAAAAGCGCTTGCAAAATCAAAGCGAAGTCCCGAGTGATTTTTTCAGTTTCAAAATCCAGATCCAAAGAGCCCTTCAGAATAGCTCCGAAAAGACAGGCAGAAAGGAGAATTCCCAGCGGCTGCAAACGTCCCAAAAGAGCGACAGCGATCCCTACGAAACCATAGCCGGGTGAAAATCCCACCACGAAACGACCTGTATTGCCGTAGACTTCGATAAAACCCACCAAGCCAGCAAAGAGTCCACCAAGGCTCAGGGACCAGAATTGCATCGACGCTACGGAAATTCCTCCTTGCTCGGCTGCTTCAGCCTTTGCCCCTGCAGCCTCAAGACTAAAACCCATTCGAGACCATCGGAAGAAGATCCAAACCAATAAAGCCGCCACTGGCACGGTTAGAGCGTGAAAGCCAATAGGCGCTTGATCAAAAAAAGTCCAAGATTTGAAACGAAGGCTAGCATCCAGAGCGACTGTTTCGGGATTCTGGGTGCTTGGATTTTTAAAGAAGTTCAGAGCGAGCCAGCTGGTGAGGCCAAAGGCTACAAAATTAAGCATGATGCCCGACACCACTTCATGGGCTTTGCGATAAGCGCGTAGCCAAGCCAGCAAAGCCGCCCAAAGAAATCCGCCAAGCAAAGCTGCCAACAGCCCGAAGATACGATTAAGGTGGGGCTGGCTGGGGCCATAGAGTCCGGCAAGCGCTGCAAAAAAAGTTCCGACAGTGAGCTGACCTTCCACGCCGATATTAAACAATCGTGCCCGTAATCCCATGCAGACTGCGAGCCCTGTGCAGGCCAATGGCAATGCATAGAACAGGCTGAGGCCAAGGTCGTAGGTGGTCCCGAATGCACCTCGAAAAAAAACCCCAAATACGGACGCTGGATTTTCGCCAATGATCCACACCAGTCCTGCACTGATCAAAAGACCAAGGAAGGCTGCCATCAGAGGCTGGACCCAAACCGGAATCGCTGATGAAGACTGAGGTTCAGCCATGCTGCTTCTCTTTTTTGCTGTCAGCTCCGCTCATAGCGAGTCCCAGGGCTGTTTCATTGCAAGCGTTGCCGGTAAAGCGCGCCGCCACTCGATAATTTTCCATAACCAGGATGCGATCGGCAAGAGCCAAAATCTCGTCAAGTTCGGAGGAAATCAAAAGAATTGCCAAACCTTGGGAGCGCAGCTCCAGCAGTTTTTTATGGATCAATTGAATGGCTCCGACATCAACACCGCGAGTCGGGTGGACAGCAATGAGAAGACGGGGCTGATGCTGCAGGGCACGCGCGACGACAATTTTTTGCTGATTGCCTCCCGAAAAACGCTTGATAGGCAGATCAGGTTGCAGGGGCGAGACTTCAAAAAGTTTCATCCCGTTCACGGTCGCTTGGTGTATGGCACCCCACCGGAGGAACGGACCAAAGCGAAAGCTCGGGTGATCTTGATAGCCGAGTACAAAATTTCGCGTAGCCGATTGATCGAGGAGAATGGCTTCTTTGTGCCTATCAGCGGGAATATAGCCTACGCCGGCGGCAGTCATTTGAATGGCCGACCAGGATGTCACATCACGCCCAAGCAACTCCAGCCTGGCTGCTGTTCCCGCAGGTGGCGCCTGCTTCGGATGTCGCAGCAATTCCACCAGTTCTTGCTGACCATTGCCTTCAATGCCTGCAATTCCTAATATTTCTCCGGCGTGGAGTTCTAGCGAAAAAGTTTCATGCTGGAACGATGGGTTGCGAGTTTTTTTCAAGGGCCAGTTCTGAATCGAAAGCAGCGGCTTGCCTTCGCGAAGCTGTTTCGAGTTATTCTGCACAGGATCTAATTTTTTGCCGATCATAAGTGCCGCCAAAGCATCCGCATCAATGCTTGATGTTGCGACGCTTGCGATCACCGATCCGGCGCGGAATATCGAGATGGAGTCAGTGACAGCTAGGAGTTCACGCAGTTTGTGGGTGACGATAAGGATGGTCTTACCTGTGGCTGCCAGATGCTTGAGCTGAATAAAAAAGCGATCGACTTCCTGAGGGGTTAGCACCGCTGTTGGTTCGTCCAAAATGAGAATGCGCGTTTCTTGATAGAGGAGTTTCAGGATCTCCACCCTTTGTAGGGTGCCAACACTTAAACTGTCGACAGAGGCATCCAAAGGAACCTCAAGTCCATGCTCATTCATCAGGCGTTCGAGTTTCTCTCTAGCCGTCCTCATGGCCAGCGGTTGAAGAGCTTCAGGAAGCCAGCCTAGGGAAGGATAGAGCGGTTCCATACCAAGTATAATATTTTCCAACACGCTATGGGCTTCGCTCAGCATAAAATGCTGGTGAACCATTCCAATGCCGAGCGCCTTGGCTTCCAGTGGTGAACGCATATGACACTTTTTGCCATCAATCCAAATCTCTCCGGCATCGGCTGCAACCATTCCATAAAGGATCTTCATGGCCGTGGATTTTCCCGCACCATTTTCACCCAGTATTCCATGAATTGTGCCGCGAGAGACCTCAAGGTTGACATCGGCATTGGAAATGCAAGATCCGTAGGCTTTACGAATCCCAAGCATTCGAACGGCAGGGGTCGCTTCTGTGGAAAAGTTGGTCATGAAGATCCTGTTAAGAGCAATGGGGTGCCACCAACGCGAGATCCACGGAATTCAGCGTGGGGCATTCAAGAGATAGAAATCTGGGACTTTAATTTTGCCGTCAATAATATCTTGTTTCATTTGCCCCAGTCTTTGGCTTTGTGCGGCGTCGATAAGTTTAGAGTTGTAGGAATCTCTGGCTAGGTCAACCCCACTATTTTTAAGACCATAGCGAACAGTTCCTGCCGTGAATTTGCCTTCGGTGGTATCCTTGATCGTGTTGTAAACAGCCTGATCCACGCGCTTCATCATGCTGGACAGGATGAACCCAGGCTTGATCCAGTTTTGATTGGAATCACAGCCGATGGCCAGACGTTTTTTCTCTTCGGCTGCATCGAAGACACCCTTATTCGAAGCTCCGGCGGCGGTATAAATCACTTCGCTCCCGGTTTGAAACTGGGCCAAGGCAAGTTCTTTAGCTTTGGGAGGATTATTCCAAGCGTCACCCGTCATGCCAACGAAGTTGGTTACGACAGTGGCTTTGGGGTTTACCGCTTTCGCGCCGGCTTCATATCCTAAGAGAAAGCGCCGAATGAGAGGATTATCCATTCCACCAATAAACCCAATCTTTCCTGACGGCGATTTCATGGCTGCTAAGGCTCCGGCGAGATAGGAGCCTTCATGTTCTTCAAACATCAGAGATCGAACATTGGGCAACTTAATTTCTGAATCCACGATGGCGAATTTACGTTGAGGGAATTGCGCGGCGACTTTGCTCAATGCTTCAGCCTGAGCGAAGCCTATCGATATGATGAGGTCGTAGTCCTTCTTGGCAAAGGATCGCAGCAAAGGTTCAAAGGCGTTATCATCAGTTCCTTCGACATATTTGGTCTCGATCTGCAGTTCCTTGCTGGCCTTGTCCATCCCTTCAAATGCCGAGGCATTGAAGGATTTATCATCCTTACCGGCCTTGTCGAGGACCAAACCTATTTTTAGTTTTGGTGCTGCAGCAAGGGACAGGGTGCTGAGGCCGAGGACCAGTGCGAAGACTATTCGAAAGCGAAAAAACAGCATAAATACGTTCTCCATGAAGGCAGCAAATTCCAAGGACAGTCCGGGCTTTGGGGCCTATTGCGGACCGCTCATCGGTCTGTTCGAGGTGGCGTGCAGCATAGCCAATTCTTTGGAAAACAACAATGCTTGTTGGATTTGTTGGCTGCCTGAGACTGAAGGCTGTCAGAACGTCAGTCCGACAAAGAAATCGATACTGAGCACCAGGAGGGAATGCGAGACTTCACTCTTGGTAAAGAGGGGACCAGGACTGAGCACTGAATTGGAAATTTGGATCTCAGTGCTCTCGCTGCTGAACTTTTGCTGGATGACACTCAAGCCCAAACCTGATCGATAGCGATTGCTTTTGGTAAACTGTCCATCGGTCTTGTCATGAGTCAGGTTAACTCGGACGCCTGTGGCTGGACTGCCCTCGTAAACCTGGACTGTGGAATACTTGAAGTTTTTTCCGTTCACAAGATCGGCATGAGTGGAAAGGGAGGATAGGTCAGCTGTGGAATAATATTCAGCCAAAAACTGCAGACGGACGCTCTCACCCAAGGACTTAAATACACCCGCATTGATGCCATAGAGATTGTAGGTTGCCCGCTTATAAGCTGATTGGTCCGTGTAACCAAACTTCATCTGCTTGACGATCAGTCCCAGGCTGAGGGACGAGAGGCTAGAAAATTCAGGATACCAAGTTGGATTTACGTAGTAGCTCAAGCCCTTGATGGGAGCTTGGGTCTCGGCCTTTTGAAAAGTGCCGGCCACTCCCCCTATGCCGCCCATGAGACCAATGCCTGCCTGCAAGGGATGCGGCAGCCAAGCCAGGACGAGCCCTATGACCCGGGCGCATAAGATATTTCGTCCTATGTGAAAGAATTTTGGCAATGCAACACCTCACCTCCAGCTCTATCGGTCATAAGTCATTGGCGGTGTAAATTTGCTAAGTTTTGAGTTTGAGTCTTTGGCAAAAGACCGGAATTTAGCCTGTTCGATGGCGAATGAAGCAACTTAAAATTCTGACTGACTGCAAAGAATCGCTGGAGCGCTCATGATCCTGCTCCTGAGGTAGCATTTCATTCCAGCTTAAAAATTCAATCGGTTGAGCTTCTTTGTCGAACCAGTAAAAGTCCATAACATACTGAAAACAATCAATAAATAGGCTACATTCAGGATTGGCAAATTTGTGCCGACCCTTCTTATGAATGAAATGGTTCTCGCCAACTAAGGCCGGATAGGCGAGCTTCGGATCTTTTGGGGTTGGGCCAAAGTCAAAGAGAGGTTGGACTGAGATGCTGAAAATACACCTGAGATCCTTACTTTGCATAGCTCTTCTGAGTGCATGTGGCCAGGAAAGTTCCAATCAATTTGCTGACGATCCCAATGCCAGCGACACTGAAACGCCCAGTACGCCAGCGCCGAAGAGAAGAAGTTTTGGGTACAAAGTTGAGTTGTCGCAATCTGTAATAAAGTCCACAAGTCTTCATTCTTTATCTCTTGCTGCTGACGCAACAGCTTTCACCATCTCCTTGTCGGACTGCGCGTCAACCCATACGGCAACTGTAACCGAAGCCGTTGCCTATCTGGAAGTGTATGAGTTCGATAGAAACTGCATTGTCAAACTTACCGAATTTACCTTGAATGGACTGGTTTATACCCCAAAGTCAGGAGCAGATTTTACCAGTTGGCAAACCAATGATACAGCGACCTTTGAAGTGAGTGGAGCGACTCCCGCCAATGAATTGAAATTGGAAGTTCTCAGCACCATTAGCAATCCTGTTGTTGCCGCTGGTTCGATTCACTTTCAGTTCTCTGAGATCACCGTCGGAGCAACAGAAACTCTCGCCGAAGCTGTGGTCCGTGAATCGGCGTCGTTGAGTGTCAACGGTCAAGCATCGCCCAATTTCGAAATCAAGCAAGTTTCATTAGTTGGAATTACCGCTATAGGTAACGGCGAATTCCGCATTCAGCTGGGGTGTAAAGGTCAAGCCGTGACAGGGACAGGTGTGAATATCCTATGCTACGACGTTCTCTTAAGCTCGATCTCGATGGTGCTAGCCGAAGATACCTATGGTAGTGTTCTCACGCAAACGAATTTGGATGATATATTCACCGCCGCCTCGGGTGGCAAGCAAATCGATATGACGACGGAAGCCTTTATCGCTGGCGGCGGAACACCGGCCATCACCAATGGTGGATTTATCACCGCCAACACTGGGGATGCGGATGTCATGGTCATGGCCGGAACCAAGCCTATCGTGACAAAGCCCAATATGATCTTCATTCTGAAGTCGGGTCCGTCCTATACCTATTTCAATATAGACGTAACCACCATCACCCAGAACGGAAATGGTCCGTGAGTTTGAACTGTTTTTATCTCTGTTTGATGATACTCCTCGGATGCAGCAGTGGCGCCAATTCGGGGTCGGTTAAGTACTATCTGGAGCGGGAGGCTACTGCGACCAAGAGCAACACGCTTCGCCTGGACATCCTTGGCAATTTTGCGCCTAAATTTAGCCTATCGGGTACGGGCTTTACCGCTGATGTCGCCTTAGGCGAGATGCTTGAAGCGCAGGACGTCACCACTCTCACCAGTGATGACTTTGGTCAAGTCACCATCAATATAATGCTGTTTCAAGAAAATGATCGCGCCTACCTCAGCGATAGTTTGACTTGGAAATCGAGTCCCGAAGTCCCCCCAGTACCCGAACCCTATTTTTCTGAAAATGCCAGCGCCGATGCCTGGGTCTATCTGGTACTGCCAAGTTCCAAAGGTAAAAATGTTAAGGAAGTTTGGGTGGAAGGCGATCTGGATGCCAGCGTTTCAAGCGGCAAATACTATGATATTCCTAATGACGATCAGGTGCTCTTGCAGTTGAGTGAGGGAGACGGGATCAAAAATCTGCAGATCAGGTATCGCAATATTTTTGGTACGGACGGTGACCCGACCGATCTGCAAATCGTTCGCAAGAGTGTAGGCCCCCAGAATTGTCGAGCGAATCCTGTCTCATCAGCGACGGCGACTGGATCGATTCGAACGCGGATACAGGCTGATAATGATGGTCCCTTGTACTACAAGATTCAAGGTGACATTGCCACCGAAGCGGCCTTTATCAAGTTTACTGATTCGGTCGATGAATGGATTGAATTGTCGGCAGGGGAAGGTAAAAAATCTATCACAGTTAAAATCAAAGATGCGGCCGATAATCCCTGCGAAGATATTGACCTAGTGATTACCTACGATCGGAGCTACGCTCCTGGAGCGATATCCATTCAGGGCGAGCCCCTTTGGACAGATTCCGAAGAGATTGTGATTTTACCTCAGTTCGATCATTTAGCGGGCGACGACATTACGATGTCCATTAGCGGTGGTGTTCTTGCGAGTGCGACGACTTTTCAATGGATTCCTTATACGGAGCAGATGACTGTCACCCTCACGCCGACCAATGGAACAAGGCATGTGATCGTTCAATTCAAGAAAGATTCCACTGTCATGTCAGAAGTTAGCGTGCCCATCTACTTGAAGCCCTATGTTCTCATCAATGGCACAGGTGCGGTTGTTCAGATTGCAAGCAGCAACATCATAGGTTTGAGCAGCATGACCGTCACAGGATGTAGCGAGGCCTATATCGATATTCCCTACAGTGCGAGCTTGACCTGCACCAAGTCCGGCCCGGAGGCCAGCGTTACCTATAAACTCACCGATGGCACTTCGGTGACGCGATCGGCAAGTTTCTAGCTTATATCCAGAGCCTAGAGAGCAGCTGGCCATTCCACTAAGGATTGGCCTTTGGCGTCCAAGCGGAGAGCGCTTTCGTTCACTGTCGCTCCTTCATTCCAGTGGATGATAGCAGGCTCGGTTCCACAGGCTAGAGGTCTGACGGGCCAAGCTAAAGTTTGGCTATTGGTTCCATCAAAATTGACAAATGCTGCATAGCAACCTCCTCCGCGCTTTGGCCAAGCGTAGCCGAACACCCGAGTATGGTCCGTTTTAAGGACGGTAATCTGTCCCTGGCCATCAGATTGAAGAGACTTTCTCAGCTTGATCAAGTTTTGAAGTTTGAAGTACAGCGAGTATTGATCGGCGAGCTGGCTATTGAGGTTGAATGTAGCAGCGTTGCGTGGCGTCCCTGCTTGAGGCGAGCGGGTCCCTGGAAATCCAACCATGGGGCTTTCGCCGCGCCAAGGAAAGGCTAAGGTGCTTTCCAAGTATTCGCGTGGATCGGCAGCCGTTGGACGTTTGACAAGACCTTCCATCCCTACTTCGTCGCCATAATAAACCAGAGCGGGAAAGGGCGAACTGAGCATGATAAAGAACGCTTGCACAACTCGTAACTGATCTCCCGAAAGTTCGGTCATGATTCGGTTGACATCATGATTGCCCAAGGTGACGACGTGCTGATTGATATGCACTCGAGCGCCCTGGGATTCTAGATACTGGAGATTGCCAGAAAAGTTTGCAGCGTATCCATTCTTAAGGCTTTCCCGTAGACTGCCCATAAAGCCGAAGTCAAAGAAAGCGTCGATTGCACCCTTGTCCAGATACTCTGCCATCACGGGATAAGAATCCCAGATCTCGCCGAGCAAAGGTGCATTGGGCTTGAGGGTTTGCAGTGTTTGTTTGAACCGAGCCAGAAGCTGTAAATTAAGTGGTTCGGCTGCAAGGTTATTTTTGCCGTTGCCCTCGACCAGATGCTTGGCGGCATCGATGCGCAGGCCGTCGATGCCAATATCAATCCACGTTTTGATATAGCGATCCATATCAGCCAGGAGTTCTTCGTTCCAGCGTTGGCTGGACGGGTCGTAGAATTTTAGATCCGGCATATTTGGCGAAAAACTTGCGTACATATAGGCATCGCGATGATAGGACGGGTTATAGCCGTAGACCCGATGCCAGACATCACTTACAGTCGTCCGATCCCAGTCCCATGGTTTGTGCCAATTGCGATAGGGATTCTCGCTCCAGGGGTTACCGACCTGATAAAAATATTTGCAGTAGCGCAGGTTGGGATCATCCGCTCGATAGCCTGGGTCCCAGGGATCACATGATTTTCGAATGGCTTGTTTCACCCAGAGACTATCGTCAGCCATGTGATTGAGAGGGCTGTCGATGAGGATTTTTATGCCTCTTTGATGGGCTGCTGCTGCGAGATCTTTGAGGTCCGCGATACTTCCGTAGTCAGCGGAAATAGAGAAAAGATCACGAGGGATGTAGCCTAAAGGATCCTGCGAGCTATGCAAAGGCATGAGCAGCAATGTGTCCGCGCCGAAGGCTTGCAAGTAGTCCAATTTCAGTTGCAGACCTTTTAAATCGCCAATTCCATCCGGCTGATCGGAACCATCGTAAAATGCTCTTGGGTATATTTGGTAAATCAACTGGCCCGATTGCAGCGAAGGACCGGGTTCTGAAGGAGCAAGAGGAAGATCTTGAGCCTTGGCTTTAGAGGAAAAGACCAGCAGACAACCGATCAGGAGTCTGGCAGCGTAACCGCATTGAGTTTTCATTTTCATACCCTGCCCTTTTTTCAATCAGCTCAGCTTTGTGGCCAACGCATCAATCCATAAACCAAAACATAAAAACAGGTTCTTTTCCTGCTCTATCATTCGCAATCGAAGATGACAAATTAGCATTCAAGTTGGTTGGAATATCGGAGCAAAACTATACGCGAGTGTAGGAACTATGCGTGTTACTTTATGATTTCGGCTGGCTGCTTTGGGCTAGGTTTCTCACTCAATCGCCTGCTTCCGCAATCTCTGCCTCTCTTGCCAGCGATGTTCAGCTTCTGCATATCTTTGCTTTTCAATATCCGTTTCTGGCTTCAGGGCTGGTATCTTGGTGGGGCGTTTATCGCTGCCCAAGGCAACCATCGTAAAGTAGGCACTGGCTGTGTGAAAGTGTTCGCCGGTGATCGGATTTTCCGAGTCGATTCGAACTCCTACCTCACAGCTTGAACTGCGTGCATAATTTACGGTGGCTTTTAAGGTCACCACCCATCCGATGCGGACCGGACTTAAAAAATGCAGGGTATCCACCGCTGCGGTGACAACTTCGGTTCGACTATGTCTTTGGGCGCAGATACCGGCGGCAATGTCCATCCATGACATAATCACACCTCCAAAGATGGTGCCATGGGGGTTGGTGTGCTGAGGCAAAACCAGCTGAGTCATGATCACCGAGCTTTCACCCGGCACTTTTGGATCTAATCGGCGCAATGGAGTTACTTCCCATTTCAAATAGTGTTGTCTTGTCATCGGCAGAAGGGAGCTTTTCTCAAATCCGCTTGTTTGGGAGTAAGTCCATAGAATCTATAAATAATCAGTGATTTTGACAGGCTGAAGCAGGCTATTTTTTTAGCGCGCGTCAAAAATAGCCAGTATTTTGAAGCTCCTGCGTCCCAAGGACTTCCCCAAAAATTCAGAAGATTTTACGCAGCAGCGAGTGAAGCGGCTGGGTGATCTGTGTTAGTCTCGAAGGCTGATCGATGCCATGGAGCCTCAAGTCTGGTTTTGTTGGCAGAGCCTAGTCACGAGAGACCTTAATTTTTATGAAGATTCCGAATCGCCTGATGCCTTTAATCTATGCGAACTTGATCGACGAAGTGGTGGGACAGCTCCAAAGTGGCAAAGAAGCGGAAGTCTATATTGTGCTGGCCAAAGGCAGCTATCTTTGCGCGAAAGTGTACAAAGATGAAAACAACCGGACTTTTCGCCAAAAAGTGCAGTACACCGAGGGGCGTAAGGTTCGCAACAGCCGACGCGCTCGGGCGATGGATAGCAACAGCAAGTATGGACGTAAAGAGCGCGAAGCAGAGTGGCAGAATACTGAAGTGGAAGCCCTCACACTGCTGGCTTCAGCAGGAGTTCGCGTCCCGCAGACCTTTGAGTATTACGAAGGCGTTCTGCTCCTGGAAATGATCCACGACAAGGATGGCCAACCAGCTCCTCGGCTTAACGATGTGGAGCTTTCGCCAGAAAAAGCTGTGGAATACTTTCAATTTCTCGTCAGGCAAATCGTGCTTATGCTCTGTGCGGGTATTGTTCACGGCGATCTTTCGGAATTTAATATTCTCGTTTCCCATAATGGCCCGGTGATCATCGATCTGCCGCAAGCCGTGCAAGCTACAGCCAACAATGCTTTTGGCATCTTTGAACGGGATTTGGTTCAGCTCGCGGCCTTTATGGGGCGTTTCGCGCCAGAAATTCCCAAGACCAACTATGCGAAAGAAATTTGGCATTACTATGAAAACGGTAAGCTACGGCCTGATACCGTCTTAACGGGAAAATTCGAACAAAGTAAAAAGAAAGCTGATGTCAACGATGTGCTGAGTGAAATTGAAGCGGCGCGTGAAGATGAAATGAAACGCCGAGGGTTCAAAGATCGACCTTAAACCCATGGGCCTTGTGTTTCAAAATAGAGCATTCTCAGCTAGCAATAGAGATGGATTCGTTGGGTGTCTGAACCAGAAAAAGATCCATCGGTAAGTCTATTTCAAACCAAATGGCGACTAGGCCTTGACCTGGCTCGTAAGGCTGATGAGACAAGTGCTGATCCATCCGAATGGAGATCTCTGCGCCGATCTCAAGGCATAGGTCGCGCACAGCATCCATACCAATGCCCCGTCCTGATATCGAAGTGGCCTCATCTTTGACGGAGAGACCTGACTTAAACACTAAATTGGCAATAGTCCCCATAGTGGGACGGGTGCCTTTTGGCAGTTTATGGTCTTGCAGATACTTGTTATAAAGTCGGTCCAACTGCAGTCCTGCCCCATCGTCGCGAATCGCGCAAATCATCCTACCATCGCGAGCATAGTACTGGATTTCTATGAGTCCTTTGCTATCTTTGCCCTTTGCTAGGCGAATGTCTCTCGGTTCGATTCCATGGTCGACCGCATTGCGAATGAGATGATTCAGGATGGAATGTAGGCGATGAACCTTTTTGCTCTCAATGAGAATTCTGTCAGCCTGGATACGTAGCTCCGGGGGATCCTTGTTCAACTGTAGAGCAAGATCATCAATCTGATCTTTAAGGACTAGGTTGATCTCGCCAAGTAGGTCGTAGTTCATAGCCGTGATAATCCACTGCATCTCGTCTGCAAGCTTGAGACTTTCTCGATGCTCGCTTGCCTTCAAGGTCTGAATTTTCCCCTCCAGGGCCTGCAGCGGTCTGGAAAATCTCTGGATTTCCGCGACAAAATACTTCTGAATCATCTGTTCATAAGAAAGCAACTGTGCCGCCATCGTGTCAATCAAGCCCAGAGCTTGGGACTGGAGAAGAGGCTGAGAGCGAGAGGCCAGGATACTATCTTCAAGTGTGTGGCAAATCTTTGAAATCTCGCTGAGACCAAAGGACCTCGTGTTCCCCTTGATGGTATGAATGATGCGCAGGGTACCGAACTTTTCGATGATGGCAAACATTGTCGTCGAGGCTAGAATCCTCCGAGCTCTTTGCAGACCTTGAATTTCTTCCTGAAGATAGTTTTGCATTTTTTCGACACCATGCTTTGCTACCAGCATAATGAAGTTCGCTTGATCAAGCTGACCTTTTCGCTCTTGTTCCAGACCCGTGACGTAAGTGACATCGCGGGCAAGAAGAAGGATAGCCTCGACTTGGTTGCCATTAAGAAATGGTGACCAGTTGAGTTCGATCAATCGATCGCCTGCTCGATGGGACTTGGGCAGTAAGTCTTCGTTAAGGAGGAGATTAGCCTGATCCTCACCAATAATGAGGTCGATCAGGCTTTTAAAAATGCTGAGGCTTTCGCCTTCGTGATCAAAGTCAAAAAGATCCCAAATATACTTGTCTTTGAAGTCTTTTTTGGAGAAGAGTTCCAAGGCGACTTTAGAAAAATCATTGGCAATGCGGCCAGAAGCTTCAATACGAAGAAGTCCAATGTTCATGCTGTTTAAAATCGAGCGAGCAAACCGGGTTCTCTCTTCGATTCTTTGATCCAGATCGTGATTGATTCGTCCAAGTTCAGCCGCCATTTCCTGGACTTTGTTCTTACTTTGAGCCTCTTCATCCTTCACTCTTTTGCCCAAAGAGATGGATAGCAGCAAAATTTCACAGGTACCACCCAAGAGAGCTGAATAGGCGAAGTAATCTGAGAGAGGAAAAATGCCATCGACTACAGAGGTTGAGTAGGTGTTGCCTATGACCAGGGTTGTAAAAGCGATTATAAAATAGTAGGCAGGAGGATAGCGTTTGAACGCCACGCAGACGGCTACGAAATAGATCCAGCATCCAATGATGGAACCTGTGAAATTGATGGCTTTGACGGAATAGCTGCTTCGAAAGTAAAGAGCTTCGAACAGGCAGAAGGGCAGAAAGGCGAAAATTGAATAGCCAAAAATCTTAGTGATCTTCGCTGACAAAGGAAAGAATTTGTCGACATTGAGAAAGCTATTGGCGAATTGACAGATGAAATAGAAGGAAAAGCAGCCGAAGCTGGCAGCTCCATAGAGCGAGATATTGCGGCCTTCCCATTGGGAAAAAAAGCTAGCCTGAGGTAGCCCGGAAAGTATCACATAGCATAGGTAAAAAACCGTTCCAAATCCAATATAATACAAATAGTAGTCGTAGCGGAGCGACAGATAAATAAAGACATTATAGAGCAGCATGATCACAATCACACCGATCAAGGTACACAGCAGGGCAAGGTCTTTGGCATGCATGGACTGAAACGCATCGTAGCTGTAGACCTTAAACAGGAGGCATTGAGGATTGCCATCTTCGACTTTGATATAAAAGTCAGTGAAGCCAGGCTGCAGTTCTAAGCGTATAGAAGGCGTTCGGTGCCAAACTTGGGGAGCGCGGTCGGCAACGGCATCGCCAAAGGCGCCGATACTGTGAAGGCCCTGGGTATCTTGGGTGTATATTTCGAATCTGGGAGTTAAGGCAAAGGCGTGATTCAAGACGATTTGTCGAGCACGATTGTCTAAATTCTGTAGGCGGAAGTGTATCCAAACTGTCTCAGTTCCGTTGACGAGGTATCTCGCGTCGAAACTTTGGCCCTTGTCTGGAAATTGAGCGATAACGTGTTCGAGTGTTTCCTCAGGTGCTGTCGTCAATTTGCGGGCCGTTGCTATATCAATTCGAGTAAAGTCTGCATCCAAGGGATAGCTGACAATTTCATCCGCTGACCTAGCTGCATCGGCAAGCATCAGACAAAGGAACAGACCGAGCAGCCACCGAAGCGTGCTTGGGTCTTTCCATTTTTGAGAGCTACGACTTAGCATAGACCGCCTTTTAGACCTTTGAATGCCATGATGTCATCGGCATTTAGCAGGCTAGCTATAGCCATAAAGGTATACAAAGAGGCGAGTTTTCAGGGATTTCTTTGTCCGTGGGTTTGCGTATTTCGCAATGAGTAGGACTTTAGAATCGAAGAGGGGGAAATATTACAACTGCGAAATAATTTGGTAAGTTTTTCGAAAAGTTAGCTAGTCTCTGCCGCCTAAAGCGGCAGAGACTAGCTAGGCTGACGAGACCCAGCCCAGCGATGATGGCCCGAAATTTAGGACTTGGCTTTGCCGACCAGTTTGACTTCGACGGTGAAGTCCTTTTTAATCACTTTGTCTTTAACGTCTTTAACGTCTTTAACGTCTTTAATTTTGTCTTCCACCACTTTAGCGACATCCAAGATGTTGAAGCTTTCTGGGCAGCGACCGCGACCTAAGAACGCTGCAGATAATTATCTACCACTTGGTAGCGCTTGGCAAAGAGCCCAAAGGCTATAGCGGCAAGGAAAGCGAAGCCTGCAAAGAAAAACATTTGAAAGGTGGTGATGCTCATTCCAATGCCAGAGACCGATTGCACCAATCCTTGAGAGCGAACGCCCGAATTGACTAGGAGCACCCAGAGACTTCCGACTGTAACGGAGAGACTCCAAAAGCTCATGATCACTCCCTTCATGCGCGTGGGTGCTTGGCTATACGCAAATTCCAATCCAGTCGTTGAGACAAAGACCTCAGCCAGAGTCAGGATCACATAGGGCAGCAGTTGCCATAGAATCGAGATTTGAGCTCCGCCATCGATGAGGATTTGAAATCCACCCACAGCGATCCATGATAAGCCCGAGAGGGCGATCCCTAAGGTCATACGACGCAAGGCCGTAAACTCCACCCCGCGCCTTTGTAAAAAGGGATAGAGGACTAGGTTATTGAAGGGGATGAGCAACACCACGAGCAAGGGGTTTACGGCCTGCATCTGCGAAGCATTGGTGAGCCAGGACCAACCAGGCAATTGCATACTGCGGGCCTGCAAAATCCAGGTGGATGCCTTTTGATCGAATAAGGACCAGAAAGGGGTCACCAAGGCAAAGATGACGAGAATGCGCAGGACAGCCCTGACGCCTTCAATCGCTGCCGCCGGATGTTTCTTTTGAGCAACGTGCAATTGAGTCCAGGCCGCAATACCCCCGAAGAGCAGGATCGATACCAGCGCCAGACAGATTGCTGCAACCACTCCTAATGAGGACCACGACAAAACAGAAGCGACGGCAACGAGCACTCCGAAACCAGCGAGAAGAGTTCCGCTATGAATCCCTCTTTGGTCAAACAGTGCTGTTTTTACGACGCGAATGAACGAATGGGGATCACTGGGAGCTGGAGGAATCACGGTATAAGTTTTCCGTCCCAACCAGAAGACCAAAGTGGCTATCGCCATGAGAATGCCGGGAATACCAAACGCAAAACTTGGGCCGTAATGTTCCAGGATCAGGGGAATCAGCAGTGAAGCGAAAAAGGATCCGAAATTGATGCTCCAGTAGAACATTTCAAATACCACCCGAGCTTTGCCTTTACTGTTTTGGTCAAACTGATCGCCGACAAAAGACGAAACACAAGGTTTGATACCGCCTGAACCCAAGGCAATCAACCCGAGACCAAGGTAAAAGCCCTGTATATTATTTTCAAACAACGCCAAACATAAATGGCCGAAGCAGTAGAGAATGCTGAGGTAAAGGATGGTTCGATATTTGCCCAGGTAGCGATCCGCAAGCCAGCCGCCTAGGAGCGGGAAAAAATACACGCCCATGACAAAGACATGGAAGATTTCTTTGGCTTCGGCCTCGCGAAATTCAGCGGGCATGTTTAGCAGCAGGTGTGTCACCAGGAACGTTGTCAGGATGTTGCGCATGCCATAGAACGAAAAGCGCTCGCAAGCCTCATTGCCAATGATGTACGGGATTTGTGGTGGAAATTGTCCCGTAGGGACGGAGGATGCGTTCGACGTTGCCGGCTTGGACATGCTGGACTCCCTGCATTGAGGACCAAAGGTAAATAGTTTTTTATATGCGAAAGCAGAGAAACACAATGCTTCGATGGGAGTCTTGCCATGGGCGAGAGGATGCGTCGTCCTGGATCTCAGAGACTTGCCGCGCCAATTCAATGGAGAGCAGAGGCCGGCACCGAAACAAGGCGGCCTCTGGCCTGCCTCGCTGCTAAACGGCTGATCTAAGCGCTATATCGGAGCGATTGACTAGGCTTAGTTGTTAGAATGATATTGATCTCAGGTGTCCTAGCTTCACAGTTGACTTCGAGCCTTCCTCGCGCCCTTTGGATCAGCCGTAAACTAATGCCGAGTCCCAATCCATAGTTCTTTTGATCCTGAGGCTTTACTGTATTTTGTAGCATGTTTTCGGCCATCTCAGGAGTGAAAGGAATCCCTTCATTCGCACAAGACAAGGTCATGAGGTTATTTTGAGTGGCGATGCTGATGCGAATCCACCTATTATCTCGTTCGATTGTTTCCAGTGAGTCACAGGCATTGGATATGAGATTGAGGAGGACCTGCATCAAATTGCTTTGGCTGATGCTCACCGTATGATCTTCGGATGGAATCTGAATCTTAATGCCAAGGCTTTGCAAGCGAGGCTTGACCAAACGTACCACTCGATCCAGGACCGCAACCGTGGAAGCCTCATTGGGAGCCTCATCGCGGCGGGCGAAGTCCAGAATGTTTTTCACAAGTTCGCTGGCATAGAGAGTCTGATGTTGCATCACCGTGAAGTTTTGAATGATGTAAGTCGTTTGCTCGCATTCCTGCTGGATTTCTGGTGAAAGCTCCAAGACTTGTCGCCAAAGCTTCAATCGGCTTTCTGCATTCATATCAATGCAAGCGATGTTAGCTCTTAAGGATTTCAGAACCAGCGACATACTTTGGCTTGGATGATCAAAGACGAGGTCGCCTAGGCTCGATTTTTCCGCTGGGACATGTTTATCCATACTTATCAGGCGACTGGCCTCTTGCCACTCTTGCGATGAGAGAGGAATTCGGCGCAGTATTCTTTCGCAAGAAGCAGGAATTTCTGCCAAGCGGAGCGTTTCTCCCTGGAAAACATTTTTAAGCTCGTGACTATATTCCTGCATAAGTCGACCCATTTGAGCCAATTTTTGGCCTTCTTCGGCTTCGACCAACTTTTTCTTCACTTCGAGTCGCTCAAGAATGTTTTTAACTCTAAAGAGTAATTCTTCATGGTGAATGGGCTTTGCTAAATAATCATCAGCACCCAAGCTTAGGCCAAAGATTCGATCATCCTCACTCGCCCGAGCTGTGATCAAGATGATAGGAATGTCCTGGAGTATGTTGTCACTCTGCATGGCCTTGATTACATCTTCGCCAGAGAAGTACGGCATCATCATGTCGAGCAAAAGCAAATCGGGATGCTCCTGACGCATAATGCGTAAGGCTTCCCTTCCATCCAATACTGTGCGAACTGCAAATCCATCCTGCTCTAAGACATCTTTGAGGACTTCGCAGTTCATCTCATTGTCATCAACCACCAGTAGGCGACCGCGAGATTGAGCTTTCGATAGGGGTTTGCCTGGAACCGGCCTTGCCATGGGAATGACTTTTTTGTCGGCATTCATGAGATTGATTTCAGTTGGCTTTTGCACATGAATGGCTGTCTGTTCCGGAATGTCAATGGTGAAGCGACTGCCCTTGCCGTGCTCGGACTCCAATCGAATGTAGCCACCCATAAGCTTGACAAAATCTCGGACCATAGCCAAACCCAAGCCCGTGCCTTCATAGGCGCGTCGTGCGTCTCCAGCTACCTGCTGGAATTCTTCAAAGACTTTATCCTGATGCTCAGGTGGAATGCCAATGCCGGTATCGCTGACAGTGATAATCAGATGTTGCCCTTCGCGCACCATCTTCAAATCGATGGTATTCGAGCGAATGGGATCGCTAAACTTGAAAGCGTTGCCAAGAAGATTGCGGATGATGGCACTGATTTTTTCTCGATCGCCGATAAAATCACCCTGTTTAGAGTCCCATTGTCCGCTGGAATGGAATTGAAAATCAGGTCGTTTGAGCAACAGTCCTCCAGCCAGATCCTCGGCCTCTCGCATCAACTCAACCAAAGAAATCGCACTATTGCAAAGGGCGAGATTGCCTTTCTTGGCCTTGGCAAGATCGAGAATCGCATTGACCTGATTCTTCAAACTGATAGCCAGACGAATACATTTTTGTAACTGTCCTTCCACGGCTTCGGGAATCTGGCCATATCTGTTTTGTGTGATGAGCTGCATGAAGCCAATGATGCCATTCAGTGGGGTTCGAAGTTCATGCGATGTGTTTTGGAAGAAGAGTGTCCGTGCCTGTTCTTTATCTTGAACTTCTTTAAGCAGTTTTTGCAATTCCTGGCGCAATTGTTCTGAACTTTTGTAGGTGATGGCAAAGTCCTTGGCATTGACGAGGGCAATGGCAATGGTCATAGAAAGATTGGCGAGGCATATATCCATGGTGTCTGGTTCATTGGCGCCGTGTATCATGATGGGGAACTGGAATGCACAATCCAAAATGCCACCGACGATAAAATACCCGAGGCCATTTATTTGGTGCCGAAAGCCAAGATAGATCGTGGTAAAAATCAGTGCGATGGCTTGACCAAACATCAAAAAATACAGCGTGCTGAGGATTGGCCAAAGAGATAGTGTAGAAGCCATTAGAATAACCAAGCCTTGGCCCATGATCACAAGCGAAAGATAGTGTCCTGCACTTGCTTTCATATGCGGCTTTATTTTTTCCGCAATAAATAGCAAAAGACAGATCGATCCTAGCATGTTAGAGCAGGTGATTATGCTCATAATGGCGTGGGTTGCTATCGGAAAATCCGTGATCGCTGCTGCAGCCATCACAAAAGAAAGGAATGCATAGAGACTTAAGTAAAGCGACGATCGATCTCGCGGTCTAAAAGAGAAGATGAAGGCATAAAAAATACTCGCGATCAGAAAGCAGCCAATGATAACGCCATTGAGGGCCAGAAGTATTTTAAACTCTCGATCAAGGTATCGCTCAGGTCCAATGAAAAAGCTGGAAAAATTTGGACTGCGAAAGTCGCTGTTCACAGGCGATGCCACATGCATGACAAGAGTGAAATCTTCAGTTGATTCGAAGGAGTTGGTAGGATAGAGAAACGAATAGATCTGGCTATTTTGTGAGGGATCCTGGCTGAGTTGACCTATTCGACTCAACTCGCTTACCTGCCTTGTGTTGGCGAGGTAGACAGTCATGGGATGGTAGATATTATTAAGCAGAAGACTCAGTTTTTGTTTAGGCAGAGCTTTGACCTTGAGAGCAAAGGTCCCGAAATGAACGGGGGATGGATTGTTTGCTTTCTGACTGATCTGGTTATTCATTTCAACGAGAATAGGCTGCTTTTCCTGAATGAGCCTTTCCCAATTTTGAATACTTTGAAACTGCTCGGGATTGATAAACTCGCCGGGATAGAACAGGATATTTCCTCGAACAAACCAATATTCATCGGCTTTTAGATCAGTTAGATCGAGTTGTGCATCCTTGATAACGAGCCCACGCTCATTGCCAAAACGCAGATATCGCAGCTTCTCGAGCCAAGAAAGCGATGTTTCTGCCAACGCCGAACCGCTTATTGATATGCATAGCACTGCAAATAATGGTGTAGCCCATCTCATCTGCGAACCCCTATCTATCTCGGTCGCAATCTTTCTCAGTATCTTAATTTTTGGCTAATGATTCCCCTCTCCTATCGGTAGGGTTGCGGGAGGCTTGAGGGCCGGCGAGGCAGGGGATTTGGGCAAAAGTGTAAAAGTGCTAAAATGAAGGCTTGTTTCAGTCCAGCACTGCAAAAGCGACAGGCATGGATTTTCACTTTCTGGATTCGGAATTGCATTCCCAGCATAGGGCCAGTCATACTAGCTGCAAAGTTAAAGCTCAGTCTAGGATGGGACTGAACAACATCGATCACGCTTACTGCAAGAGGCAGCAAATGGATCCTAAAGCCCAAGAAGAGCTAATCCCTGAATCATTTCTCACCACCGACCCCAAGATTATTATGCGAAAACCCAGGCCCTCCCGTGAACGCTATCGTCTCTGGCTGAATATTCTGGCAGCCATTGCCGGCGGCTGCTTGGCTTGGATACTGACCCATCGCTTGAGGAAATTTTTCTGATCCGAACTCTCGTCAGCTTCCGCTTTCGTGCATAAAGAAATCACCAGTTGGCTTTTATCTTCAGAGCGATGATAAAAGACAAAGCATTTCATTGCACAATCTTTAGACGGATGGAAAGAGGGGCGCTCATGAGGGGATGTACGCAATGGCCGGCAATGTTCAGTCTTTTATGGGTGGTCGCGCTCAGTGTTCTCGGTTGCGGCCAAGCAAAGTCGCTGTCGTCGTTGAGCAGCGAGAGCCGCAATGCGCCAGATAGAACAGAGGTCCGTGATGATTATTTGGTGGGCACTGGCATCTACGATATCACCGGGCCGGCTGCCGAAATCGTGATGATGGGCTTTGCCGTCTCCAAGCAGAAAACAGCTGGGATTCATATGCGATTGAGGTCGCGGGCCTTTATTGTTGGCGACGAACACAAGCGAGTCGTTTTCGTCAGTGCGGACCTTGGTATGATGTTTCAAATGGTCAAATTAAAATTGGCAGAAAAAATAGCCGCCAATCGGCAACTGGCACCCTACTATACAGAGAAGAACATACTCCTCTCGGCAACGCACACCCATGGTGGACCCGGCGGTTATTCGGGGTATTTTCTCTACGATGCCACCATCAATGGTTTCATCAAAGATCATTTCTCTGTCATTGTTGACGGCATCTACCAGTCGATCCTGAGGGCGCATCAAAATTTGCAACCTGGTCATATCTTGGTGAATGAGGGAAGCTTGGACGGAGTCGGTGGCAATCGTGCGGTTGAAGCCTACAACAACAATCCTGCGGCAGAGCGGGCCCTCTATGATGGCAATACCGATAAGACCTTTACCCTCCTTAAGTTTGTCGCTGCTTCCGGTGAAGAGCTCGGTATGGTCAATTGGTTTGCTGTGCATCCCGACAGTATCGGCCCCGACAATCATTTGATTACGGGTGACAATAAGGGCTTGGCAGCTTACTTGTTTGAGAAAGACAAAGGCACCAATTACCTTGCCAACAAAACTTTCGTCGCGGCCTTTGCGCAATCGAATGCTGGGGATGTCACGCCGAACATTGGCTTCGGTCAGGCGCCTCCTGAGCTGAGTTTTGCTAAGAATAAAAGTTTGGAGAATGCAACGACCAAGCAATATAGCAAAGCTAAAGAGCTTTATGAAGGTGCCACCGAAAGGGTATCGGGTTCCATCGACTTTCGCCACGAGTGGGTGGATATGCGAAGCCTCTTTGTCGAAAGTGCACAAACTTCGACCTGTGCTGCAGGCATGGGGGCCTCCTTTGCTGCGGGCAGTCCCTTCGACAACCCGAGCCCTGCACCGCTGTTTGAAAACGGTACGACGGTTGCTAGTTTAACTTGGAGTGAAAATGCGGCTAAAAAATTCCTCAGTGGATTTCTTGGTGGAATATTCACCCTGGTATGGGCGGATACCAATGATAAAGAATACAAGAAATGCCAAGCTGAAAAGCCAGTGTTGATTCCCACCGGTATCGCTCATTTAAATGGGGCAGGCCCGACCATGACGCCCCAGATCATGCCCTTGCAAATCATTAAGATCGGCAGTGTGGCTTTGGTGGCCGTGCCAGCTGAAGTGACGACAATGTCGGGACGTCGATTTAGAAAAGCTGTGCTTCAGCAGATGGCGCCTGTAGGAGTTCGCTATGCTGCCATTTCCAGTCTGGCCAATTCCTATGCTTCTTATCTTGCGACTCGCGAAGAGTATGCGAAGCAATGGTATGAAGGCGCTGCAACCCTTTTTGGACCAAACGAGCATGCCTCCTTTCAGCAGGAATATGTTCGCCTATCGCGGGCCATCGTGCAAGGAACCGAGGTGCCCGCGGGACCCACGCCGCCTGAGATCACGGGTCAAACTGTAGATTTTACCGCCAAGGTCGTTTTGGACGATAAGCCTCTCCGGAAAAAGTATGGTGATACTATTGTCGAACCCAAGGCTGAATATGGCATTGGGGAAACCGTGGAAGTCCAGTTTTGGGGAGCACATCCCAACAATAACTACCGCATTCAAAGTTCATTTTTGGTTATCGAAAAACGTGTCGATGGAGTGTTTTTGCCAATCGCCCATGACTGGGATCCAGAGACAAGCTATCAATGGGAACGCAGTGGTATCGCCAATTCCAAGATTACCATCACCTGGGACACTCAAAACGCGAGCGAAGGAATCTATCGCATTCGGCATAGTGGAGATCAAAAGTCAGGATGGACGGGCGAGATTGGTTCTTATGAAGGTCTTTCAGCCGAATTTAAACTGCATTTATAATTGCACGAGCCAAGCTGCGCCCTCAACCTGCTGTAATTCTTGGCTGGAGGGGGCATTTTTCGTCCCCTTTGAGTCGACTTGGTTGAGTCCTGTCCCTTATTCTGCTATGGTCGTCGGCTGGAATGGGGAGTAGGAATTGTGGATATGAGCATAGTTTGGAGTCTTTTCGGTGTTTTCCTGTTGGTGGGAATCAACGGGTTTTTCGTGGCAGCAGAATTCGCCTTGGTCACAGTCCGAAAGACTCGAATCGATCAGTTGGCCACTGAAGGTGTGAGTGCAGCGAAATACGTCAAGCGAGCGATTCAAGATTTGGATCGCTACATTGCAGGAACCCAAGTCGGTATTACGATTGCCAGCCTTGCCTTGGGTTGGGTGGGCGAGCCGGCTGTATCCAAGATCCTGGCACCTATTTTCGGTCTGATTGAGCCTCCCATTGCTGAGAGTGTTCAGCATGGAATGAGTGTAGCCATAGCCTTCACTCTCATTACCTTTTTGCATGTGATTTTGGGTGAGTTGGTGCCGAAGTCTGTGGCCCTCAGTCATCCCGAGTCGACTTCATTGATCGTGGCTCGACCTATGAGTCTAGTGATTATTCTGTTCAAACCATTGATCTGGAGTCTCAACGGCCTAGGTCAAATGCTTTTGCGAGCAGTCGGATTGAAAACTGCGAATGCACACGGTTCGGTGCACTCGGCGACTGAGCTTCTCCTGTTGATCAGTCAAAGTCATGCGGCAGGGCATCTGGACAGTTTTGAGCGCAGTATGCTGCAGAAAACCTTTCGATTTAGCGAAACTCCAGTGTCTGAAGTGATGACGCCTCGGTCCCGCGTCGATGCTTTGGATCTCAATCTACCTATAAATGAAATTCTCGATATAGCCGCCGCATCCCCCTATACACGGCTGCCTGTTTATCGTGAATCGGTTGATGAAATTGTTGGTGTTTTGTACACACGCGAACTCTTTCAGTACACCCGACAGGATCAGAAGGAACCATCTCTGGAACGCTTGGTACGACCTCTCATCTTTATTCCTGAATCCTTTCGTCTGGATGATTTGGTCCTTAAATTTCAAAAGAAGAAAAGCCAGATAGCTGTCGTCATCGATGAATACGGTGGTACAGCTGGTATCATTACTCTGGAAGATGTCATTGAAACTGTATTCGGTGAGGTGCAGGATGGAAATGAAGATCCAACCGAAGAAATCGAGATGCATGACGATGGATCGATCATCCTACGCGGTGATACACGCCTGGAAGATTTGAATGATCGATTTAGCTGGAAATTGGAAGACGAAGCTTCGACGACGATCGCTGGTTTTGTTATGACCGCTTTTGGACGCTTGCCGCAGCTGGGGGATCGGCTGGACACGGATATCGGAACCTTTGAAGTTCTCGAGAAAAAGCGCCACCAGGTGACCAAGCTCAAGCTGTATCGCAGGTCACCCAGTTAATTCCAAAATTCAGGACCTTAAGGCCTTGAGAAAAGCACACATATAGTGAGGCGGCGGGTGGATTCCGAATCGACCGCGCAGCGCCTCAATCACCTCAGGGAAATTTTGTCCGTTGCTGACGGAACCTCGAAGGCCTTCCCAAAAATCCAGGTCATCTTCGTTTCGCTCTTGTTGCTGCACCTCAAGCACTGATCCGATGCGCATCCTGGACCCAGAGGGGAGAGCATATTTCATGCCTTCGACAAAGTTACGGAGTGCCGTCTGCACCTGTTTGAGAGGATCTGGAACGATGCGCGAGAACTTATCTGACGAGACCTGGCTTGGTGGCAATCGAGGTATCAGGTCCACATCAGCTTCCATGCGATAATAGCGATTCGGTAGCCAGCGTTCGACATCCTGATAGAAAGCTTCATTGCCGACTCGAGGTTGGGCCGACGTATAAACGCCCATCACATCCCATCCCGTTTTTGCGAAATGCATGGCATGCAAAAGGGCAACGGCACCGCCCAGGCTATGGCCTGCAATCAAAAGAGGCTTATTTTGCCCTGGATCCTTGCGTTTGAGCAAAGGCTCAGATTGTTTGAGGAGCTTTTGAAATTGATACATCATTCCTTGATGGCCCAGTCCCGAGAAACCAATACTCCCATAGGTTTTGGGCAGAAAGAAAGCATCCGCTAGAGTTTCCTGCCAGCTATTGGTGCCTCGAAAGGCTAGAAGGTTGAACTCCGGATCTTCAGCGAGATAGGCATAGGCCCCCTTTTGCGGCGAACCGATCAGCGTACTCTCTTGAAAGCCCCAAGCTTGCAGCCCTTTTTGGATGCTAGGTCGGTCCAAATTTTCCGCGAGAGACGAGGCCCACAAGAGCATAAAGGCATTTTCAGGTCGGTATTCTCGATGCAATTCGAAGCTGAAATCAGGCAGCTCCTCGGCACAGGGGAGTTGGATACTGAGGCTGTGAGTATTCCACTGACGAAGCTCAGCCAGAGCTGGCGAAGTTTGCCAGATTTGAAACGCAAGGATCCAAAGCATGGGGCTGAGCCTTTGCAAGTTAAATTCCCTCATAAATTTTCGTTCAATGGATTGTAAATTCTGTGAAAATCTTACCAACTGTTTGGTAGCAAGCTATGAAATAATGATCAACCGATCGGATGGATCGAACATTGACAAAAGTTTGAGTCGGGAAAGCCGTTGGTATGAGAGCAAGGCCCAGGTTATGCGTCGACAATTTTCGGGGAATCGGTCCGAGCACGTGCCTCATTCTGTCCACTTGAATGTTTTCATAGTCTCGCCGCCTGATGATGGGAATTATCCAGCTGTTTCGAAAGCTTAGAACAAGCTAGCGAGTCATCTCTGTTTTAGACGTCTGGATTCTAGTCATCGCAGAGAGATATAACATATTGAAATAATAGACATTATATTTGGCTATAAGCCTGCATAATAAGTCTTCATCAGTGATGTGAAGTTAAACTCGGAGCAGTTGCGATGGGCACACTTTTTTGGCTCTACCTTGGTTTGAGTTTTTCCCTCTTGGGCGGATTCACGTCGAATCTTTGGGCCCAAGTGTCCGTTCCCGTAAATGCCGCAAGTTCCGCAGCCCCTTTAGCACCGAGTGCTTCGCTGCGCAAAAAGCCGGACTCAGCTGCGAAATCGCCTGCCAAGGTGAAAGCCAACCCATCGCTCGTTCTCGCCAATAACAATGCAGGATCCTACAGTCTGAAGGCTCGATCTTTTTCCTCGGGTGCTATCGAAAATACCGAGGGACGCCAATGGAAATCATCTTGGCGAATGGCTCCGGGTGTTGCCGTTACGTCTTTGAAAATGCCACTCTATAGTCTTGGTGTGGAATGGATTTCAATTCCAGGAAGAAGCCTCAGTTTCTATGTCGCGACTACCAGCACACAGGCGATCAATCCGACGAATCCTGGTTTGGGTTGGACTCCGCTGCAGACTGCTTCGTCTGATGGGCAAAAGAGTGGCTTTGAAAGCTTTGACCTGAGCCAGCAATTTCTAGGCTTGCGCTACAATTCACTTATCTTTGGATCGCTTGCTTATGGGGCTGGCTTAGCTGTAGAGAGGCTCTCGTACCAGGGGCGTATTTTCCAGCCCAATGCCAGTGAGCCGTCGCTAGCTCTTTCGGGCAGTCATTTACAACTGGATGCCTCGGCGTCTTTGGGCAATCGTTGGAGAATATTTGGTACTTTCGACCTTGCCATAGACTGGATAGGCGTATATCTGCCCTTGACCCGATTCAATGAGAAGAAACCAACACTCGCGAATCACGCAAGCTTGGGTTTACTCGAGGGGGAGGCAGGTGAAAACAATTCCCCTTCAACCCCCGATATTCCCAAGTCGTCCAGCTTATTCATTTTGCAGACCCAAGTGAGCTTTCGATTCTAACAAACCTGGGTCTCAGGGATATTACTCAAAGAATGGCAGAGCCCAGCTCGGAATGTCTTGCTGAAGTTCTGTTCGGAAATCGAGAATAAAGTTAGCCGCGAAAAAGAAGCGTTGATCATTTTGCCACTCTGGGCTGAAACGCTCTTCCATGGCTCCCGTATAGATATAGGCGCGACCTAGGTAAATACCGGTTTTCTCATTGCGATAGCTTACTTCGCGGAGTTCATCACGAACGCGTTGAATAACGACAGGACTCACCAATGGCACTGTTGTGTCACTTCGGTAATCGAGCACCACTGAATCCAAGCCATCGATAAGACTCGGCGCATGAATCACCTCGGCAGCGTAAGACATGGTTTTGCGATCGAGCATGACGTTCAGGAGATTGACGCCATCAGCGGATTTCTTGAGGATCTTTCCACCCCAGATCGAGCGACCCAATTGCGACTGAAATTGATTCCAAAATGGAACCTTGGCATTGGCATAGACAGAACCCCAGCCATTGCCATAGATGAAGTCGCGATCAGCTGCCAAGAGCTCAGTGGGTAATCTTTGGTCGTCAGCGAGACATTCGAACAGCTGGCGCAGGTCGTTTTGTTTTTCTACCTCGACCTTTAGGTATTGAACCACATGATTCAAATCTGGGGCCGTATCAATCTTGTTTTGCAGGCGTTCACAAGGTTCAGATCCAAAGGAAAGGCCGGAAGTAAACATAAGAGACGTCAGGATCAGAGACGAAATTTTCATAAAATGTGTCCTTACAGGTTTTATGTTTTAACGGACGGATTCTATGTGACAGCGCTGAAGAGTCAAGATATAGCGGCTTTGAATGAAGATCTAATCACTTACAATGTAAGTATAAACAGCAAAACCATGTCGACGATCCTGTAGCTCATATCGAAGGCAAAAATTGGCAAACAGGAATAGCTGAAATCGACTACAATAAAGAGAGTGGGAATGGAACAGCTTTTTCACGACAAGACTTGTTCCAAAAGGCCAGCTTTATCTCTAGCTTGGGTCGCTACGTTGAAAGCGTGGGGCTTTTCGCTTATATTCTCAACTGGACTATTACCCACTACGATAAATGCGAAGGGATGTGATCATGGGCCTTCATCGTCTCATGTTTCTATGTTTGGTCTTGTTGGGGCAGGTCCATTGCGCCAGCACTGGCAATACTCCGCCTTTATACGAGGAATCCATTGATCCCGATGAAGGCCAGCAATTTGCTGAGGTGGTGCGACAGTTCAAAGCTATTCAGGAACAGCGCGGGTCAAGGCAGCGAGCCTTTCATTCCAAAGTCCATGGCTGCATGTCTGGGGAATTTACCCTGTTGCCTGACCGCAACAAAGAGACAAAAGAAGGATTGTTTAAAAAAGACGGACGATTTTCTGTTGTGATGCGTTTCACCAATGGTTCAGGCATACCCAAGGCTGACCAAAAGACGGATGTGCGTGGCCTTGGGATCAAGGTCTTTGGAGTGGACGGAGAAAAGTTATTAGCCACCGATCCTGAGGCATCGACCCAGGATTTCGTGCTCAATAATCGGGTCTCGAACCTTACGGATGATCCCCGAGAATTTGCCCAATTCATTCAGGCGAGTCTCAACGGAGGTCTAGCGGCGAGCTGGTTCTTGGCCACCCATTGGTCTCTTGCGGGCAAAGTTATAGCCCTATCTCGCCATAAGGTTGAATCCTTAAGCAAAGAGCAATACTGGAGTGGAACAGCATTCAAGCTCGGTGAAAAGGCTATGAAATACAATGTAAAAGCCTGTGACCCTATTGCTTCAGCTCCGGTGAGCGATGATCCAGACTATTTAGGCCATGAACTGGCCCGCTCGGTTGCGAGTGAAGGAATGTGTTGGATCCTCGGCGTACAAATCCAAGTCGATCCAATTCTGACGCCTATTGAAGAATCCACCAAGGAATGGACCGAGGAGCTCTCGCCTACCCTGCCCGTGGCACGGATCACGATTCCTCGCCAGGATATCCAAGATCCGCAGGTTGTCCAAGCCTGTCGCAATCTGAATTTTACGCCTTGGCACTCTATCGAAGAGCATCGGCCCTTAGGTCGATTCAATCGAGTCCGAAGGCCAGCCTATGCAACGGCCCATAAACTTTTCAACGGGGGAGATATGCCGAAGGATCTCAGCAGTTTCCCCGTTCAATTGATACAGCCTTGAATCCGCATTTAAGCCGAAACGATTATATCATGGCGTGGCGCAGACTTCCTTGATATTCACCTTCTTGGCCTTTGCGGCCTCGATCTGCAGAATGCCAACTTTGGCTTTGCAGGCATAGCTGATATCCAGGCGGTCGATAGTTTTCTCCGATTTAATGTCAACGCAGTAGAGAGCTTTTTCATTCTCTAGTCCCAAGCTCACTTTTTTGATCTTGCTGCTTGCTGAAATATTCACGAATACAACTTCCGGCTTACTTCCAGCCAGTTGAATATTGGAACTCTTAAGTTTGTCCACATCAATAGACACCTCGCGGATGTCAACGAGAGTGTCTTTGTCCCAGATCAACTTTTCCCACTGCACATAGCATTTGCTCAGCTTCGCTTTGAGTTCAGCCGAAAGTTCGGGATACTTAGGTGCTGGAGTTTTAGCTGGCTCAGCCGGCTCTTTGCCGGGAACTGGCGGTGTTTTGCCAGGATCCACGGGATCTTTTCCTGTACCTGTTGTCGATGGCTGAATGGGATCGGCTGGAGATTCCGTTGATCCCTTTCCATTGCCATCCTGGGCTATGGTTCCAACATCACCTGATTTCACACCCTCGGCGATGATGACAGATTCTTGCGCTTGCACCACAGCGTCCGAGCTATCATAAGAGTCTAAAACTGCGGAAGACGTGGACATCGATGCAAACTCACGTTGGTCTCGTTGGTTTGCAGCGGAGCAGGATATCACGGTGATCGAAAGTGTTAAGGCTATCAGGGCTCTCATGGCTATCTCCTTGCTATTCACCCATTGGATTGCAAAAAAGAGTCCATTTTCAGCGGCTTTTAAGACTATTTAACTCTATGATATTAATGACATAAAATAGATCCGAGGAGCAAGATTCTGTCCAAACAATAAGAATCCAAAACTTACCGAACCAGAAAAGCCAAGGATTGTTTGGAGATACAAGGATCTCTATGTCTTCTCTGGTCGTTTTATGAAGACTTTCGAAAGTTGCCAATCGGACCGCTGCAAGCGTAGGGCATAATCGAAACAAATCAGTCATTGAAGTGAGAAAAGAAACTTGAGTTTTGTTGCAACGAATCTGAGCTTGCTTCGTCTCCTCACATGCAAACGCATTGTGATCTGTATCTTCTTTTATGGAGACCCACTATGATTAAAAAAGCAGCACTGTCTCTCATCTTTGGCTTCACTGGATTGGCCGCGAGCTCGGCATTTTCAGCTCAAATAAAACTTTGCAACTATACTGGCGAGGCGATCTATGCGGTTCGCGCCGAATACACAGGAGGAGCTGATTTCCGTACCGTCGGATACTACAAAGTGGATAATAATACCTGTTCCTTGAATGTCAGCCAAACCACCAACACGCGCTACTACTACTATGCAGAAGGTGCAAGTGGTAAGCGGTATGGTGGACCCAACAGCTTCTGTGTTGTTCCATACAAAGGATTCACTTTGGAAGCGGCGCAGGATACCGCAAGCTGTCCGGGAAACACCCGCCCCTTCTTCTGTCGCTGGACAGCCGACGCGCCGGTGGACGAAGTGGTCTTTACACCAAGCGGCACAGGATTGCATGAGAGCCGCTGTGATATTTAAGTCGAGCTAAGTTTTTCATTGGAGAGAGGCCTGACCAACAGGCCTCTTGCTATTTGGTTGATTAGGCGTGGGTGAGACACTCTATAACGGTTTTTCGCAGAGCTTGGTAGCTCGCCAAGGCTGTCGCCAAGAGTGAAAGAGTCATCAGGGTGACAAAGCTTGAAGTCCAGATTTTAAAGGAAAGAGTGATCGCAAAGGGCACCGGCTCACTGAGTATGCCGGCCTTGTAGGGTATACCCAAGCTGTTGGCTATCCACGTCACAGCCATGGCACCTAAAGTTCCAAGGCCAATGCCAATGGAAACACTCAGAAATGATTCTTCAAGAAACATTCGTTGCAATTGCAGGGGCCGATAGCCGAGAGTGCGCAGCAGTCCAATTTCTTTGGTCCGCTCTTGAATCACTTTCACCATGAGGTTGAAGATGGTGATGCAGATGATGCCACTGAGGATCAGTGTTACGAAATTCTCGAAGATGCCCAGTAGGCTCATCGTGCGTCCGTAGAGCTCAGAAAACCGGTGCTTATTCCAGGACCTGGCATGAATCGGCAGTCCAGCCTGATCAAACTGATGGTTCAAGTTCTGGATCAAACCTTGGCTTTGACTTGGGTCCTGCAATTGAATGGAATACCAGCTCACCCGATCGGTATCGAAAAGTGTTTGAGCATCTTTCAAATCCAGCATAAGCCAGGTGCGGTCGAGATCTCGGAAGCCTGCGTCCATGATTCCCGCTACATTGAAATAGCTGGCATTGATCTGACCCTGTTCAGTGGAAATATTCAGCATGGTGGAAATACCAAGCGCTGTCCCACCGCAGGTAAAGGGTCTCTCAAAGGGTAGATAGGCAGGACCACTGCCCACTCGGTGCAGGTAGTCACCCGTTAAAACTTCACAGCCCAAAAGTCGACTCAATTCTCGACCTATAATGACCTCTTGATTGGCGCGGAGAGGATGACCTGCAACCGCATTCCATCCCCATTTTTCCTTCCGCATCACCTGTCCAGGGTCGCGATCATACGCAAGTCCGACGAAAATACTGGACTCGACTCCGAGCGACACCTGTCCCTCTATATTCAAGAACCGAAGTGTCGAGAGAATCTTCGTTTTCTGCGGAGCAAGGATCGAATCAATCTGGCTTTGTTCTGATTTGCTCAAAGCCCCAACCCAAATATCTTGGTTTTCCGCTCGATCGGCTTCAATCAAGAGATCGCCGAGCATATTGCGAGCCTGAAAGTGATCCTGGTACATTTCAGCGACACACAGCATATAGCCGCGAAAAGTCCAAAGCGACAGCAGTCCTATGCCGACGGCAAGAATCGATGAAAGACTGTAACGCCAGTTGCGTAGACAGTTCCTCAAAGCCAGACGATGGATGGGGTCTTGAACTATAGACTTCATAATGCCAGCTCCCCGACTGGGATAGACCCTAAAGAGTTGTGGACGATTGCAAAAGACTCAAAGCCGATTGTTTCAATTTGATACGAGCGATAATCCGTACGCTCAAGGCTGATGCCATCAAGAATAATACTCCGATGCATAGAGTAACCCAGGGTTCCCAAGCGATGGTAAAGCGGGTCATGCCGGCAATGCCAGGTGGTCCAAAGCGAATGTTTTGCGCAATAATAGCCAGACTTGCCCCATAGGCTGTGATAAATCCTAAGAGGAGACTCACGATCGTGAGCAAAAGCGCTTCTATTTCGAAAATACGTGCCACAGTGTGATTAGGGAATCCCATCGCCAGGAAGACGCCTATTTCGAGTGATCGCTCAGCGAGGGTGATCGTATAAAGACTCAGCAGAGTCAGAGCGACAATCGCGGTCACGAGAAGTACAAAAAAACCAGCAACGGCTCCTAGAAAGCCAATCGAGCCGACATAATAAAGACCTACCGATTCTGCGATAAAAGGCAGAACGTCCAAAGCCGGTTGGCTGCTGGCAAAGGCCTGGTGAAGTTCCCAGTAAAGAAAAGGCACATCAAGAAGCTGATGAGCATAGACGGAGATCGATCCAACTTTGTCTGTTTCCAGCAACTTTTGCAGGTCCTGCGTGCTCAAAAACAGACTGCGCTCGTCGAGGAGGGCTAAGCCAGTGCTCTGTTCGCCAGCGATTTGTCCATCGAGTACGGCCGTGTAACCTTCATAGGTTCGAGCAATAATCTGCAAAGTTCCCGCTTCAGCAGCCGGTCCATCGCATGGGGATTGACCCTCGCCTTTCAGATGTTTCATCAGGGAGGGTGTGGGAATAAGGGCCAATCGGGTGGGTGCTCGCGCTTTTAGGTCGAGCACAGCTGTTTGAATCTCAGGATGGAGCAACTCACTGATCCAGCGTTGCGTTTCGGAATTCTTAAGAATCATTTGATCAATGGCCTGATCTCGGCCAATGGCCATAACACCTCGATTCTGGCATCCTTGCACGGCCAAGACAAAGCTTCTCAATCCCAAGCCGATGTGTGCCACTCGAGGGTTTGCTCGAAGAACTTCCAGGATTTTCTTTTGCTCTTCCAGAGAAAGAAGGGCACCCTGTGGCTTTGCGAGCTGGCGTTCGAGTCCATCCTTCCTGGCAATCGTGATATGCCCTGATTGATTCAAGTAGACCGTATTGGTGCGAAGGTATTTTTCGACCCAAACCACATAGCCCGCAAACAGCAGAATGCCGCCGTAGGCTGCCGCGATGGCCAAACCCATCATGATATTCCGCCTTAGATTGCGCCTAAGATTACGGAAGGCTAGGCTCCAAAGCCAACGCCGTTGGCTCATGTCAAGACTCCGTCTTGTATATGAAGGACACGCGAGACACGAGAAATCAACTTTTCATCGTGACTCGAAATCAGGAAGCTGGCGCCTCGAGATTGGTTGAGCTTTTGCATGAGATCGATGATCGAATGGGCGGTCTTTGAATCGAGGTTTGCCGTCGGCTCATCGGCCAGAACGATATCTGGCTTTGTCACAAGAGCACGAGCGATAGCCACACGCTGCCTTTGGCCACCTGACAATCGATTGGGGAGATGCTTAGGGAAATCTTTGAGCCCCACCTGTTCGAGAATTTCGAGAACCTGCTGGCGTCGATCCGAAGAGGAAAGTTCCGGGAAGAGGTGCAGGGGTAGTTCGATATTTTCAAAGACAGAAAGGACTGGTATCAAGTGAAAAGACTGAAAAACAAATCCAGTACGGCGGCTGCGGAGTTGACCGAGAGACTTTTCGTCAAGATGTCCGATTGATTGACCACCAATTCGAATTTCGCCCCGATCGGGCTTATCAAGGGCCCCCAACAGATGAAGGAGGGTGCTGTTGCCAGAACCTGATGAGCCAACCAAAGCCGAAAAATCGCCGCGCTCCAGCTTAAGACTTAAGCCTCGCAGCGCATCAACTCGAGTTTCTCCGAGTTGATATGATTTCCAAATTTGATCTGCTTCAATTGCAAAATCAGCCACTCGCATTCTCCTTTCAACGGCGTAAATTGTTCACATTGAAAATCGAATCGGCGTGCTTTTCCAATTTGGGAGAACTAAACGACATCACACTGTAGTTCTTCGAATTGTTGGCATCTTCAATCCGAATCTCTCGGATAAAGTCGATATCTTGTCCACCGATTTTCAGCTTTGTACCATAGACGAAGCTGGCATTTTTAAGAGCAGTCCCATCTAGGGATTGATATTGAGCTTTCAATCCTTGTGCCTTATCTTTGCTGATCCAGTATTTGATTTTATCGTAGGTTGTATCTTTGGCTTTGGCCTCCAGTTGTAAGGCATAGCATGCCTTACCTTCAATTGTTTCCTCGCCCTTTAATTGAGGCGTATAGTCGCGGACATAGTTGGTTCGGGCAACGTCGCCATTCGCAGCTTGGCCAGATAGTCTTTGCCTTGAGGAAAGAGAAACGGGACGGCTGAGTCCGGGTTTAAAAAACCATAGAATCCGACCCTGGAAGAGTAGAATTTCGCCCTTACTTCGCGCAGGACTCAGAGCTTCTATCAGCGCTTTATCGGCTAAAGTTTTAACCAGAAATGAACTTTCTGTGTGAACCCCTTGGTCTTCGCTGACAAGATTCACTGTCCAAGTCATGCCCTCTTCACTTCCACTACGAGCTAGGTCGGCCTTCTTGAGCAGATCATCCAAAGCAAGCTCACTAGCCCAAATTTTTGAACACAACATAACAAGACTAGCCAGAATCCAAGGATTCCTCATACAGATTTCCTTTCTAGATGGCATAGCGACAAGCGAAGGTCAAGATCTGGGAAATTCCTCGAGTGAGGTCCTGATCCTTTGATCCCAAGCTCTGGTAGTATTCTAACAACCACTGCATGTGATCGCCCACGTGATCGTCCAAAACAAGTCCAATCAAGGCCGACGGGTCAGAGAGGGAATGCATCAACCGGGTTTGAAGGTTGAAATGGCCTTTATAGATATCGGGCCAGCGCAGGGAACTATAGAGCAGATCCGAGGAAGCAAAGGGTTGGGTGCCTGACCAGCTTTGCAGTATCAAAGGAAGACGCAGAGATGGATCCGCTGAACGAATAGCTTGCCTATAGTTATTCCAAGCGAGTCTTGAAAATCCCCGGCTTTGACGCAGGTATTCCACGCGGAGGTCGGCTCCGCCCGGGAAATTGTAGCGCGCACCGGCGAGCGCCGTATGCTGAAGGGCTTTACTCTCGGGCTGAGCTATGAGCCAACTCTCTTCCGCTGGAAGCGGTATTTTAGCTTTTAGATCCTGAGTGATCGAGGCGTCGAAGTAGATGAATGAAGCGTCCCAAAGTTCCGATTGACCATACAGACCCCAAGTGGGCTCTTCGAACTTTTGTCCCGTTACAGTCAAGCCCAGGAACCAGCGGCCATCGGAACTCCTCCATTCCGGCTTTAAAAGGACTGCCTGATCCTCAGCCGGTTTTTTGAGCAGGGAGAAAGATGGACGAAAGAGCAGGACAAGAGACAAATTCTCGCCCCAGCTGCCGTTGGCTCGCAATTGTTGATATCCAGGGGCTTCATAAAAGCCCAAATGATCCAGTATAGAGTCACCCGTGAGAGTATGGCTGGGGCTGAGTATTTCACCAGGTCCCCACTGGTAATTTTCGAGTCCATAGTGCAGGTCGAGCCATGAACTGGTCCAATTTATGGTGGCGTGATTCCATTGAATATCGGGCTGCTGATTCTGCCATTGGCTTGCTTCACTTGATCGACTTTGAGACCCTATGAGTCTGGGCCTTAGGTCCAAGCGAATACTTTGCATTTCCATACTGACATCGGTTCTGGCTTCATAGCTTAACTGATTGAGCGGATCATCCAGTATGAGGCGACCGGGATTGAAGAGACCTTCGGGAGTCTGGGACTTTTGATAGGAGAGAATCCCTTGAGCCGAATATTGCCAACGAAGGGCTGGATTGTCCTGAGCCTTTAGAACTCCCACGGGGCAGAGGAGGCCCACTCCGATCATAAGCTCCAAGGGACTCCAATGTTTTAGGCAGGAAGTGTCAATGCCCATGCTTTTGCTTGGTCCTTGAAACTAGGTTAATTGAGACGCAAGCATTTTACGATCGACTTTGCCGTTCGAATTCAAAGGCAATTCATTTCGTCCGATCAAACGTTCTGGAATCATATACTGGGGTAGGAAGTTCTGACAAGCTGCGAGAGCTCGAGCCTCATCCAATGGCTCACGACTTATATAGACTGCGATGATACTCTGTGCCTGCTGAGCTCCGGCGGGCCAAGGAAGAGCAATCCAAAATTCAGCTGGGGCGACGCGATACAGGATCTTCTCGATTTCTCCCAATTCAATACGATAGCCCCGAATTTTGACTTGGAAATCGATTCTCCCTTTGAAATGAAGCACCCCTTGATCGTCACGCTCTACCAGATCGCCAGTGCGATACCAGCGGCATTGTTGAAATGTGACAAAGGCCGATGCTGTCTTCTCAGCATCTTTCAGATAGCCATCGGCTAGCTGAGGCCCTGCCAGCCACAACTCCCCAATCCCGCTGCCTTCGATCAGCGAGTGGCTGGACTCGTCATGAAGTGTAGTTGTCATGGACGGAAACGCTTTGCCTATGGGGACCAAGGCATGATCCTTGGATGCCTCGGCTTGCCAAACCTGATAAGTGCAGGCAATCGTGGCTTCTGTTGGGCCATAGAGATTCAAAATGTGCGCCGAGGGAGCGGCTTTAGCCCAACTCGCGGCAATCTCCTGCGGCAAGCCTTCGCCACAGAAATAAGCGTAGCGAAGCTTTGGAAGAGATCCTTCGGCAAGAAGGCGTAGCTGCTTGATCCTCACCGCCAAGGAAGGAACACTAAACCATGAGGTTAAGCTTCGCTTGGCGAGGTAGTTATTTGGAAAGAGCAAATCGCCGGGATCAGGAATAACCAGGGTCGCTCCCTGGCTTAATGTCACGAAGATATCATGCACACTCAAATCAAAACTGAGATCGAAAGTCTGTGTGCAGCGATCTCCAGCCTGGAGAGGGAATTGCGGCAGTGCCCATTGCAAATAGTGATTGAGATTGCCTCGGTTGATGATAATCCCTTTGGGAATTCCTGTGCTTCCTGAGGTGAAAAGAACATAGGCTGGCGCAGAATTCTGGGCTGTCTTCCATGGTGCCTCCTGCTGCTCATCAATGGCCAAGATTTGAAGGCCAGGAGCCTTTTGCATGAGTGGGCCAGAGATTTCTAGGACCTGCTCTTGGTTTTCAACGATGAGCCATTTGATGGGGCGCAATGTATCTGCGGCCCATTGCAAAAGACTCTTGAGTTGCTCTTGACCAACTATGAGTGTTTCAAGTCCGGATTGTTCAATGATCATGCGAATTCGCGATTCGGGAAAGTCGCTATGAATGGGAATATAGGCCTTAGCTGCGCCGATGATTCCGATGACTCCCGCATAGGTAAGGCGACTCTTTGCTAGCCAAAGACCGACGAATGGCTGGTGATCGTGAGAGCAAGCAGAAACTATCTGCCGTGCGAGCGAATGAATCTGTTTGTAACTTTGACAATAGCTGCTGAACTCGACAGCGATCGCGTCCGGAGTGGTTTGAAAAGATTGCGCAAAACCCTTCAGGGGATCAGCAAGAGATGCTTGCACGCTAAGTAACCTCTTTCTATGGAATTACTCATTCTACCCAAATTTCGAGATCTTGCAAATCGCTGAAGGCGCGGTTTCAGTTCGACTGGAGTAAGCCCGACCCAGAATTGAATGGCGAAGAATATCAGCTCATTAGCTAGTAACTTAGACGGACTAATAGGTTGCATTAATTGCTCTTCTTTACGAAATAATTCGCAATCAACTTCGCTGTTTAGACCCTGTGCACGAAGGCTGGTTGGATCTATGGCGATGGAACGTCGCTTGCAATCTCGAGCCTGTCTAGGCTTCTGAGCTTTGACGAGACAATGAAAGTATCCAGTCCATTCTCATGCTGCTGCTGAGTACCGTGAAAGAAGTGCTTTCGTGAAAGCGCCCCTACTTTTTTCACAAAGATGTCGTTGATTTGATTAAAGGGTGTTTATGAAAACGCAAACGTATGTTCCTCATCTGCAATTCATTCCCGATCCTACATTAGTTATGGACCTTTTGGAGCGCTGGCAGGGACTATCCTGGAAGACTGCCATGCAGATCCCTGAGGCCGGTGTGATGAATATTTTTAGCTATGGCGACCTCCTTAGACTATCAACCAAGTTAGGCCATAGGCTCAGCCTTCAGCCAGGCCCCGTAGCTCGTCTGGCACTCCTGTCCGAGTCCAGACCGGAATGGGTCATATGCCTCATGGCCAGTTTTGTGACGAAAGTCCAGGTGATCGTATTGGACCCGCAATTGAGTGACAGTGAACTTTCGCGGCAGATAGAAGCGAGTCAATGTCAGCTGGTCTTTGCCAGTCGAAAAAATATGCAAAGGCTTAAAAATATCGCCCTTTCACTTCCCGCGCTGGAGCTCGAAGCAACGGTGCTTGCCATGCGACAGCAGGCGGAATTCGTGACTGTAGACTGGACTCAATTGGATTTCCGAGCACCATTTCTTATTGTCCAAGGATCGGGGACAACGGGTGGCAACAAATCGATCATGATTTCCGCGGCCAATCTTCTCTATGAAACTCATGCAATTCGAGAAAGAGTTCAAATTGATCCCAGCGATAGAACCCTCTCAATTTTACCGATCAACCATCTTTTTGAATTGACGGCGGGAACTTTGAGTCCGCTCTATGCGGGCGCTACGATTACCTTTGCTAATACCTTAATGCCTCATGAAATAGTTCAACTTCTATCTGAGCAGAAAATTACCCTGTTAGCCGGGGTGCCTTTGTTCTTTAAAGCTATGAAGAGATCGATAGAATTGAATGTTGAAAAATCTTCTAGCTTGAGTCGGAAGATTTTTTCAATACTTGTTAAGTTTTCACCGCTCATACCACAAAGTCTCTTGCGAAAATTATTGCCAGTCCATAAAAGACTCGGTGGCCACCTTCGGTTCTTCATTTCAGGGGGAGCTCCTCTCCCGCTAGCTGTGGAAAAATTCTTTGAAAGTCTTGGCCTCAGCATTATGCAGGGTTATGGATTGTCAGAAGCCAGTCCTGTTGTAACCACCAATGCCGAAGTTGCCAAGGCCCGAGGCTCATGCGGTAAAGCACTGCCCGGGACTGAAATAAAGATTGTGGAAAAGGATGCTGAAGGCATTGGCGAAGTTTGGATTCGCGGACCACAAATTATGCTTGGATATTGGAATGATGCAGCAGCGACCGCCCAAGTTTTGACCCCAGACGGATGGCTCAAAACGGGGGACCTTGGATACCTCGACTCTCAAGGCTTTCTTTTTCTCACAGGTCGATCGCGCAATTTGGTGGCGTTGGGGGCTGGCAAGAAGGTTTTTCCTGAAGAGGTGGAAGCCCTTCTCAGCGATCTGCCCTATGTTAAAGAAATCTGTGTCACCGGTTTCAAGCAGGAAGATTGGGAAGAGGTAACCTTGGTTTGTGTTCCTCAAGATGAAGTCTGGTCCAAATATGCAAATGATGTGGAAACTGTTCGAAGTTTGATTGAAAGCGAAGTCAGACGATTATTGGCGGAAACCGCGGACTACAAAAAACCTCGCAGACTTCTTCTTTCTCGAACGGCATTGCCGAAGACTTCAACCCACAAGGTCAAAATTCATCAGTTGCGAGAGATGATCCAGCGAGGCGAGTTCCAATAAGTGTTAAAGCCCCAAGGTCGAATAACGATTTTTTAAAGGAGAAAAGTTCCATGCAAATCGTATCTGTGGTCGTTTCTGTTGCGGTGTTTGCTTTTATCGGTCTTTTGCCAAAGATCTTCTTTCGCAAGGACGGTAAGTACAACCTGATGTGGCTCGTGACAGCGGCGCCTTATTTTGTCAGCGCAGCAGCCGTGATACTGAGCTATCTTGGCATTAATCCCATGGTTGTTGACTTGGATGGGACGGCCTCACTCGTAGCTCAATCCTTAGGCGTATTGTTGAGTCTTGGAGCCTTTGGTCTTATGGGTTTGACGCTTGGAACTCACCGCATTCCACTGGCTCTCTGGCATCAGAATAATGATGCTCCTCGCAATATTGTGACTTGGGGGGCTTACCGCTATATCCGTCATCCCTTCTATTCCAGTTTTCTGCTCACGCTGATCGGTGCAATTTTGATAGCACCTTCAATTGTGACCATCGCTTGTTTAGCTTACGGCATTCTTATGATGAATCACACCGCCAAGGGCGAAGAAGCTCGCTTGAGCCAATCAGCCTTTGGAGCAGAGTACCAGGCTTACGTGAAGAAAACGGGTCGCTTCATTCCTGGATTGTGAGCTGAAATCATGCAAGATATTTATCTCAATCATTGGGGCTTTGCTTTGGGTGATCGGTCCGTCTCGGTCGAAGAGACAGTCGAGGCGGGTCGGACTTTGACCGAAGCCAAGGCATTTTTGGAAGCTGGCTTTGCCCAGCATTGGATGGCTGATCCCGAAACCACGGCCTATGATTTAGGACTTAGGGCTGCCAAAGGCCTTGAACCTCATTTTGAGAACATTGGCAGTATCATCTACTCCACCTGTCTCACTTTGAATGGCAATCTTGGTCGCTGGTCCGATTTTGTGGAATCCAGAGATGTGAAGCATCTTCTCGATTATCCCGGCTCCCATCTGCAGGCTGCACTGAATCTGCCTGAGGCATCCTTGATTGGACTGAATCAACAAGCTTGCACCAGCGTTCTTGGTTCGATTCGAGTTGCCCGGGGACTGTTTGCTGTTGAAGACGATCTCGAACAAGTGTTGTGTGTCAGCGCCGATCGCTTCCCAGAGGGAGCAATCTATGAGCAGGCTTATAATCTGATTTCAGACGGCGCATCAGCCTTCCTCTTGTCGCGCCAACCAACCGGTTTTAAAGTCTTGAGTACAGCGGCGATCACCAACGGTGCTCTCGCTCGTGCCAGTGATGAAGAAACTGTTGGAACCTACTTTAATTTCACCTGGAAAGTGATTCAGATGGCCTTACAGAAGGCTGGTGTAAACGCCACTGAAATCGATTGGGTGGTGCCTCAAAATACCAATTTAAAAGCCTGGCAGATTCTATCTAGAGTCCTGGGCATTCCATTTGCCAAGGTCTATGCGGCCACTCTCGGTGGAGTTGGCCATATCATAAGCTCCGATAATATTGTCAATCTCGCTGCACTGGCCCAAGACGAAAGACTCAGGCCAGGACAGAAACTTCTTCTCTGTATGGCAGGATACGGTCTCAATTGGCAGGCAGTTGTTCTTGAACGCGTATGAGGTGTGCAATGTCCTTGGTTCAAACAGTCCATAAGCTCAGTCAAATATCGGCAAAGATCCACGAATCTCCGGCAGACGAAATGGTCTGGCCTGAGTTCCTCGTCGCGGGACAGGATTGGTTGACATCGTCTAACCTTGTCTCCCTTCATGGTTCTGATCTCTATGAAGCCATGGATGAATCAGCCCAAAAGGTGATTAGCTTCTTTGAAGCGGTTAATTTTTATAGCTTGAACATCAATGGTGAAAAGCCACTGGTTGAGGGACTGAACCGTCGGCTCTATGCCAGAGGCTATGAACATATGCTGCCCTATCTTCATCATTTCCTAGACGAAGAGAACAAGCATATGCAGTATTTCGGGCGTTTTTGTATGAAATACGCCGGTAAAGTCTATGCCGACCGCAAGGTGGTTTTTCCTAGGCAGTATGCTGTTGGAGAAGAAGATTTTCTGTTTTTTCTGAAGGTCGTGATTTTTGAAGAAATCGCCGATTCCCATAATGTTTTGCAAGGTGCAGATCAGAACCTGCATGCAGTTGCTAGAAAGATCAATCAGCTGCACCATCAGGATGAAGCGAGACATCTTATCTTCGGACGTGAACTTGTTGTTGAACTCTTCGATACCTATGCACCGAAGTGGGGTGACGATGTTCTGCAAGGTTTGCGAAGCTACCTGGAAACTTACCTTATTGGAACTTGGAAGGAATACTACAATCCCGATATTTACAAGGATGCGGGATTGGATAAGCCCTATGAGCTAGCAAAGCTCGCGTGGAGCATTCCAGAGCAAAAGGCAAGACGCCAAAGACTTTCAGCAAAACTCGTTAAATTTCTTTTGGACAATAATATCCTCTTAAAGGAACCAGAGCTATGAATCAAGAAACCAAGATCAAGACTGATCTCAAGAACTGGATTGTTCAATGCAAAAGCGGCCTGACCGTTGAGCAGATTCAAGACGAGACACCATTGATCGTGCAGAAGTACATCAGTTCCGTCCAGGTACTGGACTTGATACTTTTTGTGGAAAGCCTTGGCGCTAAAGATCTAGATCCATCCAAGTTGACTCCTCAATCGTTTCAGACAGTGAATAGCATTTATCAAAACTTCTTTGTTTGAGGTTTCTTCATGCAGCGGACGTTTTCTCGTGCCATCATCACAGGATCGACCGGATATGTAGGTCGCGGGCTCGCTCGTCGATTTCTCAAAGAGGGAACCGATTTGGTTTTGCCTATAAGGGCTTCGGGAGCTGAAGATTTTGAACTTAGAAAAGCAGCACTCCTGGCGAGTTTGGGAGGCACTTCCGAACAGGTTCACGTGATCGCTGCCGATATCAGTGCGCATGGAGAATTGCATCGCTTGCCCTTGGATGCCGACGTGATCGTTCACTCGGCTGCTGACACACGATTCAATATAGACGAAGCAACAGCTAATCGAGTGAATCGCGACGCTAGCCTCGGAATCTTTCAGCTTGCGCGTCGCAGCCCGAATCTTAAGAACCTTGCTTATATCAGCACAGTTTACGCTGCTGGTGAAAGAGCAGGAGAGATTCCCGAACAACTCATAGACCGTCCGCAGAGTTTTGCAAATCATTATGAGCGATCGAAATGGGAAACGGAGCAGTTGCTGGCGAGTGAATTTGGTGAACTTCCTTGGCAAATTCATCGCGTGGCAACTGTGATAGCGGACGATGAGTCAGGTGCATACTCACAATTGAATGCTGTCCACAATACCTTGAAGCTCCTTTACTACGGGCTCGTGTCCCTAGTGCCCGGCTATGCCTCGGTGCCTATCTACTTGGTATGTGGTGACTTTGTTGAAGAGGCGTTGACGTCTTTGATTCACAAAGCCCCTCTGCATGAAGTGTTTAATATCTGTCACAGCCGAAATGAAAGTTTGACTCTGGAACAGTTTGTGGACTTTGGATTTCAAGGGTTTCTAAGAGACGAGGGCTTTCGCAAGCGGGGAATTCAAAAGCCACTGCTGGTTGATGACACTTCCTTCAATATTTTGGCCGAAGGCCTATCTGGATTTGGCAGCCCCTTGCTAAATGATGCCATAGGGAGCATGGTTCCGTTCGCCCGTCAGCTCTATATTCAGAAAGATTTTCAGAATGAAAAGGTTCGCAAAGCCCTGGCTGGCTATCATGCTCCCGATCCTGCTGAACTCATCAGTCGATTGGTGGGGCAATTGATCCAAAAGAGATGGAAAATCTAATATGGCGAGCTTGGCAAAAAAATTGGATGACTCAAACCTTTGCAGCTGGGAATCTGAATTGGAACAGCAATGGCAAGCGTGGCTTGGCATTCCATTGCTTGTTAGCATAGCCAACCAAGCCTTTCCTGTAGAAAGTTTGACTTCTGGTGAGTTTGCCTTCTATCAATCTTTGCCAGCATCTCGCCAGGATTCCTGGCTGCGCGGTCGAGGTGCTGCGAAAGCAGTGATGGGGCGGCTTGGTGTTTCGACTGATACCAGTCGCATCAGTTGGCCCAACTCCTTCCTGAGCTTGAGCCATAGTGGTTGCCTAGCCATTGCTGTCGGAAGTCTGTCCAAGGTCCGAGGCATCGGAGTTGATCTGGAGATGAATCGACCCATCCCAAGCCGAGCCTTCAAGTATTACTTGCAGCCGAAAGAGACTCTGGCCGTGTATTCCGAGCGTGACTCGCTTCGTCTTTGGACGGTTAAAGAAGCCTTATTCAAATCTGATCCGGAGAATCTGGATCGCCTTTTGTTTCACTATGAAACCAGGGATGCTACCCAAAGTCGGGGGCAAGCCCAGTCGCTGCTAGCGAGAGAAAGCTGCCTGTGGCAGTACGCATCAACAGACCTTGATTTTGGATATATTACATTAGCTCTTTTGCCATAAAGGTGGAATTCGATGACTCAAAAATCTTTTCAGGAAGACAGCCAAAGATGGATTCTCAGTTTTTATCGTAGCTCTGAGATCAATGGTGCATTGTTTTTTGGGCGTCTGTCACGCAGTATTCGCGACAGTCGTATCCAGGCAGATTTAACCAAACATTTTGCCGACGAAAGTCAGCACGCCTGGTATTGGACGAAATGCCTTAACGATTTGGGACTTCAGGCTATCAATATTCACGAGACCTATCAGGATCAGTATCTTGCCTCCATCGGCATGCCCACCAATATGATGGAAGTATTAGCGATCACTCAAGTCTTTGAAAGACGGGTGATCGGTCAATACGGAGTTCATCGTCATGTCGAGAATCTTAACCCCATCGTTGCTCAGACTCTTGACACGATTATGGAAGATGAGAAATGGCACATAAAGTGGGTCAACGACGCACTCAAAATGATGGAATCAGATTACTCCAAAGAACTCATTGATTCGACTTTACGTCGATATTATGAAGCCGACCAAGAAGTTTATGCCAAGACTCTGGTTGAGCATGGGGAACGTATGACAAGTCTGTTTGGAAATACTGCACTTAAACTTCGCTAAGAGAGGATAATGACATGAGCGTACAAAAGACAGAGATCTATAAAGAAATCGCCAGACTGACTCATCGCAAGTTGGAAACTATTCAGGATGATGTGCCGCTGAGAAATTTGGTGGCAGAATCATTTGTGCTCATTGAAATTATGATCGAACTTCAAGAGACCTATGGAGTCATCATTCAGCAGCAGGACATGCTGGGAATTCAAACCGTCGGAGATCTGGTGCAGTTGGTTTTGAGCAAGACCCACTGAGTATCAATGCACAGCGATTGCCAAGGAGCAGCGATTCAATTGGCATGATTGAGTGTAAAAGTTGTTTTGTTCATTCATTCCGGATCATTAGTTGCGCTCTAAACTTAGACAGGCAATTCGCTCCTCGGTCGATGGATTGACTGTAAAAATTCCATTTATTATCATTAATAACAGTAGGTTATTAGTCATTAAACCTTTCGTCCTTCAGGTGATCGACTCTGCCTCATGGTAGTCGAATCTGAGGTGCCTACGGTCTTGACAAAAAGCCGTTAGCGGCATCCTAAGTCTCGATGGAATTGGGCTTTATTTTTGCCACAGAAATTGCATCTTATCTCTCAAGACTTCATCAATTTCGAATTCATGCTTAAGGACAGCACTGTCTCTGCAGCTTGTTTCTTTACCTTCACTCGGAACGAGGTGAATCTCTTGAGCAAACTCTTACAAGCCATCATTCTTTTGATATCAACCTTCATTATGCTCGAAAGCTCGAGTATAGCTGGCCCTAAAGTGAGCGATGATGAAGAAACCAGTCTTTACATGCTCAGTATGGCCGGCGCTGAAGCTGTTTCCTCGACATCCACTATTCGGGTGAAAATCTTTCCCCACGAGAAAGACTATCTGCCTCATGGTCGAGACAAAGCATTTGATCAGTTCACGGTGCGATCAGAAAATCCCTGTACAGTGTTCAAATCTAAAGAGGATCAAATTGTCTCCGTCGGAACCTTGGCGACGAATCAGACCACGATGAATCTATCGGTTAAAGATCTTCATGGCCCTGTGATCATTGACTGTCCTGAAAGTTTTACCTTGGTCCGTGAATCAGAGGCTGAGCGTCAAGAGCTAAGCTACTCCGGACTCCTTTATGTCCATGCCGTAAAAAAGCAAGATCGTTGGATCTTGGAAGCTGTCAATGTCTTGAGTCTGCGCGGTTATTTGCGCGGCGTGGTCCCCTCGGAAGTCTATCATCACTGGCCTATGGAGACACTCAAGACGCAGGCCGTCGCCGCAAGAACCTATGCGGTATACCACATTATTCATGCTCGACGCTATGTTCCCAATCGCCTCTGGGATGTTGATGATACTGTTATGTTCCAAGCCTATACCGGGATCACTCATCGACGAGAATCAACAGATTCAGCGGTATTTGCCACCGAAGGCCAAATTCTCATGTGGCGTGGGCAGGTGATTCAAGCCTTCTATCATGCCGACAGCGGAGGCTCAACGGAAGAAGCCAGTACCGTATGGCAACAGGCAGCTCCGTTCACGGTGTCGCGTTCGGAAGCACCGGATCTGGAGATGAACAGTATTCAGTGGGAACGTACGGTGAATCTCAAGGAGTTGACGGTCAAGTTGCAAGAAATGGGTGAGTGGCCAGCTAACCGCCAGGTTCTGCGAGTGACTGTGCCTATGGCCGGTCAAACATTTACCGGACGAGTGAAGTCTTTGACTCTTATGGATCAGAAGGGGAGCTTCGTGATGATTCCGAATAAGGTCTTCAAGCGAGCGATTGGTGGTCTGCCGTCCAATCTCTATAGCGTTGATCTTGGGTCGGATTCAGCGCAAGTTTTAGTCAAAGGTGTTGGCAATGGACACGGCGTTGGCATGAGTCAGCAAGGGGCGGCTGCCCTTGCCGAGCAGAAGGGTTGGAGCTATCGGCAGATTCTGGAATATTACTATGTGCGAACTACGATCTGTACGATAGATAGTAGTCGAGATGGTCTCCCGGAATGCGCACGAGAGTCGTTTAAATATTCGAAGCAAGTTGCCAGTCAACCTGCAGGTTTTTGATCATTATACCAGCGAGTGAAAATTTTGAAGTATGCCAGTCCCAATTGAGAGCTGGCCTTTATTTTGCCCAAGCTCTCTTCGGGTGAGATGGGTGGCTATTGGCTCTGAGGAGTTTTATGTTGATGTCGGTGAAATCTACCCAAGCCCGCGAGAATCTCGCGGGTTAGGGCGTAAACGAAGAGGGAAACTTGCTTTTCATCCACACTCTCTGCACCAATAGGAATGATTCTCGCTTTTCTTTGATGAGATTTTTCAAAGAATGGACTTTCTTTTAACTTTTGTTTGAAGGAACTCTCGGGTGTCATAGTGAAATGTTTGTCAAAGAAAAAAGTGACCATATCCCGGTCCCCGGAGTGATGCCCATGTCGTGAGTCTTGCAGCTGGATGGGGCAGCTCGGTCAGCTGTTTTGCTTGATCTGCAGCGCCCGGAATAGGAAAGATCTCATGCAGCAAGCTTTTCAGCCTTTTTGTATGGATATTGCATGACCCAGCCTGTGTTCATGAACTGCTCATCACGTTTCGGGATGATGGGAATCAGTGTGACCTACAGTGGAGGTGCTTATGCGCTTTAAATACGGCCTTTTGTTTATCTTATTGAGTATGATTCCTAGTTTGGGATCGGTGCTCTATGCCACAGACCAAGGTACCCTAAAATTAGCTTTGGATACTGTCTATCAGGATGAGTTCGACGCTCGATCGCGTTATGAGGGTGTTCTGAATGAACTAGGATCTGTCAAACCCTTCAGCAACATTGTTGTGGCTGAAGGTCGGCACATGGAGGCTCTGGAGCAGCTCTATATGATTTTGAATCTAGAAAAACCTGTGCTGCAGCTCTTTACTTATAGTCGATTCTCTTCAGTAGCAGCCGCCTGTGCAGCCAGCGTGGAGGCTGAAATCAAGAATATACAACTCTACGATAAGTTCTTAGGAGTCGTAACAGAAGAGGAGGTGCGAAACGTCTTCACTCGCTTACGCAATGCTTCAGCAGATCGGCACCTTCCAGCTTTCCGGCGATGTCAAGGAATGCAGCCGCACTGATGGAAATGGCTAACCAAGGAGTGATCAGAGCGAGCCACGGGCTCTGAGGCCTTTTTGGAGGCAAGCCGGTCCGTCAAGTCCTGCCCCCTGCCAGTCCGGTTCGTCGCACTGGACCTTCGCTCCGAATTCCCCTACAAAGGAGGCTCGCTCAGAAAACAGGGGCCGCTAGGCGGCCATTTATTGAAACGCGTGATCCAAGGAGTGATTGTGATGATCCAGATTTATGGTCCTGCAGGTTCTAGCGCTGGTCGCTGTTATTGGGCTCTCGAAGAGGCAGGTCTTGCTTATGAAGTCAAGCCGATCGATTTTCGGGCTGCAGATCACAAAAAGCCTGAATATTTGGCCATGAATCCTAATGGAAAGGTGCCGCTGCTGGTGGATGGCAATCTTCGTCTTTGGGAATCGATGGCCATCAATTTCTATATTGCCGAGAAGTATAAGCCGGTACTCTTGGGAAAATCTCTGGAAGAAAAAGCCCATATTTTAAAGTGGAGCTTTTGGTCCCTAGCTGAATATCAAAAACCCATGATAGATGTTTTTATTCAAAAGGTTTTTGTGCCGGCTGAGCGTCGCGATCAAAGTATCATCGACAAAGGCCTTAAAGCCCTCGAGCCGCTTCATGTTCTGCTCAATAATCACCTGAAAGATCAAAGCTTTATGGTGGGACAGGACTTTACCTTGGCCGATATCAATGTGGCAACCGTGGCTAAGCTCACTCGAGATATCGGGGTTGAGCTCACTCCCTATCCAGCTATACAAAGTTGGTTATCGAGAGTTCTGGAGCGTCCTGCGGCTCTTAAAGTTGCAGAACTGGAAGCTCACTGATTGCTAGGAATCAGGTTCGAAGGCTCTTGCCTTCGAACTCGACGGTTGAATCCCTGCTTCGATCCTCAAGGAGTTGGGCAGAATTCTCGAATATTGACCTTCTTGGCTTTTCCGCCTTCAATTTCTATCACCCCAAGCTTGGCTCCGCAGATATAGGCTACATCAAGATACTCGATGCTTTTGTCGGCACTGATATCTAAGCAGTAAAGTCCTTTAGTGTTTTCCAGTGAAAGACTCACTTTGCTTATTCGACTCGCCGAGCTTATATCAACGAAGACGACTTCTGGCTTGCTTCCTGTCAGTTGAATACTTGAACTTTTTAATTTTTCCACATCGATGGTCACCTGGCGAATATCATAGGTAAGATCCTTGCTTGCTCCTCCCTTATCCCATTGAGGGTAGCATTTGGCAAGTTTGGCCTTGATTCCATCGGGGAGCTCGGGTGATTTTGCCGTCGGTGTCGGGGCGGGAGTCTCTGGAGTGGGAGGATTGCTCTCCTTACCCGTTGGTTTTGCTTCTACAGGCAGTGAAGCCTTTTTACCGAGATCATCAATCGTTCCGCCGTCTATCCCTTCGCTAATGATCACTGAATCACCGGCCTGAATTGTTCCATCGGCACTGGATGGGTTGTCCGGGCTCGTCTTGCTACTAAAGCTAGCACTGAGCGAACCAAATGTTCTCTGGTCTCTTTCCTTGTTGCCACTACAGGCCAGACATACCGCGACTACGCTTAAGCAGAGGATGCGATTCATGGGGCCTCTCCATTGTTCTTTGAAGTTCAAGGATTCCCTTTAAGATAAAAGGATCATCCACCGCGCTTTACACATTCACGTCAAAAGTGCCAACACATAAGCATAATTTGAATTTTTAAAAACTACTTTGAGTAATATTCATGCAATCATTAATCCAACGGCAGGTATCTGAAATGATTGAGTCCCAGCTGAGCATAATCGTAAAAGGTTCAGACATTGCCTGTCAGCCGATCGTTGGGTAGGCTGTCCTTTCGGGTTGTTCCGAGCGGTGACGAGCAGGATAAGGAAATCTATCACGCAGTTCGCTACGCTTTTGATATGGGAGCTCGTGTGATCAACATGAGTTTCGGCAAGGAATTTAGCCGACATTGATCATATAAGAGCAGGTACTTTGGTGCATGAATAGGTACGGAAATCCTAATCAGTATATATTCATCTTGCCATTTAGATACTCATACGATACCCCTTTAATAGGTACTGAACGGATTGAGAGTATATATATGCCAAAATCGTTTGAGTCTCATTATCTTAAAAATCAGACAGTTAGCCATGAGACTTTGAAGCTGATAAGGCTTCTAGGAGAATTCAGAGGAAAAGAGGATCTATACCGAATTCAGTCACTTCAGACTTTGGAAACGTTGAAGCAGAATGCAGTCATTCAAAGTACTGAATCCTCAAACCGCATCGAAGGTGTGACTGTTTCAAATCCAAAACGTCTTAAAGAAATTGTCGAGAATCGTGCTGAACCAAGCAATCGATCTGAACAAGAAATCGCAGGTTACCGAGATGTTCTAAACACGATTCATGGGCAGAACGCGGACATGCCCTTTACCTCAAACCTTGTTCTGCAAATGCATCGGGATCTTTTTAAATATACTACAGAACAAGGTGGTGTTTGGAAGAACAGTGATAATTCGATAACCGAAGTTGGACCTGATGTTAAAAAGAAACTAAGATTTCAACCCACTCCAGCTTGGCAAACGCCTGCATTGATGCAGGATCTGCATGCTCTTTATAAGGAGAGCGATGCAGAACCGCTTTTAGCAATTCCGGCCTACGTCCTCGATTTTCTCTGTATACAACCCTTTCGAGACGGCAATGGTCGCATGGCAAGGCTCCTTTCCCTCCTCATGCTTTATGATGCAGGCTTTACAGTTGGGCGTTACATCAGTTTGGAAAAAATAGTCGAAGATACCAAGGAGACTTATTATGAATCTCTCTATAAATCTTCACAGGGTTGGCACGAACGAAAGCACAATCTAACCCCGTGGAGCGAATATTTCCTTGGAGTGATGCTGCTCACTGCCTATAGGGAATTCGAAAATCGAGTTGGCTTAGTGGAAACTTCCAAAGGAGCCAAGGGAGCAATGGTTCTGGCTGCAATTCAGCGCCTGCCGCGATCGTTTACAATTGCGGAAGTTGCTGCCCAGTGCCCGACTGTTGGAATTGATCATATTAGGAAAGTCATGCGTGCGGAAAGAGATGCCGGACGACTTCGCGTCGAAGGTCGAGGGCCAAATGCAAGTTGGTTGAGGCTCTAGATGTTTCGTCTTCGGCGGTCCCGGCTCTGCAGGTAATACCGGTGGTGCCACGGGCGACAACGGTGTTCCGAATAACTGCGTAAGCGCCACGGTTTCAACCAAGGATAAAGGCCGACCCAAAAGTGGCGAAGAGTAGATGATCTGTGAGTAAAACTAGGAAGCCTCCAGGGGTTTAATTGTACTCGGAACTTTTTGCAAATCACTTCGATTCAGCTGGTTGGCAACAAAGCTTTCGCAAATCTTCCTAGGGTCCGGCTCAGGCTGAATCGTTTTGATCAGTCAATTGTTGCCTTTCTGCGACTTCCAACGCCTAACAATGAAAGTAGATCAACAAGGTTTCTATTGTGTTCTATCAACTTCATTCAGGAACGTTTTGCGGAAAAAAGAAAAAAGCTTTCGTGCTGGATTTTGTACGTGCGTGGTGCAAAATTTCTAAAGCAACTTCCGTCAAAGATTTCAGGAAACTTTGGAACTCAGTAAGAGATTGAAATCACTTTAAAAGTAGCTGGATAAAATGCTGATAGATTGCTCTAGTGGAACCCGAAAATAACCAACGGAACCCTTGAACTTCTTTTGAAAAAACCGTTTCTGGTAGTGAGTAAAATCAAGGATGAAGAAGTAGTATGCCCCCAGCCAGACTTGAACTGGCACACCCTTACGGGCGCAGGATTTTAAGTCCTGTGTGTCTACCGATTCCACCATGAGGGCATGAGGACTGCCGCGGCTAGCTTGGGACTGGGACGGATCCGTCAAAGCCCTACAGCCGTGGGTAGGGCCCTAAGGTAACTTAGGATGGGGGGAAGCCTCAAGCCCTAGCGTGGATTTTTTCTGGAAAATTTGCAAAGGATCAGTCGCGACGACGGCGTAATCGCCTGACAAGGCTGATGCCTGCAGGGATGAGATAAGACAAAAAGCAGTATCCAGAGCCTTCGCCCGCCGCACCCACGAGCCCGCAAGTGGCGAGCTCCTTGGGTTTTCCGACCGAAGCAGCCGGGTACAGATAAATTAACCCGGCTTCGTCGTCCAACCCTAAATTCAGGCTTCGATTGGTTCGAGAGTAGCCCATGACCGCCGAGTAGTCGCTGTGATTGTGGCCGAGTCCGAGGCAGTGCCCCAGCTCATGCATCAAAGTAAAGGCCATAAACTTTGCATCAGATCCCCGTTCCGACACGGCGATATCACAATCGACAATCAATTTTCCTTCCATGGATGGGTCGGCGTACGCTGCCGTTGTAAGGTTGGTCTTGCCTACGACAATGGAAAAAACTCGGTCTTCTTTATCGAGGGTGGCCTCACTGGAAAATTCAACATCCAGCTCTGCATAGGAATCCGCGACGTCATTCCATGGTTTCATAGCCAGCTGCACGAGAGTCAACCAAAAGTCTTGGTCGCTTAAGTCAGCATAAGCCCCTTCGCGGAATTCATCTTTGTTGGTAATCGAGGGAGGGTCCATGCTCAATTGAAAGATAATCTTGGGTCGGTCCTCGGCGATATCGAGCCGCGCTTCGGTTGGTCCCGATAGCAAGACAAAAGCTTGAGCCGGGCTGCTGATGAGAAGAGCCAAGAGGAGTTTCAAAACCATTTGACGATCCCCATGCGGAGTGCTGTTGGACTTGCCATATGTCCGAAACCAAAACCAAGAGCTTGGGAAAATTCCATAGAAAAGCATCCGATCCATCCACCGCAGCCTTTTTCAAGTCCGAATGCTGCATAAGGACCAAACCCCCCGCCATTGACACTCCAGGCAAGACCCGCACCCAGACTTGTATATCCGCCCCAACTGGTTTTATCGCGAGCTGCCACGGCCATACCTGTTGCTGCTATATTGTATTCAATGCCTTTGTCCGTGATATAGGACAGCCCGGCATCCGAAGCAGCCGGTGGAATGGAAACAGGATTGGGTCCTCCTGTTCCAATGGCAGGCGGACCAAATCGCAGACCGATACCACCGGCCCAAGAGCGATCAGCAAAAGCCAGGCCGATCATGCTAAGAAAGAGGCAAAGAGTGATTTTCATATCCGCCATCCAAGTCCAAGACTGATACTTTGCTTGCGAGCTGTCGCCAAGAAAATACCAGCCGATCCCGCTAAAAACTGGGCATTGTTCCAGTCGAAGCTATAGGTCCATTTGCTGCCGCCCTGTATGCCAAGGCCTAGGTAAGCACCAAAATTATAAGCGCTATGACTCCGCGTGGGAGTGTCAGCATCAGCGCCGCGAATGACAGTTTCGTCTCGGGTCATCGCTCCGCCCAGCCGGGCCATGATCCATTTGCTTCCCAGGATTGGATAGTTATAAGTCGAAGTAAGCATCAGTGTGGATTGGCGAACTCGACCTTGTGTGCGTCCGTAGATATGCAATTCATTTTGAAAGCGAGTGTTTAAGGTCCAACGCCCAATCCATTCGGGGCGGTAGCGCTCGTCTCCCTCTTCCAATGCGCCCAGCGCAACGGTAAAAACCTGTTCCGCATGGGCTGGTTGGCTGCTTATGATTTTGAGAAAAAGAGCTAATATTATACTTTGCGCCAACCGATCAAGGTAAAGATGTGAAGGAAAGGAATCTGCCGATACGGCTCTAGATTTCATCCCACAATTCTTTATGTAGGTAAGAATTATGGACCGCAAAAGCACGATCAATCGAGCACAATTGCAAGCTCTTAAGCTGTCAGAGATAAGAAATAGCATGACCGAATTTGACCTCTATTTGGATCTCGGTGGAGAGATCGTGCCCTATGCTCATGGGCCGCATCGTTGGTCGCAGCTTGAGACGGAACAACTCTTACAAAGTGGTCAATTTGTTTTGCTCTATGATCGCGCCGACTCAGATCGGGTTCGATCTTATCTGGCGAAGCGTGATGGAACAGTGCAAAGCGCGACAGCAACAGACGTTGACTTGTTGCTTTCTGATGGTATCGCCGAGTTCCTCAAAACGATCTATGCGGCGCAGTTTCCTGCCGAACATTACAGCCTCATCAAAGGCCTGACCTTAGCCCTCTCGAAATTTCTTCAGGCTTATCCAGAACTGAGTAGCCTTTGCTTGCAACTGGCTCAGCACGATCCCTATTCATTCTATCACAGCGCTCGGGTTGCGGGTTATGCTGTTGCCCTAAGTTTGAAGCTTCATGGACCTGACCAAGGCCGACTTTGGGATGTGGCCATGGGTTCCTTTTTGCATGACATTGGCAATATCTCAGTTCCCAAGGAAATCCTGAATCGTGCTGGTTCCCTGGATGATACGGATTGGGAAGCGATCAGGCAGCATCCGGAAGAAGGCTTGAAGCTTTTAGGCGAAGTGCCTTTGACTCGAACTGTGCGCGATATCGTTTTCTATCATCACGAAAGACTTGACGGGGGTGGCTATCCCCGGCGCTTGCGTGGATCCATGTTATCCAGCGAGCTTAGGATTGTCGCTTTTGCAGATGTGTATGCGGCTCTGACGGTTCCCAGATCCTATCAAAAGGCACGGAATCCCTTGGAAGCTACTCAATTTATTGAGGATCACCTGCTCACTTTCCTGGATTCCAAAATCCTTGATGCCATGCGCCAGCTCCTTCTTGTCGATCCCCTCACACAAGGCCAGATTGCCGGCTAGAGTCATCAGAAACAGACCTTTGCGTCCCGTGAGCGATGCATTAGAATGCCCGAACGGAACGTGAGGGAGGTCTCTAGTGTGGCGAAAAGTATTTCCAGTTTTGGTTTGGGTAACGCTTTCATGGCAAGCTTACGCCAGCGAAAAACCTGAACCCGAAGATGTTAAGGATGAAGACCTGAGCTTAGAGCCTCTGACAGAGACGGATCGCGAAGACGCACTCGCCTATTCTCAAAAAGAGCTGCAGGGAAAATTTCAAAGCGGTGCTGGTCTTAATTTGGGCCAAGTTATGCCTTGGTCGAAAGCAGGGGCGACCTTTTTTGGAACAAGCCACCAGCATATCCTTAGTTTTTCCCTTGGTTTCGGCGACTTCGAATACTCAGGCAATCTGCAGCAAAGAAACTACCTCGTAACGACCAATGCGCAATCAGCCTATTTTGCTTCGCGTTATTTCATATTCGGCTTTGGTCCGCTTTATGTCGAGCCTATGTTCGGCTTTGTTCACTGGAATGGATCTGTAAGGCCACGTGGCAACGATAATTTAACCGATGTGTCCAACTCATCTTTAAGCTCACGCTTTGACGCCATCGGTGTTGATGCAGGAGCTAATTTTGGATTGATGTGGATTTTCGATAATGGAATGTTTTTAGACTATAATTTTATGAATCTCAGCAAGGCCTTTCTCCTGAAAGAAACCTATACGACTAGCACCAGTGATGCTCGTAAGGCAGTGAGAACACAAATTTCTGGCCCGATCACAATGAGTAGTGTCAATCTACGCCTTGGATATGCTTTCGACTTTTAAATTATCCATTCGCAGCTTTTTTATTGGAACGGTCATTTTTAGAGATGAGCTGTCGAGTGAGAGAATCTTCCGCATCCAAGAGCATTTCTTGGATGCTCTGCAATTTGCTCAGTTCCGTTTGAAAGGTGCTTGTACCAAAACTGAGCTCGATGGCGATGCGATCTTGCTCGAGACCATAAAGATGATCTTTAACGTAGCTAATAATGCGATTTTTCAGATTTTCGGCGCCGTCATCTTTAGTTTCAGGCAGGATAAGGATGAACTCGCCTCCCCAACTACGACCCACAACATCATCGGCCCTCGTTAGATGAATCAGATCATTGCCCAATTGCTGTAGCATCTTGATGCAGAATGTTGGGCCTTTGATGTGGCTGACTTCCTTGAAATTATCGATAAACATGATCATGAGTGATAGGGGAGTTTGGAATCTTTCGGCGTGCCGGAATTCCTTTTCCAATCGAGCGTTCATATAGGGCAGATTGTAGAGTCGGGTGATGCTGTCCTGGTCTTCCAGTTCGCGAATAGTTTCTTTGGATTGATTGAGCTTGTTGAGTAGGCTGTTGGCTTTGTCGCTGAGATGTTTGAACTTGATCAACATCGAAACACGAGCAGCTAGATCATTTTTTAAGTTATCAGCACTGCATGCTGTGTCAGCTCCAGACTGCTGGATGAGTTCATTGAGATTTTTTGAGCGAGACGATGCGACCATGAGAATGCCGTAGTAGTGCGGCGCAGCCTGATCACTTCGAATCCATTGAGCTAGCTCGATTCCTGATACATTAGGCAATTTTTCGTCGATGATGACAACATCAGGTTCAAAATCATCAATCGTATCCATCGCAGTTTCTGCCGTCAGTGCTGTTTCTGTCTTATAGCTGACGAGCTGTGCTTGGTATAGCATGAGAGATTCGGCTGATCCCGCAACGATTAATACTTTCCCCATTTTTTCTTTGGAAGCCATCAGTCGCCTATCCACTAAAATTCGTCATGTACGGCACCAAGAGAGGTATCGGCGCAATTTGTTAAAATTTAAAGAATGTGACAAAAGTCGAGCAGGAGCGAGGCAGCAGTGGGAAGCTAAACTATGGAAGGCCCGACGCTTTTTGTCGTCGGGCTGGTTCCGGTGAAGTATGTAGGGTAACTTTTGATCTTCGTTTCGAGAAGGTGTCTGGCTGCTGTCCTCCGCTTTCATGTTTTTGTTAAGACTTAGCTAACACCCTGGACTTGCTCGGAACATTGACTAATGAAGGAGTTGAAAGCTACTCACCTCGGATGATTGTGTTTCGATGTCCCAATCATCCGAGGTGGGGAAGGAATCAGGGCCGCCCACGACCTTGAGGCCTCGACTTTGGTCGACAGAGGGTCGTGAGCGTCGACGGGTTCTCATTTTATGGCGAGACAGCTGCGCCTCTAACTTCTGAGCGACGAGATCGATGGTCGCATACATGTTTTCGCTAGCGCCAGAGGCATTCAAGACAGTACCGTTCCAGCCTTGAAAGTAACAATGAACTTTCTGTTCTGTTTTCTCGGTTGAGAAGGTGATGCGGACCAAACCAGAGTCGCCGATGAGGCGACCGATAACATCAGATAACTTCCTCTGGGAAAGTGATTTCAGGGCTTCAGAACTATGCATTCTCTTGAAATAAAACTGAAACACCATACGACGTCTCCTTTTTCGAGAAAGAGATTCTACTCCTCAAAAAACCCATCGATCAGTGGGTGCTTTTAAGCAAGTAGGGCAAAGGCTTTTGCAATCTATGACGTCATATCTCTATCAGCCCAGCTTCTATCTAACATCTTTGAGAATGAAGAATCGATAAGTTTTCTTCATATTAAATTTCTTTTTTCTTGCTGCAGAGGCAAATCGAGCTACCTTCCGGTGTGATTTTAAGCATCTAAAACGATTCAAGAATCTTTGAACTGCTAAAATATACTCAAGTTTTCATGAGAGTTAGCCGATCAGACTCGAATCGAGGGAACTGTGCGCTAAAGTTCAGCCAATTGGGGGAGCATATGAATCGTCGCGGGCTATTCAGCCTTAGCCTTTCTTTAGGAATCATGTTGACCGTAAGTTGTGGGACAAAGACAGCCACAACCCCAACTGTCAAGCGTGGTGAAGCAGCGAGTCCCGCCACCCAAGGCAATCAAAATCAAACAGGTACCGGAACAGGCACCGGCACAGGAACTGGGACTGGCACCGGAACTGGACCTGTGGTGCTCCCCAGCGCGAAGCTGGCTGCGGCCCAGGAATTTTTCAATAATAAAATTCTTATCCTGGTTAAGGCTCCGCCTTGTACCAACTGTCATGCTGATCCTCGGATTGTAGTGCAACAGCCAGGCGGCTTGGCTCCGCAAAACTTCGATAAAATGTTTGCCCTTCTCAAAGATGGCAAAGGTCCCAACGACAATAAACTCTTTAATATGATGCGGGGTATCGTTCCTCATACAGGCGGAGCGCAATGTACCACCGAAACAGCTCCATTCTGCTCTGCGCTTCAAGAATGGCACCGAGCTGTGTTCCCTGATGGACAGTTGTCATTGGGTCGGGTGAATGACATCAGCCCTACATCTGGCTCTGTCAGTGGCTGGTCAGGAATTTCCACGGCTCCGACTACAGTGCTAAAGGTACGTTTCTATATCGATGGTGAGACCGGTAAGGTTCCCATGTTGGGCGAAACCACAGCGAACTTGGACGCCAGCGATAACAATATCGATGGAGCCCATGCTTTTTCTTTCAAAATTCCAGTGGCTAACATCGATAATAAGCCACACAAATTGTATGCCTATTCTGTGAATGCGCAGAATGTGGAGTCACCACTTGCGGGTTCTCCTTACAGCTATACTGTGTTTAAACCTAAGGGAACGGCGGCAGCTATGCAGAATTACAATGCAATCTTCAATGGTTGCAATGGAGCCTGCCATGCCTTCACCTATGACACGAAATGGTCGAGCTTAGTCGGTGGATTCGGAACGGCTGGTTGGTCTAAAACGACCAATACACTTGTCACGAAGTTGAGAAGTGGACAGCATGGTGGTCCTGGCTTTAGCGCTGCCATGGGAACGTCTGCTGAAGCTTGGTGGACTGAGGAATTCCCGGAAGTCGTTCCCTGATTTAACACTTTAACTCGATATGCAAGCCTCAGCCTCAAAAAGAGTCTGAGGCTTTCAATTTGTTATGATTGCCAAGGCCTAACAATCACCATCACCACCACGACGATCATGAGTAGGGTCGGGACTTCATTCATAAAACGAAAGTATACGCCGCGTGGCAGGGTTTCACTGCGTTGGACCACGCCGACCTGTTGACCAGCGTAAAGTGTACTCACCGTCATCAATACGACCGATAGCAATTTAACGTGAAACCAGGGCAAATGCATAAGACTTGGATTCAAAGCGATCATAGCCAATCCCGCAACCCACGATGCTAGCATCGCTGGCAGAGTGATGGCTTTCCACAGTCTACGGCACATGATTTTGAGCAATTCTTCGACCTTTGGATGCTCGTGGCGACGCTCAGCGGCATAGACCAAGAGGCGGTAGAGATAGAGAATTCCAGCCATCCAGCTGATGATTGCGATCACGTGAAAGGCGAGAATGGGTCGATACCATTCAATCATGAGACGCTCCCGATGAAGGTTTGAGAAACTGTCCGCACATACTTTGGAGCCTTGATAGACTGTCGCGGCTCAAATGATCTAGAGGATGCACACTCTTTCGCTTCTTGGAAATACGGCGAGTAAATTCTGCTTTTAGACTCACATCGTCCTGAGTATCGACATCGCTTGGGAGTTCCTGGACGAAGTCCAACCACAGAAAGGCGTCCGCATTATAGGCTCGTTGAATGAGGTGTTCCAGAGCTTCAGCATTCTGCGGATCCCAAAGCTTGTCAATTTGCTCCACAAAAAGGGCGAGAGGACCGCTGTGATCACTGGTAAAAGCGACCATATCCTTCGGATCCGACTTCAGGAGATTCAAGACTCGAGCTTCGACACCAAAACGCCAGAGCGTGGCCAAGGCTTTGCTCCAGACCAGCGAAGCCTGGTTTTTTTGCCCACCAAAACCAACCTGAGCTTGGGGTTTGTCGCGTTTGAGGACAGCGCCGACTTCTTGCAGGATCGAACTGGAAAATGCTGCAGGAATTTGATGAGGTCCTCGCACGGCATTGGGCCATGTTTTTCGAAAATAGAAGAATAGCTTTTGGACTCGATGCAAACGTGCTTGCAGAGTGCAGGTTCGAATACCACAAAGATAATCATCCCAAGACATACCTAGGGCTTGGCAGCAGGGAAACATATCTGTCTGCAATTGAACTTGACCATCGTCAGCACAGGATAATCCCAATGTTAGACCGTTCAACATGGGATTGTCTAAATTGCTCAGGACACAGGCACCCAAGGGCTTCACGAGGGGCCTCGCTTAGCCATCGTGTTCGAGGGTTTCAAGTTCTGCAGCTTTTCATCCAGCGCACGGCGACGGAAATCTTCGCCAGTGAGCTCAACAAAATCGGAGGTTTCAATCAGGCGTGAGTAAATACGCGGACCAATCCGCTGCTCCAGACTTTCGAAACGATCGAGCTCAAAGCTGCCTGGTTTTCGCTCGTCCAAGTTGGTTGAAAAATTCACCCGGTTGTTTGGTTTGAGATCATAGTTGGTCGAGGCAACGATGATTTTATTGCGATTGTAGCGTCCCATCACCAACTGATCGAGAATAGAGAGCTCCCAATCACTGTTCCGGCCCTTGCCCAATTCATCTATAAAAAGAATATCGACTTCAATCATTTCATTGAGCAGACTCGCATCACTTTTATCTTGGGCATAGCCAGCTTTCAATTCGAGCAGCAATTGAAAGAAGTCGATAAAGCGAACGCTGATTCCTTTGCCGGCAAAATTTTTAGCGATTGCCACGAGCAGGTAGGTCTTGCCAACACCAACAGGTCCTCCAACGAGCAGTCCGCGCGGTTTATCGGGATCAAATTCGCGCATCCATTGCGACAGACGATTGACCACCTCACGACCATTGCCGGTGAAGTTGGTAAAAGAGTCGAGTCGCGCGGCACTGTATCGAGCCGGCAGACAGGCACTGTTGATAAAGTTAACGATGCGTGAGGGTGCGGGAGTCCGACAAGGCTTGGACTTGCCATCGATGATTTGGCGATTTTGGCCAAAGCAACTGGGACATTCACTGACGCAGCTGCAGAGTTCGGCGTGAGTCAATGAACCGATGGAATTTAAGCGATAGCCGATGCCATCACAGCAAGTTTTTTTCTGTTCCAAGGCGCAGCCGAGCGAGGCCGAAGGAGCATGATTGCTGGTTTTGTGGAGTTCATGTTTTAACGATCGGGACGAACGCTCCATGGGGATCCTCAGGGACGGTTTGGCACGGAAGGAATTATAGACCAGGATTGGAGTCAAAGCATCGAATTCATGCGACTGCTGGCGGAATATCTCTCCGTTCGCGCCAGTCGACCGTGACGCCTCTAGGCAGTCGCGGGTCAGAATTCTTCTCGGGCTGAATGACGGATGACGGTGCCGTTGCAGTTGGGGACGGAAAGCTCTAGTATCGCAGAGAAAAAGCTTGGAACCTGGGCCGGGATCGACCAATATGGAACCTTGACTCCTTAGGCGCGCTTGCAGGAGATTCCATGGCCAAGACTCTGTCGAAAGTACTACATCAAATTGATCAATCGCAGCATGAGACCTATGATGCTCATGTCTGGGTGCTCTGGTCCAAGCCTAATAGCAAGCGTTGGGAGGATCTCTTTCCTGCGCAATTAGGCAGTCACGAGCGCGAAATCCTTTTAAAACTGGTGCAGCGCGATCAGCTGAAACCCGAAACGGGCGTTCTCGTTTCCTTCGATCGTACACCACTGCAGCGCTGGGTCTTTGTCGTTGTCAACAGCGAGTTCGATACCTTTCGCTGGCTGAGCCTGTCGAGGCAGATTCTGAAGCCTTTGAAAGATCATGGTTGTAAAAAATTACTCGCCGATCTTTCCGGAATTCCTGTCGAGCAAGCCCTCAGAGCTTGTGATGCCATGAGTGCTGCAGTGAAAACCCTGCAATTTAAGTTCCCGAAATACACGCAAAAAGAAGCCAAAAAGAAGGATGGCACCGCCATCAGTCTGGATTTGATTTGCAATTCCGAGATTGATCTCGAACTTGCTCAACGCATTGCGCTTCATGCCGAATCTTCTGGTGCAGCGAACAATCAGTTGCGGCATTTGATCATGCAGGCTGGTAATGATTTGACTCCAGCAAACTATGTTGCTCGTATAAAAAGGTTGGCCGAACAAAACACTTTAGAATTTTCATTCCTCTCGCAGAAAAAGTTGGCAACCATGGGAGCCGGGGCATTTCTGGCCGTAGCCCAGGGTTCCGATCATGAGGATGCTGGGATCGTAAAACTCAGCTACCAAGGTTCGACAAAAAAAGGCGGCAAGCATTTGGTGTTGGTGGGTAAGGGAGTGACCTTCGATACCGGCGGGCACAATCTGAAATCGCCGGGCGGAATGTTCGGCATGCATCGGGATATGGCTGGTTCAGCCTTAGCTTATAGTCTGGTTGCTCTCGCTGCGAAAGAAAAATGGCCGATACGAGTGTCGGCTTTTCTGGCCATCGCGGAAAATGCAATAGGCCCTAAAGCCTATCGACAAAACGATGTGATTACAGCACTCAATGGTAAGACGATTGAAATTGTGGATACCGATGCTGAAGGGCGCATGCTGCTGGCTGATACCTTGCATCTGGCCTCGTCCGAAAAACCTGATCTTTTGATGGACTTTGCAACCCTGACGGGCGCTTGTATTCGTGCCATCAGCACCATTTATTCTGGCGTGTTTACCAATCGCTTGGATTTGCAGCAGGCTCTGATTCAAGCTGGTCGCGAATCAGGTGAACGGGTGTGGCCATTCCCCTTGGACCCTGATTTTGCCGAATGTTTGAAATCTGATGTGGCTGATATCAAACAATGTCGTGTGAGTGGAGGTGTCGATCATATCGAAGCATCCTTGTTCTTGAAGGAATTCGTCGATAAGGATATTCCCTGGGTGCATCTCGATCTTTCGGCAGCCGAGAACAATGGAGGTTTGGCTCACATAGAAACAGAAGTGACCGGATTCGGACTTCGATTTGTGTCGCGATTTGTCCGGAATCACTGGGGTCTTCCCGAATAGTAGGCTCATGGCAAAGCAGTCCATGCCAATTAGGATTCCGCTGTTGCAACGGAAATCCAGACCAAACTCGAAAATTTTGGCGAGGTTAGTGTGAACCAGGCCCCGGCCAGTCAGAAAAATGCTCAATTTCATCAAGTCTACGAGGCCCATGTCGGACTCGTACAGTTTGTCCTTCGATCCTTCCGCTTGTCGGATGAGGAAAGAGACGACCTTGTGCAAGAAGTCTTCCTGCGCCTTTTTCAGTCCTGGGATCGTATCGATCCATTGAAGATTAAAGGCTTTCTGTCGATCTCGGCGCGCAATCTGGCGATCGATAGGGTCCGTCAGACTCAAAGTCGCAAGACGGAGGCCGTTGGGGAAGATATCGGCAGTCTTGAAGGCGCACTTTGGGAACAAAATACGGATCGTCGTGCAGTAATAGCAGTTGCAGAACGTTTCATAGATGAGGTCGCCAGCCAACCAGGCGGCGAATGCTTCGGCCTCTTCTATAAAGAAGGGCTTTCAGTCCGGGATATTGCGGAAAGATTGGGTGAAAGTACGGGTACGATCACCTCGCGATTGAGCCGGATGCGCCAAAAGTTTAAGGACGACCTCGCGGCTCGGCTGGATGAACTTGATGGGACCAGATGACAGAAAGAGGACGATGACGATGACACAAGATAAACATTCTGGATTGGATCCGGGCGGTGACTTCCCGATAAGCCCCGAGGACGAAGCGTTCCTGAGGATGGTGGAAGACAGCTACGAGGCAGCGGGCCAACCGAAAGATCAGGCGCGCGCCGACCAAGTGTGGGGAAAGCTTGAAGCTCGGCTTGCAGGCACGCAAGAGCTTACGCGAGCTTCAGCAAGCGCCGAGGTACGTCCTATTTCTTCGGCTCGAAAGCGTCGGAATTGGCCTCTAT
>JBGSTF010000233.1:0-3236 GCA_041736645.1 Oligoflexus sp. | reverse complement strand
TCATCTGATTTTTAAGGCTCCCGCTTTCCAGGCGGCAAACAGCTGATAGAGGTTCGTATAATGCGACCATTCTTCGCGTGGTGATGCCCATTCGATTCCGATATCAAGATCGGTCAGCGGAATCATCGTGTCGAGGGGTTTGAGAGGCACAACCGGGCCGTCGTGCAGAAAGGCCACGACTCCATCGAACGCATCGAAAAGTTCTTCGTCGTCGGCACGCCATGGGCCGGGCGCAAAGCGGAAGTTGAGGAATTCGACCAGCTCCCCAACCTGAATCTGAACCGAAGAGTTAAGGTAAATCCGCGCCTGAGCCCTGTCCCGCGCCTTTTCCGCCAGAGTCCAGAGAAGATCGCGCGTGCTGTTGATCTGGTCCAACTCCTCGGGACTTGCCAGACGACTGATAGGATCAGGATCTTCCTGCAGCACGCTCAGGGCCATTTCCGCAACCTGCAGCTGGCCCCATGCCTTGGCGAAATCATGAATCTTCTGCGCACTTCTGTCCGGCTTCGACTTGTTCCAGGCCATTTCAGCTCTCTGCTTGAGGTTTTGTTGAGGGACGTTTTTCACTCCTCGAAAAATGCCCGAGGGACGTTTCTCATGCAACGCCGAAGATTACCCAGTCGGATTGAAATCTTATGAAACATAATGGGGATTATGTGGCACAATCCATCAAAATGATCCGGTTGTCAGATTTCAAAGTCGGCTTCAGCGATCGTTCAAAGTCCCCTTCACTACGAGGTAGGGACGAGGTATTGAGCAGGTCGAAAGAGACGCAGTCGTACTGTCTACAACCCGTCCAAATGATCCCCTGTTCGATTTCTTTGAATTTCTGGCGCGCATTTCAATCCTGCCGTGACGATCGCGTTCTGGTCAGCACGTCACTTTCCAGGCAGGCAGGTTTTTGGCTATGCCGCCGCGCAGATCCTCGGCGCTCTTGTTGCTATCGGCTGTTTGTTCGTCCTTCTTCCTGCCGGGCAGTCTTTCGGTGCGACGGTGCCGACAGTTGGAGTCTGGCAGGCAGTCGGCTGGGAGTTCCTGTTCTCGTTCCTCTTGATGTTCGTGATCATCGCTGTGGCGACAGATACGCGGGCTGTGGGAACGATGGCAGGCGCTGCAATCGGCGCGACGGTAACAGTAGCAGCCTATGTGGGTGGACCATTAACCGGCGCGTCGATGAATCCCGCACGCTCACTTGCGCCTGCTCTGGCCGAAGGGAGACTGGATGTGTTTTGGATTTATGCCTTTGCACCAGTCGCGGGTGCTCTGGCTGCTGCCAGGATATACGAATGGATACGGTGCAATTCGACTGAACCCAACAACTCTGGAGGCTGCTGCTAATGAATATTCTTTTTATGTGTGTTGCCAATTCCGCTCGGAGTCAACTTGCGGAAGGACTGGCGAGATCGATGTTTGGTAAAAAGGCGTCGTTCTATAGCGCCGGCTCCCAGCCATCCAAGGTCAACCCACTCGCGATCAAGGTTCTGGAGGAAATTTCCATCGATATCACAGGCCACAGCTCGAAATCGGTTGAAGACATCCCTCAAAAGGAATTTGACTATGTGATCACGCTCTGCGCGGAAGAAGTATGTCCAGTTTTCCTTGGAAAGACGACAAAACTCCACTGGCCGTTTCAAGACCCAGCAGGAGAAACAAACCCTGAATTGGCGGAGATAAAATTCCGCCGCACTCGGGATTTGATCAAGGAAAAAATCGAATCAGAAATGCCCAAGCTATTAACCTTATGACTAAAAAATGCGCGATTCATGCTGAAAAGGACGTAACAAAAGAACTCCAAGGCTCACGACACAAAACAAGACGCCTCCCATAAATGTAAAAGAGGCACCGAATTTTTCCCAAAGATACCCAGCAAGGCCGCTTGCGACGAGCATGGCTAGCCCGGATATTAGGTTAAAAAAGCCATAGGCCGTGCCGCGCAATTCAACCGGCGCGGTGTCAGCTATCATGGTCGAAAGAAGACCCTGGGTCATGCCCATATGGATTCCCCAGAGCCCGACACCGATAAGAACCGTTCCCCAGTGCGAGCTTGCGGCCAGCACAATGTCCGCCAGGGCGAGGACGGCGATACCATAGCCAAGCAGTCTTGAATGGCTCATCCCATCAGAAAGTTTTCCAAATGGATATGCCGACGCGGAATAAACAAGGTTCATGGCGACCATGACCAGCGGGACGAACGCAACAGGAACCCCAACCTCTTGAGCACGAAGGACCAAAAATGCCTCGCTGAAGCGTGCAAGGGTGAAGATGGCTCCGATGCCTACGACCCACCAATAGGGCGAACCGAGACGTTTGAGATTTTCCCGATTGATGGGATTTTTGCGCGTGTGGTTCTCTTTATGCGGAGGCTCTTTTACTCCGAAGAAGAGAAGCAGCACGGCCAGCATTCCAGGAACCACTGCCACCCAGAATACAGCCCGAAAATCATTTTGCCAGAGGAGCATAAAGCCAACGGCTAAAAGAGGTCCAACAAAGGCCCCTATGGTATCCAAAGACTGCCTGAGCCCAAAAGAGGCCCCACGTAAATGCGGGGGTGCAATGTCGGCAACAAGGGCATCACGGGGAGCCCCACGGATTCCCTTGCCCACCCGATCCAAAAGCCTCGCTGTAAGGATAAGGCCGGAACCCGATGCGAGGGCAAAAATGGGCTTTGTCAAAGCTCCGAGCGAATATCCAAAAAGTGCCAGGCCCTTTCTTTTTCCAAGGTAATCGCTGAGAGCACCCGAAAATATTTTCACGATAAGAGCCGTTGCCTCCGCAACTCCTTCGATGATCCCTACGGAAAACGCAGTCATACCAAGGGTTGTGACCATGAAAAGCGGAAGGAGGCTGTGAATAATTTCTGATGAAATATCCATGAAGAGGCTGACGAAGCCGAGAATCCAAATTCCTCGGGGGATCTGCTTGAGCGTACTGGTCGCGATGGTCAAAGTTTCACTACTTATCCGCTACCAAGAACCAACCTGCCGACATAAAGACCCCCAATAGCTGCAAAAATCCCGCCGCCCACGGTTCCTGTAATGTAGATTGCGGCTAAGACATAACGCCCGGAAGCAAGAAAAGCTACGCTTTCCAGGCTGAAGGCGCTGAAGGTTGTAAATCCGCCGAGCAGTCCCGACATCAGCGCGATCCGAAGATCTTCGCTAAAGAGCATTCGCTCTATTCCCAAAGCGTAAGTCAGTCCTATCAGAAACGAGCCTAAAACATTGATAGCAGCAGAG
>JBGSTF010000197.1:0-3579 GCA_041736645.1 Oligoflexus sp. | reverse complement strand
GACCATGATCTGATAGCGATGACGTGCATAGAGGTCGTAAAAGAAATTCATAGCTCGAAGAGGCAATAGGCGAAGTGCTAAGAGCAAATACCAAGGCCAACCCAACTCCGAAAGAATCGCTGACACTGCTGAAAATTGACTCAAGAGCTCACCATTTTTCCAAACAATAAGACTGCTTTTGAGATCTAGATTGAGATTCTTTTGAATGCTCGCTTCTAAAGTCGTACCCACCAAACTCTGCAAAGAAATAAATCGAAAGCGTTGTTGGCGAGAACGATGGATCAGAAATCGTACGACGAGATGACAAGTCGCACACTGCCCATCGTAAAAAACAAAAACAGGTTCACACGGCAGTTGGTGACGGCGGTCAGAGCCTTCTAACTCGCTATTCGTCCTTACCTTATCTTCTGTCATCCCCAACACTCCTTGGCAAAGGCGGGTTCGTCCCACCACGCTACTCGCCGTCAGTAATAATGTCCACGGGCTTCGATGGGCCCGTGTCTTCTCGGCTAAGAGCTCCCATGAGCAGGTTCCAGACCGCTCCAGAAATCTGTGCTAAGAGGTCAATTCCACAGCTTTTACTCACCCTATGTAAAAAAAAGCCAAGCGAGGGGTCAAATCTCATCTGCAGGTTTTCTATGCCAAAAGGAGAGTTTAAGCCGGAAATTAGGTAAAATTGAAGAACTGGTCATTGATTTCCACAAAAGTCCCAGAGGGTGTATGCAGCTCACATTTCCGAAATCTATCCTCCGGTTTGCGTTGCTCATCCAATTGCTATTCTTAGCCAGACCTTGTTTTGCAAAGGAGGTCGAGCTTAGCTCCGACATGAGCATCGGTGAGTTGGAATTCGAGATTGCTGATGATCCAAGAGTGGTCAATGAGTGGGCGCGGCGCATGCTCATGAATTTGGATCGACTCAAGGCTCCCGATCAGTGGGTCAGAGTTCTTGCAGCCATCATTATCTCAAGCAATCAAATGGGTGAAGATCGAAACACCCTGGTAAGCCAATATAAGAAAGAGATTGAAAGCGCCGTATCGCTTTCCAAACAGATTCGGCTTTGGCAGGAATACGATCTCTTTCAATCCCTGGCTAACCAGATTCGCTTCGGCAACGATTATGATACCTATGTCGTGGAAGACCTCAAGCTCCTCAGTTTTCTTTTCAAGAATGCACCGGTCGATGTCGCCCTGATTCGGCTGAGTCAAATCGCAACATCACTCAGCGAGCGTGAACGCAATGCCGCGGCCCGCAAGTATGCGAACCAAGCCAAACTCATATTAAAAGAAAACCCCCAGATCAGCGATTTCCGGCGCCAATCGATCAACATCGCGATTGCCCTCACACTGATGGAAGATCCCGAAAGTCAAAAAGCTGCCCAAGAGTTGTTCGAAGAAGCCACAAAAAACTTTAGAAAATTAGCCCGACGCCACTATTTGGCTCTGACATCTTTCAGCTATGCCTCGCACATTGTGTACGAACGTAGTCCAGCAAAATCACCTATGGAGCTGGAAAGGGCTATTGGCCATCTAGAATTAGCTATCGCAGCTGCCCAATTGATCAACGATCCCATTCTCATTGGTCAATCAAAAGCGGTCATTGCTCACGCTCTCAATAAGCTCAGAAAATATTCTGATGCGGAAAAGATGGCGTTGGATGCCCTCGCCGTCATGAAAGACAACAACGAAGTAGCAACGATCAGTGCCAGCATTGCCGCTGCTGCTGCCCAGATTCAACTCAAAAAATATGCCGAAGCAAAGGATAATCTGACCAATGCTGAAGATCTGAGTGATAAGTCCAAGAGCACGCCTCTTCCGCTTCGTGTCGATTTAAAAAAGCTCCTTTCAGAGCTGTCATTTGCTAATAAGAACTTTGACAAAGCCTTTCGGTATCAAATTGAGTACTACTACCTCGACAATGAACTCAATCGCCGCGGAAAAAGCCCATCGTCCTCGCGTTCCAAATCCGACACCAATTCCCAAGCGGACGAAGATCACCTCACCGGACGATCCAAAAGCGATGGACCACAGTTGTATGGACTTTGGATGGCTCTAGCATCTCTTCTCTTCGCGATCGGAGGCGTCGCCCTTCTGATCCAAAAGAACAAGAAGATTCGAAAACTTGAAACGGAATTCGAAACGCAAACACTGCAGCGGTCATTCCATCCGAAGCTGGTTGAGGAAGTCATGCTAGGCAGATCCCAGTTGGATGAAACCGTTCAAACCAAACTTGTCACGGTTTTGTTCGCTGATCTGGTTGATTTCAGCAGCATTGCCGGCAAGATCGGTGCCGAACGAGTCACTCGACTGCTGAACAGTTACTACAAAGTTATGTCTCGAATCGTTTTCGAGCATGAGGGAATGCTCGATAAGTTCACCGGCAATGGCGTTATGGTTATATTTGGAGTGCCTCATACTATGGCTGGCAAAGAGCAGGCGATTCGTTCCATCCATTGTGCTGTGGAAATGATGCAAGGCCTCACAGCATTGAATAAGAAGTGGAACAAAGAGCTAGGGACCCAGATCTCCATGCGTATAGGAATGTGCCAAGGCGAAACGATCATTGGCTCTTTCGGCACTGAACAAAGAAGCGAATATACAGCCATTGGATCGACGGTTCATCTTGCTGCCAAGTTGCAACAGCACGCTCAGCCCGGAAAAATATCGCTCTCCGCTTCACTGGCAAAATTCTTTCAGGAAGATTGTGATGCGGCCCCTGAGCTGCTTCTGCCGAACTCCAATCAATCGATCCCAGTCTTTGAATATCCCTGGCGCGCCGAAAGTGAAGCTGATGAGGATTCAATACAATCAGCAGTTTGAATGTTTTTCACCACAGTGAAGCAAGATTTTGAAACCATAGAATTTGTACACCTGGCGCTGTCTGAAACAGACAGCAGGCCCGATCTCTGCCTTCTACTCACTGCCCTTTTGGTCGATTGAAGCCTGCCTAGCTTCCGAGTATGATCCCGCGATTCCATGACTTCTATGCGGAGATCGACCATGGCCCAACTCTTTGAACCCTTCAAACTACGAAGTTTAACGTTGCGCAATCGCATTGGTGTATCGCCCATGTGCCAATACAGCTGCGAAAATGGATTTGCGACCGACTGGCACTTAGTCCATCTGGGCAGTCGCGCGGTTGGTGGAGCTGGACTCATCATCATGGAAGCAACGGCTGTCACTCCGGAAGGACGAATATCCAGTGGCGACCATGGTCTTTGGTCCGATGCGCACATCGAACCGCTGGTTCGTATCACTCGATTTATGAGAGACCATGGCGCCGCTCCAGGAATCCAGATTGCTCATGCAGGTCGAAAGGCCGGTCGTGTTGCTCCTTGGGTGGGCGATAGAGACTTGACTGTCGAGGAAGGTCGCTGGACCCCTGTCGCACCAAGTGCTCTCAACTTTACCGAGAAATTCCAAACCCCTCAGGAACTTTCGGTGGGACAGATTCAATCCACCCTTGCCGCTTTCGTTGCAGCGGCCCAGAGAGCACTCCACGCTGGTTTTCAGTTGCTTGAATTGCATGGAGCGCATGGCTACCTCATCAATAGCTTCCTTTCGCCTTTAACCAATCTCAGG
>JBGSTF010000169.1:0-24031 GCA_041736645.1 Oligoflexus sp. | reverse complement strand
CTAGCAAGAGCCTGTCATAATTGGCCAAGCCAGTTCCTAGGAAGGGGTGATCCAGAAAAATTTTCACATGTATTTTCCAAAAGACCCAACGATCAAATCGACTTTCCAATGGAATTTGCCAATCAACCAATTCCGAGACTCGGCCCCATAGATTCTGGTCGACCAAGAGCAGTGTCCAGAGACTCAATAGACTTAAGATGGAGATGATGAAGAGGATGAAGAGGGCTTGCCATTTATTCTTGCGGGTGCTCATAAGAGTTCCACTGATGGCCACTCCAATAACGAAAATAGAGACCCCCAATGGATAGCGTGAGCCAGAGAGCTGGATGATCATAAGACCCAGCGCACTCAGTGCCACCCAAACCCAGGCGTCTGGACTCCTTTTTCGCCAAAGCCAGAGTCCATGGCCACAGGAAAAGAGCGCCAAGAGCATTCCATTGTAGGCAAGACTGAGGGGATGTCCCATAAAGCCTGACGCTCGATAGACTCCATAAGCGAAACGATGCTCTCCGATCCTGGCGTTCAACCCATGGACCCAATCGAGCCCCCAGTAACGCTGAAACAGCATATAGACGATCAAAAGAGCAGACGAGAGCAAGAGTCCTAGGGCAAGCCACCGAGAAAAAGAACGCTGCGAAGCGCGTTCTTTTTTGGCAATCAAAATAAATGTCAAGATAAGTAAGCTTCCATAAAATCCCTGCTTTCCTAATAGACGAAGGTACGATGTTAAGGTTAGTGTCAAAGAACTTGGGTCGAATGCGCTTTTTAGCACTTGAAGAATCACCAAGAGCCCTTGAACGAGCAGCAAGATTTTAAATCCTTGCCAGAGGTCTGTCAGAATTGGCTTCAAGGTCACCAGAGTGAGATCTTCACTCCAGTTGTCACGCAACGGTTTGAAGGCTCGAAGGTAAAGAAAGCGAATCCCAACTATCCCTGTTATCATGGCTTGAGGTGCTGTCGGCAGTAATATGCCAAGACAGATAAGAAACAGTAGGACATACTCAAATTTTGGCTTTGAACGACGCAGAAAACTCAAGCGTCGCTGAACAGAAGGCTGTTTTTCGCTATGACTTTGCATGCAATGCTATCCCTCTTACTCGTCTCTGTTGCCGCGCTTTTGGGTGCGACTTCAGCACGAGCTCAGACTGAATACGATGAGTTGACGATACCGGAGTCCTATCCCAAAGACTATATATTCGCGCTTTACAGCCACAACGAAGCCATAGGTCCAAGTCAAAGCGAGCTAAAAACGCATTTGAATTCCTTTGGCTTTGCCTATCAGCATCGACTCGGGCATCCCTGGCTAGTGAGTGTCGGCTATAGACCGCAATCCTTCATCAATCGCAAGGCCCAGAGGCCTGTGTCGCTTATGACCTTTTTCAATTCCACACAAAGAATGATCCGATTGTACCATCCTTTTTACCTACTGGCCGGGACGGAAATTCTCTATCTTATTCCCGCCCAGAAGCTCAATCCACCCATCACCAAAGATGCCGACTTCGCCACCGAAATTGGTGTGGGTCTGCAAACTTCGCTTTGGTACCTGATAAGTCAAAACAGTGTTCTATCGCTGGATCTGCAGCGCTGGAGAGGCACAAAGACTGACCGCCTTCACGGCATATCTGTTAATCTCGGGTTGGGTTGGGGTTTTTAAAAGTTGGAGGAGGTGCTGAGTGGATCGAAAATCAAAAATTTTAATTCTCGATGATGAAGCAGAAGTTGGCGAAATTCTTGGAGTGCTCCTCGAAGATGAGTTTGATTGCATCATATTTACCGACCCGACTCTTGCCCTCAAAGCTCTCCAATCAGAGGATTTTCTTATCATCATCACCGACTTGGAAATGCCTCGTGTCAGCGGTGTTGAATTTGTCAAGAAAGTGCGGCTGCAAAATTGTCAGAGTCCAATCCTCATCAGCACTGGACATGATGCTAGTCATCCTATGGCTCAAGAGGCTTTGAAGAGCGGAGCGAACGGCATTCTACCCAAGCCTTTTGCTGATCCAGAAAGTTTGATTGCTCATATCATGTCGTCACTATCCTAATTGCGTGCGCAATGTTGCAGGCGCAGCTCTGAGAGCCAACCATACACTCGACTGGCCCATAGTCTCTGCAATCCATAGCTCGTGCCATAAACGGTTTTGTCTTTCATCTTGTTCATGACCACATTACTAAAGCTGACAAGGGTATCCCTATGCACCATGATCCGCTCCGAGTGCGATGGTGATTGGCCTTGGGAGGTTGCCATAAAAAGATCGTTCTGGGCCGAGCTCGTCAAACAGTCTGAAGCCGCTTCGCAAAATCCTGAAGCTGTATCCTTAAGTTCAAATTCATCAGCAAAGTCGGTAAAGCCAGTCCAAACTGCACCGCCGGGCATATACCCAGCAATAACCAAGCGTTGTTTGCAGATATTCAGTTGCTCCAGTAAACCTTTGATCTCTGCACGAACAAACTTATACCAGTGATCAACTCGCTGCGCTCCCATGGGCATGGACAAATTAATCAACAGAATCGGTTGCTGATCCAGCTCAAGCAGGGTGTAGTTCATAAACCCATCGATGCCTATCGGCCAAAACTTTTTTTCCAGTTTATCGGATGATGCAAGTTTCACAGGCAGGCCGACAGCTGCCGCTTGGTACTGCATCTCTTGGGTATCTTTATAGAATGACACCATTTCTGCATCCCACTCATACCCTTCCAAGGCTCCGTAGCTCAGAATATTGATGTCCGACTCACTAGGACTGCCGCGCCGTGTGAGCAACTCCTGAAAGACAACAATATCTGGACGCGATATTCTCAACTGCTCATCGATCAATTCAAGTCTTTCGCGGCGGAACAGCCAATCACCCTTCCAGTTCCGATTGCCCAGCGTTGAGGGTGATCTCTGATTGAAAAGATTCAGATTAAGAATTGAAAAACTTCGCTCATCGTAGCGTTCAGAGCTTCGAATACCAAACAGAGCACAGCTATTTAATAGCAAGACAAGTGCCGCTAATCCCCAATTCAATAGCTGTTTCCTTTGAATCATCAACAACCCAAGTAACGCGAGATGACCAATCTTTGGATCTCGCTAGTTCCTTCACCAATTCTCAAGAGAGCAGCATCCCGATAGAAACGCTCGATCGGATACTCTTTCATGAGCCCATAGCCGCCAAACGTTTGCTGACCTTCACGGGCACAGTATTCGGCAACTTCGGAACAGTAGAGCTTTGCCATGGCGGCATGCTTTTGAAAAGGCTTACCCAATTGCTTAAGCCAAGCCGCCTTATAAAGCAAACCTTCTGCTGCCTCAATGCGCGTTGCCATCTCCGCCAACTTAAAGCCAACAGCCTGGTGCTTGCCAATTTCCACACCGAAAGTTTTACGTTCCTTGGCATACTTGAGGGTCATTTCCAATGCACCCTTGGCAAGACCCAATCCCATAGCTCCAATGGACAAGCGTCCATTGTCCAAAGTTTCCATCATGATCTTGAAACCCTGACCACGCTTGCCCAGCATCGCCGAATTTGGAACCCGAACCTTATCGAAATAGAGCTCCCCGGTATTCGAGGCTCTCCACATCATTTTACCATGCATTGTCTTGCGAACGAGACCCGGAGCATTCGCCGGCATAATAAAGCAGCTGAGCTCTGGCCGCCCGCCTTCGCGTTGCCCTGTGATCGCCTGAACAGTGATACCTTCCGTCGTTTCAGCCGCGCTATTGGTGATCCAAATTTTCGATCCGTTGATCACCCATTCGTCCTTTGCGGCGTCATACACAGCATGGGTCTTGCTCGCCTGAGCGTCGCTGCCGGCACCTGCTTCAGTCAGCCCGAAAGCCCAAAGTCCCCGACCGGTGCAAAGACTGGGCAGATACTTTTTCTTTTGCTCTTCGGTGCCGTAGTAGTATAGGGGACCCGCACCCAAACTATTGTGAGCTGCAATGGTTGCCGCGTGAGATCCATCGACACGGGCTAACTCTTCAACGGCAACCACATACTGGACATAGTCCATTCCCTGGCCACCGTATTCATGCGGAACAATGGTTCCAAACAACCCCAGCTCACCCATCTTTTGGGTGAGCTCATAGGAGAATTCCTCTTTCTCGTCCAAGGCATGGGCTTTAGGAGCTATTTCTTTTTCGGCAAATGTCCGCACACTCTGCCTAAGGAGAGTTAACTCTTCATTTTCACTATAGTCGTAGCTCATGGAATGCTCGTTACTCATCTGCTTCACCCTTATCCTTCTCAGTATTATCGTCACGAGTCCGTCCTTGCCGGCCCGTATCTCCTAATAACATGCCTTGGTAGGAACGATAGCGGCGTTCGCTGATCATTCCTTCTGCTACAGCTTTCATCACAGCGCAATCAGGCTCATCGATATGCCGACATTCGCGAAATTTACAGCGATTGATATAGGCTCGCAGTTCGATAAAACCGTGACTCAGCTCCACGGCGCTGCGCTCACTTAACACAAAACTGCGGATCCCTGGTGTATCGATGACATAACCACCTCGCCCCAATTTGATCATGCTGGCATAAGAGGTTGTATGGCGACCCTTGTAGAAAATATTAGAATTTTCTTCTACTTCTTGGGTAATTTCTGGCTTGAAGAGATTGACCAGGGAGGATTTACCAACTCCGGAATGCCCACTCAGAATAGTAACTTTGCCTTCCAACTGCTGATGCAACTCTTTGATGACATCATTCTCGAAATTCTGAAACTCAACTTGCAAAGAAAATACGGTATAGCCCAGCTTGCGATAATATTCGGCCTCTCGCCTACATCCGTCGCGAAACTCCTGAGCTTCTTCTGCCAAAAGATCTTCCTTATTGAGCACGATGATGGCGGGTATGTCTTGCTCTTCGGCCAGAACCAAATAGCGATCGATCAAGCCCCACTTGATCAAAGGATTTTTGTAACTCGCCACGATCATGAGCTGATCAACATTGCTGGCCAAGATATGCTCGCGGTCGGGAACGGCTGGATCACGCCTTGCTATTCGACTCTTGCGAGGTGAGACATTTTCAATGACACAGCAGGGGATATCTGTCCCCAGATCAACATCGCGATCATCGGTAGGTCGACAGAGCACGCGATCGCCGACACAGATGGTATTTCGTTCCCCTCGGCGACTCTGAAGATGACGTCGCGCCACCGTTGCCAACCACACATCGCGGGTTTGAACGTCACCGATTTCTTTTTCGGGCGAAACAAAAGCATAGCGCTTGTGCACTTCAACGATCCGCGCCGGGAACCATTCCGGATGAGCCACGAAGTCCCAAGTCTCTTCTTCCTGCTCAAATTGGGCTTCGGATCCCTTATGCTTCTTGCGTTTATCTCGCCCGCGTCTAATTTTATCGTAGGTGGGAAGCTTGTCGCTGGAATCGCTATCCCCCTGGTATTTCCACTTCGCCATCCTGAACCTTTTGCTGATGGGTGGTTTTAAAGATTCTTTCAATACTGCGGAGTGCATCGGGAGAAAGCAATCTTTGCGAATTCTGAGCCATCAGGGCTACTCGCTCATCAATTCGAAACTTTTTTTCATCAACCTGTATCAGCAAACCCTTTTTCTTGAGTAACTGAATATGCTTTTGGATAAATGTCTTCTCGACAATTTCCGGGTTATTTAGGCCGCTCAAAATTGCTAAACGTTGAGCCATACGATGACATTGCTGCAAGAATTCGTCGCTATCCACCAATCCCAGCTGACTATGCTTAGCAAGGAGCACAGCGGTAATGATGAATCGATCGAAGGTCAGACCCAAAGCCTGGGACAAAATATCCAGCGCAACAAAATCATCCGACTGAGCCGGCGGCCTATGGTAGATATGCGGCGCCACCTTGTGTAAAAGTCCAACCGCAGCCATGCCTTCAGCATATCGCTTCACAACACCTTCGATGGCATCTTCTTCCCAACTCAAAAAGAGTTCTTCGCGGAGAACGCTATAGATTTCAGCGCAAGCGCGGCAAAGGGAATCTTCATCGATGGTGTCGTCACGTTGAAAAAAGCGGGCAATCAATGAGGGAATCGCAAAAAGGTGGATCACATTGTTGCGATAATAGCTGATCAAGGCACCATCGATATCATTCAGAAAGACCACATCCCCTGCGGCATGATGAAAAATTGAAATGCTCTTGAGTTTCAAGGCTAGTTCAAAAATAGCTCCCACATCATCGTTTACAAGACGAACATTAGGATGATACGGCAAAGCTTTTTGCAGTGTTATCATCCGCTGCATAAAGATAAACAGCTCTTCTTTTGGCAAAGCTTTTTGCCAAGCCGCTAAGAGGCCGACCCCTACAAGCCCAATCGGAGAAATGACAGCTGCCTCATTCATCCGACAAGAGATAAGGTGGGCTAAGTCGTGAACGAAGTGTCCGAGCCATTCTGGTTTCTCGGATCCTTCATCTCGCCAATTTGCGTGATGCCTATCGAGGACAGCATCCAAAAGAATGGGTTCGCCATAGGAAAGATAAGCCTTGCCATAGTACTGCTGAAGGAGTTTACGAGCCTGCAGCAACTGAAATATAGATTCCTTTTTCTTAGTCGCACCGCCCAACTCGGTCAAATAAGATTTCACTTCCATGACTTTGTCATAAGAGAGAAAAACAGGAACCAAAGCAACTGGCCGTTCCGAATTGCGCAGATAGCTACGAATAACCATCGACAGCATGCCTGTTTTAAGCGGCAAAAGACGTCCGGTTCGACTTCGACCGCCTTCGGGAAAGAATGAAATAGGATAACCCTGAGTCAGCAGGTAATGCATGTATTCTTCAACAACAGCAGCGTAGAGCCGATTGCCGTGAAAGGAACGACGAATGAAAAAAGCTCCCGCTCTCCGGAGGAACCAGCCCATCGGGAAAAAATTTAAGTTGATACCAGCAGCAGTATGCGGGGTCGGCAGGCCGTTTTTATAAACAGTATAATTGACCAGGAGGTAATCGAGATGACTGCGGTGAGTCGGAACGTAAACGATTTCATAGTTCTGCGCAGCAAGCCTTGCCACGTTTTCCACATTGACGGCATCGACACCAGAAAACAGTTTATTCCACAGCTTTCCCAAAACCAATTCAAAGACTCGAACCATCGAATAGGTCTGATCCGCAGAGAGCTCGCGAGCATAGGCCCTGGCTCGCATTTCTAGGCTTCGAACCATCTGTGGTCGATTTTTACTTTCCTTCTCAATTTCATGCCTAACCAATTTTCCGGCAACGACTCGAGAGATCACTTGCTCACGAACATAAAGCTTTTGGCCGAGGACAGTATTTCGCACACGTCGATAGTGAATGCGGAGAACGCGGCGAATTTTTCGAGCAGCGTGCGCCACATCCTCTTCACTATTTAAGATCTCGTTAATCTGAAAAGGCTTGGCAAAATAAAGCTTGTTGTTGCGTCCTTGAGCCATAACGATAAAGAATTTTTGTAACCAGCCTGCGTCTTCATCGTCGTTGAATATCAGTTTAAAAATGGATGGCTCTTCCGTTCCTGGATCTTTTCCCCAGAACGGCGAAACAGGAACAATCTGCGGCTTTTCGCCTGTTTGCTCTTGCACCTGACGCACCAAGTGCAAGAGCACGTGACTCGGCCTGAGGCGCCGGACCCGTTTAATGGCATTGGTCTTCTCCAGGAACAGACACACAGCCCGCCGATTTCGATTGAAATCCAAGCCCAAATCAGGCTCCGGCAATCCGAAGCGCCGACAGGCTGTTAGCAGCACGAGGTAATCGATGATCGAGCGCTTGGGTAGCACATAGATCACAGGCCCACCACCGAGCTCTAGATGCTCCTTCAGGTTTTCCGGAAGGGTCGTCGTCTGCACCCAAAGCAGCACAGGACGCAGCAAATAAGATAAGAGCAAATGAAAAAGCCGTATCAGTTCTTTCATGGGGCTGAAAGCTCCAGATTGTCAATCAAACGGACGGTTCCCAGATGGGCCGCGACGATAAGAACAGCAGGTCCATCAATGAGCTCGCCAAAATCGGCAAGACCACGCTGGCCTCTAATTTCAGCATATTCCATTCTAAAAGCTGGAAATTTTTTAAGCTCTTGAGTGAATGTATCAAGTAAGACCTGCTTACGCTTTTCGCCGGCTGCATAAGATGTTTGCAAAGCTTGCATAACCTGGAAAAGTTTGGGGGCAATGGCCCTTTCATCGGCAGTCAGACGTACGTTTCGACTGCTCATGGCCAAGCCGTCCGCCTCGCGAGTCGTCGGACAGCCTATCACTTCAATCGGAAAACAAAGATCCTGTACCATCTTTTTCAAAAGGTGACACTGCTGATAATCTTTTTTTCCGAACAAAGCAAAATCAGGCTGAATAATATTGAAAAGCTTGCTGACAACAGTGAGCACGCCTTTAAAATGTCCTGGCCGAAACCGGCCGCACAAAATATCCGAGAGGACTTCGTTCCAAACGTACGTTTCATAGCCCTCAGGATACATGTCGGCAGCGTTTGGCAAAAACAACGCATCTACGCCAATAGGACTTAATTTGTCGCTGTCTGCCTGGAGTGTCCTCGGATAGGATGCGAAGTCCTCTTTGGGTCCGAACTGAATGGGGTTGACGAAGATACTCACCACCACGCGATCTGCGTATTTCTTCGCCTCATGAACCAAAGCCAAATGCCCTTCATGGAGAGCGCCCATGGTTGGCACGAAGGCCGTCTTCTGCTGGGCGGAGCGCCACTCTCGACTTAATTGGCGCATCTCAGTTGGCGCGATAATGGTTCTCATTGGCACGGAAATCCCCCAATACTGCCGCAGGTCACACCTTCGGACATAAAAGTGGAGGTAGTATTACACTTTCTGGGGGAAGAGGGCAAACCTTGGCGTTTCTTCAGAGCTTTCGCCAGTCGGTGCAAGGAGAGCTTTTAGAAAGCTCGCATCAAGAGAGGAGAAAATAAGGACTGTAGCAGGATTGATAGGTGGGGAGACTCCATAAACAGCCCTCCTGGCTATCCGGCTCATCCTGAGCCTGCACATGGGTTCTAAGAACCCCCTTCTGCTCCGTAGGGACCCACAAACAGATCCCGTCCTACCCAGTCCTATGAAGATGCAATCTTCATGTATTACTGTTCGGAAAGGACCTGCGAATCTTTAGTGAGGCCGACCGAATTCTTCTCGCCAGGACGGAAAAGTGGCAAAAAAACAAGGGTCACCTCGCGATGACCCTTGGTCTTTTTTTCTAAGAGTGCAAAAAAATCAGAGTGGGGCGGGCGATGCCTTTTTCGCAATTTGACCATCGCTGCTTTGGAAGGTCATGCGCTTGGATTCACCTTTGACGGTCGAGCTTGGAACACGCTGACCCTTGAAATAGATCTCGACCACGGAAACGTCTTCGATATAGATCTTGAGCTGTTCTTTGAAGCGATAACGATAAATATCTGCTTTCAACTGACCAGAAATTTGCTTGTCTTGATCTTTGGTAATTTTGACAAGAACAGGTTCTTTGACTCGCAGTTCAACATCAGTAAGCCCATCGAATTTATCAGTCGGTTCCACAGCAGGTGCAGGAACTTGGGTCACAGCCTGAACCGGCGGAGGAGTCGCAACAGGTGCAGATGAAGTCGCAGGTTGCTGAGGGTTGGGCAGATCTTTTGAATCAGCTGGAATTGCCGCTACTTCTGCCATTTCTTTGGACTTACTGTTGTCCTGAACAAGCTGATCCGTATTGTCCTGATCCAGCAGATTAAACTGATTGAGCAAGAGGCCTACGAACAGCACAGCAGCGACAATCATCACTAAAGGTTTGGCCCTGAGATAATGATGGGGAGCCAAGGCTTTGATACGCCCCTTCCATTCATTAGGCTGAATCAGAAGAACACCTTTTTTCAACTGTTGGTGTCTTTTTTCATCTCTGATGCTGAGACTGACATCCTTGCCTTTACCGGCGTTGGTACGAAGGTCAAAAGCGACAAGAATTGCAGCAGAATCTTTACCATAGGCTTTGCAAAGATTGCGAATGAAGCCTCGACCAAAAACGGCACCTGGCAGTTTTTCAATATGCCCATTTTCAAGTGCTTCCACGAAAGGCTGGGCAATGCGAGTTGCCATGGCAGCCCGTTCGATGGAATAACCCGCCTCTTCGCGAGCTGCTTTTAGCATCACACCAAAAGGAAGCTCGTCAATGGGGGCTTTTCCCTCCAACACTTTGCCTGATTCGGCCTGCTCATTGTCCAATTTGGTCATTTTGGGCTCCGTGGAGTTGCGTAATGCTGCTCGATATTTGTGTTTTCTGACATCTGGTTCAAGATTCGATCGTGCAGGCCTTCCATCCGGAAGTTAACCATATTAAGCTTAAATCAAGAACCAGAAACTTACGACGCTTTAGGGGAACAACCATGCAACAGCTGCAGGCTCAAATCCCTTTCTCGGAATCTTTCACGCACTTGGCTTGGCGTCGTGTATTGGCTTCGTGCATCATCATCCTTTTTATCCTATGTATGCCAGGGTGTCAAACTCTCAAAGACCCTGGTAGCGAGGCAAAACGAGAAGATGAGCTGCTCGCGACGCAGAAGAACGTAGTCATAGGTTACATCAATCAGAGTCAGCCCAACATGGCTCTGCGCGAGCTTCGCCCGCTTTTGACAAAGTATCCTCAAGATGCTGATTTCAAAAATCTGATGGGTCTGACTTATCTTTCCTTGCAGAATCCCAAAATGGCGCTTGGCTATTTTGAAGAATCCAACCGCTTGCAGCCACGTGCTTCCGTTGCTCTCAACCTGAGTTCGGCTTATATCGAAACCAAGCAATTTGCTAAAGCCATGAAAGTGCTGAAGGATCTTCGCAATTCTGCGGCTGGGAAAGATTATCAATATCCAGAACGCATTCTGCACAATATTGGCCTGTGTGCCGAGCGCATGGACAAACTCAAATTGGCTGAAAAATACTATAAAATCGCGATAGAAACCAATCCTTACTACTATCTGTCGCTGATGAGACTCGGTCAACTCTACGAACGAACCCGTAACCCCGACCTTGCTCAGGCGCAATTCATCAGAGCTCGCGAAGCTTGCACGAAATGCTTCGATCCCGTCTTTGCTTTGGTAACCCAGTTTATCAACAAGGGCGAAGCGCCTAAAGCGATGACTCTCATCCAGGAATATCTTGCTGACAAAGAGCTTGATGCTGCCGATCGTATGAAAGCTCGCAAGCTCATGGCGAGCACGACTCAGAATGATCCACACAATACTGTACATGCCCTTAACAACCAAGCGCGACCAACGCGGTCGCAAACCAATTGAGATTCAGTCCCTATCAACAAACAAAAACTCGGGAATATCTTAATTAATTGCCTGTCTCATGAAAAAAATCCTGGCACTGATAGCCTCATTCCAAGCAAAATAAAGGCGGGACTCCCATTATTCTTAATTCCCTAACCAAAGCTCGCAACGTTACCACCTAGGTGACTGAGGTCTCGCGTGCGCGAAAGGAAAGTCCATGTCCGTCCACCGACTTTGGATCCTCATGCTCTTATTGAGAATAACCCCTTCGCTTTCAGCCGCCGAAAAGGAAACACCTGACAATCGATACCGATCTCTGGAAACCTTGGCTCGAGGCCTCTATTACCTGGAAAACCTTTATGTGGACCCAGCGAAGGTTAAAACCGACGACATGGTCTACTATGCGTTGAAGGGAGTGGTCGGCACTCTCGATCCGCACACCATGGTGATGCCCCGCAAAGCCTTTGATCAGCTGACTTCTGACACCCAAGGCAAATTTGGAGGTGTCGGCATCATCGTATCCACGGAACGAGGCAAGATGATTGTCGTTTCACCCATTGAAGACACTCCCGCCTTCCGGGCTGGCATAAAATCCGGTGATGAAATTACTGCCATAGATGACACACCTATTGATCAGATCAAATCGGGCGATGCTTCTGAATTGATGCGCGGCAAACCTGACAGCAAGATTAAACTCACGGTTAAGCGCAAAGGCGAAGAAAAACCCCTGAGCTTTGTGCTCATTCGAGAGATTATCAAAGTTAAATCCGTTCGTTCCGCTGACCTCGGCAACGGCATCTTTTACAGCCGAATTTCTAGCTTCCAAGACAATACTGCTGATGAGCTCAAGGACGTCATCGAACGGTTTATCAAGGAAGGCAAAGGCATGGTCTTCGACTTGAGGGACAATCCCGGGGGCCTGCTCGACCAAGCTGTGAAAGTTGCTGATCTCTTCATCGAATCGGGAGTCATTGTTTCAACGGTAGGTCGGAGTCCGAAAGATATCGAACGAGAGTTTGCCCATAAACGCGGAACATATTCCGATCTTCCCATTGTGATTCTTATCAATGGCGGCAGTGCCAGCGCCTCAGAAATCGTTGCTGGGGCCTTACAGGATCATGAACGAGCCTTGGTCATGGGTACGACTTCCTTTGGCAAAGGATCGGTTCAAACCCTTGTTTCACTGCCCGATCACAGTGGACTCAAAATTACCGTTGCACGCTACTATACGCCGAAAGATCGCTCGATCCAGGCTAAAGGCATCACACCCGATGTCGTGGTTTCTGCTCAGCAAGTGGAAGTTAAGAATGAAAATTCCAGGAAAGAATCCGACCTCAAAGGGCATATCGAAAGCGGCGATCTTTCTGATTTAGCCAAAAGCTCGGGCATCCAGACAGAAATAGAAAAGTGGCCCGACATTCAGAAAGACGATTACCAGCTGGTCTCAGCCTACTCGTTCCTGAGGAGCGTACGATTCTTCGGACCCAAGGGATTGAAGAATAAGACTTGAGCTCATATCCCAGCCTTGAGAGAGCGACAATTGTCGCTCCCTCATTCAGGCCGAATAGGTGTCATAGTTCTTGAAGACCACGACGTGTCGATCCCCAAAATGGGTCGCTAAAAAGCGACGATGCCTTGAGGCGCAAAAGCGCTGATAGTTGCGGTAAGCTTTGTCGTTATCGAAGACCTTTATGATCTTCTTACACTCGCCACAGACCATCATAGGATTGTTCTTGGCGTGCATGCCAATTGTTCGTTTGCAGCAATCCAACAGCTCAGGAGCCTCTTCATTCGGTTCAGTAGCGGCGATACGAACAACTTTAGGTTCGTTCAAAATCTCGCCCTGTTCAAAAATATCCATCTCATTCTCCCTTGCTGACGAATACGAGTCCATTTTTACCGACAGCTTCTCCCCCGGAAAAGGTGTCGAGTTTTCTGCACTCGGGTCAATGATACTACGGATTCCGCACCAATTTGTCTACGAAGTCCTGCTAAGTAAGGATGCATCCCGTTCTATCGAATTTGACAGGAAGATCCATGACTTCTGAAAATTTCTCGAGCCACACTCGCGCCACATCGGACAGGTCTGGCGCGGAACTCAGAAGTTTTTGCATGGACGTCACACCTCTTCCACGAATGCCACAGGGAACAATCATCTGGAAGAGGTCCAGACTGTTGGAGATATTCAAGGCGATTCCGTGCAGACTGACTCGCTCTTTGACCCGAATCCCAATCGCACAGATCTTATCATTCCCAACCCAGACTCCAGGATAGTCGGGATGGGCTTCTGATGCGATACTATATTCGTTGAGGGTGAGAATCACCGACCGGAGCAAGCGGTCCACATAGAGCTTAGCTGGCAGTTTGAGTTCCTGCAAAGGGAGTATGGGGTAAACAACAAGTTGTCCTGGCTCGTGGGCCGTCACTTCCCCACCACGATCGGTCAGGATGAGGTCAATTCCGGCTTCCTGCAAGCTCTTTTCATCGCGCAAAATAAGCCCTGCATTGGCATTTTTTCCCAAGGTTATGACTGGCTTGTGCTCGAGCATCAGGACCGCACCAAAGCGCTTTTTTTGGAGCACTTCACTATGCATCTGATGCTGCAGTGCAAGACCTTCTCGGTAGGAAAGTGGCCCGAGAAGGTACGCATCCAGACTTGGTTCGAAGCTTTGCAAACGACTAGCCTCCAAACTGCTCAGGATCACCGACACCGACTCGAACGACTATGGGTTCGTCTTCCGAAAAGTCAATGACAGTGGACTCCAAGCCGGGCAGCTCATCGCCTAGATCCATGAGGAGATCGATCCCATGGCCAAATTCTTCGATGATTTGATAGCCCATTTTCGGCGCTGTTCCGTCGGCTAACATGGGGACCGAGGTTGTCGCCAAAGGCTTTCCCAACCTAGCAACCAAATCACGAAGCAAAGGACTTTCTGGAATTCGAACGCCCACCACGGGACGTTTATCTTTGATCTGTCGAGCCAGGTTACGCTGTCTCTTCAGGATGACAGTGTAAGGGCCCGGCCAGCATTTTTTCAATGCCCTGTACTGATGATTATCAATGTTGGCAACCGTCGCCGCCATCGACATATCCGAGCAAATCAAACTGAAGGGGCGATCTTTCGGATGACTTGGCTTCAAACGACGAATGCGATCCAAAGCTTTTACACTGCTTGCTTCGCAGCCAAAGGCCCAATTCACATCCACCGGATAAGCAATGACTCCGTCTCGCTCCAGGATCTGACAGACTCGATCCAAATCCCGCTCTGAAGTTGGGTTGATGTATGTATAAAGATGTTCTGCCATGAGCTTTCAGTCCATTTAGCAACACGAAACTTCAGTTGCTGTTATTGCGATTCTTGGCACGCTCTGCTTCAAATTTTCTGACTTCGTCAATAGCAATGGCCACTGAGTTGGGCGGGGTATGTGGCTGCAGACCATGCCCAACATTGAATATGTGCCCGCGAGCTTTGCTACCAGCCTCCAACACGTCTCGAACCATCTGCCGAAGGAGTGCCTCAGGGGCCAGCATCGCTTGCGGGTCTAGATTGCCTTGAATGCTCAGATTAAGGCCGAGGTTTTCCATCAAAGCCACAGCGCGCGGCAAGCGAGCTCGCCAATCGATAGCCAACACATCGGCGCGAATGCCGTTGAGTTCAAAGAGTAGCTCCAGACTTTGACCAGGGTAGTAAATTAAGGGACCATCCCATCGCGCCTTCACGGCCTCGATGACTTTACTGACAGCCGGAAACACGAAATCACGATAGTCAGCCGAGGTCATTTGATTGGCCCAAGTGTCAAACAGCATCAAACAATCAGCACCCGCCTGGACTTGCATCAGCAGATATTCTGCCGTCACATCCGCCAATAGATTTAAAAGACCCCGAAAGGTTTCAGGATCGGTGTAGCGCAGTTTTTTAACCTCGGTAAAGGTCTTGCTTCCTGATCCTTCGATCATGTAGCTGGCAACTGTGAAAGGGGCTCCGGCAAAACCGATCATAGTTTGTTCGGGTCTTAGTCCTTGTTTAGTCAAGGTGATCGCATCGCCCACGTAGCCCAACTCTTTTTGAACATTGGGATGCTTGAGTCGAGCAAGATCAGCCGACGAACGAACCGTATTGCTGAGTTCGGGACCATGGCCTCTATCGAAGCTGAGAGTCTGGCCCATGGCTGTACAAGGAATTAAAATATCCGAAAAAATGATCGCTGCATCGACATCAAATCGTCTGAGCGGCTGCAGAGTGACTTCAGCAGCAAGCTGAGGATTGCGACACAACTCAACAAACTCAACCTTTTTGCGAATATCCATATACTCTGGCAAGTAACGTCCTGCCTGACGTAAAAACCAAATGGGAATACGAGGGGTGGCATAACCAAAAGCTGCATCAACCAAGGGCTTCTTGTTCAATTTCGATACTCCTCTTAATCCGATCGATCCATCCTTGACCCATTCCAGGATCGACTCTTTTCCTGGCCTCCTCGACCGAGTCAGTCCTTGAACATGGCACTGTGACTCGGAGTCTGGACATGCATCAGCTTACCATGAGACAATCGCAGAGCGGAGCCCCAATCCTTCGATGCTGCTGCTATGCTCTGGATTCTTCGCTGCGACTTGGCTTAGATCGCTAGCATAGGCCAAACATGCCCCATAGTTGTGGAGTCCTTCATGGCAGGGTTCAGGCCTCATCCCCAAGCAGCGCCCGATGTCGAGCGCATGCGACGATTGTCTCGGAAGCTAGATTCCTGGGAAATCCTCATGGAATCGCCCAACTCATCCGGCCCGATACAAGACAAGGATTGGCAAAAACGTCGTAAAAAACTTCAGGAGCTTCGGCAACGGCTGGAAATGGTCCGTCTGCGGATGGAAGCGCCTGCGATCTTGGAGCAGGGCCAAACCTTTCAGCTGCCACCTTTGGAGCTTTGCACCAGTGACGAACACATGCTTTGCGATCAATACCTTGAAGCTCAGCTAAAGATCAGCCAACACCTTTGTGAACAACTGAGCAAAGTGAATCATTGGGTTGATGAAGCTTCATTGGCCGGAAAAAATAGCTGGCGTATGAAGCTCCGATTGACCAAAATCCGCCGCTACCTCAGCGATCTTGACCAAGAGCGGCAGAGTCTTGAGCCGCACCGCATCAGGCAGCTGCAAAACTGGGAAAAAATGGCCGATAAAATGCTGATCTATCGCGATCGGCAAAGCGAAACCGGGGACACCCGTCTGGCCTTTGAAAAAATTGTCCGTTTGACTGATTCTGTGGGCTCCTTACAACAAAACGTTCATAACCTGCAGACAAAAGTTCAAAAAATGGACGCCTGGTTGAAACAAGCGACCCGTCGTTTGACGCAGCAAAAATCTTCGCCGCCACCATTAGCTGAGGACCTGCGTCTTGCCGCGCAAAAAATTGATGGCCTTGGCCTGGAAGACTTGCATCGATCCAAATCACGACTGGCTCTGGCCCGCAAATACCTGGAAAAATATCTCAGTCGAATTGATGATTTACCAGCGATTGAGGAGGATCGATGATAGCTCCAGAACGCTTTGATGCTGATCTCGATCGCTTTGAGCAGGAACTCTTTGCTCTGGAGCAAGCCTCGCCATCAAAAGATATGCAAAAACTCAGCGAGCTCTTGGCGAAATTGCGCCGCATCGAAGAGCAACACTCCCAGCTCCTGCAAATGATCGAAAATTGTCGATTTGCCGAAGCCACCGAACTGCCGTTGGTTCCGACCTCACGTGCTATCCTTTTCTGGGCCCGCGAATGGTCGGATCGCGTCGAAGATTTTCAGCTTCGCTACGCTGACTATCTGGATAAATTGTTATGGCTGAATTTGGTTCGAGGTCGTCTTTTGGGCCGAAAAAATCCCTTTCGCTTGGATATCAGTGAACACGATGTCCAGCAATTTCTGCAAAAAAGACAGAGTTTGGAACAGACCGAACAGCTCTTGCAGGAAGAATTAAAGGACCTGCAAAAGCAGGAGTCCAAACTCAGAGCGCAGTATGAGCGTTTCAAATTCGAGGATAGCAATCGTCAGGCCTCACAAAGCTTCGCAGCCATCAGCCGTTCATCCACTAGCCAAAGACCAACCTTTGATGCTTTTGGGCGCTTCCTTCGAACGCTTGCCGTTCATATGAGTCATAGCCGTCCTCAGGTGAAAAAAATTCAACAGCTCACGGTAAATTTCACGAAGCGCTCGCAGGCCTTGATGGAAGAGTGTAGCAGTCTGCTCCGCCAGGACCCTCAGAGCAATACTTCGCAGAAAAGGCGGAATCTGCGTCTCTTGCAGCAGAACCTCGTCGAAATGAAACGCCTGGAAAGGGAGATCGAAACGACGCTTTCGGCTCTCGGGCCCATCACGCCAAGCCACAGCTCGGTTTTACGCGTCAAAAAAGCCAACCGTTCTGCGCTTTCGGCCCTTTTGGAGCACCCAATCGACAGGTCTTTGTCCCAGCCTCCTAAAGGTTGAGGGTGAAAATTGCTTCGGTCCGCGCTAAAACCAGGTGTCTGAAAACTGTTAAGTCTCTTGCACCGGAGTATTGCCATGACCCAGAATCAAGCTTTGACCATCCTCAACGAGGATGAAAAAATGTTTCAGGGCGAAATCGCTCGCTTCGCCCAACAAGTCATCAAACCCAAAGTTCTGCATATGGACGAGACCGAAACCATGGATCCAGGTCTCATCAAGCAGCTTTTCGAAACAGGTTTGATGGGAATTGAGTTGCCGGAAGCACTGGGTGGCGCCGGTGGTAGTTTCTTTATGGCCATTCTTGCCATCGAAGCGCTCAGCAAGGTCGATCCTTCAGTCGGCGTGTTGGTCGATGTTCAAAATACCTTGGTCAACAATATATTTCTGCGCTTTGCCAATGATGCTCAAAGGGCCAAATATTGCCCGCAGCTTTCGGCCCAAAAAATCGGTTGCTACTGCTTGACCGAACCTAACTCTGGTTCGGATGCCTTTGCTATGAAAGCCCGCGCTCACGATGAAGGCAGCCACTGGCGTTTGGAAGGCAAGAAAATCTTCATCACTAACGCTAAAGAAGCCGAAATATTCGTCGTCTTTGCCAATGCCAATCCTGAAGCTGGCTACAAAGGTATTACAGCCTTCATCGTGGAAAAAGGCACTCCGGGTCTATCCCTGGGCAAAAAAGAAGTGAAGCTCGGCATTCGCGCCTCGTCCACCTGCGAAGTCTTGCTTGACAATGTCAAGATCCCCAAAGAAAACCTCTTGGGCGAGTACGGCAAAGGCTACAAAATCGCGATCGAAACCCTCAATGAAGGTCGCATTGGTATCGCCGCTCAGATGTTGGGTCTGGCTCAAGGTGCATTCGACGGCGCATTGAAATACTCGAAAGAGCGCGAGCAATTTGGCAAGCAACTTGCCGAATTCCAAGGCATTCAATTTCAAATGTCGGAAATGGCTGTTGAAATCGAAGCCGCCCGTTTGATGGTTTACAATGCAGCTCGCCTGAAAGATGCGGGATTGCCCTTCGTCAAAGAAGCGGCGATGGCCAAATACTTCGTCTCGGACGTCGCCGAACGCGTGGCATCGAGAGCTTTGGAAGTCTACGGCGGATATGGCTTTATCAAGGAATTTCCAGCAGAGAAGTTCTACCGTGATGCGAAGATTGGTAAACTGTACGAAGGTACTTCGAATATGCAGTTGCAAACGATTTTTAAACTCCTCGACTGAACCTCGGCCCATAGTGGATAGGAAAGGCAGTTTCGCCTTTCCTACCAAAAGCCCCGGTTCCACTTACCGGGGTTCTTATGAAACTTATGTCCCTTCTGCTTTTTTTGCTCATCCCCACAGCTTTTGCTCAAAGTTTTCGAACTGATTTACAGCAAGCCTTGCAGAAAACTCTCTGCCAGGAGCCACAGCGTATTCCTGATACCCGCAGTCTTTGGCAGCTGGGAATATTCGACACGCAAATGGATGCCGCATGGATAAAGTCCAGCGACGATCAACATACTTTATTTGAAGCCGATGTCGCACAGATCGCATCGGAGCAAGCATCGAGTAAAAAGCATCAGGGTTTTGCTTATGGCCTCTGCGGCCCTCATCTGGCATGGATCCTCTCTTCTCCGGCAGCGGCACCCATCACGCAATGGACTCCTGATGGGTTGGTGTTCAATCTGAAGCTTTTGCACGATCGCTGCAAAACCTTCGACTTGACCTATGCTCATGCTTTACGAGGTAGGCCCAAACAAATTGCCAGTTTCCCTAGCCTCAAAGAAGAAACCCTCACCGTTCATCCCGAGCTTTTGGAACCTGGAACAATTGGTTTGACCTGTCACCCGGATGACAAGACCAAACAGGGTCCCGAACTTTGGACTTTGATTCCGATTAAAAAACTCAAAGCGGAAAAGGTGCCGGGTTTTTCCAGCAGCTCTGCTTCGGAAATTTCCTCCCTGATCAGCTGGATTCAAAGTATAAGGCAGATTCAAGGACTCAAACCTCTCAAAACGGAAAACACCTTACTCAGTAAATTTGCCAATCAGTTGGTTCAAGACACTTCCATTCGTCATCCGAGAGCTTTGCTGCTCGAACAGAGAAAATTGCTAGCCAAAAAACAGATCAAAATCCTCGGCGAGAACCGCGTCAAAGCAGCTAGCACTGAGCAAATGGCTTGGCTACTCTGGTATTCGCCGACTCACCGACAGCTCCTCCTGCACAAAAGTGCCAGCGCTCTGGGCTTTGATGTCGCCCGTTTGCAGCATGAAAAACTGCTTGTGTTGGTGCTCGCCAAAATCTAGCATGGCCCGGCAATGGCAATATAAACACCGGCCAGGGGCGTAAGACATGAGTTTGAGAGATCAACTTCTCAAGTCAGGATTGGCTAATAAAAACCAAGCGAAAAAAGCCGAAAAACAGGCCAAGAAGCGCCAACATAACGATCTGCAGGTAAAAAAGGACCAGCCTGATCTCGCCATTAAAGACGAGATCAGCAAGGATATCGAAGAAAAATTACAGCAGCAAAAAGAAGCTGATCGCGAACGCAATAAGCAGCGCGAAGAAGAGCGTCGGCGGCACGAAGCAAGCCATCGGGCTATGGATCTGATGGTATCAGGGGACAGCAGGGATCGACGGGCTGAGATTCCCTACTATTTCTTGGTGGATGCCATCAAGATTGGTGAAATTTTTGTCAACGAAGCGCAGCAGGCGCAGCTAGCGAAGGGCACCCTGGCCATAGTCACTTTTGATAAAGATTACCGATACTTCCTGGTTGACCAGGATTGCGCCGAGAAAATTCGTGAATGCCATCAATCGTTTATCGTCTGCTGGCATCCTCAAGAACAAGAAAAGGCCTAAAATATCAGCACACTTCGACCATTCACAATCACTGGCCTTCCCGACTAGAAAAATCCGATAAAGTCAGATTGTCACCTCAACAAGACGTGAGATCAGAACGATACACCCAGATAAAACCTTAAAAATTGAATGGACCCTTGCTTGCCGAAACGGTCCATCGCTTCATTGGCATCCTGGATATCCTCTGGCGAATAGTTTTTGCTGATGACTTCAGTAGAGCCGGTTGTTGCAAAGGGTACAAAGGCCCCAATCCAGTCACAACCGATGGTAAATGTGTCCCACTGCCAGCGATTGCCTATCGTGAAGTCAGCACCCAGTACTTTATTCTGCAAGCCAAAGCTGCTATTGCGGCTCGTAAAGTTACCGTCAGCATCCACTTCTGTAAAATCAAAACGATAGCCAAACATTCGAGAGGCGACGCCAAGATTCGTGTAAAAGCTGTTTCCCCAAAAAGTTTTCAAATGAAGCGAAGACATGGAGTTTGAAACGCGCGTGAAGAGGAAGTCTGTCTCGCCCGACGAGTAGCTCAATTCAAGAATGTTATCAGGTGTTAAATAATAGCCAATCCCAGCTCCACGAACGGGGAAAGGAGCAAAGCCGACAAGCTCGACCGTTAGGGATATTGTTTTGTCCTGACGATTGGCATCGCTGCTGTCCTCTAAGATTTCATTAGTCTTGAGCTTCACTATTTTTTTACCGCTATGGGTACGCTTGGTTGGAATCTTATCGGCATTAGCGCTGGAACTATCGTCTTCGGACGTTTCACTGGCGAGCGTCTTTTGTGAACCTCTGTTGGTTTTATTGCGAGCGTTGGCAAAAACGGAGCTGCTGAGAGTCAGAAGAATAAGAGTCAAGGCTATTGGCTTCATTTCAAGTCCCCTGCAATCGGTGTCCATAAGGTTTCTTGAAGAGGATTATTGCAATCTGCAGACCAACGAAATCTTACCGCTCCTCCTGTCGATAGGGCATGTTTTCGCTATAGATTACAAGGGTATGAAACTGATTCGCAAAAACAAGGTAAGTTTGATTTATGATTTTTGGGCACCAGCTATCCTGAAATTGATCAGTAAAACCATCCTTTCGACTCACTGCTCTTTTCATGCTAAACTGTAGGCATCCAGTTCATTTTTGGGAAAGGTGTTTCGGAAGTGTTTGATAGGAACAATTTGAAATTTCTCTGTTTAATGATGAGTAGTATTTTTATTCCACTGGCTTGCAAGAAGAAGTCTGAGGTTGCGACAATTCCAACTTCAGCGGATCAAGGGAAAAAATCAGATGATATTGAGAAGAATGATAGCGGCAGCCCACTACAACGACGCGAAGTCAGAAATGGTGATTTGCAAGGTGAACTGAATCCACCTCGAGTCGAGGATTTCGTATCAACTGATACGGCTCTGTTTCCACCGGAAGCTAATGGCGAGTATGAAATCCTTTGTGAGGATAAAATTGCGGGCGCAAACTTGAGAGAAGATAGAGCATTCCTCGTTGCCCCAAAAGATGGCACGTCTTATATGAACCGGGTGTATGTTTGGATTGAAGACAATAAATTCGCGATCACATTTTCTGGATCTACTGGCGCGAAGTGTGCTGATGCCGGGGCAGCCACGACTTTTATTTCGAGTTCACAATTTATTGTGCAGTGCAATGTTTCAAGAGCCGCAGATCAAAGCATAGTTTGTAAGACGAAAAGAGCAATTTATTCATCGATGGAACCACGTGAATACGAAAAGCTCAACAAAATGCACTTCTGTGGTTTTGCGGGTTGGCAGGAGGGCAAGACGTACGACGTTACCGGACGAGACTGTAACCAAGGATACACAGAATATTTCGCTGATGGTTCTTCCTCGAGCGCTAATTTTTATTTCAATGGCATTAAGCCTTTGGACATCACACAAATGTTAGCTATGGAATGGAGCCCGGATTCTAACCAGCTTCTTTATTATAAACCCGGCGCTAGTGTAAGAAGTGGTGTCAAAAAAATACGAGCTGGTGACGGCAGACGATCCTTCTTCTTTACGACATTCAATGCAATATTTACGACATCTCGATAATGAGCAGCAAAACAGTATTTCATCCTAAAGGCCGCGAAAGCGCTTAAAACAAAGGGCCCCAATGGGACCCTTTTTGCTTCTCTCAGTGTTTGACACGTCTTTCATAGGCTGTCACACAGTTGCTCAAGAGGCTGGCGATGGTCATGGGTCCCACTCCACCCGGAACAGGGGTAATCCATCCTGCTGTTTTCGCTGCTTCCGCAAAATCAACATCACCGACCAATTGCTTGCCATCGCGATGCATTCCGACATCGATGACGAGCGAGCCAGGCTTGATCCAATCGCCCTTCACCATATGTCTTACGCCTGCAGCAACAACGAGAATATCGGCTTGTCGACAAAAATCTTCGGGACGAATTGTTTTGGAATTCAAGCTGGTGACAGTGGCACCAGCATTACCTAGCAAGACAGCAATGGGCAATCCAACCAGCACACTTCGACCAATCACAACCGCGCGTTTGCCTCTCAGATCCATACCAGTCGAGTGAATGAGCTCCATGATACCGAGCGGCGTACAGGAGGTGAGTCCAGGTCTTTTCCAGGATAGAAGTCCTTGGCTATAAGGAGTCAAACCATCCACATCTTTTTCAGGCGAAATCAAATCAATCGCGGCATCGCTCTGCAAATGTTTAGGCAAAGGCAATTGCAATAGAATCCCATCGACATCAGGATCGGCATTCAATTGGCGCAGATGTTGGCTTAAAGTTTCTTGGCTGATATCGGCAGGGAGAGTCAACGAGCGACTTTCGATTCCGACTTCAGCACAGGCTTTTTTCTTGTGCCCCACATACACTTCACTGGCAGGATCATTGCCCACCAGGACCACTGCCAGACACGGCGGTCTTTTGCCTTCGGCTTTGAGGACTGCGGTCTTTTGCTTCAACTGATCTTTGATGCTTTGAGCTATCACTTTGCCATCGATGATGTGCGCGGTCATGAGAGGCCCTTAGTGAAAGATGGAGTCGTGGGTGTGTTGCAAACGCGGGGAATATAGGCGAACAGACCTACGATGACAAGCGATTCCTCCCGAATGGCCAGCGTATGCGGTCACAATCCGAGAGGCGGCAAGGCTTTGCTGAATGTTCTTTATTTTTCGCTCATTGCGTCGCAAACGGCCTGGACCGATGCGATCAGATTTCGATCGCTATCCGCTTCCGCACCGTAGGCATCACCACAGTATCCAAGGTGACTCCGTTGCACGTTGGCCCCTTCCATTTTCTCATTCCAACGCTGTTCGGCGGGTGTCACGGTTTGGGCCCAGGCCACCGGAATCAGGGCGATATGCTCGCCTTCGGTCACCAGCTCAGGGCAACAAGCTTCCAACTTTTTACGAGCTCGTTTCAATCGTTTGACGGCTTTAACGACGGCAGGGGCTTGCACGGTGAGTTCAAAATTCAATGTTGCTTGGTAGCAAATCTGATGTGCGTCTGATTGAACCTGCACCTCTTCGGCTGGAATGAGCAGGG
>JBGSTF010000168.1:0-2035 GCA_041736645.1 Oligoflexus sp. | reverse complement strand
TTGTTTCCCCCTCATTTTGCAGGATATTTAGACTTTGGCAAGCCACAATACAATCTTCACAGCAAATTCATTGAGTCGTAAAATTTGGCTACGAATTGGCTTTGTCTGCTAAGCTCTGACCGATACGAAAGCGCACAAAGCTGACGTCGTCGACCAGCCGCTTCGTCAGCAGAAGCGAAGCCGTAAAAAGATCACCTCAACGCCGATTTCTTGTTAGTAGCCGACGCGGATAAACTCCAAAATTTCTCGAAAAGCTTTATTGCGAATGCGATCCGTCTCAGCAAGGATTGCGTGCTTTGAAGCAGGAAATGCCACTTTCAAACAGGTGGGAGCCTGGGCACAGACAAGGTCCTGCCCTTCAGTTCGAACAAAGGCGTCTTTACCCGCTTGCAGCATAAGGACCGGAAGGGTCAAGAGATCCGCCTGCGAGCGCATGGACCAGGTGGCTTCCAAACTGGCTTTCAACCAGGACCAAGTGGCTCCATTCACCACGGACTCGGGATGCTCTTTGCGGAATTTTCGCCACTGCTGATAGCGAACATCAGCCGAAGTAAACATGTTCAAGGTTTCTCCATCGAAAGGGCCATGGCCAAAGGAATAGCTTCCACCCTGCCCCGTCATCACGAAGAATTTGGCGAACAGCCAGACAAACCATTGAGGGAAAGGGTCTGTCTTGATATCAAGCATGGGCGAGACCAGAATCATACGAGAAAAGGCCTGGGGATGAGAAGCGGCATAGAGCGAGAGGACGTTCGCTCCCATCGAAAAAGCCAGGGCAATAGGCGGATTTTTCACTAGCGGCCTTACAATCTGCTCCAGGAATGCGTCCACATCTTTTGAGTAGGACGAGTAGTCATCCACATAGCTCTTATAGGTGTCTTCTAGAAATCGTTGCGAGCGCCCCTGCCCTCTCCAGTCGACGAAATAGGTCGAAACCCCTTGTTGATACATATCGTATACAAACTCAGCATAAGCAGGATAGGTTTCCGTCCAGCCTTGCAGAATGACGATATCAGCGATGGATTGAGGATGCTGAAAGTACTTGTATCCGAGGCTAACATGATCTGAAGTTTGAATAGTGCCTTCGGTGCCTTGGCTTGCGAAAAAAGGCAGAACCATCTGATCGTAGATATTTTGATAGTTCTCTTCGCTGATAGCCCAGGCTCTTGGTGAAAAGCACAAGAAAACTGCAAGGCAGTAGAATATCCGGATTCTTGGTACAAGTATCATGAAGAGCCTCCAAGCGGAATGATACAAGTATCATTCCACGAAACGAGGCTGCTAGCCACCGTTTGACGGCCAAGGGGTGATGTAAAAAACGTCTGTCATCGCAGCTATGAGTCTTCGTCCAAGCTACTTTTTCAGGCGAGTCTGAAACACTTCCGCCAGAGCTCGCAGAGCGTCCGTATCGGTAAAGATACCGACCAATGTGCCGTTTTCTTGGACGACCAGAGCCGATCCTATGCGATGTTCAGCCATATGCGAAGCGACTAAATCCAAACTGGCTTCCGGTGACACACAATAGGGATTGCGTGCCATAGCATCTAAAGCTTTGGTGGTGGTCAAGTCAACAGCCGCATAAGAAGCCAGCAGATTTACATCCTGCAAAGAGATCAGTCCGGTTATGCGGCCCTGAGCTCTCACCGGTAAATGACGAATCTTATGCTCTTTCATCAGCTCCAAAGATCGCGCCAGGGTTTCGTGACTTTCAATGGTGTAAGGCATCGGTGTCATGAATTTCGAAATGGAAGGAATGGCTTTTGTCATTGCAGTATCCTCAGCTCAGTGAATGAAACGTAGGGCGTGTTTTACCTTGACTTAAGCAAGCCTCATTCCAAAGTCTATACCCATGATATTTATAGATAAATTGACCACAGACGGGCAACGCCGTGCTTTTTTGAAGCAATTCACTCCCGGCTTGCGGGAAATCGTCCAAATACCTGTGAGATTTTTAATCAGCTGGCCCATCCACGTTTCTCTGCAGCTTTCAACTTGTTCCCCAAAGGTGATCCGTTCATACTGCGAGAAGCGAGTC
>JBGSTF010000132.1:0-8566 GCA_041736645.1 Oligoflexus sp. | reverse complement strand
TCAGATCATAAGCGCCGTACTCGATCCCGAGCAGATTTCCCGCTATCTGAAATACGTTGTTATGCCCGCAGCGCCTCCGGCCAGAGCCGGCATCAAAATGAAAGTTCTCTGTGATGATTGGTGCTAGGAGGCTGCAATAGTCTCGACTCGGCAACGAGGCCTATTGAGTCCGCGTAAAAAATTAACCCAATTGCAATATGGGATATGTGGGTATTGCCCTGAGTGTTTTGCGGGTAAAACTTGGACTTTAGCCATAGACTGAAATTTCCAGCCTTATCAGCACATCTCAAAGGTCAAGTAGCCGAAAGCGGTAGCGTTGTTTAGATTGCCTACAGGCTTGTTTTTACCAAGAAATAACGTAAATCCAAAAACCGAGCTGCAAAATGAATAATAATCTCTGTTCGAAGTTGATCCAAGTCTTTTTTGAGCTACGCCCAGCTTTTTCTCGGCTTCGGACGGCGCAGTGGGCCTGTCTTGTCGTCTTGGGCTTTTGTATTCGCAAGGATATGGCCGGAGTGACAAGCTTTATTCGTGCCTTTGACCTGCGACCCTCGTGTTACTAGGCCCTCCTCGATAGCTTCAGATCAAAAGCAATCGACTTGGAAAAACTCAACCAGCTGTGGTTCAAGCTTTGCTTAAAGCTATTTAACCCGGTAAAAGTCAATGGTCGAATAGTTTTAGCTTGCGATGGTATAAAGGCCCCAAAAGAGGGGCGGCGCATGCCAGCCGTAAAACTTTGCAATCAATCATCGACAAATAATTCCAAGCCCGAATATGTGATGGCACATTCCATGCAAATGCTCGCACTTCTTGTGGAGGGCTTCGGTAATAAAATCACCGCCATCCTCATCGGAGCGAGAATACACGAAGGGTTGAAATGGAGCAATCGTGATCATAGAACTCTATTGGATACGATGAATGCGATGTTCTTCGATATGGTCGAGAAATCAGCTGCGGGAAACGCGTCCGACGCCAGCGTCTCGATTTTCAACAATGGGACATTCATTTTTCCTGTTAATTCTCAATAGGCTATCCCTATTAATCGGCGATTTGCCAAATGCTGGACTTGCCGCCTGAGAGAACTCGCCAAAAAAATAACCTGAATATATAATTAAGGCATTAATTCTATCCATGTTCGACCGATTCATGATAATCGAAATTTAAATAAGAAGTCGAAATGTTGAAGAAAACTGTTTTTTTGCTTTACTGCTCGTTGCTTGGAACCTTTGCTTCGCCCGCGCTTGCCGATGATGATGACGACGATGATGATGATGAATCCGTCGGATTCATGGCGCTGCAGTACGGTGTGGTCGGCTTCAAATCTCAGGGGGGCAAAACCATCAGTATGCCTTCCATTAGGGTGAATATGTTCGATACCAGCGGTGGCCTGACCGCGGGGCTTCGTGGTGCAATGAATCAAAACGTGGCGCAGAAAAACAAGGAAGCGGAAATCGTCAATGCGGCGAAGGAGGGCCGCTCGGGACCGGAAGGTTCGAATGTGGCCAATATCGGCGGGAACCTGAGCGGAAGCTACAACTATTCGTGGAACCAGCCAGCACCGAATCCTTCCGATGGAGATACTTGGATCCTGACTGCGGCCACCGATGGCACACCTATAATTGATGCGATTTCGACTCCGAGCGCCGCAACAAAAATCGTCAATTCGATGCTTGGCCTGGAATTTTCGAGAGCACTTTGGACCTCACGTGGGCCGATTTCCATCGCAGCAGGCTGGGGTATGAAATTCTTTTTGTTCGATGGGGGCATTAAGGCCAATTCCGCTTCGTTGCCTTTGAATATCTCGGTCGCGACCAATGTAGCCAAGGGCCTAGTCGCTTACAATGACTTCGCCATTTCTCCTTACGGTCTGATCAAAAGCACCGGTTATTATCTGCACGACCAGTGGGGATTGAATTGGACTTTCGCCGAGGATTGGATGCTGACGTTGAGCTACCGAATTGTGAAGGACGTGACCGATGTCAAGGATAATGATGGCAAGTTCTACGAATACGAGATGACCGATATATACGGTGGCATCGCCTACAAATTCTAAGGCACCGTGTTATGGATGCAGAAGCGGCGTTCGGTCTCTCCGGAGGCCTTTCTCCAATTTCTATACTTCGTTTTGCCCTTACGTCAGACATTGCCCTGCGTTCCGCCGGACTTGGTATGTTCATCGATGAGCTTTTCAGAGGTTGGATCAAGGCCGCTCAGGCTGCTGACACTAATCCCGCTTCCGTGGCCAGTCGGATCTTGCAGTGGCAGGAGGATGATGACTACGGGTTTACGCATGAGATCTGGAAGCAGGTGTCCCCGATCCTCAATGCCAAAGGTAAGGCTGCATATCGCAAGGTCCTGGAGGATCGGTGTTTCGCAAAGAACGCGAAGGCCAAAAGAGCTGGCGACGGCCATAAGGAAGTCACCTGGGCCGCCGATATTGATGCTTTGAAGGTTGTCTATGCGGCCCAGAAGGACTTCGATGCGTTCCAAAGCTTGGCTGAGCAGAGTCGGTTAAATGGTGGCCGTCGCCGACCACCACTCACCTAAGAACCGTGCATGCTGCTTTCGCCGCACACGGCTCAAGCCTTTCTAGGGCCACATTCCTGTGACTCGGTTACCAGTGTGTTTCGGGAACCGTTTGCTTTTCTCGCTTTCTTGCGGTTTTAAGCTTGGACAAATATTCCTGGTATTTAGGATCAAAGGGATTAGCATCCGATTTGATCTTGATGTGTCGGACAATCGGAATACTGGCTGCTTTTGTTAGGAGCGCCAGTTCACCAAGAGGTGGCCTGATTTTGAGGATGTTCTTCGTTTTGAAGGTACCTTGAAAGTACTTATCCCAGATCCAGGATTTGCTTTTGGAAGAGTGTCTGCGCTTCGCCCATCTCCAAAGACACCAGAAAATCTGGTGATCAACGTAGGAGAAAGCCTTCTTTGAAACCACGCTTCTGTAGTAATTTGCATCCGCGCTCTTGGTATAGTATTCAAAAGCTGCCAAAGACCTAATTATTCTAATTGTCTCGACGAGACTTCAGCTTGGCTATCGATCAGGGAAAATTTCATTTCTTATTGCCAGGTTTGAGGCGCAACTTGATGATCGCATCGCGACATACGGGTGCGCATTCGGGGCCATTTGGACGACTGATTTTGTACGATGGCTTATACTTAAGACGACTGATGGACTTGCCGTTGAAGAAGGCATCGAGTTTTATGCTCTTGGGATCCCCTGACACAGAGAAAGTGTAGCCTCTTCTTTGCTTTTTGCCGCATCTATCGTGCATTACGATAACGGGCTGGCTGCAGGGCAGCTCATCCTTACAAGCCTTGCTCGAAAAATTGGCTTCGCAGACGACTTTTTTGCCATCTAAATTAAACTGAAATTTATAGGCGCCGTTGACCCAACGGTAAGGATCCGACACATCAATAAAAACGGAGGAAGTACAGCCCATTTCCGTGCAAGCTCTCTGATTGCTTTCGCTTCCGTCATCATCCGACAAAAGTTCTGACTGATCTAGGGAAGGGGGCTGGGAAGTCGAGTGACTGCTGTCGGGTCGCGAAGGCTCGACCAGGGGAGTAAAGACAGCTGTATAGGCATCCTTCAGAGGGCCAGTTTCCAAGATGATGTCAGCTATTTTTTCGAGTTTCAGAATTGATATCCATGCGATGGCGAAAATAAGCAGGGTGAGAATCGTTCGCCGAACGATCACGGATTTATGCCTTTGTAGAAACGGACCCAGATTTTTCCGTATCTTCTGCATGTTCCATACTCAGTTCGTTTGAAGTTGTCAAATCACGCAGCGCCTGTTTCGTCTATTCTGGACTCATCGGTAGATTGAGCATTCCTAAGCTAGGCAATTTCTGCCACATGTTTAAGATGCGACTATTTCGATTCAATGACACCTCGGTGGGTCTCCAGCATTTAGCAGCCCCTGAGACTCAGTCATTGCAATAAGGCCCCTTTCGGGGCGCTTATTTTTAAGGCAATTCCTGGCAACGATGCCCCTCTTCCAACCATTGAATCCAGCTGGTCATAGCCTTTGCGAGCAGAATCATACTCCCTGGAGCCGGGACTCGTCCCGGACCGGGCTGAAAGGCCCAATTCAACCAGAGGATCTGTGGTGGTGTGAAGCTGGAATTCGCGACGGAAAAGCGGCAGATTGTCAATTCCGCCCTTACTCCCGGGGATTTTTGCATTGCGATTGGGATCCGTCCAAAGCTCACACAGTTCGCGTGGTGTTTGAATACTGGCCAGTATCATGCTGGCTGGAGGCATGTGCCAGAGAAAGTCTGGACGCTGCGGGTTGAATGCTCCAGGCGGATAACGGGGCAGACTGAAGTTGAATTTTTGGTGACAGCTTTTGCAGTCCCCTCCCAGGCTGGCAAAGCGTGAATCTATATTCATCGCGTGACGCTGACGCTGATCGCCGACTGTTGGATAGTGGATCTTGCTCGAGCTGTCCACCACTCCATGGCAGTTGACACAGCGGGGACTCTTGGCCACGCTGAAGAGATACTGAAAAGCCGAGATTCCGTCGCTCAAGGCCACTTCCTGGGCTGCGAGTGGTGGGCTCAGCACCCATGCGGTCAGCAGGAGGAGCAAGGTGGCCAGCGTGCTCCGCATGCGTTCAGCAGTCAGGGGCAATCTGCGCACACGTTTGCCGGTCAAGTTGTGTAAGGCATTCCGCGCTTACGTTCTTTCTGAATTCCAGAAAGTCTATCTAGTTATCCGCAGCAGCAGGCATTCCTGTATGTTTGAGATAGCGCGCGATCTGGATGGGATCCAATACCGCCGCAATGATTTCCAGATCAGCACCGCGGCGAGGAGGGAAATTTACGTGATTGGTGGACTGCGGATGATGCCAAAGAATTCAATCAACGCGCCCAGTGTATCGTCGATCAATATGCGCAGTACACGATCGTTGATGATATTAAAATCAATAGCAAGCTGGCCCTCGGCGAAGACGTCGCCGACCTTGGTGGCATGATTCTCGCGTATATGGACTGGAAGGCTGAAATAGCCCAATTCCCAGATGAATCAAGGGATGGTTTCACGCCGGAACAACTCTTTTTTATAGGCTTTGCTCAGTGGGCCTGTGAAAACGATCGTCCTGAAAATCAAAGAGTCAATGCTCTCACCAATCCACATTCGCCAGGCAAGTATCGAATCAATGGTATGGTGGTCAACCTACCAGAATTTCGTCAGGCGTTTAGTTGCCGGGCTGGGCAGGCGATGGTTCGCGAAAAACCCTGCCGAATCTGGTAAGCTTGGCTGCCTTTAGGAAGCCGGCGCGAAAGCGCCGCAGCCTCCTTACTATGTGTCGATCCTCCAGCTGATCAGGCTCACAGCGCTATGATGCTAGCATCGGTGCCAGCGTTCGAGCGAATTCCGCGGGGACGATAATTTCAAAGGCAAAGGGGGTAAAGTCGCGATTGGCAATTGTGGCTTCGTCGCTGTCACTATAGAGGTTTATGGAAATGCTTCCACCTGCAGCTTCGAGCTCAGAGCGAACGGCATCCAAACCAATGCCTCGACCAGAGATTTTGGAAACGATTTCAGCAGTTGAAAATCCACTGCGAAAGATCAGCTCTGCAATGTCGTGCCGAGATACCGGAGTATCAATTTCAAGCAATCCAGCTTTTATACCGCGCTCATAAATACCTTTCAGGTTCAATCCTTGACCATCATCGGCGAATCTGATGCGAATCCAGTTCGCATCAGCATGGACTTCAACGGTCATTTGCCCCTGTACTAACTTGCCTTTTCTCGCCCGTACGTCCGCTCGTTCAATTCCATGATCCAAGGAGTTGCGTAGGAGGTGAGTAAAGACGGCGATGAGAGTGTGATGACAGTAGGGCAAAAAAACTACGGGGTAGATGGTATTGACTTGAAATGCTGGCGTCTGCTTGCCCAATTCCTGGGCCAAGCTATCCAAACCATCCAATAAGGGATCAAGTACAAGTTCCAGACGCATGCCCACTACATCGAGCAGTTGCTGTTCCACCCACTCAATCTTGCTTTTTAAAGGCTTTGGCTCCATAGAGTCTTGAATTTCTGCAAGCTGCAGGAGACAGGAATCGATAAGCTTGATGCGTTCGTCCTGAGCCTGAATGGGTTTCTGATTTCGCCCCAGTTTCTTATGTGCGAATTCCACATAGCGTTCCAAAACAGTTCGAATGCCCTCACTTTTTCTACGCAGCGCTTCCCTCAAATTGTCACCAGCATGGACCAAAATATCCTCAGCTTCATGAATGGCATTGGCAAGTTCTGAGAGATTCAAGGAGCGAGCTATGCCTTTAAATGTATGCAGGCTACGCATGATGTGTTGTCTTTTTTCATAATCCAGACTTTCACTTACGACAAATTCTCTTAATTCTATCAGAAGCTGCTGGCACGTTTGGGTGAATGACTCAAACCGCTCGTCATGAACCTGGAGCAGTTCGTCGAGAAGCTTGAGCTGTTGATTCTTCTGTCTCGCCTCTTCCTGGATCGCCCGGAACCCGGTTTCATTCTTCAGAACAACCAGTATCTCATCAACAAGACCGTCGTCTCCGACGACTGGATGCCAGGCGACAGCAAAAATCTCAGATTGGTGCTGTGAATTCTTTTTTTCAAACTCTTTGATGAGCAGATGGCTATTGACTTCAAAGGCTAGAGGATCCTCTCCCAGAGATGAGCGCAAGGTATTTTCAACTTGATCGATAGTATTGGCATCGAGACTTGAACCCCGGAAAACCAAATCCAAAAATTTCTGACCATCCAGGTCAGAGCGGAGCACAATTGTCTCCAAATACTTGGAATAATCCCCAGATATCTGAATTTCTTCGCCTCGAATCAAACAAATACCTTCAGGTATATGATTCATGATAGTTCGAATATCCTCAGTTTTTTCCTTAACAGCTGCTTGCAGGACCTGATTCAATTCCAGGACTGCCGCATTCTTTTCCTTTTTGATCTGGTTTATATAGGCAGATAGAGCAAAGGAAAGCAGCACCATCTCTATGAATTGGCCAGCACCGGAGGCTATTCGTGAAGCGAGCGATGCGTCAATGACCCCCGTCACACCCATTGCTGTTATAAAGTAGCCCACGAGTGCAAACCAAAAAGCGGCCATAAAGTGCTTTGCGACAAAGAATCCCTGACGGTATCGAATGAAGGATACAATCATACACGAAATTGAGGTGATCATGACTTGGATCGTGAAAGGTTTAAGCACTGTGCCATAGCCAAATTTGAAATATAAGGGGATATAGGACATGGAAATAAGCGTCATGGCGAACAGGAAATAGTAAGACTTCTTGCTACTTTCTTTGACTTTGAGAAAGCTCATGACAAAAATATTTACACATGCCACATTGAATGCTAGGTTTATCAGGCCCAATGCTTCGCTTGCAACAGGATAGGAATGCAGAAAAAGTTGGTACTGGATACCTGATAGATAGGCTTCGCGGAGCAATGAAGTCAAGGCCAGCATACTATAGGTGAAGTAGTGGAAAAATCCAGTCACTGTGAAGAGAAAGAAATTGTACAGACCAAGCGCGAGAAAAGCTCCAATAAAAATACTGTAGATTGTGAGATTGATTGCATTTGCAAAATGAAAGGCATTCCTTTCAGATATATCCGCATTGACCTGCAGACTGCTGCCAGAAGAAATTCCAACATAGAACTTTAATTTTTCGTTGGCTTGAATTTCAAAATCATAGGCACCACTCGCTCCTGGGCTGCCTCTTTTAGCTAGCATACGATCACCGATTTTGACTTTGACCCAATCGGCGCTACCAGAGCGATGGAAAATGCGAATGCTATCCAGTAAAGGATAGGCAAAGGAAAGGGTCAAATTTAAGGTCCTATCCTCAGTGTTTTCCAGATCAAATGTCATCCATAAAACGTCATCACTGAAACCATAGCTATTGCGTTCCAATGGAAGCATCTGATCGTCGAATGATCCACTGAGTACTTTCTCCGCTTTAAGCTTTGTCGAAAGAAGTGCGTAGTGTGCTCCGCTGCCAACAATTTCAATTCGCGAGGACCCGCCGGAAACTTCGATACTGGCTATTGCCTGCAGCGGATAGCTGAGAATAGTGAAAGACAGACAGAGACGCACAAGCCGAATCAATGCTAAGCAATTGATATTTAACATTTATTTAGGTTTGCTCCATAAAGCTTCTTGTCCTGACATGAGGCTAAGCGATATCTCGCAGATTTCGCATCGCAAAAGTACGAAATCCCGTGGCGCATTTTTATTTTATCATTGATAGCTCAAAGGAGCGAACAAGTGAGCGGATAAGTAGAACTTTTCAGTAAATTTCAGGGTGTAGGATAACGTACAAAGGCAGCGTCCAACCGTATTTTGGTCCAAGCTCCTAAAAAAGGAGCGCCTCCCTACCTTTTTCAGGTAGCTACCAAAGCACGGCATCTGGACCTTATGAGATCATAGATACCAGGGAATAAATAACTTTGGTAACTAAGGGAGACGCTGCTATGACCCAGTATATTGGAATCGATGCTTATAGTAAAACATGCACTGCAGTCGTGACCGACAGCAAAGGCAATATCCTGAAGAAACAG
>JBGSTF010000078.1:0-10872 GCA_041736645.1 Oligoflexus sp. | reverse complement strand
GTGTCTTTATCCATGCCCGTGGTTTTTTTGTTCAGAATACCGAGAAATTCCTGAACAATGCTATCGATATCGGATTGCTCGATTTTTCCAATACGACTCAGAGCTGCCGCAACAGTTCGAACTTCGTGAGGATCCATCCCGCGAAAAATTTCCGCAGCCAGTTCTTCACCAAACGTTAAAAGTAAGATCGCCGCTTTTTCCGTTGCATTGTATTTACGTCCAGCCATGAAAACCCCAATTCATTTGGGATCTTATCGGCTGATTGGGGACGCGGCTTGAAGCCTATTTAGGCAATGAAATGAGTGATTTACAGTCTTGCTTCGGTCAGTGATAGCCAGCTTCGTGCTGTTTGAGCAATTTTTCCAAAAAGACCTGAGGGTTGTCGAGTAACTCTGGGGTGACCTTCAACTGGCGGATGGAAGTGGACGGGAGTTCGAATTTAAAGCCTCGCAGAGCTCGTTCACACACTGTCATGAGTCCCCGTGCCCCGGTTTTTTCCTGTGCAGCGAGAGTAGCGATCTGCTGCAAAGCTTCCGGCTGAAAGCTCAGTTCAATGTCATAGGCTCGAAAAGCACTTTGATACTGACGAAGGATGGATCCTTCGGACTGTGTGAGGATATGAAAGAGGTCCCGCTGATCAAGAGGATGACAGCTGACCCGAATCGGCAGCCGTCCTATGAATTCAGGTTCGAAACCGAATTCGACGAAGTCTTCGCTCCTGGCATCTTCGAAAATATGATGAAGAGCCGAGGGATCTAGCTCCGACTGCCCGGAATGATCCGTTTGGAAACCAAGAGCTGATCGTCCGATCCGCCGCTGGATAATGTCTTCAAGTCCGCTGAAAGCTCCGCTGACGATGAAGAGGATATGCTTCGTGCTGATTTTGCTGTGACCCGACTTGCCTCTTTGGAAATCCATAATTGTCTGCAGCTGGGACTGAAGGTCATGGCTGGCACGCAGATCGATTTCGGTTTCTTCCATAAGTCGAAGTAAGCCAAATTGAACTCCTCTCCCATTCACATCTCGCCCTTGGGGCTTGTGACGGGACGCGAGCTTGTCAGCCTCATCCAAATAAATCAAGCCACATTCTGCTTTGCGAATATCGCCCTGGGCCTGGGCGACAAGCTCACGAATCAAGTCCTCGACGTTACCACCCACATAACCGGTTTCACTGAACTTTGTGGCATCAGCTTTGACGAAAGGCACGCCGATCAATTCAGCAATTTTACGAATGAGATAGGTTTTGCCAACGCCACTTGGACCAAGCAGCAGGATATTCTGTTTGGCGTATTCTTCCCGAGCCAAACCCTGTTGGGTGGCCAAGGCTTTGATCTGATTGTAGTGATCGCAGATGGCAATGGCCAAGGTTCGCTTGGCTTCATCCTGACGGATAATAGATCGATCCAGGAAATGTTTGATTTCTTTAGGTCGATGAGGAAATTCCCAAAACAAAGCCGCTTCACCTGATTCTTGCCGCGGGGCAGGTTCAGGCGTGTGCATAGCACTGGAAAAAGACTGAAAACTGCCGCTAAAACGCTGCCGGACAAAATCTTCAAAGTCTTTCTGAGCATGCTCAGGCTTAGGTTCTTTTCGGTTGGTCATGATATGTCTGGGCCTCTCTTGGTCCTTCACTATACGCGCTTGTTGTCGACACTCCTATGCGAATACAACAAAGAATGGCAAACCGTGAACCAGGGGGAATGACTAACATGGCTGTGATCGCGAGACGCTATATGTTTCAAGGGCGAGTCCAAGGAGTCGGCTTTCGCTATAACACAGAGCGCTTGGCTGCAGCTTATCCTGTGCAGGGCTATGTGCAAAACCTAAGTGATGGACGGGTGGAAATGCACGCTGAAGGCGAGGATGAAGCACTCGCAGCGCTGCTTCAGGCAATTCAAAACCGCTTTGCCGGATACATTCAAAGCGTCGAGGTTTTGGATGTTCCCGCTCTGCGACTGAAGGGCTTTGAAGTCCGTAGGTAAAGAAAAAAGTCGAGCGAGGCTATCCTTGCTCGGGCCTTAGTTGCTCATGAGGAGGAGGGCACGGTCCGCTTTTTCAGACAAAGCTTTTCCGGCATGGTTCAGGCTCAGCTTGGATCCAATGCGGTCAAAAAGTTTAATTTCGAATACGTCTTCGATCTTGCGCAGACGATGGCTGACAGCCGGAGGTGTCAAGCCGAGCAATGCTGCACCAGTCGAGGGTCGCCCGCCTCGCAGCAGATGCTGAAGGAGAATGAGATCGTCGATGTCAAGCATGCGAAGTTTCTTGTATTTTTCGCTTTGTGGTTCCATGACGCGGCCTCTTCGATCCTGAAAGGTTTCCCTTGGGTTCACATACGGGTAGTTTCCCCCTATTGAAAACAAAACTGGCCAAGAGGTCAACTTTTTGGTCAAACAAAACATTCTGGGAAGTTCTCCCGCATTTTTAGCGGTTTGTTCTGACGCATTAGCGCATGGATACGCGTGATTAACCAGGGTGGATCGCTTTTTTCGTCCGCAGGTGTTGGAACCGTGACCTGGAGCTTGCCAGCAGACTGAGGACTGGCATACAAAAGGAGCAAGATTCTTTTCCCCGAGTTGCAGCCCAAGGTCGAGCAGACTTCAGAGCTCTAAGACCCTTGAGCCCGAATGCGTACGCATGTAACGAGGAACGCGTTCCTCACAGTCGGAGTGGTTTCGATGGATGTGCTAAAGCATCAGGATTATCGCGAGATTCTCCATTGTGAGCTTGCACGTCGCATCAAGCAAAACCCGCGATATTCACAGGGCGCCTTTGCCCGAGACCTTTCCTTGACCCCTTCTCGGCTGAGCGAGATCCTTCATGGCAAGCAGGGAGTGTCCACCCAGGTGGCCCAGCAGATCGCCAAACTCATGCGGTTTAGCGAAGAAGAAACACAATATTTTCTGGATCTGGTGGAAAGCCAACATGGGCGTAGCCGTTTGCTCCGGGAAGCTGCGCGCCTTCGTTTGCAAAGATTTCGTCGTTCGCCTTTGGCGGAGTTGATCGGTGACGACACCTTTCATCTCATCGCCGATTGGTACAACGTCGCTGTTCTTGAGCTCTTGCGGCTGGATGATGCGAGGCAAGACGCGCTCTGGATTGCCAGGAGGCTCCGCATTCCACAGGAGCAGGCTGCCGATGCCCTTGAGCGCTTGGAGCGGCTGCGCCTCATTCGGCGCAACGAGGAAGGCCGCTTGGAGCTGGTGGAAGCCCAGCAAAACTTTATTGGGTCCGTTCAATCCGAGTCTTTTCAAAAATTCTGCAGGCAGATACTATGGAAGGCCATTGAGGCTGTCGATGAGACGCGCCCTCATGCCATGCATAGCTATATGGTTGCCGTTGCCGAAAAGAATCTTCCGCAACTGCTGGCCACCATGCGTGAAACTTGCAACAAGCTGGCGGAGAGAATGGATGTCGATATTGGGAGCAAGGATGCCGTGTACTGCCTTACAACGCAGTTTTTTCCGGTTTCCGATGCCCCAAATGAAGATATCAAAACTTCTTCGCTCCATTAATCAGCGGAGATAGCATGCATCGTTTGATCAAAGCCAGCATAGGCTTGCTGATCGCGAGCTCCCTCGGATCGACCCTTCCCGTACATGCCGATACCGTCGCATTTTTAGGCGATAGCATCACCACTGGTGGCGCAGCTCACGAAGTTCTGCAATTCGACTTGGATCTTCTGGAGAAAGTCTTCAGCGACCAAGTCGATATGAGTCCAACACCGGCCTATTACAAGACAGTTTCTGAGGGCTGGGAACCAATTGAGCAACCGGCCCTGGCTCCACATCGTTTGGATTTTTCGCGGCGTGAATTTGATAATCCTTTCACCTGGGTGACGGACAACGCCATGCTCATGCTTGGTAAGCGGTATCTAGACACTGAAGAGTACAGCTGGGGTTATCTCCTTGGCCGAAAAAGAAAAATCAGTCCGCATGAAATTTTGATTGCCGCTCGTGACGGTGAGCGCTCCGAGCACGCATCTCGTCAGATCGATCGCGTTCTGGATGCGACCGATTCCAAAGCCCCAAGGCATCTGTTTATGTTCTTCACTGGCAATGATCTCTGCGCTCCGCAGGTGGATTTTGCGACGGAAGCCAAGGAATATGCCGAAAATCAAGAGGCGGCTTTGCGGTACTACATTCGCAATGCTAAACCCGATCAAAACGTATCCCATATTTGGTTGCTTGATCCCTTGGGCATTCTGCAGATTGTCAGTTCACCAGAGATTTTGAGTCGACCCGTCAAAGCCTATGGCCAGGAGATGAGCTGTCGAGATCTGCAAAGTGGTCGTTTTAAAGCCAAAACGGAAGAGTTTTTGAAGGACGGAATCAGCGAAAAATTTCTGTTTGGTTTGATGTTTGGTCAAGGACCTCGGGGGTATTGTCCCTCGCTTTTTGCTGTGCATGATTCCCAATCAACGGATACTCAGCTCAAACTTTCCGGAATGCTCATGTCCTACCGTCAAGAGTTGGAAAAGTTGGTTAAAAAGCTGGCGGACATTCACCCATCTTTCAAGGTGCACCATCTTCGGGAAACCTCCGATGTAATTTTTGCGCCAGAAGATATTGGCAACGATTGTTTTCATTTAAGTTTGAAAGGGCAATTGAAAATTGCCAAGACAGTCGATGCGGCTATGCATAAGGCGATGCCTTGATTTTTTGAAGAAGAATTTCATTCAAAAAGTAAGGGACGCTCATTGCCTCTGCGTCCCATCTTTTAGATCTGACCAAATCCCATTTAGCTCAAGAATTTTAAAGCGAAATCCAGTTTTTCCTTGGATGGTTTCAGGATAGTGACATGGCCTAACTTTCGCTTGGGCGCGGCTTTTTTGCGGTAGTCATGCAGATGCAGTCCATCGATCGCGGTCAATTCTTTGGCTGGGGGCATCTGACTGATCACATTGATCATTGCGAAATTTTCGCGAAGGTCGGTGGAGCCCAAAGGCCAACCCATGATCGCCCGTAGGTGATTTTCAAACTGACTTGTCATGGCAGCTTCGATAGTCCAATGTCCAGAGTTGTGGACGCGTGGAGCGATCTCATTGGCGACCAATTCTTCTTTCATCACAAAAAATTCAATCGTCAGGACTCCGATGTAATCCAATTCACTGAGTATGCGTTTAGCATAGTCTTCAGCTTTAGTCTGGAGATTCAGTTTGGAAAAATTAGACCAGGGTTCTGAGGTAAACAGTATTCCTTCACGATGGACATTGTGAATGAGCGGGTAGAATTTGAGATTTCCCTTTGCATCTCGCACGGCGATCAGAGAGCATTCGGCATCAAAACTCAACCACTGTTCCAAAATGAGATCGCGCCCACCTAGAATTTTCCAAGCTGCAGAAACATCCGCAGGGCTCTTGATACGGTACTGACCTTTGCCGTCATAGCCGTCGCGACGAGTTTTCAGAATAAACGCCCCACCGCGGGCTTTCACTTGCTGATCTAGATCGGCTTCGCTGGCGATATCAGAAAAGGCTGCGGTGGGAATGCCGAGTTTTTGAAAGAGAGTTTTTTCGAAAAGTCGATCTTGCGAAATGGACAAAGCCTTGGAGCCAGGATTGATGGCGAGACCGAGATCGGTTAATTGCTCTAAAGTGGAAACAGGAATATTTTCGCTTTCGATCGTGGCTAAATCCAAATCTTCAGCGAATCGTTGGAGAGCAGTTTTGTCGGTTAATGGTGCAACGATATGCTCCATGAGATCGCCGGCTGGCGATTCGGGATTGGCATCGATGCAGCGAAACTGCAGTCCCAAAGGATAGCCAGCGAGAGCCATCATGCGAGCCAGTTGCCCACCGCCTAAAAAGCCAATCTTCATTTTGGAAGCTCCAGAGTTTGTCCTAGGACTTCAGCAGCGATATCAGCACGATTCTTAGCCAACTTTTTTTGCAGTTCAGGATCCTGCAAAGCTAGAATTTTCAGGGAAAGCAGAGCAGCATTGGCAGCACCAGCCGAGCCGATGGCCACGGTAGCGACTGGCACTCCCTTCGGCATTTGCACGATGCTCAGGAGTGAATCAAGTCCATTGAGGGCTTTGGACTGAACGGGCACACCAATCACTGGCAAATCGGTCATAGATGCCAGCATGCCTGGCAGGTGAGCGGCGCCCCCAGCTCCGGCAATGATGATGTGCAGACCGCGTTCCACAGCGGTTTTCGCATAGCTGACCAAAAGATCAGGCGTGCGATGAGCAGAGACGACTTTAGCTTCGAAAGGAATATTCCAGGACTGCAAGATTTCTGCAGCAGCCTGCATAGTCTCCCAGTCTGATTTGGATCCCATGACCAAGCCGACCTTTGGACCTTCTTTGGATATTGCCATTGTCTTGTCTTCCTCAGCACTGAAGATTGCGGCAAAAATGACTAGAAATTCCCACTGGGTATAGCAGCGGGGACCTGCCTTGTCCAGCGACGCTTTGGAACAGAAGCCAGGGAATTTTTAGGCTAACTTTGACTCACAATGCTCATAAAAAAGGGAGCTTAAGCTCCCTTGTGATCTTGCGTCCTGCGACTCAATAGGATTTGGCGATGATGGATCGCCGCGTTACGGGTTTGCCCGTAAAGATGCACACGCCGGCTTCCTGATCGCCTTCCAGAGGCATACAGCGATGGGAAATTTTCATTTCTTTCAGAATGCCTACGATCGATGGATCATCGGCCACATGAGCCAGCGCAAATCCACCGTGAATCTCTGGTCTGTCTTCATTCTTCGGCGTGAAGTAAGTCTTCAGATCCTCGAGATTATTGATCTTCACCAGGTTGGCATCGCGATAGGCCAATGCCTTTTGATAGAGATCGTCCTGAATAGAAGTCAGCATCTGAGGCAATGCTTCGACAAACTGATCGCGAGGAATTGCTTTTTTGTCTTTATGCGCCAAATTTCTCTGGGCGACAAATACAGCGTTTTGATCCATATCGCGGGGACCTACTTCGACTCGGATCGGCACACCTTTTTTGATGTATCCCCAAGCCTTTTCGCCTCCACGAACATCGCGATCATCGAGCATCACGCGGATTTTTTCGCCATCGTAGAGAGTCTTGGCAATGTCGGCCTGCAGTTTCTTGCAGTATTCGACCACGCGTTTCTTCTCTTCATCATTCCGATAGATCGGCATGATAACCACGTGTTTCGTGGCTAACCTTGGAGGCATCACCAGTCCATCGTCATCCGAATGGGTCATGATCATGCCGCCGATCAAACGCGTGGAGACTCCCCAAGAGGTGGTCCAGGCGAAAGCGTCTTCACCTTTTTCATTTTGGAAGTGGATCTCCATCGCCTTAGCAAAATTTTGTCCAAGGAAATGTGAGGTTCCTGCTTGCAGGGCTTTACGGTCCTGCATCATGGCTTCGATCGTGTAGGTGTTCACGGCGCCGGGAAACCTCTCGTGCGCAGCTTTTTCACCTTTGATCACAGGCATAGCCATATAGTTTTTAGCGAAATCCTCATAGACGTCGAGCATCTTCAAGGTTTCTTCCACGGCTTCTTCAGCTGTAGCATGCACCGTATGACCTTCCTGCCAAAGGAATTCGGTCGTGCGCAGGAACATGCGAGTCCGCATCTCCCAACGCACAACGTTAGCCCATTGGTTGATCAGGATAGGCAGATCGCGATAGGACTGAACCCATTTCGCATAAGTGGCACCGATGATCATCTCACTGGTTGGCCTCACCACCAGGGGCTCTTCCAGTTTGCCAGCGGGAACCAGTCCACCGTCCGGTCCTGCTTCCAAGCGATGGTGGGTGACCACCGCGCATTCTTTGGCAAAGCCGTCGACGTGTTGCGCTTCTTTTTCCAGAAAACTCAGCGGAATAAACAAGGGAAAATAAGCATTTTCATGCCCTGTATCCTTGAATTTTCCATCGAGCACTTTTTGGATGTTTTCCCAGATGGCATAGCCCCAGGGCTTGATCACCATACAGCCGCGCACAGCGGAGTTTTCTGAGAGATCTGCGGCCTTGATGACCTGCTGATACCATTCAGGATAATCATCCGCACGGGTTGGAGTGATGGCTGTTTGTGGTGCTTTACTCATGTTTTCCAGTCCTATCTTCTACACACTCAGATTAACGCTCAAGTTTTGCATAGCGAACGCGTTTCGGCACATCAGCTTCTGCACCCAGGCGCCGATGGCGATCCTCTTCATACTCGGTGAAGTTACCTTCGAACGAGTACACAGTGCTATCGCCTTCAAAGGCCAGGATGTGGGTGGCAATGCGGTCAAGGAACCAGCGATCATGGCTAATGACCACGGCACAGCCGGCGAAATTAATCAGGGCTTCTTCCAGTGCACGCAGGGTGGTGATGTCGAGGTCGTTGGTAGGCTCATCCATCAGCAACACGTTGGCTCCGGATTTACACAGCAAAGCCAACTGCAGACGGTTGCGTTCACCGCCTGAAAGGTAGCCAACTTTTTTCTGCTGATCCTGGCCGGTGAAGTTGAATTTGCCGACATAAGCACGAGCGTTGACCTCTTGTTTGCCAAGAGTCACGGTTTCGCGGCCTTCGGAAATCAATTCATAGATGGTTTTTTCTGGATCCAGACTCAAACGAGACTGCTCCATGTAACCGATCCTGGCGGTCGGACCGATGCGGAAATTCCCCGCATTCGGTTTGTCCATTTCGGTGATCATGCGGAACAAAGTCGTTTTACCCGTACCGTTCGCGCCGATCACACCGATGATACCGCCGGGCGGCAATTTAAAATTCATATCGCCGTAAAGAACTTTGTCGCCAAAAGACTTGGAAACATGCTCGGCTTCGATGACGAGATCACCCAGACGAGGTCCGGGAGGGATGTAGAGCTGCAGCTCACGTTCGCTGCTGGACTGTTCCTGGCCGAGGAGTTTTTCATAGGCCGTGATACGCGCCTTGCTCTTGGCCTGACGAGCCCGCGGAGCCATGCGAACCCATTCCAATTCCTGCTGCAAAGATTTGCGGCGTCGGTCTTCAGACTTGGCTTCCATTTCCAGTCGTTTGTCTTTCTGTTCCAACCACGAGGTATAGTTCCCTTTCCAAGGAATACCTTCGCCGCGATCGAGTTCCAGAATCCAACCGGCAACATTATCCAGGAAGTAACGATCATGCGTTACGGCGATGATCGTGCCTTTGTATTCCTGTAAATGCTTTTCCAACCAACGGACAGATTCGGCGTCCAAGTGGTTAGTTGGTTCGTCCAAAAGCAAAATATCTGGTTTTTGAAGCAGTAAACGACACAAAGCCACTCGACGGCGTTCGCCACCCGAGAGGTGATCGACAACTTGATCCGAGGGAGGACAATTCAAAGCGTCCATTGCGAAATTCAAGCGATCGTCCAAGGTCCAAGCATCCATACGATCCAGTAAGTCCTGAACCTCTGCTTGGCGAGAGATCAACTTATCCATCTCTTCGGGAGTCATGTCCTCGCCGAACTTCAAGTTGATCTCTTCGAACTCTTTAAGAAGATTGGAAACTTCAGCCACACCTTCCTGAACGATTTCTTTCACGGTCTTGCCGGCTGTCAGTTCGGGTTCCTGGGCCAGGTAACCAACTGTATAGCCTTCCGAGAGATGGGCTTCCCCAATAAAATCGTGATCCACGCCGGCCATGATTTTAAGCAGCGTACTCTTACCCGAGCCGTTGGCCCCGAGCACACCAATTTTGGCGCCGTAGTAGTAGGAAAGGTAGATATTCTTGAGCACAGTCTTTTGACCGTGAACCTTCGACATATCCACCATCGAATAAATGACGGTTTTATCTGACATGCACTTCCACCTGTAGAAGAGGATCCGTTCGAGGTGGACAATCTAATGGATTTGCGAGTTGATCGCCAGATCTAACAGGGGGAAAGAAAGGGGGAGAGCCGTCCCTTCGTTCTAGGAGGCTCGGCGCTTATTCAAGGTATCGACGACTTGTTCAAGTGCGGTATTTTGCCATTCTTCGAAGGATTGGCTGGATCCGCTGGCCTCATAAAGCTTATGGAACAAGGCCTCATTCATGCGCCTGGCTTCTATTATGTTCAGACAGTTCTGAACAGTCCGGACCAGCTGTTCGTATTCTATCGGTTTGTAGATCAGAGCGAAGAGATTGGGGCTATCTTTGGGTATGGAGATTCTGGTGCGCTCCAAACCGGTCACCATAATGACGGGGGTGGTGTGCCCATGATCGCGCAGCATCACTAAGAGTTCGTCGCCTCGGACTTCCGGCATCTTGATATCAGAGATGATGATGTCGGGAGTAAAGGTCTTGATGGCTTCCTCCGCATCGGCTCCGTCATAGATAACCTTGGCCTTGGCGCCTGCGTTCTGAAGGACCGCTCGGCACACTTCGGCCAATTGGACCTCGTCGTCGATGACGAGAACTTTGGGAGCGGAGATGTTCGATCGTAGCTTGAGACTAATCATTTTTGATGCCTAATAATCTGTAATTATTAGAAAATTGGCTAGAGCAGACAGCCTTCACCGTTAACAGAGACTCTTTCGGCCAAGCGGCCCGAAAACTTAACGAAGACATTCAAAAAAAGCCTGCATCTTGGAGTTGGCACCAAGTCCCTTAAGTTGGCCATCATGACTTCAAAGTAAGATTGAACTGACTTGGTAGATTTGTCGGATCTAAAAACCCGAAAATTATGGAAAAAAATGTTTGACGAAAAATATCCGAAGTCGTATAACCCAACTCCTCGCAACTGAGTGAGAAAAAAGAAGACCGAAGGGGCAACCCATAAATCTTCGAAAGTCTCCTGAAAGAAGCGAAGGTTCTTTGAAAACTGAATAGAAGACAGAAAAGAAGCGCGAACGTCAATTCTTGATATCTCACTTCGGTGGGTGTTGAGTCTTATAAAATAAAAAAGCGAGCTTCGGCTCGTCTAGGATTTGAACTTTAGAGTTTGATCCTG
>JBGSTF010000051.1:0-31892 GCA_041736645.1 Oligoflexus sp. | reverse complement strand
TTCCACGGTTTACGATCTTCTTTACGATGGCTTCTTTGAATTCTCGGGAATAGTTCGAATGTCTTGACACTTGTCTCTACTTGCTCGCCCTGTTATGCGCATTTTGGATCAAGCGACAACTTTCCTGAAACAGAGGGCAAGAGCCGCTTGCTTGCGTAAGCTTTCTTCTATGTCATCGAATAGCCTGTAAAACTCCCTGAATAAGTAGAAGCTTTGCAGAGTATAAAAAGCGATTACGGCGTATCCACTTACTCGTGGTGTACTAATAACACCAGCTGCATTGAGTATGTCGTTTATCATAGCTGGGATTGTGAAAGCACTTGGTATGAATAGATAAAGGACTTTTCCTTTTGTGGGCCGAATCATCTTTGTTAAGCGATAGAGTGAATAAATCATAATTGGCAACATGAGATAGGCTAGTATGCTTCTCATAGTGAATGCGCTCGGATGATCAACGAGAAGACTATAGCAGCAAGCAAGGGTCCAGAATATGGTTGAACAGCGCAAATATGTTCGCGAAAATATGCCTGGAACGATACTTTGGTAGTAGAGCGGACCTATCGCTTGGAGAATTATCCAGCTGCCATGATAGACCGTAAAAAGCGTGACCATATCGAGACTCATAGAACTGGCAATGGCACCTGCTGAAGCCGTTGTTGCTTCGTACAGTATGGCGCCGAAGCATAGCATCGAAAGATACAGATTGGCTGTCATAGTGCGGCGGACAAAATATAGTAGCATGTGTAGAATGCCGATAAACAGGAGCACACCCATTATAAAATATCCACTTGCAACGTTATAAATCAGCTTACGTTGAATGGAGTCATACGTTCCAAAATATAGAGGTGCGACAAATCCTGGCTTTTCTTCGTGCCAATTGCTCATCTCGATCCACAATTCGTTGGGACCTTTTTGTAAGTGAAATTTGGAGATGCGGTCGGTTTTATAAGACACACGATCATCGTTGGGAGTCGGTGAAACATTCCCTTCTTCACGAACCTCTATAGAGTTAATGAATATTCGACTACTTCCTCGGGGAAGGTCCATGAGAAGGGCTACTTCTTGATCCACGATAGAATTAACTGTTAGGACAAATGTTCCATATCCGTGTCGATCAAGACCCTTTACTTTAGTCCAATCGTACGGTGGTTTAATGCTAGTGGGAGGGGATTTTGCTGGGTGATTTGATAATAGCTCGTTCGCAAAATAGTCAAGCGGCTCAGAGTATCTAATATAGCCGTCTTGATAAGTGTTGAGGTCAGGAAGTGCTATTTGGGAACCTGCGCTAGCGGAGGCGGAAAAAATGAGAGACGCGAGCACAGCTACGGTTCTGAGGATCTCAAAATTAGTTCGAATGCCACCGATCATACTGTACTCTTCATAAGAGTTAGAATGCACTGCTGCATAACGCTCACTCACTGAAGGGCACATCGGCATAACAACTTATTTAATAAAATATTCTATTAAAAAGCCGAAGAACATATAAATATCAGATAGTTGCGAAGAACAATAGGGGGGCGGTTATAGATTGCGCGTCAATCAGCTCATCCTAATATAGTTGTATCCTTTCGGCAAGGTAGCTCAACATAACTTGCCAAATATGGTATGAACCTTTAACAAGGAAACTTGTGGCCATCGATCTTACAGTTTCGAAGGAACTTTAGGCTGCATCATGATCCGCCGCTCCAGGCATCATCCATATGGTCAAGCCATTGCTGCCAGTAACGCGCATCGTCCCGCCATATGGTGAGGAGATCCGGTGGGAGTTGCCGCAACAGCCTCTGGCGCTGTTCAGAAGAATTCTCAAGATCTTGCCAGGTCTGCCGGTCCACCAAAAGAACCAGTCCCTGAACCAAGATGAGAAATCGATAATCCTTGCGGCCAAGGCTACGCTTATAAATGGCCGCCGCCTCTCCGAACTCCCCCGTCGAGACACAGAGGTGTTCCAATGGCAGAAAGGGATGCTGCTCTAGAACCGCAGCAAAGTGCGCACACGGTTCCCGCTTGCGTGGCTCGGCGGCCCCATCTGCGCCAAGGGCATAAGCCATCCTATCTATCAGTGCAAAGATTGCCAGAACAATGGCACATACGAGCTTCAAAGAAGGCAGCTTCGAGATCTTTCGCGCTGTGGAGTTTAACTGCAAATTAACAAACATTTAACAAACTCCCGTGCTGACTGTCCTATGATGCGACTCAACGGCAAGACGCCGAGACAGTCAAGTATGACGGTTGACTTACAAGATTTGCACCTCTTCTGTCGAGATGTGCTTTTGTCAGAATCGAGATATGCGCATGAAATGCAATGCTGCCAGCTTCTGCCTTCTAGGCGCCCTGCTCACAGCTTGCGGCCGTCCGTCCGAGGATTTACAAACATATTCGAAATTGCATGGCGAAACCGAAACCATTGCCCAACCCCACGACCCAGAATTGCCGCCCGATCTTGTGTTTCGTAGCCACCAGAAAAAATTTGATATTAAAGAGACAACACTCGGCATCAAATTTGGATGGTTCGTCTTTGAAACGGCGCTTGGTGCCTCGCTCGACTTTTCTTTCGAAACCGACGAAGGATTGATCCTGAGTAAGCGTCGACTGAGTGATGACAGCGGCATCTTTAGCGATGATGATGGCAATCTGGATGTTCGCCCGACTGATACCTTTACCGGTCGTTGTGTCTATAGGGCGAGCGCTATGCTCCAGACTTACTTTGAAGGTGAACTCACCCTGGCTGGCTCAAAAGTCGAAGTTCGGAAAGGCCGCGAAAGACTGCTGCAGGTCGACTCAATTGCGACGGAGTTCCCGATTCAGCTTGGAGACTCGCTCCAGAGTCTGGAAGAGGGCTGTGCAAGAAAATTTCAGGAGAGCCTGAAGGAGCCTGTTCACCGCGACCTCGGTCGGGCTGTTGCTTCCCAGCTTAGGATTGGAAGGCATACTGACCAGCGGGTTGAAGCACTTAGGAGCATCCTGGCCGAGGTCGAGACCGACATGATACAGGCATCGAGTCGCTGGAAAGTACAACCCGTCCAGCTTATCAAAAGCAGCGAAAGCCATGAAGTTCGTGGGCAACTGGTCTGGCAACGAAGTGGCACGCAACGAAGATTTTCTTACAGCCTGTCCTTTGCCCCTGAAACCGGAGAACTGTTGAGCTCGAGTGTCATGCCCCACACCGCCGATGATGTCTATGCCGAGGCTCTGCTGGTTTCAGGCTACATCGCCCGCAACAAATGGGGCTTTGAAGACGCGCGAGAAAAAGGCAAAACTTATTACGTCGATACAGCCTTACTGCATCATGAGTAGGTCTTGCAGTGAAGTTTTCCCCGTTCTCCTCCATTCCGAGGAGGGTCTAGCAGTCGGACAAAAAACAATCAACTCGTGAAGTAGCCATCTTAGGCATCCATGCCGAGCACCTCTGCTGATGAAAACGATCAGGTCGACATTGATTGATACTCTCCTTAAGTCGTCGCTTGCTGCCCAACTGCTCAAAGCCAGAAAGATTTAGCTAAAGCAATCAAATCAAATCGCAAGGCGATGATTAAGACATTCGAAGCGATTGCTCGTCAGAATATAGCAAACTTAAAAAACATTGCGGCCCGTCAGCAGGGTCTGGTGCTTGGACTCTTGACCGAATATAGGCTAGTAACAACGACCGTATCAGAACCAAAGCCTTGCGAGAGATTTTGGATTTTGTCCGCTACGGCTATTGATTGCTTTCCGCCACTTAGGGTTATGTTGCGTTTGCCAGTTCTGAGCAAGAGAGTGGCTGGATTTACAAACTATCATGCAGCCATGGAATAGAAGATCTCAGCAGAGGATGTACCCTCTGCTTCGAGCTGCCGCTTTCGAATTATTCTCATTGACCCAAAGCCACCAAGCGTTATCTTCGCTGACTTAAACGTTTTGAACCCCAATGTAGCACTGCATAATTGCTTTATTGGCCTTTGGTCCTGCTCAATAATGTTGTTCAAATACTTATTCTGACGAATCTCGATGTCAGTTCCTTCGTTATCGTTATAGTCATTGATGGCGACGGTGTTAGCTCCGCTTTTGTAAATATTGATTTTTATCGGTTCATCATTCAGCTTGATCGCTTTACAGATAAAACGCTTGGCAGCTTTTCTATCTCGCTTTGCTGTTAGCAAATAGTCGACAGCATTGCCTTCTTTATCTACTGCCCGGTAAAGTTATTTCCACCGACCTTTGACTTTGATATACGTCTCGTCCCAACGCCAGCTTTTACCTGCTGGCCGCTTAAGAAGGCGCACAGCCTTTTCCAACTCTGGCGTGAACTTGATAACCCAGCGGTAGATCGTGGTATGGTCAACTTCAAGCCCACGTTCTGCGGCCATCTCCTCCAGATCGCGATAGCTCAGCTTGTAGCTTAGATACTAGCGGACATTGAGCATCATAATATCTCGCTCACAGCAGTGTCCCTTGGTATCAAAAAGCATAAGCAATCTCCTGGTGTGAATTGCCCCATGATATCATGACACTTGGTAGCTGCAACAGAGCTGAGTCAGGTCGTGAGATGATGGAGCGGGAGATCTATGCAGGTATTCTTCCTGCGCTCGAAGTCGACACTTCGGGCAGTGGTCTCCCCTCGATGAGGGCCATGCGTCGCAAGTCCTGATTGGAATCACCCGTTGGAATTTCTCAGAATGTATGGTTTCATAATGCACAATTTGTGTTGAATTATCATTCCATAAAGAGATGAGAAGGAGCTAACGATGGTCAATCAGCTATTGGGACTTCTGCTACTGGGCAGCGCATCTTTATCCTGGGCGACAACCTCGGCGGACGAGGAATCCTTTCTGAAAAAGGTCTGCTCGACGCCTGAAGGTGCAGATACCCCTCTGTGTGTGCACGCATCTATTTCTGGGTGTACGATTGAAGGGCGAAACTATGCAGACGACGTGAGTTGTCCGGCGGTTCGTAAGCAGGGTCGACCATTCCGCAATATTCCAGCTCCAGTCGAGCCAAATCCAGCCAGTGCTCGTCTTCAGGATCCAAATTTTATGAAGGAATTGAGTTGGGTCACCGAGCAGGTAAGGTCCTGTGGATGTGCATGCTGTCATGATACTTCAAGACTCAAGGACTATTCGCTGTGGGATATCAATAAGCCTTACATATGGATTGAACAGATGACGCGACGAGGGCTCGTCATCATGAGTGGACAGCTTCCCTCGGGAGGCTTCGGGTCGATACCATCAGAAGATAACAATGGCTTCGATCGGAGTCGCACAGGAGCACCCACCACGGATGTCCAGCGATTTGAATCGTTTTTCCGTGCCGAAGCCGATCTTCGCGGGATCACAGCCGACGAAATTGCGAAGATGCGGCCTATTTTTTCCATTCCAGGTGCAAGGCCATAAATTTTGCTGATGACCTATCGCCCCCAAAAGGCGATAGGATCAAACTTCCATCCTACTGCTTGAGACCTTCATACATATTGTCTGCCAATGCTTGGGCTACGGCGCTCATGGTCGATACGGCCGTTTCGGGGAAGCCTTGGTTGTTGAAGTCAAAGCGCAGGACATTGATGACGACCGTTCCGCCTTTTCCATCATTGTAGCCATTGCCATCATTGAAGGAAAAATTTACCAGGTTGGATGTCGTATAAGTCTTGTCCGGTGACTCGACCAAATGTTCTACGCCCAGGCCCATTTCTTCATTTCCTGATAGCACTTGATAAAGGTTGTATTGGGTTTTTCGCTGATTGGCGAGAGCCAAGCTAGGCAGAGCCTTTACGGATAGTGCATAGTCCATTTCTGTGGTCCATAGATGGAGGCCTGAGTCCAGGGGCGCATCATTGAGTCGATTGGCCTTGACAGAGAAATTGACCACATCACTCTGGTAACCTTTGGCTATGTAGTCATAGAGAGGTCTCGCCTTGACGACGAAGGGACGAATCGGAACGTGAAAAGACCAGATCACTAAAAATTCGGAACGATCGTTGGCTTCGGTATTCTTCTGATTCAGAAACTTAATCTCGATTTTTCCGGGCTCCTGATTCAAGGCCTTAGCTCGATATTCTTGCATGAGGGCCGTGGGCTGAGAATCCTTGCAGATCAAGGCGATTTCAGGGCTTATATCGGTCCGAAGTTTGATTTTACTGACATTGGAGCAGTAAACCGCAGTGTAGTCGATTCCCGCTGTTCCGATCGGTGCACTCTTAGCATCGGCAGCAGCCGAACTCGATACGCTGGGGCTCGCTGGCTTGCTCGAAGCACAGGAAATAACTCCCGAGAGACAAATCGCTGCCCATAGCAGTTCTTTAGGGGTCTTATAGTATGGAAACATCGTCATGGATTCCTTTTAAAAAATAGATTCAGGGTTTTTTGCTGGTAAAGAAGCTAAACATCTTTTTTTGCATCCCTTGACTGAGTGCAATCAAGGTGCGCTGCAGACGGAGAGGGTCTATGCGATTTTTGATTGTAAAATCATTGATAAAGACCAAATAGGTGAAACCGGGTTCAGCCTTCATTCCCAGGAGCAAACCTTTGTAGTCGTGATAAGTCTTATTCGAATCAGCATCAAGCAATTCCTCAGTGGCAACAACGACATCCGTGTTGGATTCGTTCAAGAGGTAGGTATTGAATTCAGTCCGACGTTTATCGAAGAGTCCTCCACCTTCAGACTTGTTTAACGAGTAGTTGAGAATAATTTCCTCGATACTTCTTCGGCCCGGAAAGTTCCGACGTGATTCGACCGTGCCGATCACTTCAGAGTTTTTTTCCTGAATACCGCTCGCCAAAGCATCATGAGCTTTGAGGGAATAGAATAGGCTTGGATCAGTCAAGGGAACTTTCATTGCATAAGCCACGATCATTCTTGTAACAAACAGCTCACCTACTTGAAACTGAACGAGCTTCACATTGGGTTCACCTGTGCCAGAATAAGCTTTGCTGATCAATTCTTGAAAGAGTGGAGTCGGAGTCTGCTGTGTGCAAGCCAGTCCAAAATCTTCGTTCAGGACATCCTTTTCTATCAATTTGAGTAGCTTGAAGCCATCCTGACAAAGGATCGAGTCAATCGCGCGTTCTCCCGGAGCAGCCGGCGGGAAAGCAGTTGGGCTAGCACTTGGCTGGCTAGGGCGAGGTTCAGCCGACGCCTCTTGAGCCTCGGTTTTGGTCGTTTCGCCGGAGTTCGGTTTGGCTTCAAAACCTTTTTTGCCGCAGGATCCAGCTGACAGAAGCACTGCAGCGAGTGTCAACGAATAAGACAATTTTATAGCATGATTCGATAATAAAGTTTTCATGGTTTGGCTTGCTCGCTATAGAGTTTGGAAGCATCGGTTGTCAAGAAATTGGTAAAGGCCAGGACCAGCTGATCATGCTGGGACCGACTATTCATAAGAAAGTGGGCAACCGTAATGACAATGGTTTTGGTGGGGTCAGAGGCGTCGGTGATGAAGCCGCGAACCACGACGGATTTCTTGAATTGTTCGGTCGGGGTCACCAAGGTTCGACCTGCCATAAAAAAATCAAAATTTGATGGATGCAGAATATACTGTTTGAGTTCGTGAGTGCTGACATCGTTGAAGTCTACCGCAATACTCCTGGTATCGACAGTTTGTTGGAGGGTAAAAGTCGTATCCGCATCGCCATCGTTTTTTGGCGGCTCCATGAACTTAAAGCTCATCTTCATGGTCGCAAGTTGGTTGCCCTGGGTCGGCAGAGGCTGGGCGCTTGAGTCATAAGCGACTGTTGCATGTTTTTCTTCCCCCAATAGGGTATTGACCGCTGACTTTGGTATGCGCATCGCAAAGGCGACCAAAATTTCACTCGTTTTATTGTTGTTGTCTTCTTTGGGAGGAAACACTTGAGTCAGTGTTACGTTACCGGTCCCTGTGTAGGGGGCGTTGGCTAAGGTCTTGGCAAGGGCTGTGGCTGTTGCGCCTGTGCAAAGGACAGCAAGCTCCTCGCTGAGGACTTGTTTGGCTGTTTTGATGGAATTCTGAGCGCCTACGCAGAAATTGTCGAGAGTCAGAGGCAATTTGTTGGCCACAGGCAAGAGCTTGGCTTCTCCACTGGCGAGGGCTGTGCCCATCAATACCTTGCTTGAGATCCCAAACCAATTGGGTAGATCAAGCTCTCCTAAGATTGGCCCCATGAGGCCCAGAATCAAAATCCAATGGCTCTGCATACGTTCTATCCCTTTCCTGAAAAGACTGATGGCTCGCTAGTTTTTGTGTAAGCCTTGTATTGCAAAAGAAAGTCCAATCAAATGTCTGAATCATGTCGGAGTGTTTAGAAGAAACATTTCAGACTTAATCGTGAACAGTAGAACGTCATAAAAGACTTTAAAATGAAGCTTTCTCGCATCTTGGGAAAGACTATACAGAGCGAATGATTTGCCTGTCTCAGCAAACAGCTTTAAGCGTTGAATATGATCGAGGAATGGCTTGAGTGTGAAGTGGCGAACTCGAAGTAAAGGATCGGCAGCGGAGAAGTATACTTGCCAAATGCAAGAAACGTGAAAGCCCATCGCTAGGCAGGGGAGGACCTAGCAATGGGCTTTGTGAACCGCTTTTCTCAGGGGAAATGACCTGCCTCACGCTCGGCCATCAACCCGTCATGAACCTGAGTGGCTTGAGCGCTGGCGATATCGCTCATCACCTTTTCAGCTAGGTCCGGAAAACCATTGTTCTGGACATCGACTCGAATGATTGTAATCAGTGTGCTACCTCCATCCTCGTTGGCGATCGTGACAGTGGTTGTGTTGTAAGTATGGTAATTGGGATTGCTCGGATCCGTTAGATGCTCGGCACCGATGCCGATGTCAGGATTGCCGCCATGAACCTGAAAGCTATTGAGCTCAGTCGACCTTTGGTTGCTGAAGTGAGTTCCAGCTGGGGTATCAACTTCGGTTTGATAGGATAGATTCCATTTGCCAAATTGCAAGTCTCCGCCCAGTTCCTCACTGTGATCGGCATCAACCTTGCCCTGAAGACTCACATAATCATAGGAGCTTGAGCTCACCATGTACTCTTGAATGGTAGCGCTGCGGACCCATTTGGGAGCGATCGGAACTCGATACACAGTGGCGAAAACTCCTTCCGAAAAATCACCTCTATGTTCCAAGCGGAATTTGACGGATCGCGGGATGGATCCAACCAAGCCTGCATAGCGATCGAGATCAAGAAAAGTTTTGCTTGGCTTATTATTTTCACAGAGAACAGCTAATTCCTGACTGAAATCAGATTTCAAAGGCAATTTATACACATGAACGCAGAATATGTCTTTGAGATCGTTGCGAATGACAGCAGGACTTTGCTCCAGTCCACTGATGTCGCTCAGAGCCTGGACTGGGTTCGAGACAAAGGACCGAGGTCCCGCGCTTTTCAGCTCGTTGCCATCGGATGACTTTTTGCTGCAAGCGATGAGGCTGAAGCTTATCACGGTCCAACCGATGACAAGACCACGTTGTGATGTAAAATTCATATCTGCTCCTAAGTCGGCGCTGCTGTTTATTGTTTAAGACCCTGGTACATGCCATCAGCAATATGCTTGGCAATGTCCTGTATGGAACGCGTCGCAGTAGCAGGAAAGCCCTGATTGTTCAGCACAAAATGCAGCAGAGTGACGACTACGGTTCCGCCTTTGCCGTCGTTGTATCCACCGCCATCATTGAAGGACACATTGAGCATAGTTGATGTTTTATAGTGGGGGTTGTTAAGATCCACCAGATGCTCAAGGCCAAAACCCATCTCCTCGTTGCCTGATTGGACCTGATAAAGATTGTACTGCGTCTTTCTTTGGCTGTTCAGAGTCAGGCCTTGTGTGCCTTTGATGGACAGCTCGTAGTTCATATCCACACTCCAAAGATGCAAGCCAGAATCCAGAGGATCGCTATCCCGCGGTACTGCCAAAGACTTTAGATCCAGAGTCTCTGTGGTGAAACCCTGCGAGACGTATTGATAGATCGGCCTCGCTTTGACCTCAAAAGGACGAATGGGAACATGAAAGCTCCATGCAATGAGGAATTCCGATTGATCACTTTCTGGATCGTGTTCAGCCTGGAGCAAGCTCAGCTCGAAATTGCCATTGACCTGCTGCAGAGCTTGGCTGCGAAATTTGAGGAAATCTGCGCTGGGCTTGTCTCCTTTGCAAAAGAACGCCGCCTCTTGACTGATGTCAGCTCTCAGTTTAAGTTTGCCAAGATTCTGGCAATAGAGCTTGGGGTAGTCAACTGCGGTCGATGCAGCATCGCTTGGAGCATCAGCAATGACTTCTTTTGATAGGGAAGACTCCGTATCCTCGCTTGCTGGTGATGTCGACTTTTTCTGACAGTGGCTGACCATAATCCCGAAGGTTAAAAGCAGCCCTAACCGCAAAGTACAAGATTGGAAAGTCTTCATGTGTGTGCTCCCTTAAGACTTGCATTGTGTGCTTAGCGCGGTGCGTTCGCGCTGATGTGTTTGTAAAGCATTTTGCTGACGCCGGCATTTAGGTTTAACAAAGTCACCTTCATGCGATCGGGATCAATTCGATTTTTAATGACTAATTCAGTCAAGAAAACCATGTAAGATTCACCATTTTCAGCCTTAAGTCCAATGGTCAGTCCATTGGCAATGTGATAGTTGATGTTGGTTTCGGGATCGAGCAAGTGTTCGGTGGAAACAACGATATCGCGATTGTTTTCAACCAGCAGATAGGTATTGAACTCGGTCCGACGTTGATCGAAGATGGCTGCGCCATTGGCATTGGTGAGACTATATTTCAAGCCTATTTGTTCCACCGCTCTTTTGCCAGGAAATGATGCGCGTGACTCGACGTTGATCACAAGGTCGGAATTGATCTCATGGATGCCACTAGCAAAGATGTCATGTGGTTTTAGATCAGCAAACATCGACGGATTGGCCAGAGGGGCTTTGAGAGCTTGGATAAACACAATATCTGTATTGTAGTTATCATCCGAGGTCGACTTGATGAGCTTGACCTGGGGCTCGCCCTGGCCTTGATAAGCTCCGACGATAGCATCTTTAAACAACTGGCTCGTGTTGTCGCCATTGCAAATCAAGGCAAAGAGGCCGGTGAAATCTGATTTTTTGGCGTTGGCGACCACTTTAGGGCCGTCCTGGCAAAGGACGGCTTCAATTGGTCTATTGTCAACTGTCACTGCGATGACTGGACTGCCAGGAGTGCTGGAGCTGGTACTGTTTTCTGTCCCAAGGATGCTGCCTTCTTTTTTTGGACCATCGAATTTCTTACCCGAGCAGCCAACGATCACACTGAGGCTGGCCAAGGCACCTAAGATTGATATTTTAGTGATAGACATAGTTGTGTCCCTTATACATTGATAGCGCAAGAGTTAGAATGTCATGCGTCCTGAGTTATTTAGACTGTTCCTGATAGAGAGTCATGAAGTCACTTTGAATGAATTTGGTGAAGGCATCGACTGTTCGGTCATGCTGATCACGGTTGTTCATGACAAAATTCAAGATGGTGACGGCATAGCTTTGATTCTGATTGGCCGGATCCTGGAATATGGCACGGAGGACGACCGACTTTTTGAACTGTTCGGTCGGAGCAGTTAGGGTTCGAACGGCTAAGAAGAAATCGAAATTATAGGTATACAGCTGATACAACTTCAGATCATGAATGGACGTATCATCAAAAGAGACCTGGGCTTTGACTGAAGTCTTTTGCTGAACGACAAAGGCGGTATCTGCATCTCCACTGTTGACGGGAGGAGCCATAAATTTTGCTGAAATGCTCAGAGGATCCTGGGAATAGCTGCTGCTGACATGCTTCTCTTCACCGAGCAGGACTTTAACAGGATCCTTGTTAACTTTCATCGCATAGGCGACGGTCAATTGAGTTGTTAAAGTAGCTGGTGTTTCTTGCACCAGAACTGTAGTGAGAGTCGGAGTCCCGGTACCCTGATAAGCCGAGTTTATGAGAGTAGTGAAAAGCGCTGTCGGTGCTTGATTAGCACAAAGCAGATTGGCTTCTTCGGTGAAGCTCTGCTTAGTGATCGCAGCGACATTTTTCATTCCCAGACAAAAATTAGCGGGGGTTACCGCTAAGGTACTCTTAGCTGGAAGCAGATTCGTTTGTCCGAAAAGGGCCGCAGGGATTAGCCAAGCTAAGCCCAGGGCCGCTAAAATTTGTGTTCCCATACACCCGTCCTTGCATCAAAATGTTATGGTTCTTCTAAGCAAGGCTTGTGCCTGCCGGAGATTCGGAAATTCTATGTAAAATGTTCGAGTCTTAGCTGCCTACAGCCCCTGTCATAAAGCTGAGGTCTCGAATCGTGCTTTTAGTGATAACACGCGGATATTTATGTATTAATGAGGGTTAGACAGCGCTTTTGTGAGAAGATGATGGAGCGAAGAGAAGCACTCCACTTAAATCCCTGACATGATACGGGGAAAGAATCTGTCTCGAAAGTTCGTTGAATCAGTCTCTGAATTGTTTGGCTGCATCTTAGCTCACTGAAGCGCTGGGTCGAACTCAAGAATCTTCAACGCAGGGAAAAGCCCTCCAGCGGGTGCTGGGGGCTTTTGAATGTATCTTTTTCAAGGTCAATGATCCGCTCAGGGCATGATCACTCGACTGAGCCTGTTAAATCCGCCTCTAAGCACCGATTCGAAGCTGAGGTTCGGATAGATTCATTTCGCTACTTTCATTGAATTGACCTTGCTCCAGTTCAAGTTGAATCTTGAAACGGGAAGCTTCCGGCAGCGTTCGCTCCAGACAGGACCCTGTAAAATGCTCGGCCCTGAGTTCAGGACTGTTGCTGGAAAAGATCTCGCGGCTTTGGCCATTTGTCAGGCGCAGACAGAGAGCTTCATATTCCTCGGCTGCGACTAAGGCAAACTGCTTTTGATTGTTTCTCATCAACCAACGCAAGAGCGCCAAGAGAGTCAAGAGCCTTGATTCTACATCCAATTTATCAAGTCCCAACAGGATCTGTAGAGCTTCTTCCAGTCTTGTTTCAAAAGGGATATCCGTGTCTTGAAGGACTGCGAAAGATTCCAGCGTTTTGAAGGCCTGCTTGCTTTGTGCATCTTTGCAGTTTTGTTGAATCAGAGTTTTCTTCAAGAGAGACAATTTCAGTAAGTGCTGGTGGTCGGCAACGCTCTTCTCCGCCAGGATCCATAGATTGTATTGAATGGATTGATGGATTGGGGTGTCGCTCACAGGGTTCAACTTAGCCCATGAACTCCATTCGACTGCATTTTGATTCAGCGCATGATGAGCAAAGAGTTCCCAATTGAGGGCTTTCTGCTGAGATTCTCGCAGGTTTTCTGATTGCAGTTGGACCAGTATGCGTTGGCTTTCGGAGGCTCGATTGCATAGGCGTAAGGCTTTTATGCGGCCAATCAATGCCTTCTGTCTTACATCCTGGTTCTTGGTGCGATCGGCAATTTGTAAGAAGAGCTCGGCAGCTGTCGATGCCGATCCTCTTTGAAGGAGTAATTGGGCCATATCCAGAGTTTGCAATTCATCGATCGGTTCTAATCCGCCTTGAGCCAAAGTGAAACCAACAGCAGTTTGCCACAACGCATGCATCATCATGCCTTGCTGCTTGTAGAAAAAGCTGAGGGCGCGGGAAAGAAAGCCATGCAAATGGGCTAATTGGCTTTTCCGAGGACGAACTTTGTTTTGGTAGAGAATCGCCTTGGCAATTTTTTCCAGTTTTTTGATAGTGGGAAGAGCCTGAGCGCTATGCGAGCCACACAGAACGATCGCTTCAACTGCATAGAAAAACTTGGAGGCATCAGCTGTGTTTCGATCATTTCCGGCTGGCCCGATGACTTGAGCTAGCGAGTAGCTTAAGACGTCTTGATGGGGCTGAGCGTGAATCTTTTCCGTAAGCTCGTTGTGAATATCACTATGAATGCTTTTGAGCATAGCCGACGACCATCGAGATTTAGGCAAGTCACGCGAAAGTGTCTTGAGCGTCATGGAGTTTACTCCCATCAATTGGACTTGTTGTGTGCAATCCCTCTCTTGCAATTAGCGGGCCGAATCCGAGTGGGCCTTTAACTCGCTGAAAATGCATAAAAATTTGTGCAGACTTGGACGCCCTAGGGGGTCAAATTGAGAATCACTTCCAGATGAGTTTGTTTCCGTAGCTGAGCTTAGGTTGCTGTATTGCCTAGAAAAATGTGAAGTCTTGTCAAAAAATATAAGTTTGGCTCGCCTGCTGGATCGGTCCTTTTTTTGGTAAGTAACCGAAAGGAATGAAAAATATGGCATTGTCTGTTCCGTAGCTAGGGTTCTAGGACCTAGTCCATGGCTGAACTGTTCACAACACCTTTCATCGCTCCTGACTATATTTCAATAATCCTGCATTGCTTTCCAGTCTGTGAATCATTAGCCATAAGACACAAGAGCCGTAACATTGTTGAGAGAGGATGCTTCATGAAGTTCCCGTGGTTATCGATGTCTTTGCTTTGTCTAAGTGCAGGTTCCGTTCAGGCGTTTGCCTTTCCTGAATTTGGTCGTCCTCTTGCTCCATCACCCGAATTTGCGCCCGAAGCGGCTGCTGAGTATGATTTTTCTGGAATTGTAGCTCTTTCCAATTGCTCTGGAAGTTTGGTTCGGTTTGATGACAGTCTGGATACTGATAAAGCGATGGTCTTAAGCAATGGCCACTGCACCGGGACCATCAATCCTGGGTCTGTTGTCATTAACCAGGCTGCCACGCGTAGCTTTGATCTGCTCAGCACTCAGGCAAGCAAGCTAGGTTCGATTCGCGCCGAAAAATTACTTTACGCGACTATGACTAAAACCGATATGAGCCTCTATCAGACCAAGGAAACATATCTCGAAATCAAGACCAAATATGCGATTGAAGCTCTGAGCTTGAGTCGTGAAACGCCAGCTGTGGGGACTGAAATCGAAGTTCTTTCTGGTTATTGGAAGCGAGGCTATGCCTGCCAGATTGAAAAGATAGTGGACACTCTCCTGGAAGGTAAATGGACCTTTCAGGATTCCCTGCGCTATAGTCCCACTGGCTGCAATACTATAGGCGGAACGTCGGGTTCTCCCGTATTGGCTGCCGGCACTCGGACTGTTGTGGCCGTGAACAATACTGGTAACGATGCTGGTCGAAAGTGTGAGGTGAACAATCCATGTGAAGTCGACGCCGATGGGACCACAATATATAAAAAGGGCTGGAGCTATGCCCAGCAAACCTATTGGCTTTACTCCTGCCGCAATGCGTCGGGCATTCTTGACTTTCGTCTTGAATCTTGTCTCTTGCCTAAACCAGCTGTGCTGACTGATGCTGTGATGTAAATCATGGAGGGGACCTTCGAAGCTAGGCTTCGAAGGCACTGATGGGTGTGGATAGCGGGCAATGCAGAGCCCGAAGCTTAATTACAGTTGGTAAGCTTTCAAGACATTGTCATTGGAGTTGGGCAGGAGGAGGATTTTGCGGAAGGGAATGAATCCAATATCGGCAGCCCCAGGCTTATCCTGGACGATCACCTCGGTCTTGCCTTGGCGATCGACGCTGTAAACAAGGCCTTTGATATAGTCGGAAACCAAGAATTTGCCGTGGCCTAGGGACTCTATGCCGTCGATATTGGCGAAATCAGCAGTCAGCCTTTCCACAGAATCTTTGCCTGCCTTTTTAACGATCAATGCGCCGGGAGTTTCGGTACTGAAGTCGTCTTTGATGCCGATTCCCCAGCGACCAATCACGAGATTGTTGCGAACAAACAGCAAACCATTCGGATTTTGCAGATCGTCTCCCTGCAAGAATACCGTCGGGCTCAAGTAACCCTTTGAGTCGCGTCGAGCTTGATAGATCGTGTTAGCAAGGAAGTCAGAAACGTAGACATTACCTTTTGTATCGACTTCAACATCGTTCAAGAATTTGGCGTCTGGCAAGGTGAATTCGTAAACGATTTTGGCTTGTGAGATCGAAATACCGACGAGGCGATCAATGTCAGCAACCCAAAGGGTATCGCCAAAAGAACGAAGACCTTTCGGAGCATTGAGCCCGCTGATCCATTGCGCTTCGAGCATCTGACCCTTAGCATCGAGTCGGCTGATCCAACCGCGGCCATCTTTATCGGATGGGCCGCCAGCGATATTCGATACGAAGATTGAGCGAGTCAGGTGATCGTAATAGGCTGACTCGGGCTTATCTAGACCTTCTGTTACTTGCCAGAGCAGACGAGGTTTCAGCTCTTTAGAATGGGAATAAGCGACCGCTGTCGTTAACAAAGTTGCAGAACTGAGCAGACCGAAGAGAGTCGAACGAAAGTTCATAGGGGTATGTCCTTTATAGAGCGTTCAGGAGCAGGACAAACATGCCTCAACAATTAGATTGTGTCCAATGTAATTTGCGAGAGCGATCCAAATAATTGGGCTCATTCCAAAAATATCAATAAATATTAGGCAGTTATTATGTTTCGAAAGTTTCACAGGCAGACACCTGTGCTCCACCCCGATCGGCTAGGGTGTTGGCATCGAGTCAGGACCGAGAGCTGAGTCTTTGGACGATATCGCCAATTTCTTGAACGCCATCCGAGAGTTTTTCCAGAATGGGATCCCGACAATTGTATTTATCTTGCAGCAAGAATGCGACCTTATGGAAGGTAAGATAGTTCCTGGCGGCGACCATGGCCAATTCCTCGATGTCTCGATGGAATCGACAGGAAGCTATTGCATTTTTTGCTGCCACCAGGATTGCGTCATAATCTGAAGGTTTGGGAAAATACGACCATACGCCGAGATCCAGGTAGTGCAAAGCTTGCTCCCGCCCAATATTGCCGCTTAGGATAATAAAAGGAACTTTGGAACCAGCTTTGCGTATTTCACTGAGCAGCTCGCGACCAGTCATGAGTGGCATGCTCTCGTCAGAGATAATCAGTTCGATATCATCACCTTTTTGTTTGAAGATCTCCAGTGCCTCCTGGCCATTCTTTGCTAATGCGAACTCATGCTCAAACCCATCCAGAGCATCTTGCAGAATGCTCAGAACTAAGGCCTCGTCGTCCACGAGCAAGATGAGAGGCTTTCGCGGCTGTGGTGCAGGAGTCTTGTTAGTCTGTACTGTCGCTTGGCTGGTCGAAGGGGGAATCCCCTTATCGTCGATAGTGTAGATTTGGGAGATCAGAACCGCCCTTTGTGGCGTTTGCAGGCTCATGTGTGGATCCTGGCTGTAGCCCTTGACGATAGATTTAAAATCATCTGAGCCCTTGAGCAAGAGATCAAATATTTCAACCGACGGTTTGATCTCTCTATTTCGGAGCAAGCTGAGCAGTTGTTCAAAATGATGAGCGTATTCGGCAAGCTCTTGGAACCCTGCAACTGCCGCTGATCCCTTAAAGGTATGGATGAACCGAAAGATTTGATGAACCAAAGTCTCGCTATCCATATCACTTTCAAGCCGGAGCAAAGATTCTTCAAAGCCTGACACCAAGTCCGCAGCTTCCTCCAGAAAATCGCTCTTGAGCTGGATCTCAAATTCTTTGTCTGTCAGCATTTTATCTCCCTGCCAATCGTCTTTAAACTAAAAATAGATCACCGAATTTTTGCCGTGAAACTCAAGAATGAATTTAGATCCAAGTCCGGGCAGTGTTTCCACCCTGATGACGCCACCCACTGATTCAACCGTGCTTTTGACCATATCCATGCCGACCCCTCGCCCAGATATGCTGCTTACGGCTTCCGCAGTGCTAAATCCCGGCGCGAAAATAATTTTGATCAGCTCGTCAGGGGGCATATTGTGCAAGCTCTCAGCAGAAGCTAAATTGCGCTTGATCGCCAGATCGTGGACGCGCTTCAAGTCAATACCCTGGCCGTCATCGGTTACAATGATTGTAACGTCATCGCCTTTTTTCTGGCCTTCAATATGAATCGTTCCTGTTGCTTTTTTATGGTTGGCCAATCGCTGGTCGACGCTTTCAATGCCGTGGTCGATGCAGTTCCTAACCAGATGGATGAGGGAGTTGCTGAGGACGGAAGCGATCGTGTTGTCGACTCGAATGTCCTCTCCTTCAAAGCTTATTTCAACCTGCTTGGCCAGCGAACGTCCCAAATCTCTTACGACCCTCGGGTAAGGTTGAAAGACCGACTTCAAGGACACACATCGAACTTCTTCCAACTTTTCCAGCATGTCCTGTTCAATTTCCTCGATTTCACAGATAATTGTATCGATTTCAATAATTTGCTGATCAAAGTTAGCTTTATCAGTCGAACGCACGAGAGCGTGACATTTTTTCTGGCTTTCGAGCATCTGCGCCACAAAAAAAGATAGCTTGCTGAGGGAGTCGATGGGCACTTTTATGGTCCGACTGCCCTGCACTTTAGTCGATTTGGCTCCATTTTCTTGTTGAGTTCTCTTGTCTGTTTGTGCTTCTAAGCGGGAGGGTATGTGCTGGATGGTCAGTTCGGAAATCCATTGTTCTTGATCAAAATTCAGTCGCCTTTCCGCTGAAAGCGATTCAATCAGTTCAACCATCCGGTCAAAACCCTTTAAAAGCACAGCCGCCAAGGAGTGATCGATGACGTGGCGCCCAGAATTGACTTCAGTCAATAGTTCTTCAAAAGCGTGTATGTACATCTCGAATTCTTTCCAGCGTACAATGCCGCTCGATCCCTTGATGGTATGGACGGTCCGAAACAGCTTGTTGAGTGAATCAATGTCAGATGGATGGGCTTCCAATTCCAAAATTGATGATTCAATTTCTTCCAGCAGTTCGTGGCATTCTAGGATATAGGCTTCTCGGATCTCATCTTCGATCTCAAGATCTTCGCGACGATTGTATTTCTTTATCGTCTCGCCCAGTTCATCCAGTCCATACTCCGAAATCACTCGCTTGATCTTGAGCGCTATGATTTGATCCATGTCCTCAAAACGAACGAAGCCTTGCATCTTAATGATGGTAGGAATTTCTTTATGATTTTCCATCATGGCACCTCTGATTGCAAAGGCGTCATAGGAAGGTGGATTGTGTTCGATGAAGACTAAGACGATTTGGTTGGCAGCTTGAGCGAGGTGATCCATGAAATTCTGAATATCCTGGTAAAAGACTAGATCAAAGTCCTGCAATCTTGCTGACTCAACGATAGCGTCCCTGTGGTTGGTGCTGCTGCCGATCGAAATTATTTTAAACTTGGTATTTTCCAAAGTAATTCCTCAGTGCTGGACCACATTGCGATCCAATTGGTGTTTGAGCCAATCTGGTTCCATTGTACAATAGATCGTGGTCTTTTTCTTGAACCCTTTGATTTTTCCAAGGCCCAGTCGAGGCTTTCGATGCTAGGCATTAAGACGATTTTGCCAAGAAATTCTCACAGCAATGGGATGAGATTTGATGAAGCACAAAATTGTTGTTGTTGACGATGAAATACTTATCCAGGGTATCTTGGCTGAAGAATTGTCTGATTCCGGATACTTAGTCGAGCTTGCCTCAAGTGGCGAGGAAGTCCTTAAGATTCTCCAGCGGACAGCTGTTGATCTGATCATATCAGACATACAAATGCCTCATATGACCGGCATTCAGCTCCTGCGAAAGGTTCAGGAAAGTTTCCCCAAGCCTCCGCCCCTGATACTGGTGTCAGCCTTTTCGGATACGGTACGGGAGGAAGCCTATGCAGCGGGCGCCCAGGGAGTGTTTGCTAAGCCGATTGAGTTTGAAGAGCTCACTGCCGCGGTAGCCCGTCGACTGTTGAGCATCCCGGATCAATTTCGGAGCTCCTCCGAACTCTCCCAGGGCGGGCTCGCGATTGAGGAAAGCTTCTTGAGTCGAAAAGCAGCTCTTATCGATCATAAGTTTGCGCTTGGTCGCGGGGGCTTCTTTATCTCTCTGGCGGGTCCTTTTCCCAGGGTCGATTCAGAAATGACTTTTGCCCTACATTTTGAAGAGGAAAACGGTTCTATTGAGGGGCGAGGTATTGTGCGCTGGATTCGGCGTGATAGGGCCTCTGCATACCAAGCAGGCATCGGCGTCGAAATATTGAGCCTATCGGCAAGGTCTATAGAGTGTTTTCTGCGCTGGCGTGAAGGATGCCCCTTGGCCTTCATTCCCTTGGACGGAGTCTAGCGACGCAAAGTGATTCCCGTCGATCAGTGTTGCAGGGCAAGGAGAATGGTGCCCCTTATCTTGCGTCCTGCGATGTGAAAGTTGGACTGGAGCAAGGAATAGCGACCTATACCGGGTCTTTGGAGCTGCAAGTTTTTTGCAATATCGTCGAACTGAAAGCTTGGTACACTGCCTGAAAATTTCTTGCCAAAAACTGGAGCCAAATAGACTAAGAAGCAATTGATCATGTCATTGACGAGTTCAGCAATGGCGTCATTTTTTTCCAGTTCTATCGTTTCATCGCCTATTTCAAGCTTCAGAATGCTTGAAGCGATTTCCAAAGCTGCATTGTCTTGAAGAGTAACAGCTGCGAAGCCTGCAAATGCTTTGATATCATAGACTGCCATCCAACAGCTGTTATTGCCCGATGTGCAGTCAATCTTCAGAAGATCTTCATTGGATACCAACTCAATCAAGGGCTGAGTGAAGGTCAAACCTTCCTCTATTTGCATCATTTCTTTAATATGTTCGGACGCCTCTTTTGCGCTTTGGCAAAAGGCTGCTCTCAGCATGTCATATTCCATGCTGACCGCGATACTCATGCTGCCGTCTCTCTTTTATAGAGGAGAGCTTCGCTAAGCTTATCTTCATTGATGGGCTTTTGAATGAGATGCATTCTATCAGGAATAGCTTGAGCGTGGGTGATAAAGGCAGATGAAGCCGTGAGCATTACAATGTTTTCGTAGGGTATCTGAGACTGAAGTTTTTCAGCCAATTCTAGGCCATCCATTTCGGGCATATTGTAGTCAAGAATCGCTAGGTCGATGGGCTGACCACCTTGATCGACAATCTCCAGAGCTTGGCTCGGCAGAAAAGCTACGAGAATATTGAGGCTTGGATCGATAGAAAGAAGCATTTCTTTGGCTCTTTTGCATGAGATCTTGCTGTCATCGACCAAGAGTATTGTTGTCATTCGACTCTCCTCTATCGCTAAGCTGTTTGCCGCTTTTGCTGTTTTATGGGCAGAACTATCACAAAAGTAGTGTTTGGTTTAAGGGCGTCAATGAAAAATTCTCCGCCGTGATCCTCTATGATCCCCTTGGATATACTCAATCCCAGGCCGGTTCCTTTGCCAATGCTCTTGGTCGTGAAAAAGGGTAAAAAAATCTTTTCGATCTTATCCTGATCGATTCCGGACCCGCTATCCGAAACTATCAACCATAGTCGTTCCGCGTCATGCTGAACGTCGACTTTTACCCAACGCTCTTTTAGCTCTAGAATCGCGTCCTTGGAATTATTAAACAGATTAAGCAAGACCTGAGCAATCTGAACCTGGCGACACTCGATGGCAGGAATCTCCGCTGGTAAAGAAACAGTGAGCTCTATGCCTTGTGTTTTGAAGTTCTCTGAACATAGGCCAAGAGTGTCATCGATGATCGTTTTGATACAGGCTGGTAAAAAGTCATCATAGTCGCCAGTCCTTGCGATCACCTTGAGGCCTTTAATTATCTTGGAGATACGCTTCGTTGTTGCCTCGATTTCGGTAATTAGCTCGAAAGCCGAATGGCTTTTATCAAGCTCGGATTTATGGAGTCTTTTTTTGAGTTGGAACGCGAGTCCGTGAATAATAGCCAGAGGATTGTTGATTTCATGGGCGATGCTGCCTGCCATCTCGCCGAGGGCCGATAGCTTGGCAGTGCTGGCCAGCTGTGCCTTTTGCTCCACCAAGAGCTGTTCATTCGCACGCATGTCAGTGATGTCTTTGGCAATTCCAGCGAATAGAAGGTTTGAGGGCTCATCGCGATCGATAAATGAGCCAGAAAGAATGAAGGTTCGATGACCTTTATAGCGAGTGGCAATTGTCAGTTCAATGTCCTTGATTGATGTCTTGCGATCAACCTTTTGAGTTCTACTCCAAAGTTCAAGCTTTTTGGGGCTGACGAGAAATTCACTCAGGTGTCTCCCCACAATTTCTGTTGCGCTATATCTCCAGGAGCTGGTGGTAATGGCATTGACTTCACAGATGCGATAGTCGAGGTCGAGGATAATCATGGAGTCCTGGATCGCGTCGATAACTTTAGCTACATAGTCGCGTGCATGGGCCAGGAATTTTTCACGTTCGCTGCCAGAGCTCTGATCATTTATTTCGATGATACAGAAGCGCTGACCATCGACAGATTGGGAGCGAATCACAATCCGTTGTGTCATCAGCGATTTTTTCGCTGTTTTTCGATACAGAGGCAAAGGGTGAGGATGAAAGGTCTGGGACAGTAGGGTGCTTTTTCCATGGTCGAGAGCTTGAATGATAGCTTTTTGGCAAATGGAGTCATCAGAGAGGCCTAACACTGCCGCCAGCGTCCTGCCTACCGCGTGGTCCTGCGAGATCTCGCTGATTTTTGCCATCCACTTATTCCAGAGGCAGATACGCCGATGAGAATCGAGAATCACGCAGCCATAGTCGGCTGATTGAATCGCTGCCTCCAGAAGGGACTCGCTTATCGAGGGTCTCATGCACTGACCTTTTCATAGTATCTTTGCAAGCAATCCAAAAGCACTCGAATTTTATCCGTGTCCAGAATGAAACTGAGGTAACCTCTCAGGTGACCGGTCTCCAGCTTGAACCCCATTCTCAGGAAGACCACCTGCTTGTCCAAGGGAAGTTTGCCATCAGGGGTAAGGACGTCGCATGTATTTCCGGTGATTATTTCCGGCAGGTTGGTTTCGATCTCCGCTTCCAGAATTGTGCCTAGCGATGCTAAGCAGGAGTTCATGACAATATTGCCAATCTCACACAACGCGTCGCTCTCCATTTCAGACAACTGCTCTAACGGCGTTTCTGAACCCATAATCAATCGAACCAAATCCAAGCTGGCATCTTCAGAGTAGAGCATCATTGCAGTGCCTTCAAATGGTCCTGAATAGGCTTGGATGACTGCAGAAAGTTTATTGCCTTCAGTCGCTGAAATGTTCTTGATGAGTATAGACAGCTCGCAGATACGCACTTCAGGAACTGTTAATTCGACCTCACATTGAGCAAATTCCGCTATGGACGCCGAGGCATGCCCGACCCCCATGTTGAAAATCTCTTTTAATAAATCTTCCTGAAGTTCGCTCAAATTCATGAGGCTTTCCCTTTGATTTGCCTGGTCTTGAAGGAAGCAGTCATATCGTCGATTTTTTCTTGGCTGAGTGGTTTGTCTATGAAGAGGACACCTTTGTTGGTAATTTTATCTATCAAAATCTTCTGGGTATTGGCGCTACAGATTGCTACCTTGGAAAGATCAAAGAAATTCTCGAGCTGCAGGATCGTATCGAGGCCATTCATTTCCTTCATATTGAAGTCCAAGAGGATCATGTCGAGCTTAGCTTGCTTTTCTTTGGCTATTTCAATCCCCTCAATAGGATTTGTGACGGTTATAACCTCACAGTTTGGATAGCTTTTTTGGATATATTTCTTGATTTGAAGCAAGGCAACTTTTGAATCATCGACTGCTAGAACGAGTTGCATGATGGCCTCCGGGAGAAAATCGCTATCTATGAATCGGTAGTATGGCAATTTCCTTGAACCAAGGTCTTTCCGGGACGAGGTCGTATAGGGATGGCGAGGCAACTGGCTGATTTTCCTATATCAGGGAAATCAACCAGTCGGAGTGCGTTTCTTACTAATGGGGCAGGTGAGCATCCCCGGATTCATAACGAAATTTGATGACAGGCGAAAGCAGTAGCAGGCAGATAGGGACGGCTGTGAAACAAACTACGATGAAGGCACCGGACGGAAGGTCCCATACATAGCTTAAGCCCATGCCAATCACACTCAGAACGATGCCCAAGGCCCAGCCAAACAGGAGTCGGCTTTTGATTGTTTTAAAGAATAGCGTGCTGAGAATGCTGGGAACGATGAGATAAGCGAAAACTTGCAACACTCCGACGATGCTTACAGACGAGGTAATGACAACACCAAAAAGAGCATAGAAAAGAAAATCCCAAAAGGCTGTTGCACTTGGAGCGCCTTTGAAAGAAGCGTTGAGGAGTTGGCGGCGAAAAATGTAGTGTACGATGCCAACAGCACTATAGATGCAGGCTGTTTTGAGAACATCATGCCAGGTGACCCACAGAATCTGACCAATCAGCAGCTCTTTAATGTGTTCAGCTCCATGAGCCATGCGGTCGACCATGAGTACCACAGCGGCAGATCCAAAGGCATAGACTATGCCTATGATGGCTTCTTGCGAAAAGAAGCGCTCTTGCTTTCTCGCTAAAGCAAATAAGCTGGCGGCAAGAAAAGTCGAAAAAAGCGAGCAGAGATAAGCCTGGAAAGTCCCATGCTCAAATCCAAAAAGTAGCCCCACTGTAGCACCGAAAGCGGCCACTTGAGCCAGACTTAGATCGACGAAGATCACGCCGCGGGCTAGCACATGGAGGCCGAGGTAGCAGTGAATTCCGGCAAGGATAAAACACATCACTGTAGGGGCTGCGAGAAAAAGCAGAATATCAGGCATGCTATTTTTTTCCTTCCACAGCACGTACTAAAGCCTCATAGAGATCGTCGATGGTTTTGACATTATCTTCACCTTCGACCGACACTGGCACTAAAGAATAGCGGAGATTCGGCACATCCTTACTGATTCGCTCGGCGACCGCAGGGTCAAAAAAGTTTTCTACCAAAATGAGTTTGATGCTGTCTGCCTTGGCTTTCGCAATCACGTCCATGGTGTGCCTAGCGGTGGGGGGGACGCCAGGCATGGGTTCGAGAATCATTGGATTCTGCAAATGAAAGCGATCGAAAAAATAGGTCAATGTTTTATGAAAGGAAATCACCGATGTGTTGCCGCTTTTGGCTATACGTTCGGCCCAGAGTTTGGTCTTTTCACTCAGACGCTTTTGCAAAGCTTCGGCGCGGGTTTTATAGAGCGCTGCATGCGGGCTATCTAGTTCGCCCAATCGCTTGGCAATCACCAGAGCGATGTCGCCGGCTCGAATGGGGTCAAGGGTGATATGTGGGTTGCCTTCTGGGTGAACATCGCCTTCAGCCCTGGTGACCTTCCCTTGAGCTGCTTCCAGGACCGAGACTGAGGAGCCGACTTCCAGATAGCCAGGCTGTCCTGCTTGGATTTTCGGATTCCGTGCGCCTTGGACAATGCTGGGCAACCAGCCGACTTCGAGGCCCAATCCAATCGAGATTATAAGATCAGCCTTATTCGCCTTGAGCATATAAGATGGTTTTGGCTCTAAAAAGTGAGGGTCCTGAGATCCCTTGCAAAAGGATTCAACACTCACTTCTTTGCCGCCAATTTCTTGGACCAGCGCTTTCAGATCACTCACCGTGGTGATTACGGCAAGTTCAGCTCGGGCGAGGGGAGCACCGAGACCTAGCCAAGGGAGAACAATGGCAAGCTTAAGAATATGTTTCATCAAAGCACCTCGTGAGATTAGTAAGAGTGGGCGGGATGAGCGCCGATCATAATATTTCCCTGAACCATCAGTGTGTTGAGCGGCTTATCTGCAGCGTCTTTGAGCTGATCGTATTGCACACGTATGCCGGAGAATTCAGAAGGGAAGAAGCCCAGCAATGCTGAAACTTTGTTTTGAGCTGTGCTGCCTTCATCCTCAGATTTTGCCTGCTCTGTCCGGGCTTGGACCCACCAGCGCTCGGCAAACTGATACTGTATCCATGTTGCATAACCAGATTGCTTCGAGTCGAGAGGTCGGCCTTTGACCTCTCCTTTGAGGTATTCAGCGGCCCAAATCAGTGAACTGTACTTACCGCCTTTAGAGGGCCGCCACTTCAAGGTTAGGTCAGCTCCCTGGACATTCGTACGGTCGTTATAGAAATTCTGCCCTGCGGCTGCTGAAAGTCCTAAATCGAGAGTCGCTTCTTCGGACAACTCCAGGAGGTTGCGCAGTCGATAGACGGAAGCAAGATCGCTGGAACTTTCACTGGAGAACAAGATCGGGGAATCGCCTTGCAGGGCTTGGGCAGTGAATTCCATAAACCACGGAACGGGAACCAAAGCAGCTGCGCTCAGTCCTGTTTCAACCAGTCCTTCATCACCAAGCAAACTTTGACTGATGAGGGGGGAATCGATAAAGGGATAGGCATGGGCATGCAGCCCATTGTGGCGACCCAGGGCTGTATGAAAGTGTCCTGCTTTGAAAGTCACATAAGGGATCCCAAGAGTTTCGACATAAACTTCTTCCGCTTCGATTGCAGTCTTTTTTTCCGCAGCTTCTGTAGCGGCAGGTGCTGAGGGATCGGCAGCTTCTTGTTCCGCAGGATGCACCGATAGCATGACCGAGGCGCGCAGGTAAGGATCGACGTTAGCTGCAAACTGGAGTTCGGTTTCCTGCAAAGAAAAACCCCCGCCTGGTTCGTCTTTGTCGGCGCCTTGACGTTTCGAGTTCTTAAAGAGAGTCAGCACGCTGACGCTGATATCGGGATTCATAGATTGGACGGCACTGGCTGCCTTCGTTTGAGCGTGGCTCGTGGGGCTTAGAACGAGACCAACACCAGACAAAAACAAAGCATAAATACGCATATCCGAGCTCCAACGAGAGTTAGAAATACCATAGTTACTTTGAGATGGAGAAGCGAGCGTTCAGCCTTGTCGGGCGAAGGGAGGAGCTCGGGCGGAAAAAGGCAGAAGACTGGATTGACTCGTCAGATGAATGGGCGCAAGAGGCGGGCGCTGCACAAGATTGCACAACATCGGGCTCTTGAGGTCACAGGCGGATAGGCTGGAAAGAGTGAATGCGGCATAATCCATCAAGCGACAGGTGGTGCAATCATCCTGAGGAAACGGCGAGCTTGATCTCGGCAGGCCACTGTCTTGCTTGTTGGGGTGGTCAGAACTCGTTTGAGCAGCACAATCATCGGCCCAAGAAAAGATCGCAGCAGCTGACCGATTGCTCAGGCTGTGCTCAAAATTGTGAACGAGCAAAGAGACCAAGCAAGCCAAGTTCAGTAGAATGAATCCTGGTGCGCATCGCTTATTCTGGGTTTGCTTGAATAGAACTTTAAACATACTTAACTCATCTCTGAGTTCTGAACCTTTTTGGAAACAGCCTGGGAGATTGTGTAGCACAACCTGATTCGGACTTCCCAAGGGAATCGTACAGGATGCCTCCAGGAAAGCTATAATTGTTCAACAAGCAAATGTGCCAAAGCTTCATAAATGCGACTAGAAAAGCAGCTATATAATTGAATATATGAGAGAATATGGAAAATTTAAGCTTCCTTCCATGCGCCGTATGAGCAGAGTTTCTTGCAAGTCATTGCATCATGAACCCCGGCAACTGAGCCTGATGGGCGGCGCGGACCGAAGCCGCAGGGAGACCCCTCAGTCGAAGAGGGAGCCAAGTTCCTAAGAAAGAGTGATTCATTTCTGGAGGCAGGTGTTCGGTGGCAAATATCGCTCAGCTTTTTGAAATAGCCTTGGCAATTGGTTTGCTTTCTGTGGCGGGCTTTTCAGCCTTGGTTTTTATCCTGGGCTTGGGGCTGAAAAGAAGGAGTGCCCTGATCCTGACAGGCTCGGTTTTGTTCCTGGCTTTGGTAGAAATCATGAGTCGACTGATGATTCGGCAGTATTCGTTATTGCAGGCTATCGGCAGTCGATGGATTATTCAAGGCGCGTTGTTGAGTTTTGCTTTGATGATCGCCATTGGCTTTACCGTTTCGGTGTTAGTCTTAATGTTTGGCGCGTGGCTCATGCGTCGGCAAAAGACTCACCCTAGTGAATCGCTCGCCCACCCGGAAAAGCGTCGGGTGTTTCGCCAACTCACGGCATGGACGCTGGGTGGATTGACGATACCGCTGACGAGTCGAGCTGCCTTCCACGCCTATCAGGATCCTGAACTTTCACTGGTGGATATTCCAATGAAGGCTCTTCATCCAGATCTCATAGGTTTCCATATCATTCAACTCTGTGACTTGCATCTCACTCCTGCGCGATCGCTGAACTTTCTGGAAAGCTTGGTGACACGAATCAACGCCTTGCAGCCTGATCTGATTGCTCTTACGGGGGATCTGGCCGACGGTTATGTCCGAGAATTTTCGGAGTATTTGTCCATACTCGGACGCCTCAAAGCTCGATTGGGTGTTTGCTTTGTGACCGGAAACCACGAGTATTACTGGGACGCCGAAGCATGGTGTCAGGCCTATCAGGATTTGGGGTTTACGGTTCTTAACAATCGACATGTGGTTTTGCGAAAAGGTGAAGCGCAGATTGTGCTGGCAGGAATTGCTGATGCGACGGCTGAACATCATGTGAAATCCCATAAGTCCAGTCCAGCGGCAGCTTTTCGCGATTCTCCCCCGGCGGCATTGAACATACTCCTCGCGCATCAGCCCCACAGTCTATTCGAATCCCTATCCCTGCCAGTGGATTTGCAGCTCTCGGGACATACCCATGGTGGACAGATTCTGCCCTTGGGCTACTTTATCAGAGCCAGTCAGCCATTCCTTGCCGGACTCCATCGCTCTGCCCATCGATGGATCCACGTCAGTCGTGGAGCAGGTTTTTCTGGAGCGCCGCTTCGAGTCGGAACGCGTCCAGAAATTGCCAGTCTTCGCCTCAGTTTGAGCGACTAAGCTCCACCCTTGGAGAGCTTCCGAGAAAATGGCGAGCTCGGGCGAGCAATGATGAATGATCCTTCTTATCCGGGTGGAAACGAGGCGCAAAATATTTGAGAATGTCTGGTCCCATAACGCGAAGAATGCCCTGCCGGCCAAAGCAAAGACCACCCAACTGCCACCAGGTGATAGGCTTGTGCAGAAGTCGATCCTTTTTGAGCATGTGCAGCATGCGCAGCAGAGTATCACCCCAAAAATTGAAACTGATATAGATCATGGCTCGAGCTCTTTTCGCATAGGTTCCGCCGACAGCTTGGAAGACATTCATGGCAACGGACTTATGGTCGACCTCTTCCATAGCATGCCAGTACCAAAGCCGACGAACCTCGGGGTCCACTCCATCGCTCATCCAGGTGCCGTTCAGCACTTTTTCGCCAAGCACGGCCGTCACATGCTCCGTGGCGACGGTTGCGGCTAGGCACATCAGCGGCGGGAGGTGATCCTGCGAGAATCGAATCTTCTTAAAGAGTGCGGCTTCCATTTTATTGATGTCGTAGCCAGCTTTGGCAAGGCAGCGATTGTAGGCTTTATGCAGAGCGGCATGATTTTTTTCTTGAGTGGTAAAATCGCGTATCTGCTCTTGCAGAATTTCAGATTGGACCTGTTCACTGAAGTTTTTTATCGACCATATGAAGAAATTTTCACCTTGGGGAAAGAGGGTCGACATGGCGTTAAAAAAGTGAGTCTTTACCGGATTATTTTGATACCAGCATTGAGGAATGTGGACGCGAGTCACGGGGCTGGGATAGATCGTAAGCGACGAATTCATGCCTGACAACCTCAGTTCTATCTGTTAAATTTAACTCATAGTAAGTGTATAATGAGCAACACAATCGAGGTACTCGTGTTCTATGGTCGCCCTAATGAAGCACTAAGTGTCGGTAATTGAGGGTGTTTTCAGTCATGAACAGCAGCGCCTTGGATCTTTCTAATCCAAGCTACTCCGATTTTTAGGGGCGTAATTTTGGCTACAAATCTGCGCAAGTCACCGAGGCAAAAAAGGTCTCAAAGTCTGGTCGATGATGTGATTGAAGCGACGGCTAAGCTCATACCTCATCATGGTTTTGACAAAGCCACAACCAATAAAATCGCCGAGCTGGCCGGAGTAAGTATCGGCTCGCTCTACCGCTACTTTCCAAATAAAGAAGCTATCTTTATTTCTCTGATTCAAAAGGTGGAGGAAAATCATCGGCAGCATCTGAAGTCCGCTTTGGATAGGGTCCGGGATTTGCCGCCTCGAGATCGAGTGGAACCAGTGGTTGGTGCCATTATGGATTTTGTCCTGCAGAAAAAGCAACTGGTCAAGGTCCTCTATACACATGCCCCGCAGTTGGGAGTGCTGGAGTATTTGATTCGTTCTCGGCAGAGCTTTCGGAGTGATATAGAAATGGTGCTTGTGGAGTTCTCCAGTCAAAGGCGCAGTCGCAATTCTAAAACGGCCGCTCGATTGATTGTCAGCTGTGTGCATGGTGTATTGGAAGATTTGATTCAGGAAGATAGTTCGCATTCTGAAATAGAAGCCATCAAAGCTGAACTTGCCGATCTGTTTCAGTGCTATCTGTTTGGTGACATGACTTGATTCTTAGGCAAATGTCTCCGTCTGGGCAAGACCCTCTGCTATCCCCTATGTATCCTGAATCTAAAAAATAAATTCAAAATTTTTAACAGCGTCGACCTGGTTTATGGCCTTGGTTTGGCGATTTTCTAGAGTGATGATGGCGTCTTGACTCTTTAGGGTTGAACCAGTAGAAAAGCCTCTCGGGAAATCTGAACAGGGAGAAATGGCTTGCACAAACATCTGGCTAAGGCTCTAGGACTCATCAGTTTTTTGAATCTCGCAACACTTGCCCAAGCGGCCAAAATCGATGCTGTTGCCTTTCATCCTGAAAAAGCGCCAGCTCTAGCTGGATCCTATGCCCCCAATCACATACTGAAGACGGCAAAACGTTTGGGGAGTGGACGTTTGCATGGACCGGAAGAAATTGCGATTGACCGGGAGGGCTTCATTTATACCGGCAACGCCAATGGTACCATCCAAAAGATAAGTCGCAAAGGTGAGGTGCAGACTTTTGCTGTGACTGGTGGTCATCCTCTCGGACTCGACTTCGATGCCGCTGGCAATCTCATTGTGTGTGAGCCGTATTCCGGGCTGCTTCAGGTCTCTCCCACAGGTGTGGTGAGCAATCTCGTGCAAAGCTATCAAGGTGTAAAATTTGGCCTCCTGGATGATGTGAAGGTTGCGCGTGACGGCCTTATTTATTTCACCGATGCGAGCCACAAATATCCTTTGGATCAGTATCAGCTGGATGTGCTTGAAGCTCGACCCAATGGCCGCTTGTTTCGCTACGATCCTAAAAGTGCTCAGCTCGAACTTTTGATGGATGAACTGTACTTTGCCAACGGCATCGCGCTATCAGCGGCAGAGGATTTCCTGGTCGTTGCGGAAACCTCTCGCTATCGACTGTCACGTCTTTGGTTGCAAGGACCGCGCGCCGGTCAACGGGAGGTGTTTTTGGATAATCTTCCCGGTATGCCGGATACACTTTCGTCCAATCATGAAGGGACGATCTGGGTGGCCTACTTTTCCGTTCGGGATGCTTTGGTCGATGCGCTTCAGCCGTTCCCTTGGATTAAAAACCTATTGGCCCGTGTTCCTGTGAAAATGCTCCCTAAACCCAAAGCCTACAGTTTCGTCGTCGCCTATGACGAGGGAGGCCATGTCCTGCAAAATTACCAGGATCCTTCAGGAAAAAACCTGGGCAACGTCACATCGGTCGAAGAGTATAAAGGCGAGCTTTACATGGGGTCACTGCTCGGTGATGCCATTGGAGTGATCGCTTTGCCGCCGCGGGAATTGTCCAAAGATAAAATGAAAGAACCCGCTACTTTTTAATGCTAGGGCTTTAGCCTCCGCGCGAGAAATAGGAACTTCAGGTGTTAGACGTCTCTGATCAAAAATTGCCAAGTGATAAGCACCCAAGTTTTGCCCGAGGTTATTTCGGGATTGCTCTCTATCGACCGAAAAAAGATGTTAATTTTGGTTCTCTGTTGCGAACGGCGCAGATATTTGATGCTTCTTTTATTGCTTTAATTGGCGGTCGCTACCATCGGCAGGCGTCAGACACCTTTGCTGCCATGCATCACGTCCCACTTTTTGAATATGATAGCTTCGATAGTTTCTATATCAATCTGCCCCGATCTTGCCGAATTGTGGCAGTGGAGCAACACACGCGTGCTGAAAATTTGAAAGTCTTTCGACATCCGCTCAGCGCA
>JBGSTF010000229.1:0-51989 GCA_041736645.1 Oligoflexus sp. | reverse complement strand
GCTTTGCTGGCTAATTCTATCGCAACAGGTGGCGGACTTTTCGTATTGATTTCGGTTTTCGGACCTGTTTCAGGAGCTCACTTCAATCCCGTGGTCAGCACCTATTTCAGGATGCGAGGCCAACTCAACAACTCAGGCTGGATGTGTTATGTCTTTGCTCAAATAGCGGGCAGCATCGTCGGAGTTACGCTGACCCACTTTATTTTTGCTCAGCCTATCCTTCAAGTGTCGGCCCATCTGCGCGATGGACTGCCTCTGCAGATGTCAGAGTTTATCGCAACCTTGGGGCTTTTGTTTACGATCGTGGGGGTTTAGTCGATAATTACTAGTCATTTTTACTTACCCCTAGACGTTTCGCTCACAATACATTAAGACGTGCTACGAGCGGAGTATTTCGGCCAGCAAAATCATGCCAAAATTGTCTGAACTTGCTCGATGCTGCCGGGAAAGGTGAAACCATGTATTTGGCCAAGTCCCTAGTATTCATGGCAAGTATTGTTATTGCGTCAGCTTGCAGTCCACTCACCAATAAAAAAGATTCTTTGGAACTTTCCTGCGGCCTGGATTCCAATACTCCTAAGCCCATCCTCCGAATTGAACATTACGAGCAACTAGGGAAGACTCAAGTGCTCAAAATAAATTCTCGGGCAGAATCAAAACAATTGGAAGTAACGTCTAAGGGCTGTTTAAGCCTCGCTCCATTCCAAGCAGATGAGGTCATTGCGATTCGATCTGACGGCCCTCAAGGGCGCGTTGGAAGCATTATGAGTTTCGAGCAGCTTGACCAACTGGAGACAGTCAAAGACATAGAACTGAAGCCTGCTCCCGACTATGCTTCAAGACTGAACTTTTGTCAGCCAAAACAAACGCTCTATAGCAATGTGGACAGACTTGACCTTGCAAACTTCGATAGGGCTTTTCGGGATTCTGGTCTTCTGCTCTACAAAGTTCTCATCGACAATCAAATGACTAGCCCAAATCGGATGTTCTATCTGAGTGCGGAGAATCCTTCGCAGCAAAGCATCTATGTCGAGGGATTGAATGACGGGACCTATCCACTGCGGGTTGATATCTATGACCCCCTGAGTCTAACTTATGATTTGCCCAGCAAAAACTTGAACTGCGTTTTGGTGATCGATCGAAAGGCACCCAAAATTGAATTGCTAGGCGACAAAGGTTCCAACATTCTTAAAGACCCAAATCCAATTCTCAGTCCTGGAGAAAAACTGTTAGTCCAGAGTGACGAAGCCATAACCCTGAATTACTGTTTTGTCAGCACTACAGAAAGCTCCCAGAAATTGTGTGGAGAGGGGAAGGAAGGATTTTACCTGCTAGCCCCGTCCAAGGGCAAATGGCGGCTGACAGGCATCTCTGCTGATTTGGCCGGAAATCAGACACCCTTCGACATTGCTTTCGCGATTTACGACCAAACTTCGGTGGCTCTCGTGAAGAACTTAGCAGAATCCGCGCAAGAAAGTTTTACACTCAGCCACGCAAACCTCGCTTTAGAAGCCGAGTCTCGTCGATTAGCATTGGCAACATCAGAGGAAGCAAATCCTCTCCAAAATATTACGAAATCTGCTCTTATGAATGCACTCATTCGCACCCAAGAGATTGGTCAATTTTCAGTGCCCAAAGATCACAACAAGATACATTGGCATGCGAATGGCAGTCGTCTTATGACTTGGAATCAGGACGAGGGACGCACAAAATCGGATGAAGTTAGAATTTACGGAGTCGACGGAAAGAACTTAGGGGGACTTGAAAGTACCGGTCAGAGTCTCATCTTTTCAATCGTCGACGAGCAGGCTAGTTTAGGGGTTTTTGTCAGCCAGAACTGGCTTGTGCGCACGATCAATCTGAAAACCTTCGAGCAGAAACAAGTCAAGCTCCAGCAACTGACATCTGCCGTACTTTCTGAATCCTTTAACTACCAACCGAGTGAAAAATCGCTCTATATACTGGCAAGTGAAGAAAAGAATGTTCTTTTGGTTCTGAATATCGACTCGCTAACAATTGATCATAAATCACTGCCCTTTAATGATGCTGTGCGATTCGATGTTCTGAATCTCAACGGTGAAACTAATTTCCTTTTCACTGGGGAAAAAAATCTCAAACGTTGCAGCGCAGATCTTGTGAACTGTAGCGATTATTCGAGTCCCTGTGTTTTGCCAGATACTGAAGGGGTTATAATCCCAGGTGATCTTAAGTTCCATTCGCTCGTTGATTCAAGCATAGTGATCAGCTGCAACGGTCAGTCTTTTATCGTCGAACCTAGTGATTTCACAATCAAGAAGACCTGTCGAGGGACTTTCCAATATGAAAACCAAGCTCTTGAGGGTTTTATTTCCCTCGAGCCGGGAGTTGCCATATTTTGTTCTTCCCAAAGTCCGATTGAAGACTTGGGGAAATCGATTATCAATGAAGAGATCCTGCAAGCTCTCTATGACCCTGTTTATGGCGGACATATTTTTCTTGGGCGAAACCGAGTGACGCGTTTTCTGAACGATGCGTTCGATTTGAATACCGAATCTTGGAACACTGATTCGATTCGTGTTAAAAGCGCAGCTATCGACAGCGAGCAAGGAATCTTATACCTTCTGAGTCAGGGCCTTGTTAGCAAGGTTCGCTTGTCACCTTTGAACCCCTATCCGCGTCTTAGACCGATATTTTTTCCTCGGTCGTTTTCGGCATTGGGTTATGCGGCAGGGGCAAAGACGCTAGTGTATTCAAACCCCATGATGACCGAACCTAAGAAACTGGACCTTTCAGGCCAGATTATTATCGAAACGCGCGCTGTAAAGAATGAGAGTGGACAGGCGCTCCTTGCAGGTGTTGTCTCAAAATCCTCGCAAAGCAATATGAGAAACCTTGATGTTATCTCTGAAACAGGCGAGCTTGTCTATCGGACCACAGGTGAAATCGGATCATTGCAAGTCAACGACGCTGGAACCATAGCCTCACATTCGAGCACAAGTCGCCTTGAATTATTTAGTGCTACTCGAGCTTGTAAACCAATCACTATAAACCTGGAGAGCAAAGATGCATTTCTCGGTCTTTCCCCTCTGGAGCCGAAGGCATTGGTTTACTTGCAAGGGCAATTACAGATCCTGGATTGTCGAAATCCGGAACAACCGATGAAACTGGAAATTGCAGATTTTGTGCCAGGACAATCTACGGCACAAATTGCGAAATCGAGCGATCGATTTGCTTTAGCTAAGGACGGAAAAATCCTTATTTATAATTGGTCTGGGACCCGATTATTTACGGTGGACATGGAACTTGGAAACAGCCTTATCCTGGTGAACGTTGGCAAGTGTCCTATTATTGAAGTGCGGGCTCATAGCAGCGGTGAAATTCGGATTTCAGGCTCGAGAATATTGGTTGACCTGGAAACGGGTCGTCGTTCCTCTCTGCTAAAACGTTCGTTGTACTCGCGACTGCTCTGCCACGAGAGTAGCAAGTTTGTTGTGGAATCCAAAGGAAAAGGTTTTACTCTATACAACGACAAGTTTGAAGTCATTGGTTCTGAGCCTTTGCAGGACATTTTTGCAGCTAAATTTGGCTTCTTCTCGCTATCTTATGATAAGCCAAGCCTAACAATCTATAGTCCTTTCATGAGTCCCCTTCGCTCTCAGCAATTAAATAACAAATTGTTCAACCAACCACGGGATAATTTTCTAAGTTTCATTCGCGATTCAGATCGAGAATATATGACTCTCTCAGAAGAAGATGAGATTGGTGGTCAAACGTTTCTCTTCGATGAGTTTTTAAATCGATTGGCGATTCCCGAGCCTCCCAGTTACGGCTCTCCACTTGGGAGCTTCTTGCCCGAAGGATGTTTAATTTGGTCTGTATCGACTCAAGAGCCAATCAATGAAGGGTGCCATAACAGAGAACTTCCTGCCCTTGATCCCAATAACTTTCTATTTCTTAATGGACGTGACGGACCGCTCTGGTTGCCTCTCGCCAATGAGCTTTTGATGCGAAAATTGAAAGACCGACTCTCTCTTGGGCAGTAGTCGATGTTGAAAAAATTTGTTCACATCACAGAGCACAGCAAAATAGTAATATGCCAGCGGCTCCCGGCCTACCGCCGAGTCGCCGCTGGTTAAGACTTTAAGAAAGTTACTCTCGTAAACTTTCTGTGGTTTTGGCCAACCTGTAGAGATAGAAAGGCGAGGTCTAACTCGAAGAGAAGTAAGCCAACGAAAAAAAGCACCTCATGGGTGCTTTGTGAGTCTTGCGTTTTCTTTTGGAAAGCAGACCTCGCTAAGGGGCTAAGGAAAACTTACCAGCCTGGAGTGGAGACCAAGGCGCGGGCCAGGAAACTGCGGTTAGCTGGTTCATTCAAGTTTACATAGTTCGAAACTTTTACTGTGAAAGTTTGGCCGTTTTTGTTAGTGCGTTGGGCCAGACCACCGCCGGAGGTGACAGCTGCCAGCATTTCGTTGATCAGCAGGGGTCCGCCAGAGTCCCCTGAGCCGCTTGCGGAATCTTGGCCTTGTGCAGTCTTCGGATCACTTGCTGTCGGCACACCGTTAAAGCGGATCATTCCGTCAGAGATCTCTGCGATTTTATTTTTACCTTCCCGCTTAACTCCTGCTCCTGTTCCGTTTTGTTTGCCTTGAGTATCGTAGCGGTAGTCATTCAAACCGAAACCGACGATGGTGAAATCCTGCCCGACTGTTGGAGTCGTTGGATAAAGTGGGGTTGATGCACGTGAAGTGCCGCGTGGAAAGCTCACGATAGCGACATCATGGTTGCTCAAAGCTCCTTCAACGACGGTATAAGCAGGGTGGTACTGCAAGCGAACAGCCTTGACGCGAGTGCCATCGGCTGTCGTGGTGCTCATCACCGAAGCGCCTTTGCGAGCGGTCACTATATCGTAAACGCAGTGGGCCGCTGTTACAACCTGGCTATCATTGACGAAGGTACCTGTACAGATCGAAGGGCCCTGACCGGCGTCGAACTCAAGCATAACGACCGAAGGAAATTCATTGCGTGCGGATAGGCCATTGGTGACCTTGGTCTCGCTTTGAGTCTGAATGTCACTGGCTTGCCCGCAGGCAAAGAGACTCAGCAAAAGAGTAGCAGCGACAGTATGAGCAGCTCTATTTGTCCAGTGGTTCTTCATCGTTAGCCCTTTCCTTCTTGTGTCCTGAGAAAGTTCTAACCGATTGCTGACTGGCTAGCCAGTTCTAATTTAGAGTTTTTAAATTTATTTCAATTTAACTCCCTATCTATAAATATTTTAAATAGTTAGCTCATCTCTATCGGCGCCAAAAAAACTATTTAGTGCGGCTGAAGGATCTGCTGGGCTTGCTTGCTCAGGCCTCGACGACGAAAGCTGGGCTCGATCTTCATAGCAAGATCAGGCCACATGCTCATGAACTTGGCTAGGTAGCCGCGGTAGCTGGGCAGGATGAGTTCTGACGGACGCTTGGTCAAAACTGTATCGAAGACGGCGTCTACCACATCGGCAGCGGTGAGGAGCTTGGTCTTAGCAAACAGATGACCTGCGGCACGATTGCTTTCCACCTTTTGCAGCATGGGCGTGGCGCAGACATCAGGTTCGATGACTGTGACGAACACATCGTTAGGTCGGAGTTCCATCGCCAGGGCCAGAGAAAATCCGCGGACAGCGAATTTGGAAGCTGAATAGGCGGCAATCCCCGGAATGGGAGCGAGGGCCGATAACGAGCCTATATTGATAATATGGCCGAAACCTTGCGCGGCCATATAGGGGGCCAACTTATGACAACCGAGCACGACACCCAGTGTGTTGACTTGAAAATGGGATTCAAGTTCCGACCAACTGCTGTCGACCAGAAAATTGGGATAGAGCACGCCTGCATTGTTGATCAAGACATCGAGGCTATTTTTCTTGAGATCCAATCGCTGCAAGAGATCGGTCCAAGCGGGTTCACTGGACACGTCGAGATCTTCCAGGCTGAGATCAGGTGATGAACGCAAATCGGGTCGGATATTATTCGCAATAGCCCCCTTATTCTTGCAAGTTGCTATCACCCGATAGCCTTTGTCCAGGAAACGTTCGACTGCGCAAAGTCCAATCCCGCTGCTAGAACCCGTGATGAGCACGAGCGACTTTCCTGTTTTCCTCATGACGTTTACTCCCTTTTGTTTTCAAGAATTTAGGACTTTTCTTAGGCCCCTGTCCGAGAGCCTGTAATTCTTCGAAGGCTTGGTGAAACGCCAGCTGCAAGACTTCGGGGTCGAACAGGACATCGGGACAGCTGACACAGCTGATCGTGAAATGATCCTCATAGCTCAAAGCGGTCACGTTCAGAGCTTGTCCATCAAACAGCAAAGACAGCGGGACGATCTGTTCCAGTCGATCACCATTAAAATAGAGACAGTGCTTGGGCCCCACAACATTGGAAATGAGAACATTGGCGATTTGTGGCAAGTGTTTGCTCAGTCCGGTCCACAGGTGACTTCCTACAAAGAGCAGATCCAGAGCCGAAGTGAGAGCAATCTTCTGCGCATCATCAAAGCTTTGCAAAAAAACCTTGGCCGCTTGCATAGCGCGCTTGATGGAAGCGAGACGCTCCGCAGGGCGAGCATCGCCACTGCCCAATTCCGTCAAAGCGAATCCAAGGCGACAGCCGAGCGCTTCTTCACCCTGTTTACGCAGTGAAACAGGCATAATAGCCTTCAAGCTTGGCTTGGGGTTTTGATTCTTGCTTCTGAGATAACTCTGGAGAGCGCTGCCTGTCAAATAAAGAAGGATATCATTGATGGTGACCTTATGTAATTCGGCGAGCCTGTGAATTTCTGCTAGCGAAAAACTCGTAACTTCCAAGCTGCGCCTTGCGGTGATTTCTCTATTGATTAAGCAAGGAGGGGCATTGTAGGGGAGAGTCATAGGAAGACTATGATTCAAGATGCGCCATGACAATAGCCCTATGCTCTCAAGAAATTGCCAGGTCTTGTGGCCTTTTTCCTTCCAAATGATGGAGCGGCGAGGGCCCTTGGTTTTTCGATCCTTGGCTTTGAGGTCCTGAGCCCAAAAGGGTCGATCATCCGTGAATCCGACTCTGCGATGCAGCATCTTATCGAGAAGACTCATGGCAAACGCGCCATCCATCAGGGAATGATGGACCTTCATGAGCAAGGCGTAGTGATTTTCAGGCAAACCTTGGATAATGAAAAGCTGCCACAGCGGGCGCTTTCGATCGAGAGGAATGCTGTGCAGCCAGGCTGTTGTTTTATGCAGATGATCGGGACTATTTTCTTCCGGAGAAAGAGCAATACCCGTGACATGATAGTCGAAAGCAAAAGTTTCCTCCTCTTGCCATTCACCCAGAGGCTTCCTCAGCGTTTTATTGAAGACATAATTGAAAGGTGCAGCTGGCTGGTAGTCATCCTTATGCTGCCGCAGATTCTTCATGACGTCATAGTCTTTAGCTTTTTTTAAGATCATCAGCGAACTGATATGCATCGGACTATTAGGTTTATCCAGCATTAGCCATCCGGCTTCAATGACGCTCATATCAACCATAGATGGAACTCCTTCGCTTTCTGAAAAAGATGGGTGCCCTCACAACCGAGTGCTTGGGCTTCACTGAGGCAATGAGATAAGGTTCAATATATGGGGAATCACTGGCCTCGGGAATGCAAGGACGGTGCCAATGTCCGAGCTTGGCAAGGCAAGCCCACCTAACATAAAGCGTGAACGGACAAGAGAGTTGATGCTTCTATCGCTGTTAGCTGTCAGCGAGTACAATGGGGCCATTGTTCTCTGTTTTTTTAAGCCCGGAGAGCCATTTCATAGAGTGAAATGCTACAGCTGCGGCATGGAAGGCGGGGAGCGAACGATCTGGTAGAATCAACCGCTGTGCGTTTGGATGAAAGGGAGATGGTTATGACCGAGAAGATGGGTTTTGCGCAGATCAATGATTTCAAGATGCACTACAAGCTGATGGGTTCGGGTGAGCCCATGGTCTTAATTATGGGTTTTCGAGGCAACATGGATTGGTGGCCGCAACCGGTCCTCAACTATTTGAGCGAGCGCTACCAATTGATTCTGCTCGACAACCGAGGTACTGGACAGAGTGAGCGCGGTCTTAAAAAATATACGATGGCGACACTGGCCGATGACGTTCACGAACTTCTGAAGTTTTTGGGCCTGGAAAAAGCCCATATTTTTGGAGTATCCATGGGCGGAATGATTGCTCAAGAGTTTGCCATTCGACACCCGCATCAGGTCAAACGCATGATTCTGGCGAACACTTTAGGAAAAATGAGCCTGCGTCGAGCTTTGACGGTGCCTCATTTTAAATTTGGCTGGCGCTACCTCACCAATCATCGGGTGCGGCAAAGCCCGCTGTTCCTCAATCTGGTTTTTACCCAGCGCTTTCGGCATGAATGCTCACCCGAGGAATGGCGAGTCATCATGGAAGCCTTCTCCAACCAAACCATTTCCAAACGCTGTGTGCAGGAACAAATTCTGGCTATTATGAGTTGGCATAGCCTGCCGCGGTTGCGCCATGTGCAGATGCCGGTTCTCGTCCTGAGTGGAAGTGAAGACCTTTTGATTGCACCGCAGAATTCTTTCGCTGTTGCTAATCGCTTGCGCAACTGCCGCTTCGTATGTCTACAGGACCAGGGCCATGGGATGCTCTACGAGGCTTTTGATAAAGTCATTCCTTATCTCGAAGAATTTCTGGCTCCAGATCCTGCACCGCATTTGCCATCTCAATCACTGACGCAGGCGAGTGTTGGCCATTCATGAATTTTTTGGAGGATATATACTTTTCAGCTCTCCGGCGTGAATTTTTGCAGATCTTTCAATCTATCGGCCTTTTCCGTGGCTGACATCAAGTCCCATTGCTGCTTCATCTGTTCGATGTTCTCGGAAGGCACATTCTGCATCATGCTGGCAACTTCGGCTTGTTGTTCCGGAGTCATTTTCTGCAGGATTTGCTGCATAACGGATTGCATATCAAACATTTCAAGATCCGCTTCAGAATCCAAGTGTTGGCTGAAAAGAATCCGCTCTCCAGTAATCTCAGAGACGACGCCCTTTTGCTGAAGCAGGTCCCGAACCTTATTGAACGAAAATCCACGCTGACTCGCGGACGCATACATTTTTTCGAGGGGAAAGGTCACCGTGTTAGCCGGAAAACCATTTTTCTCGAGATTTTTCTCTACCAAACTGACAAATTCTAGTAATTTCGGATCAAGCTGCTCTTCGGTCATTTTCTACCTCCGTCTTGAACTTTGCGCTTATTCTATAGCACGCGGCAAGGCGTTTACGGAGACCTTATTGCTGCCGGGGTATACCTAAGTCAAAATCACACCCCACACCCGGGCGATCACAAGGAGCGAGCTTGCGATGGACGCCCAGGATTCGGTTTGCTATCTCTAAGGCACGACCCAAGTTTTGAATCCAGGAGGACTCGAGTGGAATCTTTCCTTTCAATTGAAAAAAAATCGAACGGCTATGCAGTGCTGAGCATTTGCCGAGAGCCTGTCAACTCCATGAATCTTGATCTGTGGCGGCAACTTTCGACCGCTCTCGAAGGCTTGGAGGCCGATAGCAGCGTCCGAGGAGTCATTTTTCAATCGGGACTCAAAAGAGATGTCTTTACCGCAGGCAATGACTTGAAAGAGCTTTATGCTCCGGAGTCATCGGCAGAGCGATACCAGGACTTTTGGGTCACCCAGAATACCTTCTTTGCCCGCCTCTATCGAAGTCGTCTGATCACTGTTGCGGCGATTCGGGGCGCCTGTCCTGCCGGGGGATGCGCGCTGGCTCTCTGCTGCGATTATAGGGTTATGACTGAAGTCGGCAATATCGGGCTGAACGAAGCCGCATTAGGCATCCCGGTTCCCGAATATTGGTCGCAATTGATGCAACGAACCATTGGACAACGCCAGGCGGAACGGCTGTTGCCTTATGGCCTGATGCCCAGTGCTGCAGAAGCTTTGAAAATAGGCCTCGTTGATGCGCTGGTGCCAGCGGGACAATTGCTCGCCGCCGCTGAGGAAGCCATAGCCCAGATGCTCAAGGTCTCTGACGCTGCTCGTCATGCCACCAAACTGCATTTGCGCGGGACTTTTTCCAAACAGTGGCAGGAATTTTGCGTCAAGGAAGCTGAGTATGGCTGGAAACTGATCAGTCATCCCAATACTGTCAAAGCTATCGAAGGTGTTTTGCAGAAGCTTTCGAAGGGCGCAAATCCCGCCTGACGATGGTCGCATCCAAATGGGCCTAAGCTCTCGCACCTAAGCTTCGAGAGCTTGGCTCCTCGCCAAAAAAGATGAAATATTTCCACAAAGGAAGATTCTCCCGAGTCTCGTGTGCAGCAGCACTTATGTTTTCAACTGTATGAAATATATGAAGAATATCTGCCTCGTGACACCGGTTTAATCAGGTCGCATGCAGCTCGAGAAAGTTTTTTCCCGAATACCTGTGCACATACCCTCGAGCGATTCATTCCGTTCGCAGTCTGACCGAAAGTCTGGAAAGCAGTGATGCGTTTTCTGGATTCCGTAAGAACTGTATGCAGCGGGTACCAAGGTTTTGAATTTAGCGATTTTTCACAGTGTGACGATCCTGCTCTTGACCCTCTGGACGCATCCAGTCGAAGGGAACACCTCTTTTTTTGAAAAGCTCACTACGTTTCGATTTGTGAAAGAAGAAATTGTGTACCCCGAACAAGGGGTGCTTGACCTAGCTGCCATGGATGATCAGACCATGTTTCATGTCCAGGGGCAGATTGCTTTCTTTCCTGGGGAATTTCTGACTCCTCAGTACTATTCAGCTGCCGAATTTGAACAGATGATAGCGGACAAGAAGCCCCAATGGGTGGGACTCAGTCTATCGACCGCGCCCAATCCTCAGAAGGACATCCCTTCGACCTTTGGTACCTTCGTCGTGCGCGTCCTCAATTCACAAAGTCGAAACCTATCGATACAATTTCCTAGACTCTATCACCACATGGAAGTCTATCTGGCCCAGAAAGGACTGGCGCAACGGGCTATAATTGTCGACCAAATCGACCAGGACCCACTTAAGAATCGCAACACCAATCCATTCATCACCAGTGTTCCTTTGATTTCTATTCAGGGTGATTTCTACCTCATTGCCCATGTGAGTTCTCCAAAGCAGGATGGCTTGAGTACAATCAATATTTCTAGCTTTTACTTGGCACATGAAGGTGTTTTAAGTCGCACGCTCTACTACAGTCGATTGATTAGTAGCGCAGTGGTCGGTTCATTCTTCATTGTGTTCATTTTCTACTGTTTTATCTATTGCTTTCGAATTCGTGATCTGTCGTCCCTCTATCTCAGTCTCTATTCTCTTTTTTGTTTTGGTTTGAGCAGCTTCTTTGTGGTTGAATACACCTGGAAGCCTGCCGACGTGATGCATCGATTTTCCATTCTCAATGCTTTCGCCATTACCTTTTTGCAGCTTTTTTTGGTAGAAAAGATACAAGCTTGGATCAGTAAGGCCTTAAGACGTCGTCTCAGTCTTTTTTTCTTTTCTTTGCCTATTCTTGTTGCAGTTTTCTTGCACCTCCTTCTTTTTGAAGTCGTAGCTCTTTTATTTATTATTTCCCTTTTAGCAAGCCTAGCGATTATGGTTGCAACCATTGTCCTTGGACTTCGCCATGGTATGAATGGACTTGGCTTTTTTTTGGCGGGGACGTTCATAAACATGGCTCTGCAAGTCCCCATACTGGCAAATTTTATGAGGGGATCTGTCGCAGACAACGGTTACTCCATCATACTGGCAAACTTCTTTATGGTCATTTGCTTAGCTTTGCTAAATGCTAAAGAATTCGCTGCTGTTTTCAAGAAATCAATCAATCAAGGTCGTCTTCTGGAGCACAAAAACCAAGAGATTACTTTCTTTAACAGAAACCTTGAGAAGCTTGTTTCGGCTAAGACGAAAGAGATTCGCTCCCTCTTGGACTTTATTCCACAAGGCGTTCTTTCCATCGGCAGCCAGGGGCTTGTCTCTAAAGACTATTCAGCCCATTTGAGCAAAATAATTGGCACCGAGGATATTGCAGAGCGGAGCTTCAAAGATTTAGTACTCAATCAATGCAGCCTGAGTGAGGATCTTAAGGATCAGACTTGGCAGACCTTGCAGGCATGCATAGGTGAGGATCCCATAAATTTTGAAATGAATTCCCAGAAACTTCCCTCAGAGCTTCTACTCTTCGGTGGTGTTGCTAGAAAGTATCTCCAGGTCACTTGGAATATTGAAATCGAGAACCACAGTATCTCGCAGGTGTTAGTCACACTCCTGGATATTACCAATCAAAAAGCGCTGGAAGAAGAGTCGGCAAAAAATCGCAAAGACATGCAGGTGATTGAGGAATTGATCAATGTTTCTCCAATGAAAGCTGCGCAGTTCTTTCTTACAATAACTCCACTTCTTGAGGAGAATCTTCGCCTCTTGAGTCTCGAAGGGGCTGATCTCGATGTTGGTTTGGTCCGCTCGCTCTTTCTCAATGCTCATACGGTTAAAGGAGCAGCTCGAACTCTCCAATTCAAGGAATTGGCTTCATCGATTCATCAAATGGAAGACATGTACGCCACTATTCTTCGGGATGAGGGGGCTGTCGATCTTGAGGAACTGAAGGCACAGAATCAAAAATGCTTAGCAGTGCTTCAGCACTACCGTGAAATCAATCGGACTAAACTGGGGCGAAGTGATGACTTCCAAAAAATACCGATTGAGCGTGAATTTATTGAAAAGCATTACTCTATTTTAAAGAATATCATTAAATCAAGTGTGAGCGATTCCAAAGAAATTATTGCAGTTCTAAAAGAGCAAAGTGAGGCGCTCACTCAGGTCATATTTGAGGATTTGCCCAGCATCTTTGAAGGCTATCGTGAAAAGTCGTTTAAAATCGCCAGAGATGTCGGCAAGCACAGGCCATTCCTCGACTTTGAGGTGGAACCTGTCTGGGTCGCGCCGGAGATTCGCATGGTATTAGACAATTGCATGATTCACATTCTTAGGAATGCTCTGGATCACGGGATCGAAAGCAGCGAGGAGAGGCTGAGGAGTGGTAAGCCCGAAGCTGGCCGAATCAGTTTTGTAGCCCGACTGGATCAGAAAAAATTGAACATTGAAATTCAAGATGATGGCAAAGGATTGGCCATGGAACGACTCCGCGAGAAAGGCCTCAAGCGAGGACTCCTCAATGGTCCATGCACTCCTCAAGAGATTGCGGAAATAATATTTGCACCGGGCTTGAGCACCCAAGATCAGGTTTCCATCCTGTCAGGGAGAGGTATGGGCATGGACGCTGTCCGAGTTTTCCTGAAGCAAATTGATGGGCATATTCGCATCAACCTGGGTCAGCCTCATGATCCCGTGGGAGAATTTTACCCTTTTAAGTTAGAGATCGTTATACCTTTAGAAGCCTGATGGTGGCGAAGGTCTATAAGATCTGGAATAAAGGAGCATAGCGCCCCATGCTCCTCTTTGGATTTTGACTAAAATATCTGCCTAGCCTTTATATTTTTCCTTCGGGTTGAGCTCTGCACTGGTCCTGAAGGCTGCGATTAAAAGCTATAAAATCGCGATCCTTTTGCAGTTCATGGTAAGTGGACAGAAAGCGAGAGTGCGCGGCCAGTGCCTTGCAGGGTTCTTTCAATTGACGATAAGCATCCACCAGATTCAAAGGAATGTCTTTTAGACGAGGCTTCAGGCGAATGGCCTGTTCAAAATCCTCCGCAGCCTTTTGCCATTCGGCTTTGCTTTCGTAAAGCATACCGCGCCACGCTCGGTAATCGGCATCACGAGGATCCCGTTTGATAAGATCAGAGACGATGCTTTCTGCCAGCTTCGTATCACGAAGACTCTTAGCCGCTTCAAACGCAGCCCAAGTCAGCTGAACAACGTTGTCCCCACAATTGCCTTTATAGCTGCGTTCCAATTCAATGGCTTCTTGGTAGTGGTCCGTTCGCAGATACGATTGGCTCAGGTCATAGGCGGATTGAGCGTGGCATGGTGTCTCTTGCAATCGCCCCTGAAGGGACACTTCAGTCATAGTAAAAGCCTGATTTTTAGGCTTTGGCTGGAGAGCACCACGCTCAAGACCCGTCTTGCCACCGATGCTCGACTAGGTAAGCGGTGCGAAAAAGGCGAGAGCAATGATGGAGGTGACAAGTTGCAGAACATACTCACTGCCCTCGTCGATTGGTTTTAAGCCGTAGATATTGTCTTCCAGCTCCCCATCGCGGAAGAGCAAAACGAGTTGATAGTAGAGACTCACGAAGGGAATGAAGTTAACCCAAAGCCAATGCCCGCCTTTGCCGAGATCGTGCCAGCGTCTGACCTGGAGTTGAATCGAGAAAACTAAGATACCCAGGGCCAGCAGCAAAGCCGCTACACTGAAAAACACAAAAATGGGTGACTGTTGGAAACCTGGGCTGGAGGCCAAGAGAATCACGGATAAGGCAAAATTTAAGGCCAAAGCCCAAGTGAAGAGGGTCGCCTTTAAATAGGTCTTTTGTGATATTCGTCCGGATAGAAAGGTTTGCATGAGTTTAAGCCTTATGAAAGTCTGCACCAATGAATCCAAAGGCTCAGACAGGGCTGCTGCGGGAATATTGCAAGAGAAAGACGAAATCAGAGGCAAACCTGCCGTTTTAGCTCCCGGGCCGCAAGTTCAGTAAAAACCTTTGGACCTGGGCTGAACGAGGCAGAGATTTGTGCTAAATTGAGCAAAACTTCACGAAAGGTCTTTTCACATGGCGCAGACGATTCAACTCTACTGCATGGCCTATCAGGATCGCAGTGATCGCGTTCGCTGGCTGCTGGAAGAGCTGCAGATCCCTTACCAGGATCATTTTCTAAAGAAGTCGGCGGGAGATATGGACACTCTGTCCTATCGAGCCTTGAATCCCTTAGGTCGGGTGCCGACTCTGGTGGATGGTGATGTCGTGATGCATGAATCAGGCGCGATTTGTCTTTATCTCGCCGATCGCTATGGAACGGGCAAACTGAGTCCTAAAAAAGACGATTGGCCTTTGCTGGCGGCTTACCAGCAATGGATGGTGTTTTCTGTAGCTTCCCTGGAATGCGTTGTGGCTCGAATGTTTACCCACGTGTCGACTCCGGACGAGAAAGCAGTCACCCTAGCCTTTGTTGCCAAGGAGTGTGAGCTGTTTAAAAAGCTTTTGAATCCTATTTTGAGCAAGCAGAATTACATCCTTCCCAGTGGCTTTTCTGCGGCAGATATTATGCTTGGAGCTGTCATTCCGGGGGCGGAGGCCTTTCTCATGAAAGACAATCCGCCGATCGCAGCCTATATGGAAAGACTCATGCAGCGCGATGCTGCGAAACGAGCCAAGGTTTTTTAAGGGAAGACCCTGACTCTCGCGTCAGGGTGCTCACTCACTGGACCTTAGTATCCAGCTGCTGCAATATAAAAGCAAAGGCATCCAGGCTCTGGTCGATTTGCTGAGCGACAGAGCTGCCCATACCGTGACCAGCATCAAAGCGTGTCGAGAGCAATGCTGGTGAAGGCGAGGCAGAGGCGGCCTGCAGGCGAGCGACCATCTTACGCGAATGCCAAGGCGCAACACGCTGATCGGTTGCTCCCACCTGCATGAGCATGGGGGGATATTGGGTTCCGTCTTTGACCCGATGATAAGGAGAGTAAGCATAGAGGGCTGCAAACTGTTCCTTGTCAGCGATCGTTCCGTACTCCGTAGTATTGAACTGTCCATTGGGTTCGCTTTCAATACGGACCATATCGAAGTACCCAACCGACGCTACAACCGCCGCAAATAGTTCTGGACGCTGGGTGATAACGGCCCCCATAAGCAGGCCACCATTGGAGCCGCCATAGATGGCGATTTTTTGTGGCAATGCATACTTTTCAGTCTTCAAGAATTCTACGGCAGCAATAAAATCATCGTAGACGTTCTGTTTCTTTGTCAAAGATCCCGCCGCATGCCACTGCTCACCAAATTCACTACCGCCTCTCAGATTGGTGAAGGCCAAGCCAACTCCCGATTGCAGAAGGACCGCTCGCGCACCAATGAATCCAGGTTCAATATTGATACCGAAACCGCCATACCCTGTCACTAAAAACGGAATCGGAGTATGTGGTTTGATGCCTTTAGGCAAAATAATATTGACGGGCACCATTGTACCATCTTTTGATCGAGCCATTTCGCGATAAATGCTTAGACCTGATAGATCGACAGGACTTTTTTCCTGCAACTTGGTCTTCTTGGTTTCCCCCGATTTTCGAGAGTAGTGGTAGTAAGCGGTTGGCTCCAGATAGGATTTTTGAGCAAACAGCAAATCGCCATTGGGCAGCCCAGTGACGTTGCTTACCCCAGTGACGGGAGCCAATTTCGGGGCCGAGGCGGGTTTTCCTTTGGTATCGAAGCTACGAATTTCGGAAGGTCCACCCGTTTGGTAGGAGAGATAGAGGCGACCTTGGTGCAGAAGGAAACCTTCGCCATTGGTGATGTCAGTAATCAATGCATCTTTCGATTCAGGCACGATCAGGGTCGCTCTATCAAGCGACACATCCTTCAAATCAAGATGCAGGACTTTTCCTTTCGGAGCATTTTTCAATGACACAAAATACAGGTCATTGTTTTCTCCGAAATAAAATTCAGCCACGCGATCGGGATAATCGGCTAGTTGCTGCCATTGGCCGCTTTGGTTTCGCAGAAAATGTTGAAATTCCCCGCCATCACCTTTTTGAACAGCAACAAGCACTTTTCCGGATGGATCGACTTGAGTGAAATATTCAGCAATTCTGGGAAAATCTTTGCCCAATTCGTAGCGGTCAGCTTTTGTGGCTGTGCCGAGTTTATGAAAGTAGAGCTGGGCATAAAAAAGTTTATCTTGTGCTGGACGCTCGTCGCCTCGAGGGTAACGAGTGTAGTAGAAGCCTTTGCTATCAGGCTGCCAGTCCAAGGTTCCACCGGCAGTGCCGGCATTCACGCCTGGAATCACCTCATAAACGCGTTTACCCGTGGCGACTTCAAATATCGAAACATCGCCCGCTTCACTGCCATCGACCGAGAGCGAAGCAGCGACCAATTTGCCATTCGGAGATACCCGATACCAGTCAATAGCAGTCTTTTTAAGAGGGTCGATCACATCAGGATCCAGCACGACGCGTTCTTTTTCAGGCTGATCTGCTGATGGTAAAGTGACCAGAAAGCGGTGCTGCTTGGGTGGCTGCTGTTTCAATGCAAAGAGTTGACCCTTAACCGCGACAAGGCTGCGATAGCTCATCGAGCTTGCCCCAAGAATACTTTCAAGCTGTTGGCGAAGAATGTCTCGGCCTGGCAGAGGATCTAAAAAGGCTCTGGCATAGGTATTTTGCTGAGCTATAAAGTCAGCCACAGGTTTGCTTTGGCCATCTTCCAACCACCGATAGGGGTCGATCACTTCCACGCCATGATAGGTTGCCTTGACTGGCTGAACTGCAGTTTGGGGCGCTTGAGGCGGTGTCTTCCTTGTAACGACAGAGACTGGAGAGGGCACTGACGTGCAAGCCGAGGTGCCGACCAAGCCAGTCGTAGCAGATAGGCCAAGGTACAGCCAGAGGGAACGGGATCGCATAGGAGTCTCCTTTGGAGGCGCTGGGTAAAGTGAGCGACTTCAGCTGCTCTAACAAAAGTGTTCCAGAGGAGCAAGAGGTACCACATCGAGACATATTGGGTAAAGCCATTGCGGGGATTGCCCTGACTGAGTAAGATACCGTGCATGTACAAAGCTCATTGCTTTCCGAGGGGGCACAAGGCTCAGCTTGGCGTTATATGCCGAGCGAAGAATAATGCCTCAGAGGCTCTTAAGCCAATGCTGTGACAGGTTCTATGGCAGTTTCGCTTTCATTTTGCTCTCCACCTGGATCTTCGTGCTTTTCTTGTTGCTCACAGGCAACAGCCTTTAGATCCTGCTTTTAGACAGCAGGTAACCAGGATCTTAGCAGCCGTGTGGAGTTGTATTGGCAGAAAACCTTGCAGTCCCAGTCTCTTTGCTCGGATATCAGTCCTTAGCTTTCCGTGGTAATACGGGTTTTGTCGACTCGCAAGTCATGTGGATGACCACAGATCAGGGACCTGGAGAGGAGTCTTTTCCTTAAGGCTTGAATTTCCAGGTGAACAGTGAAGTCAAGTGCCCTAGTATAGATGAAGTATCTTCGGGCTCAGGCGCTTCGGAGACAGTTAAACATTCGCAAAGGAGACCCAGGATGGGCCGACCCAAGCAGCGTATGTTTTCCGCCCCTGATCTCTTGCCGCGAGGACTACGGGCAAGCTTTCTGGTGGTTGATATAGGTTTTCTCGTCTACTGGACATTTATTGTCTTCCATCTCATACCCGTGAACTGGTTGCTGAAGGATTACGATCAACCGGTTCTGTTGGACTGGAACTGGTCTTTTTTACCATTGAATATCTTGGTGTCTGTCACTGGTTTGCTGAGTCTTTTCATGGCCGCGCGTCGTTCGAGAAAAGCCGTTTCCCTTGCTTTGCTATCACTGGCATTTACGTTCTGTTCAGGACTGCAAGCTCTGAGCTTTTGGAGCCTGCGCGGCGATTTTAATTGGATGTGGTGGTTGCCCAATCTCTTTTTACTCCTCTATCCGCTGCCGTTTCTAATGACGCTGATCAATAGAAACGCTCGCTAGAATCAGTAAAATTGAATGAGTCCGTCGTAGCCGACCGCAAAAACCAATCCGCTGTCGGATACCGCCAATGCCGCGGGAAGTCCCGTTCGTCCATAGAGAAAAGACCATATTCGACGGGATGTGGCATCATACTTGAGCGTCAAATAGCGATCGGCACTGCCGATTCCAGAGCGCACAAAACTTGAGGCTAAAATATAAGCATTGCCGGTCCCATCCACGGCGATGTCAACAGCTCGATCCTGCAGTTTGCCGTCGTAGCTGTCATTCAAAAGCACTTGACCCTTATCATCCAAAGCTAGAATACGTAGATCCCACTGTGCGGTTGCGTCTGACACTTTTGTGCCGACAATCCAAACCCGTCCATCCTGGGCCACAGCTAAGGAAGTCCCGCCTTGATCGATGCTCCAGATACGATGTCCCTCAGCATCGAAGCGAGCGCTGTGTCCTGTTGGGAAACGCAGATTGGTAACGGTCAACTGCCCGGACCCATCACTGACAATGGCGGCTGCAGGAAAATTCTGCAGCCAGAGGAGCTTGCCTTGGCTATCGAATCGAATCACCTGAGAAAATCCACCCACATAGAGCCCCGAATGGGGAGCGGCAGCCCCGCTATGTCGGTCGAAACCTAGACTGTCATTGTCACCGCTATCATACAAAGCTTCTGCCACAACCTGGCCATCAGTGCCGTAGCGATAAGCAGCGATATCGGCAGATCTTTGGTCAGTCAAGCCGAGTTGCCAGAGACCGCCGTCTGGCACGGCGACTAAATTACTGCCAACGAAGCCTGGACGATCCTGCTCCCAGAGGCTTTTCAAATCTTTGCAGTGCATGGCGATGAGACGTGAGTCGATACCCTCACCGCGATTCAGCGTAAAGCTCAAATAAAGAATTCCATCGTGGAGGAGGAGATCACGGGGAAGAAGACTGATCGATTCAGGTGCCTCGATGACCTTGTCCGCAATCAACTGGCCTTGATTGCTGTAGCTCAAAACATGAATGGCTTTACCGAAGGGGCTTTGGCAAGCCACATAACTTTGTCCATCAAGAGCTATCTCCAAGTCGGCGGGGCCACAGTCAGCAATGGGGGACTCCCAGGCGAGCTTTGGAATGACAGTTGCCCCTGCGCCCTGGGCCAGTGAAGCAGATAATACCAGTCCGAGCACAGTCAGTGCTTTCATGAAGAACTCCACAATGTCGCGAGTTGATTCCGAAAGAAGGCGTGGGCGAGGTGCGTGTCTTTCGGGCTTCGATTCCTGGGATTGTATCCCTTTTCTTTTAGCTAGGACAGTGAGGAAAATCAATGGAAATTGTGTAGGGCTGAGACCAGCTGTACTCCCAAATGGATAGCCCTAGAACCTTGTTTGACAGGGGGAAGGCAGAGGGATAGCATGAAAATTCGTATTCTCAGGCATTTTCCACGCCCCTCGAAGGAACTAGCCCTATGAGCCATCAAAAATCCAAAAGCGAAACAGACGCCGAAACCTCAAAAGCCATGAATTTGGAAGCTTTGGAATATCACCAAAGATCACCAGCAGGAAAAATTTTTACCGGTATCAAAAAGCCCGCTGCAACTCAGCGAGATCTGACCTTGGCTTACTCACCTGGGGTTGCTGCACCCTGCCTTGAAATCGAGAAGAATGAAGAGGATTCCTTTACTTATACGGGTCGTGGCAATCTCGTTGGGGTCATATCCAACGGGACTGCAGTGCTCGGATTAGGCGATATTGGACCCCACGCCGCGAAGCCTGTTATGGAAGGCAAGGCGATGCTCTTTAAAAAATTCGCTGATATTGATGTGTTTGATATTGAAGTCAATGCTAAAGACCCAGATGTATTTATTGCCTGTGTCAAAGCTTTGGAGCCGACTTTCGGTGGTATCAATCTCGAAGACATTAAAGCTCCCGAATGCTTCTATATAGAGGAACAACTCCGTGAGCAGATGAATATTCCGGTTTTTCATGACGACCAGCACGGGACTGCGATTATTGCTTCGGCAGCTTTTTTAAATGCTTTGGAAGTTGCAGAGAAGAGAATTGCTGAAGTTCGAGTCGTCTTTTCGGGTGCGGGAGCTGCAGCCATTGCTTGTGCCAATCTTTTTCTATCGCTGGGTGTTAAACCCAAGAATTTGATTCTCTGTGATTCCAAAGGAGTCGTCCATCGTGGACGTAAGGATTTGAATCAATATAAAGATCGCTTTGCGCAGGATACACCCCTGCGGACTCTAGCCGAAGCCTTGGATGGAGCCGATGCTTTCGTCGGCGTGTCGGTCGCCCGAGCTTTGAGCCCGGAAATGATCATGAAGATGGCGATCAATCCAATTATCTTTGCCCTGGCGAACCCTGAGCCGGAAATCAGACCTGATGTGGCCAAGGCCGCGCGACCGGATGCGATTGTTGCAACTGGGCGATCGGATTTCCCCAACCAAGTAAACAATGTGCTTGGTTTTCCTTTTATCTTTCGTGGGGCCTTGGACGTGCGGGCCAAAGTCATCAATGAAGAGATGAAACTTGCTGCCGTGCGAGCGATTGCAGCCTTGGCTCGGGAAAGTGTGCCGGATGCCGTGATGAAGGCCTACAAAGATGGTGAAGTGTATCACTTCGGACGGGACTATCTGATTCCCAAACCTATTGATCCACGCGTTTTGTTTCATGTCGCACCCGCTGTCGCTAAAGCTGCTATGGACTCAGGAGTGGCGCGGAAAACGATTGATATCGCGCGCTATACTGAGCAGATCGAACATATCCTCGGTCCGACTCAAAGTATGATGCGATCCATTCAAAGGCAGATTCAGAAAATCCAAAAGCAAAAAAAGCGCAAGGCTCGCATCGTCTTTCCCAACTCCTATGATCGTCGCATCCTAAGAGCTGCGGCCCAGGTGGTGGATGAAGGATCGGTGGAAATTGTTCTGATCGGCAATGAAGATCGGATACTCATCAATGCCGAAAAGCATGGACTTATCAATTTCAAAGAAAAAGTAGACATCATAGCTCCCGTTCACGCCGAAAAGTTTGATGAATATGCAGCCAAGCTGTTTCATGAACGGCAGCGAAAAGGTGTGTCGCTGAGCGGTGCGAGGCAGCTTCTTCATAACTATAATTATTTCGCAGCTATGATGCTTGCCAGTGGTGATGTGGATGGTGTGATTTCCGGAGTGGTGGAGGCCTATGGACCGTCCATCCGCCCCCTACTCGAAGTGATCGGGGTGGATGAGCAGAATACTCTCGCGGGGATTTACATGGTCATGCAGAGAGAAAGGCATCTCTTTTTTGCTGACTGTACCGTTCATGAAGACCCCAGTGCCGAAATGCTGGCCGAAATCGTCTTGAGTACGGTGGCCGTGGCCACTCGATACACCAAAGACCCTATACGCATTGCTATGCTGAGCTTTGCCAGCTTTGGTGCCAATCGTTCTCCAGCCAGTCAGAAGGTTGCTCATGCGGTGAAGTTGGTCAAACAGCGACGTCCAGATCTTGAAATCGATGGGGAGATGCAAGTGGATGTGGCCTTGAATCACGAGCTGCGGCAGCGTGAATTTCCTTTCTGCAGTCTGACCGGTGACGCCAATGTCCTTATTTTTCCGGATTTGGCCTCGGCAAATATTGCCTACAAAATGATGGCAGCGATCGGCGATGCCTCGCTCATTGGCCCTATTTTGCATGGAATGAAACAACCAGCGAATGTTTTGCAGATTTCCGCGACAACCGATGAGGTGGTAAATATGGTGTATGTGACGGCACACCAGGCTATGGAGCGCTGGTGACGGTTGTGGGGAGGTAAAACTCAGGCCCGGGACTTGGTTGTCCTGGGCTTTTTCAAACCTTATTTGAGATCTGCTCCACCAGCCAACCAATCGAGCAGTTTCACGCCATTCGCACTGGCAGCGAAGGTCTTATCAGACGGAGGCATGATCTTACCATCGGTCCTTTTAATGCGATCTGTCATTGCCGTGGCTGCTACCTTGACTCGAGCCAAGGTATCGAGAGGAGCCGCAGTGCCATTTGCATGGCAGCCAGCAGTGGCGCAATTCGTGTCGATTATGGCTTTAGTGTCAGCTGCATAGGTGTAGGTCGATGTCGTGGATGCGGCTGGGGTATCTTTGCTATCGGACTTACTGCCACAGGCAGTCATGAAGGCAAGACCCGAGAATGAGGTACATAAAAGAGCAGTGGTGACGATTTTCTTCATGGATGGACTCCCTTTTTGAGGCAAAGCTCTACACAAAATGGTAGGGCTTTCTGCGTTGAAGAGCAAGAGTTAGGTTCTTGAAAGCTGCTCAAACATGCCCCCTTTTGGGCCTTTATGAAGAATTCAGGATATGCCTCATGAGCAAAGCAGTGATCAAAAGAATATGAAGAGAAAGGAAAAAGCCTGAAACCGCCTTGGCTTTGCTCAAGCGAATGAAAGGATGGAAGCTTGCATCCCATTTTGGAACTGAAAAATGTAAGATCGTGCTGCTCAGTTTAGGGTGGAAGTTTTTGATCAACTTTGGAATGAAGTGCGGAGTTCGTCTGGCAGCATTTCAGCTGCCGAAGACCAACCGGAAAAATCAAGCCCCGCGAAGGATTCAAAGCAAGGGACTGGTTAACGGCCTCAAAAAACTTTTTGGATTTGCAGAAAGAAGCTATTGGTATCCTGCCATTTGCTGACAAAGGTATAGGGATGAAGTTCTACCACTGGATGAACGTCTTCCACATGATTGGTGGCACTGATGAGTGCCACGGGTCGATCGATTTTATTCTGGGATAAAATTTCTAAAATTTGATCGCCTGTTCCATCAGCAAGATCATAATCAACCAGAAAAGCGTCGTAGTCTTGCAAATTTCTTGATTTGAATTTTTTTATGCTATGTACAGTTTCGATTTCGAATCCAAACTCTTTCGAAGCTTTTTCGGCGATCGATGTGAAGACAGGATCATCATCGACAAGCAAAACTTTTTTCATCGGAAAGTCTCCTTTAAAGCTCTTGGCGCTTTTTTCAGAAATCTGCAGGACTCACTGCCACGCCTGAGGAATATATCGATGGCTTGGCGAAAGAGTCTTCTTACTTTCCACAAGTAATTCAATAAAAACAATAAAAACAGGTATTTAAAAACTCTCAAAAGGAGTTCCTAGGGCGTTTTTATGGGTCTCGTTAGGGACGTAAACCGGTCGCTCGTTCAAGAACGTCCAGTCGCCTCAGGATATCGCTGAGATCCTGATTAGGGCCAGCTGGGCCGGTTAAACCCGTTTCACCTTTAGGACCACGAGGGCCTTGCAAACCCTCGGGACCCTGAAGTCCAGTATCGCCTTTGGGTCCAATCGCACCTGAGGCACCTGTTTCACCTTTAACTCCTCGCAGTCCGTCCAAACCCTGAATGCCCTGAGGTCCCTGAGGGCCGATGGGACCAGTCGATCCAGTTTCGCCTTTAGGTCCTGTAGCGCCGGTTGTTCCTGTATCACCTTTGAGGCCTTGGGCTCCTTGAGGGCCTGTTGCTCCGGTTTCGCCTTTAGGGCCTTGAGGACCGTTGGCTCCCGTAAGGCCTTGGGGGCCAGGGGCACCGACATCGCCTTTATCACCCTTTAAGCCTTGAGGTCCTATGCCTCCGGTGTCGCCTTTCAATCCTTGTGACCCAATGGGACCCGCATCGCCAGTGGCTCCTGTTTCACCTTTGGGGCCGCGCCCACCTTCTGGTCCTGCATCACCTTTAAGGCCTTGTGGACCTGTTAGACCGATGTCGCCCTTTGCACCAGTCTCGCCACGCAATCCTTGAGCGCCCGTAGGACCTGCGGGCCCGATATCGCCCTTGGCTCCAGCGGGGCCGATAGCGCCCGTTTCCCCTTTTGGTCCTTGAGGTCCAGCAGCGCCTGTTATTCCAGTGTTTCCTGTATCACCTTTAGGTCCGGTCAGACCTTGTGGTCCCAATTCCCCTTTTGGTCCTGGGAGACCGGTTTCACCTTTTTCACCTTGCGGACCTAAAGCGCCCGTTGCACCGGTTTCGCCTTTGAGACCTCGGGGACCTTCTGGTCCTGGATCGCCTTTTAAGCCTTGCGCACCAGTCGCTCCATTTGCTCCTGTGGTACCGGATTCACCGCGCAGACCTTGAGGTCCTGTGGGACCCGCGGCACCGGTATCGCCTATGGGGCCTTGCATTCCAGCAGAACCTGTCTCGCCTTTGAGCCCTTGTGGCCCAATGGGTCCAGGCTCTCCCTGGGCGCCCGTTGCTCCCCGGTCGCCTTTTAATCCAGGCAATCCAGTTGGCCCTGCATCGCCTCTGTCGCCTTTATCGCCCTTTTCACCGGGAAGTCCTATTGCACCGCTTGCTCCGATTTCACCTTTTGGTCCAGGCAATCCAGTGGGACCTGCGGGTCCCGTATCGCCCTTGTCGCCCTTTTCACCGGGAAGTCCTATTGCACCGCTTGCTCCGATTTCACCTTTTGGTCCAGGCAATCCAGTTGGCCCTGCGGGTCCCGTATCGCCCTTGTCGCCTTTTGCACCAGGAAGTCCTATCGCACCGCTTGCTCCGATTTCACCTTTTGGTCCGGGCAATCCTATGGGGCCGATATCGCCCTTATCACCTTTTTCACCCAGCAGACCTTGAGGTCCCGCAGCTCCTGTGTCGCCTTTTGCCCCGGTTAAACCGATGGGACCCGTATCACCTTTATCGCCCTTATCACCTTTTTCACCCAGCAGACCTTGAGGTCCCGCAGCTCCTGTATCGCCTTTTGCCCCGGTTAAACCGATGGGACCTGTATCGCCTTTATCACCTTTGGTCCCTGATTCGCCGCGAGGTCCAGAAGGTCCCCCAAGGCCTGTATCACCCTTTGCTCCAGCTGGTCCGGGCAGACCAGTAGGACCCACGTCGCCTTTGGGGCCGATAGAACCTAGTGGGCCGGTGTCGCCTTTATCACCCTTGTCCCCTTTCACTCCTGGAAGTCCCCGGGGTCCTGTATCGCCCATCTCTCCGGGAATACCAGGAGCTCCTTGTGGGCCGGGTAAGCCTCTGGGTCCGACGGGTCCGGATTCGCCGCGAGATCCCACGGGACCCGATGGTCCTACGGGGCCGACATCTCCGCGCGGTCCTTCGACACCTTGCGGACCATCAGCACCAGAGAGGCCTTGTGGACCAACAGGGCCGACTTCACCTCGACTGCCCTGTGGCCCTGTAGGACCTTGTGCCCCAGTGTCTCCTTTGGGGCCCTGAGGTCCTGTCGGGCCTGCTTGGCTTTGGCTACTCAACCAATAAAAACTCAGTCTTTGTTCGGGTTGTCCTGTTGGCGAGAGACCCAATTGCAGTTCGTTGGCATCGCGTGCCGTCAGGGCCGAATCCAAGCTCAGCTGTCGGCCCAGCAGCAGAAGCGCTTGGCAGGATGAATCGAGAATTGTCGATTGTGTTTCTGGTCCCCAAAGTAAGGTTCCCGTGCTTTTTTCACGAATCACAAGCTGCCAGGTCTCTTTCTCCAAGCAAGTGTTTGGCTGTGATCGACACGCACATTCAGGTTCTACATAAACGACCGTGGCGCCGGGAAGAGTTTGTGCTTCAAGAGCAAGTGCACTTCGAAGTAACAGGCTTTGCGTTGATTTTGGACGAATCAGCAGTTCGTTGGAATCCCTGCTTTCATTGCCGTTCCAATCGAAACTGAGTTGCCAGCTGACGGCAGTATCAGGCAGGTCAGAGGCATTGACAAAGACTTGGCCGAAGCAATGCAATTTCGGATCGCGCAGCTCACAACGAATGCTGGTGAAATCAAATTGAGATTCGATGAGCTGATGACCATCCCAGAGTCGAGCTCTGCTGGCTAACCAGTCCAGGTCTTGACTCGCTGCGTTCATATTCATATTGATCGGAAAAATCAGTTTGTCGGTTTGCCCGTGAACGGCCTTTGGTAAAAAGCCTAAAGCCAAGCAGAAGGCAAGTATTTTGAGGATCATAGTGTCTCTCCTTTAGAACCAAGTGTCGTTGCACTCGGAGACTGGGAGCATCACCTTGATCCGACTTTATTTCCATAGAGCGTCGTTCGTTCAATGCGCGCGAGTTCATGGAGGTTTCGCGACTCCATACTTTTTGGCAATGAAGGGAACGGAACCTTTAGTGTTAGGGCTTATACCAGAGTTGACGAGCCTTTTTCTCTAGAAATAGCTGCTTTTGACCTTGAAGCTCGGCCCAGCGATCTCCGGAGGCGATGGCTTTAATGAGGAAGTCAAAAAGAAAGAAGTGTCGCCGCTCGGTTCGCTTGATGCGATGCGGGAGGACCGGATTGAAAATGCCCAAACTGCTAAACATTTGTCGTGGATTTTTTTTCACCCAGTGCCAGGAGCCCATTTCCATGGTCAAGGGAACCATTATGCCTGGACTCTTGATATTCTGATGCTCCAGAGAGAGAAAGTCCCAGAGATCGCCATGGGTAGTATAGGAATGATGCTGGGGTTCAATGACATAAACGTGATGAGGATAGCTTTGATCCAATAGTTTTTTGAGAGCAAGGATTTGAGGGGCATGAGGATAGTAACGATGAGAATAGGCATAAGGAAACCACACTCGATCCACCAAGCCAAAACCAGAATGCACATCCAAAACCAGGGAATTTTTCGAAGGGAACACCTGCTTGCGAACAAAATCACAAAGAGTCACGGTCTCTGTTTCCATGGCGTCCCAAGGTTCGCCTCGATACCAAGGCAGCCAATTGCCGACTCGATGACCGCCTACGAAGGGAATGGTTGGGTCCTCGGCATCAATTGGAGCGTTGCGCATCAAGTCCACGCCACGGCCATTGGCCCTGGTATTGAGAAACATACCCACAGGGTTGACCAGTGGATAGAATAATATCCGACATTCGCCTAAGACATTGATCAAGGATCGGTCCCATTGCACCAGTCTTATAAAAGACTTGAGATAGGAAGTGACAACATGGGTACCGATTTTCTCGAGACCATGAACTCCGGCAACGAAAAGTAAGGTTGGGGCTGAAGGCTCTGTCGTACCGAAGCGAAAACTCAAGATGGGAAAGTCATGGTGTCGATATCGAACCCATGCCTCTTCCCTTACTTCACCGACCGTACTTATACTATCCGCGCACGCATAGAGGTCTTCCAACTCAGGAAAGTCTTTAAAGGCAGAGTACAATGTGAATACCTCGTATGTTCAGGTACGTAGGTATTTTCGTCCGTGAGATTCGGAAAGTCCATCAAAATCCAAGACAGTAAAAAGGTCGAGGCATTGGAAATCTTGATCGAAAGCCGGAGCGCCATAAACCCGAGCCCCTGCTTTGAGATATGCAGCAAGGATAGGAGGCAGAAGTTTTTCTCCATCCGATGAGGGACATTTGCGAAGCAAGTCCTTCAATCCGTGTTCATCCATAATGGAATATCCAGGTTGAGGCTTGACATTGTAGGAATGATCCAGACAACTGGCGTGCTGCAGATAGTGGTAGAGCTGAACCATATGTCTGAGATCCATGCTTTGGACGCTGGAACAACCGAAAAGATAACGACTGCCAAGGGCGCCCGAATAGGCTGCCAATCCTCGCCAAAGCAAATGAATGAAAATACCCTTGCTCCGCTTGTCGGGTCTGACGCAAGCGCGACTCAGTTCCAATTTTTTACCCGGAGCTTCGAGAAAGGAACCGATCTGGAATTCGCTGCAGGAATAGAAGTCATCAGTAAAGTCAGAACAAAGCAGACGATAGCTCGCTAATACTTCCCGCGTGGCCTTGTCTTGAATGATGAGAAAGTCAGCATCGTGATCACGGGCCTCAAAATCCACCCGGCGTGATCCAGTCTTTCCGGCGAATTCTTCGATAAAAACCGAGGAGCGAAGATCGATGACCTGGAGGAATTCTTCCATGCTGTCAGCAGTTTTGATGATGTAGCTGGCTTGTTCCATCATCACTGGGACTTTGGCTCGCCATTGAGAAGGAAGTTCGGTCTCCAATCCCAAACAATTGTCAGACCAGACCGGGGCAAAAGCGTGATCGGGTTGCATCGTCCACTCCAGCTTTGCATTGATAACAGTTCTTCTCATGTAACCATACTAACCGAGACATTTGAAATAGGATTAAATTCTCGGTAAAGAGTCGATAAATTGCATGGCGAATAAGCAGCTGTCGGTTTAACCTTAACGAAAGCGATTTGCGAGGATTTATGCTGAAAAAAATCCGTTCTTTCAGGCGTATGGTATTGCTCTTTTTGATCATTTTGTGTCTTTTGCTGTGTGCTTTAACGCTTCCGAGGCTTTTGGCTCGATCAAAATTAGCCCGCAAAAAGTTGGCCGCTCGGCTGATGCAAAGGCATCTGGGAGCCATGGCTTGGGCCTGTGGCTTAAAAATCCATATTCGTGGAGAGTTGCCGCCAGAACCGGCAAGCTTTGTCCTCCTAGCCAATCACGTCTCGTATTGGGATATCATTGCACTCGGCTCCCTGCGGCCAATGGGTTTTATGGCTAAAGATAGCATCGCAGGCTGGCCATTCCTGGGGGCTGTAACAAAGGCCTGCAACACGATTTATGTGAAACGTGAGGAAACCTTGGATCGATGGCGAGCCTTGCGCGAGATGCAGCAAAAGAGTCAGGATCTGCCTTACTGTGTTTTCCCTGAGGGTACAACGACGGCTGCGGTCGGGCCCAAGCTGAGTAATTGGAGACGGGGCAACGTGGCTGTGCTCCGCAAACCAGGGATTCCTATTTGGTTGGCAGGCCTGCATTATCTCGATCATGAAAAGCAGGCATGGATTGATGATGATGCTCTCCTGCCCCACATATGGAAAGTCTTACAGGCGCCGAGTATTCACCTCATGGTGCATTTCAAGGAATTAGAGGCGAACCTCTCGGATCCTCTCCACCAACTCTCCTTAGAGTCATGGAGTCAAACGATTCGCCTTTGCAAAAACGCCCGTCTCGAAGTGCTCAAGCTGGCTCCGGCAGCCAAAGAAGGTCTTTGGATTCCCTCTGATTCTGCCGTCTCGTAAGAATTACATTCCCGAAATCTCTTGGTTGATCCCGCTTTACCGCAAATAAAGATTATCTTTCTGCTATGAAAAGAGCTGATTTCACTGGCTCTTACATGGCTTTTTTGAAGTCTCTTAAAGACCTTCCCTGCATCTCCGAACAGCATTCTAAATGTAAACGCTGGAAATTGCGCACCACGCAAGAGCTGGCAGTCCTTAAGGGACTTCGAAGTTAAAGGTCCTATCAACGTATTATTCGTGTCATCAACAATAGGAGTTGCCAATGAAATTTCTTGCGTATCAGAGTCTGGTCGCTACTGGCTTGATTCTAAGCCTTGCGGCTTGCGGTCCCAAACTACAAAGTGTGTCAGACAATCAAGCTGATACAGCGACTGATCCCGATTCCACTCGCCGGGAAACAGTAACAGTCGGTGTGACTATGAACCAGAAGGCAGGCTTTCGATTGGCATCGGCCAACTCCTACGACATGACCCTCAGTGGTTGTGCTTCTGGGTTGAGTATCTCCGGCATTACCCAAGCGAACCCAAGCGTCGATGTCTATAAGTTCGACCAAGGCTGTTCGATTAAATTGAACTCGTTTGTCATGGGAGGCATCACTTATGTGCCATCCCTAGGTGATCCTTTCACTTCATGGGCTCCCGGTGATATTGCCACCTTTCAAGAAGCCGGTGTCCCTGCAAACAACTTCACCGTTGTGGTAACAACTCAGTTGAATAACCCGATCACTGGTACCGAAGCTGTGGCGTATACCTTTACTCAGCTTGCAGCAGGAACGGATGAAACGATTGCCAAGAGTGTTGTCGGCGATTCCCATGCCTTGAGCGTCAGTGGTCAGGATGCCCCGACCTTTGATATCAAAGGTGTGACCATGACAGGTATGACGGCTGGTGGTGCAGGAGAATTTGTACTGAAAGCTGAGTGTGATACCGCCATAACCGGATCGGCTCCCAACTTCGTGTGTGGAACGACTCAAATCACAAGTTTGAAATACAAGCTTGTGAAAGACACCTACAGCGGAACATTGACAGCGGCTCAGGCTGCGGCGATCTTCGATGGTTCAGAAACAACTGTTGATGCAGCCGATTTGCTGGCTTTGGGTACTTCAGGTGCGACCAACGGTGGTTTCAATAGTCAAACTGTTACGGGCCCGGCCTTGATGCATAGCAATCCGAACATGCTGTTCATCATCAAAGCTGGTGCTTCGTACAAGTACTTCAATGTTGATGTGACGACACTGACCTATCCTTAATCGGATCGGTGAGTTGATGAGCCGGCTGTCTCTGGCCTTTATGCCAAAGATTGCCGGCTCAATCCCACTTGAACGAGGAATTATGCGGTACCTGGGTTCTATCATCATGTCGCTTTTTGCCCTGGCTTTGACAGCCTGCGGCAATAACAAAATCGACGTGTCCGCACTTCCTCAATTCCGCTACTTCGTTGAATCCAAGTTCACTGGCCAGGTGGAGAACACTCTGGTGGTCGAGGGTACTGGCGTCGAGCAAATGACTTTTAAGCTCAGCGGTCATGGATTCAGTGCAGATGTTCCCTTGGATCAGGAAATTCCCGTCAAATCACGTACCAAACTCCAGTATTCCGAAGTGGGCGACTATATCGTCAAAATTCAATTCTTTAAAGCCGATGGTACCCCCCTTTTGCAAGACTCGCTGAAATGGTCTTTCAGCTTGGAGTCTCCGGACAATCCTATCGTCGGGTTCGAGAGTTTGGCGACCAATGATTCCCGTGTCGTACTTTTGGTTTCGGAAAGTCGAGATCCACTCACGGATGAAATATGGATTGAAGGTGACCTATCCGCTGAAGAAAATCCCAAGGGCGCTTGGCGAACTATTCCTTCGACTAGCAAGGTTCCCCTGCGTCTGTCTGAGGCTGATGGCAACAAGGTTCTCAAGGTAAAGCTGCGCAATTCTTTCAAGAATGAAACAGACCTTAAGACTATTCAGATTCTTAAGAAGACCCAAGCTCCGACCAACTGTCGCTTTGAAGTGCGCGGTGCTGGAACTGTCAATCGCTATTTCGAGCTGTTTTTAGCCGCCGACAACGATGGTCCGGTCTACTTTCGGGCCTTTGGTGACGTTGTAGAGCCTGCTGGCTTTCAGCAATTCACGGGTTCGGGTGCTCGTGTGCCATTAAAGTTGACAGCTGATGCTGGTGAAAAAAAGTTTACCATCCAAATTCGCGATGCAGCGGAAAACTACTGTTTACGTGAAGATGTGAAAGTCATTTCGGATCCTAGCTACGTATCTGAAGGAATCAATGTCAAAGACAGCCGAACCTGGTCCGACTCTAATGAAGTCATAGTGCAGCCTTGGATCGATCACTTTGCTGACGATACGATTGAAATGTATGTCCATGGTGATATCAATGCTGACGAGAATACCTTTCAGTGGATTCCTTGGAAGCCAGAGCTGACCGTAAACTTACAGCCTTCCGACGGGAATCGTTGGGTGCGGGTGCAGTTCCGCATCAACGGCTTGCTCACAAGCTTTCGCTATACTCCGGTCTACCTGAAGCCCAATGTCCTCATTCAGGTTGGCACCGATACGCCTTATCGAATTGTTGTTGCTAATATGATTGACTTGGACAAAGTGACGATTACTGGTTGTGTGGAAACTTATCAGATGGTGACCTTTTCCGCTGGATATAAATGCACCGCATCAGCCGCTGCTGTGAGTGTTCAATACTTCTTAAAAAATGGCAGCACGCTGACGAAAACCGCGAACTTTTCGCCCTAACTTATGCTACATGACAAAACTGAGGTGGAGCTGCAGGGAAAAAGCCCGCAACTGATAGCTGCCTTGGCTGGTTTTTTCAAGGCTCGTGACTTTACCTGTGGAAGGTGAAGTGGCGACAACGGTATCTTTTTTGCTGGAAAAATTCTGCATGAGAGTGCTGAACGATGCACCGATAAAAAGATCTGATTGTCCCATTCGCCAGTTCATTTTTTTGCCGACATAGAACGGCAGCCGAATGGATCCGTTGCCACTATAGCTCGACAGGGAAGCCGACTGAAACTTTTCCCCGTCTATAGTTGACTGGGAGTAGGAGGCGACGCTCATTCGAGACAATAAGATGAATTCTGGGGTCACAGTTACGAGCCAAGTCTTATTGGATAGCAAGCTCATCCATCCAGTTCGGACTGTCATGAAGAAGTTTCCACCCGTGCTTTTCCCTTCCCCGGCCTTATAAGAGACCTGAGCCGTATAGATGCCGAGGCCCAGACTATACTTTTCTGCACCAACCCGGATAATTCCTCGGCTGAGGTCGCGAGTATAGTCAATGGCAAGTCCATAGTTTTGCATCTGCAGTGGCAAGGATCGCCCCACCTGAACACTTCCGCTCATCGATTGCCCATAGCTCAGATCAACCAAAACACCCGCCCATCCTGATGAACTGGATAGGATGCAAAGCAGCAAAAGGTGTTGGGCTCGGATCATGATGGTCCAATTGGGTGAAATTTCGCGGGCGTTCTCCCCATTATAGGTTGTCAGAGAAAGGCTGTGCAATGATTCGTCCAAATGAGGGGGTGAAAGGGCGGTGAATTGGTCAAAATTCCAATTTTTCTTCAAAAATCGACCATCTACCGAAATTTGGAACCCTAAGGTCTCGCGTCAATGCCCTAGAAAAAGAAATGTTAACCGGATCTCCTGTTGACATTATTGTTCACGCTGAAATGGAGCTGAGTTGTATGAAGTTGAAATCCACACCGCCGCTGTATTCTTTGAAACCTAAACCTTGGCTAACACTCGCCATGGCCCTGGCCAGCCTTTATGCTTGCCAGCCCGCCACTCAAATGAAAAATCTAAGACACGGAATACCCCAATCAATCGTTCCTGGTAGCTTTAAACTGACAGTTGCTGCTGAAGCCAATGATGCTGAGGGTATGAAAACTCTCGCGGAGGACAGCAGTAAGATTGCCGAGGAGCATGCTTGTAGCTTTGGAGGCCTGGAGGCGCTCAGCTGGGAACCAGGAGTGGTTTCCGCAGATCTGGCTGCTAGTTACCAGATGAAGCTCATTGGCTGTGAGTTGGATACGGCTCAGGTCGCTGAAATTCTCCACAAACTGCAGTCTCTGCCCTCTATCAAAGAAGTCGAAGCTGAGGCAGCTATTCAGCTGGCATTCACTGAGAATGATCCACTCAAAGCCCGTCAGTATCATTTAGGCAATATTCGTCGCGAAGAGGCCTGTGACCTTTTGGGAGGCAAGCCTGGACAGCAAGTTGTAGTGGCTATTGTTGACTCGGGTATTGATGGCGAGCATCCAGATCTGAAGAATCAATTGCTTCGCGATGCCAACGGTCAAGTGATCGGAGCGAACTTTGTTGGCAAAGGGGCGAGTGGTCGGCCTGATACCTCATGGTATGATCAAAACGGACATGGAACTCACGTGGCGGGTTTGGTTGGTGCAACTGGCAATAATAACGCCGGTGGCGTTGGTGTTGCTTCCTGTGCCCAAGTGAAGCTCATGCCTGTAAGGGTTATGAACGCCAATGGCCAGGGTTCGTCGATTGAAATCGATCGTGGGATTCAATGGGCTGCGGCCCAGGGCGCAGACATCATCAATCTTTCCCTCGGTGGTATTGTCTATTTCGCACAAGCAAAGAGTTCTCATCCCAGTCCTCTTTATTCGGACCTTGCGGCAAAAGGCGTCGTGGTTTTCGCGGCTGCCGGTAATGAGAGTCTTCGCTTGGGCACTATCAGTCGAAGCAGCTATGACCAGGGATATGCCTATAGCTATCCTGCCTCGTATGACAATGTGATTTCAGTGGCGGCCACTGATTCTCGTGATCAGATCGCTGGTTTTTCCAATCGAGGTGAAACGGTGGATATCGCGGCCCCTGGAGATCAGGATCTTTCCACCTATCCAGGTGGAGGCTACCGAGCCTTGAGCGGAACATCGATGGCAAGTCCGGTTGCTGCTGGAGCGTATGCATTGGCTCTGAGTGCTGCGCGTAGCTCGTCGAAAGATCGCTCGAATACCAAAGATGTTGTGTCCATGCTGATGAAGTCCACTCGAAGCACTTTGCCGAAGTCGGACGTCATTGCTGGTGGAATCATCGACACAGCTCAGTTGGTGGATCTCATGATTAAGAGTCGTGGACCAGGAGCGGAAAGTCCACTCCCGTCACCAACGACGTCCCCTAAGCCTGCTCCAACGCAGCCGACTTCGCCTGTTCAGCCGCTTCCTAAGGGCATGAGTTTTGTTGCTTTGACCCCGAACCAACTGATCACGAAGGCTCAAAGTTTTGCAGTGACTGGATGGCCGGAAGGCAAGACGGCTCGCATCTATCTCTATTGGGTCACCAGTCGTGATCCGGCTCCTTATGCTTTTGCTGTCCTTGATCGAAGCAATCTGGATTCCACTGGCAAATTCGTGAGGACTCCGGACTCCTTCTATCTCTATGGTCGAGGGACCTTGGTTGCCGAAGCGATCGATCCAAACGGTCAGCAGCTTGAACTCATTCAAGTGAACTTGACCGGACGCTAAGTGATCCGAGCCCTCTTCAAGAATCATTTTTCTTGAAGTGGGCTTTTGCTTTTGGCTCTAAAGCCCAATTGTCTCCTAGACTTCAATGTATTTTCAAATCAACTCTATGTTTCCGTCGGTTCAGGTAAGTATCTCCAAAAACGCCGAGCTGGATCTCGCTGTTCATATGTATACATTTAACCCAAAAATGAGTGAGGTAGGCGAGACTTTGCCGATTTTGTAAGGACCTTATACTGTTGACTTTTTTGAAGTCCTTCAGCGCTTTGTCCTCAATCATTTGCACTATTGACCACAATTAGTTTTAGGAATTGATCAAGGCTTCCTCTGCCTAACCCCAAGTAACTTTTACCCAATACAAAATGCAGTCTGCCCCCCTCAAGGTTTTGAGAGTTTTGCCGATATTACATCATAGCTTTTTGTTGACTCTTCAGACTCTCATGACAAGGGGTTAGGGAACTATGAAACACTTTGCATCAGGATTATTCGTGACTTTGCTCCTGAGTATGCCGGCTTTTAGTGCTGGTACCGACGACCTTTCGAAGGCGAAGGCTCAGGTGGCGTTTGTCTACAAACGCTTGGCTGGTGTGCCCGCCCTTGCTAAGGACGTGGACGCTTGGGGAGCTGGCTTGGTTGCCGCTCCAGACAAAAACGCTTATCTCTATGACGTTGTTGCGAAAGCAGCTACCGATAATGATAAGTTTTACTCTGTCACTGTTCTTGACTTCGCTCAATTAGAGTCGAATAAGGAGCGAGCATTGGCAGACGGTACCAACGTCTTGAGTGACTTGACCGCGACTGTGATCGGTCTGACTCGTGACGAAAAAGATTACCGCGCGAGTCTCAGTGAAGACGTCTTGTACATTCCTACTGGCACAACCTATGCTGCTGGTAGCAATGCCATCTACGAAACTCTTTACACCAACGTGAAGAACGGTGCTCCCCTCGGAACAGCTTTGACTGCCACCACCCAAACAGGTGCCACAGGCTTGCCTATCCAAGCAGGTATCTTCACTTTGCGTGGCTTTGGTTCGGTTTACTATGAAGCCGGAACCAACCGTGGACCTTTCCGTTTTGCATCAATCAATTACCTATGTAACGACATGGAAAACTTTTCGGACGTTTCACGCGCCGATATCCACGTTCGTCGCGACGTTGATCGCTCGCCAGGTGGTGATTCAACCAAGTATAAGACTGAATGCGTGGGTTGCCATGCAGGTATGGATCCATTTACCAAAGCCTTTGCTTACCTTGATTTTGTGCCTGCTGCAGCTGCCAACGGAGCGTCTCCGATCTTGTATACGGGCGCTGCTACTCCTCCAACCATTCCACTTAAAATGAATCGTAACAGTGATGTGTTTCCAGACGGCGAGGAAGTTAAGAATGACTCTTGGGAAAACCTTTGGGTTGCTGGCGTTAACTCCGGGAAAGGTTGGGCTGCAGGCAAAGAAAAAGGTACTGGTATCAAGGCATTCGGCGAAGCCTTTGCAGGCACAACTATGTTCCCAACTTGTATGGCTCAACGTGTTTACAAGACGGTCTGTTTGAAGGAAGGCACTCTTGCATCCGATACAGATGCCATCAAATCCCTTGCTGCTGAATTCTCGAAGACTTTCAATATGAAAGAACTCTTCAAAGACACCGCAGTTCTGTGCGGTAGCAAAATCAGTATGTGATCTGGATCGAGGAAACTTCACTTAAAGATGTACTAGAAAGGATTATAGCGATGGTTATCTCAAGAAAGAGTTTGACTATATTTGGACTGATCCTGAGCGCAGCAGTGTTTGCAAGTTGCTCTTCCAAGAAGCCAAATAAAGGCGCAGTTTCTGGCGGCGAAACAAGTGCAGCGGTGGGTTCTGACGGAACGCCTACTGACAGTGATGCCACTGAAGCGGAAGCAGAAGCAGTCGCCAAGAAGCCAAACAATAAGGTGGAACAACTTTCCAGCGCCTACGGGATCTTGAACTTCCGTCAAGTGACCGCGACTTTAAACGCTCTGACTGGTGTGGCTTTGAACGCTCCAGCTGCAGCCGGTGGATCCGCCCCTGCTGCTGAATACGCAAAAGCCATCAGTGCTTTGCCTGCTGACCACGCTCCTGCTGCCATCACAGCTGGTAAAGTGGCTTCGGTTACCAAACTCTCTTCCGCTTACTGTGATGTGTTGGCAAACAACGCAGCGCTGCTAACCGCGAAGTTTCCTGGTTTGACTCTTGCCGCCGTACCGGCTGACTCAGCAGCTTTCGCCAAAACTTTGGTCGATGGCTTCTACGGTCCCGAGACTTCGGTGCAAGGTCCACGTGCAACAGACATCGCCACTGTTGCAGCGACTGTTGACTCTCTCAAAGGTTTGACCGGTGCCACAGGCCCAGCCGTGTTTATGGCAGCCTGTTCTGGTATCGTCGCAAGCGCCGAGTTCTTCGTCTACTAAGAGACGGCCAGGCATTGATTGGAACAGCAAACGAACGGGAAACTTACTTTAAATAACAGCATGACATACGGGGTAAAGAATATGAAATTTACAAGCAGAAGAGAAGAGATCCTGGCTAAACTCTCAGCCAAGGATGCATCCGAGAAAGCCGCAGCTGCCGACAAAGCGCAACGCGCTGTCGAAGCCGAAGCTATGAAGCCTGCTCTTCACGCCGATCACAAACTCCCAACCACACGCCGTGAATTGCTCGGCGCTGGCTTGACAGCTGGTTTGAGCTACGCAGTGGTTCCTGCTATCTTGAGCTCATTCGGTCAGCAAGCTCTTGCTGCTCCTGTCTGTGCAAAAGGTGGCGCTGGTGGTGCAGCTGGCGCGAAACTGCCAGGCTACCTGCATATCGAATTGTCCGGTGGACCAGCTATCTCTGGTAACTTCATGTTTGGTAAGCAAGCCTCTGGCGCTGCTTTCGAGCCACTGGCGGCTGCTGGTGCTTCGACTCTCGGCGTCACCGGAACTCCTACATTGGATACCTCAGTCAAAGGTCAATTCATCACCACTAGCCAGTTTCTTGCTGGTATGAAAAGTGTGATGAGCCCAGCTGCCCTCGCGAAGACGGTAGCCGTTGGCTTGGCTGGTACCTCTGCTGATGATAACGCTAACAACCCACTGAACCCAGTGCAGTTGGCCACTCAGATCATCGGTAACCCCGGTCAGCTGATTCAGATCGCTGGTACTGGAAATCAGGTGAATACCCTGGGCCGTACTGCTCCTCTGAACGTTGGTCAGAACCCTGGTTTGGCTAAAGCTAGCATCGCTAACGAAGGCAGCTTGGCAAACCTTGTGAACCCAGGTTTGATCGCAACCCGGTTTGGTAACAACACACAGGCCTCTGTGCAAGTTGCTGACTTGGCGCACAAACTCAGTGCTTCCAAACTGGGTCAGTTTGCAGCCAAAGATCTGAACCAACAAGTTAAAGATCTGATCGAGTGCGGTTATATGGGTGCTAAGGATTTGCTGACTCAGTTCACAGCTGACAAGCTGACTCCTACAACTGATCCGACAATCGTTGGAACAGCTGCTGCTCCCCTTCCTTTCAACGCGATTCCAGCAGCAACTTTGACTGCTGCAACGACTGCTGCTCCAAACAGCCCGTCGAGCTTGAAAGCGATCATCATGTCCAAACTGCTGTCGGATGGTTTGGCTTCTGGTGCATCGATTGAAATGGGCGGCTATGACTATCACGGTCAGGGTCGTGCAACTCAAAATGCTAAAGACTTCATGGCTGGTCAAACCGCTGGTTTGGCTCTCGAAGTTGCTCACCGCAAAGGTGCTCCTTTGTTCGTCTGCGTCACAGCTGACGGTTCGACCTCTTCGAACAACGGAACAGACTATTCGGCTGACAACGGTTCGCATGGTTCTTGCTTGATGCTTGCCATCGGCCAGACAGCGATTCCTGCTACCAACACGCTGCAAATCGGTAAGTATGCTGATTCCGGTGCTGTTGATACCAGCTACGCGACTGTCACGGCCGGTACACCAGCCGCTCAAGCTCTGTGCGTCGCTTACAACTTCGCAGCATTTGCCGGTAAAATGGCTGAATTTGACAAGCTCCTGTCTGCCAACGCCACGGTCAATCCGTTCGCTGGCCAGGCCATGTACCTTGCTTTCGCTCCGAAAGCCTAAGTTCGCTGACACCAGAGGCGCTGCATTTTTGCAGCGCCTCCTGTCGCGCGAGCAAGAAACAAGTTAGATCTCTTTCTCCTGTTGCTCCCTAAGCTCCGTGCTGCTGATGCGAATGATTAAAATCACTTGTGACTTTGGTTCAGGAATGAAACTTAGCCGCCCTTGCCTAGTTTCGCAGGGGAGATGGCGCCGAAAGCTCTGCTTTTGGTTTTGAATTCAGGAGATGGGGAATCATATGAAGAAGTCTAGACTCATCCTTGCGCTGAGCAGCTTCGTAGTTCTAGGTCTCGCGGGTTGCGGCCAACCGCCCTCGAAGCCGTCCGGATCTGTAGTAGTGGGCAACGTGGCTCCAGGGACTGGTGGAAGTGATGCTGTTGTCATCGATCCAGCAACTGGTAAACCAGTCAGTGCCGACGGCCTGCCGATGGAACTCTCATTGGCCTCATTCAAAGCCAACTTATACGAACCATTATTGCAACCGTTTTGTAGCGAGTGTCACGCAACAACCTTTGCTGGTGACGACCTCACGAAAGCTCATGGCGAGTTCTTGGTGAGAGCGGGCTTCAATCGTTTCACAGGAATAGAGCAAACACTCCCCGTCCTAAAGATGCATGAATCGCATAACTGTTGGGCAGCTGACGTGAAAACGTGCACGAGTCTCATGACAGATAAAATGAAACTCTGGTTGGGTGATTTGGAGTCGGCTGGCTTCAAAACCAAAGGTATCACCTATCCGCATACTTCATCACAGGTGGCTTTGACCGCTATCGCGCCGGTAGTACTGCCTATTCCGCAGGAATATGTCGGTGCGGGCATCGATAAGGCAACCCAACCTCTTCCAGCGCCGTTTACTATGGCAACCAACGATGTTGATGGAGCTATCAAATCCTACGCAACGTCGCCCCCTGCTACAGCTCGCTTGAACGCAGCCAATGCAGCTCAAGCCATAACCTTTACGATGGATGCCAAGGTTGCAGGAACCTATTTTGTTTGGGCTCGAGTCAAGACCCTGGCTGATGCCAACAATGAGTTTTTCATCCAAGCCAATGCTGCCAATGCGGTTGCTTTCGCGCCGCCAGTGACGGGTAAGGATGCCTGGAAATGGGCTCAAGTGACTGTCACAGCCAACAACGTGACCACTCCCTTTAGCTTCGCCGTGGCAGCTCCGGGTCCTCAGACCATGCGCGTTCTGTTCCGTGAAGGTGGGGCTAGCATCAACTATCTGGTGATCACAACCAAGCCTGACTTTAACGGTGATCAGTTTGCTAACAACTTCTTCGATATCTCGGTTCCTCTGACCGTTCCAGGTGCTGAAGGTTCGAAGATTAGCGCTACAGTTTGGGAAAAAACCACGGCTGAGGGCAAGAAGTCCTTGGGTGTGAAAGAGCTGAAGATCACGTCGCCTGTGCCTCTGCACATCAAGACGATCTATCCTCTGATCAATGGTATGTTCAGTGCCAACAACGGAACTTACACCCTCGTTGACACGATCGCCGGTGGTCCTGATCCAGCCAAAGCTGTCATCAGCACGGGTGGATCGACGGCTTCCACATGGCTGACTGACATTGCAGTGGACAAGCTTTCCTTTGCCTTCGAAGTGCTCGAAGTCGCCAAGTAAGCTCGGCAAAACAAGACTCAAAACAACTGAAGAGCCGGACGCCTTGTCCGGCTCTTTGCTTTTTCCCTTGTCAAGCTCCCTGGCATCAGTCCATCCTTTGATGAATCGTTGGATCGACCGGATGAGGGACTTGATGGAGCAGGACTACAGTGAAGAGCATATCCAATCGCTGGATTGGAAGGACCATATCCGCCTCAGACCCGGCATGTACATCGGCAAATTGGGCGATGGCAGCCAGAGTGATGACGGAATCTACATCCTGCTGAAGGAAATTATCGATAACTGTATCGATGAGCATGTCATGGGTGCTGGGAGTCGGATTGAGATCAATCTCGAGCCTCAATCGGTTCGAGTCAGGGATTTTGGACGTGGTATTCCCCTCGGCAAAGTCGTCGCCTGCGTTTCCCAGATCAATACAGGCGGAAAATATGGTTCCGGCGCCTTTAAGAAGTCGGTCGGACTCAACGGTGTTGGTACCAAAGCAGTGAATGCTCTGTCGGATGTCTTTTGGATCAGCTCCAGGCGGCAGGGGCAGGGTGTTAAGGCCACTTTTGCGCGTGGCATTTTAGGCAAGGAAGAGACTTTCAAGGATCCCAAGGGCCCGGATGGGACAGACGTCTATTTTCAGCCCGATGCCTCTATTTTTCGCAACTATCAGTTCGATCGAGAAATCGTCGAGCAGATGCTCTGGAACTATGCCTGGCTGAATGGCGGCCTTGATCTGGTTTTAGACGGCCAGGTCTACGCATCACAGCATGGTTTGCTGGATTTGTTGAAACATAAGACAGCGCTCATCGAGCTACGCTATCCCATCATTCAGCTCCGTGGAGCGGACATTGAGGTGGCCCTGGGACATAGCGAACAGTATGGCGAAGAGCACTACTCTTTCGTCAACGGTCAGCATACCAGCATGGGCGGAACGCATCAGGCTGCCTTTCGCGAAGGTTTGGTGCGAGCCATTCGAGAGTTTTATAAAAAAGACTATGACGCCGCTGATATTCGTGGGGGTCTGGTCGCCTCGATTGCCATACGCATCGAAAGTCCCGTTTTTGAATCCCAGACGAAAACCAAACTCGGTTCGCAAAATTTGGGCGATGACGGCCCGAGTCTTAGAACCTGGATCATTGATTTTCTTCGCACCCAGCTGGATAACTTTCTGCATATGAATCCGGAAACGGCCCAGGCTCTGCAGAAAAAAATTCTGCAGTCTGAGCGTGAGCGCAAGGAAATGCAGGGCATAAAGAAGCTGGCCAATGAACGTGCCCGTAAGGCCAATGTCTTCAATAAAAAATTGCGTGATTGTCGAGTCCATCGGCTGAGTCGAGACACGGATGCCCCCCTTTCAACTCTCTTCATCACCGAGGGTGATTCGGCGAGCGGGTCTCTGACCAAAGCGCGCGATGTCAGGCTGCAAGCGGTCTTTAGCTTGCGTGGAAAACCTCTGAACTGCTTTGCCATGACGAAAAAAGTCGTCTATGAGAATGAAGAATTTAACCTCCTCCAGCATGCGCTCGACATCGAAGACGGCATTGAAAATCTTCGGTATCAGCGCATAGTCTTGGCGACTGATGCCGATGTCGACGGCTTGCATATTAGGCTGCTGCTCATGACGTTCTTTTTGCAGTTCTTTCCAGAATTGGTGAAGAGTGGGCATCTTTTTATCTTGAAAACACCGCTGTTCAGGGTTCGGACGCCAAAAGCCTTGCGCTACTGCTATGATGAGAAAGAGAAAGCCAAAGCTGTTCAAGCTATGGGGGCTAAGGCAGAGATTACGCGCTTTAAAGGCTTAGGCGAGATCTCGCCGGATGAGTTCGGTCAGTTCATAGGTGCCGAGATGCGTTTGGAACCGGTTCGTCTGTCGCAAAAGGCTGCTATCCATGAAATTCTAAGCTACTTTATGGGCAAGAATACACAGGAGCGCCAGCGCTTCATCATCGACAATCTGCGAACAGAAGAACCCCTGAGTGCTGTGGAGCAACCTGAATGAAAGTGGATACCGAGCATGGTCGTCCCCCCAGTGGCACGGGTGGACCCACCCATGTTGAAGACCTTTATGAATCATGGTTTTTGGACTACGCTTCCTATGTGATTTTAGATCGAGCCGTTCCCCATATCAAAGACGGTTTGAAACCTGTTCAAAGGCGGATTCTGCATGCCCTTTGGGAGTTGGATGACGGTCGTCTGAACAAAGCGGCCAACATTATCGGCCATACGATGCGTTACCATCCGCATGGCGATATGGCGATTGAAGATGCCTTAGTCAAGATCGCGCAAAAAGATCTGCTGATCGATATGCAGGGCAACTGGGGTAATATCTTCACCGGAGATAAAGCCGCTGCGCCTCGCTATATCGAAGCACGGCTTTCCATTTTAGGTAAAGAGATCCTGTTTCAAGAGGACTTGACGGAATGGCAAGCGTCTTATGATGGACGTAACAAGGAACCTTTGCATCTACCTGTGAAGTTTCCTTTGCTGCTCGCCCTGGGAGTGGAAGGTATCGCGGTTGGTCTGCAAACCAAGATTTTGCCGCATAATTTCAATGAACTCTGCGATGTAGCGATTGCCCATTTGCAAGATAAGCCCTTTACACTCCTGCCGGATTTTCCGTCTGGCGGCATGGCCGATTTCAATGCTTATCAGGAAGGGCGTCGTGGTGGTCGGGTTCGCGTTCGAGCTCGCATCAAAATCATCGATGCACGGACGCTGCAGATCCATGATTTGCCCTTTGGCTGTACCACCGTGAGTTTGATCGAATCAATTCTTGCTGCGCATGAAAAGGGTAAGATCAAGATCAAGCGAGTGGAAGATAACACCGGCTATGAAGTTGATATCCGTGTGCATCTGCCAACAGGAGTATCGGCTGAGCAGACTCTGGAAGCCCTCTATGCTTTTACCGATTGCGAAGTGTCCATCTCGGTGAACTGCTGTGTGATTCAGGACGAAAAGCCTGCTTTCCTAGGCACTCGTGATCTTTTGATCGACTCTGCAGAGCGAACGCGTGATCTCCTTAAACGTGAATTAGAGCTGGCCAAAGCTACGCTCATCCAAAAAATTCATAAGGCGACTTTGGAGCAGATTTTTATTGAGCAAAAGATTTATCGTAAACTCGAAGGGGTCAACTCTTGGGAAGAGACCTTGCCGGTTTTGCAGAAGGCCTTTAAGCCCTTCCTCGCTTATGTTGTGGCGCCGATCACGGATGACGATCTGGAGGCATTGCTAGAAATTCGGTTCAAGCGATTGACCAAGTATGACAGTGAGCAAGCCACGAAAGTTCTGGAGAAGTTGCAAAAGGAACTTAAAGAAACTGAAGCTCATTTAAAACAACTGACGTCCTATGCCGTCGCCTGGTTTAAGTCACTGAAACAGCGATTTGGTAAAAACCTGAAACGAAAGACCGAAATTGCTAGTTTTGGAGAAGTCAGTGCCCGCGAAGTTGTCCTTGCCAATCAGAAGCTCTATGTGAACCGATTGGAAGGGTTTTTAGGCACAGGCTTAAAGAAAGACGAATTTCTTACTGACTGTTCAGATCTGGACGAAGTCTTGGCTGTTCGTCGCAATGGCCAAGCGATGCTGGTGAAAGTCAGTGAAAAGGCCTTTGTTGGTGAAGACATATTTTATGTGAGTATTCTGCCTCCCAGTGGTGCGACCAGCGTCTTGCATCTGGTGTACTCCGAAAGTGAAAAAGGCCCAGTGCTGGCTAAAGCTGTCAAGCTCACAGGCTGGTCGCGTGATAAGCCCTATGAGCTGGCAAAAGGTATTCATACGGTCTATTACGCTCAAATTTGGCCTGAGGGCGCGGAAGCCTTTGTTGAATTGAATGCTCCCTCGCAGAAGCAGGCTTTACTTTTCAACATGGCCTTGCTGGAAACCGAGACTCGCAACAGCCGCGGTCGAGTGGTCACTCTGAAAGCCATAAAAGAAGTGAGGCGAAGTCCGGCAGCCAAGGTTTCTGTGCAGTTGGGCTATGATGCTAAGACAGGAACCATCGGCGAAAATATGAAAGCTCGTGTCCTGGGGAGTTTTAGCTCCGATACGCGCCTCATGGCGATAACCACGCATGGCCATATCCGGGTTTTTGCTGCTGCATTCCCTCAGAAATTGGAAGCGCCTTTGCATGCCTGTGTACTATTGCCAGCCGATGCTATCTTGAGTCTCGTTTACACGGGACCGCAGGATGGAACTCTGTTGATCAAACGAATCAAAACAGAAGATTGGGGCGACGGCACGGAAATCGCTTTAAGTGATATCAAGGGACGAAACATTCTGGCTCTGAGTTTTGCTCAAGATCCCATGCTTCGCCTGAGTTATCGGGTTGAGCAAGGTGTCACGCCACCGCCAGAAATTATATCGCTGGCCGATTGGGCTTCGATTAAAGCTGTGACAAGTGCGCCGCAAAAGTTGGCTCGTCCAGGTTGGTTGAAAGCCGAATTGATTTCTTAGGGATTATTAGAGTTTGAAGGTCCAGCTGAGCAACACGTTTTCCATTGTTGCCAGCACCTGCTGCTCAGTGGAAGAGCCTGCAACGATCTGCGCGCTGCCTCTTCCGTCCTGCCTCACGTAGCCAACAAAAAGATCAAATGTTTTGGTGAGAAAGGCCATGCCAATGGTCTTGCCTACATAGTCAAGGTGAGCGGTTTGATTGGTCCCATCATTGCGAACTTCAGGGAAGGTCGAGTTGTTGGTAAAAAGGCCAAGCATAAGACGCCAGGAACGGGTGCCACTTTCCAAGCCCAGGGCATAATTCAAGGTGGCCTCCCGATTAGGAGTTCCATTGCTGACGGCAACGGCGGAGCTATAAGAGACGTCTGTGCTGATGAGAAATCCCGTGGCAGGATGCCAGGCGAAACCTGTGCGGTAGATGAGGGGAATAATCTCGCTGTCGTCGTCATACTCATCGGAGCTGTAGGCGATAACGTCTGGGACTGTATTCGCTACCGCATGGGTTACCGAATTGAAATTAAGAGTGCCGCGATTGATCAGCGGATTGCCGCCACGCACGCACAGACCGAAACTGAAATCTTCACCGTGAAATTGAATTCCGCCGATGCCATGCAAGCCTTGATTGGAAACCCGAACTTTGGATTCCTGGACCAGCACCTGGCCGCCATTGAATTGAACCTGCTGGTAGTCCATCGATTCAATGCTGCGATCGTAATAAAAGCCAGATATCCCTATCGACCATTGCCTGCCTAGAGCGACGGCCAAACTCACTCCGAACAGATCGAGCGAGTTGCTTTCTTGGTGAATGCGCGTGAAATCGCTGGCCTGGCCATCTTCGCTGGAAAGATCATGAAAGTAATCGTCTTGGTTGATGTTGCGTTTATCAAGAGTACTGATCACATAGCCGAGCGTAAAAGGCTTTTTTTGAAAAATGCCGCCAGCAAATCCACCGAAGCGGGTGTTCGAGCTTTCAGTAAAATCCTGGCCCTTTACGGCTTCTTTAAAAATCACCTGGCTGCGATAGGTCGACCAGGTGTTCAAGGAAACTTGGTTTTGCTCCGCTTGAACTATGCCTGCAGGGTTATAGAATTGCCCTGATGGGTCATTCGACAGAGCGGTATAGGCTCCCCCCAGCATGGCAGCTCGCCCGCCAGGTAGCATCAAACGATCGAAAGATTGATGCTGTCGAGCTAAATCCGCGAAAGCCGGACCAGTTTCCAGGAGTTTAAGCAAGCCTATAAGCAATAGCCAGGAAGTCCTCCCGCCGTGGAGTCTCTTGTGGGGCTTGGAAGATGTTGAGCGGTCATTCATAAAGCTCGCATGTGCCTCGGAAGGGAGGCTTGGCTCTTGAATGTGAGACAAACTCCGCATCTTTCTTCGGCTTGTCTGCTCTCCTTCTCGACCGATGGACTCGTTTCATTTTCGGCATGTACAATGGTCAAAAAGGCTTTCCTCTGAATTTTCTTGAAATATATTCGGATTTTTTGGATAAGTGAAGAGACCCAAAAAACCCAAATTATGAAGCAGAGCAGCGTATGGAACGATGGCGAATCGATCGCAGCGGTGGGACCTTTGACCTAGCAGACCAAGCTAAGCCTATGCCTCAGGGGCGTTCCGTCTTCTTTGTGAAACCGGATGGCTTTGATTTGCTTGCTGCTTTGAATCCGCATATGCGGGATGAGCAAGGTGCTTTACGCAAAGTCGATAAAGACAAGGCCCGACAGCAATGGCAGAAACTGGTCGATGTCTATCAACAGCTCGGTTTACAGGTTAGTCTCCTCGAGTGTCGTAGCGAATATCCGGACATGGTTTTCTGTGCCAACCAAAGTTTTCCATTCCTGGATCGCGAAGGAAAGCCTTCCGCTCTTATGAGCAATATGCGCGATGATACGCGGCATCTGGAGGTTGGATCCATTGGAGAGCAATTGCAACGGCGTGGTGTTCGTCTTTACCAATTACCAGCCCGATCTCAGCAAACACTGTTTGAAGGAACAGGTGATGCGCTGTGGGTGCCTGGTCGACATCTGATCTGTGGTGGCTTTGGCTTTCGAACCGATCGCAGCATATACCATCAGGTTCATGAGATAACAGGGGCTCCTGTTGTGCTTTTTGAACTCTTGAATCCAAAGTTCTATCACCTGGACACTTGTCTCAGTATTTTGGATGCTCGTACGGCTTTGGCTTGTCGCGATGGATTTACCGATGAAGGTTGGCAAGTCCTCAATGCGCTTTTTCCTCGTATTTTAGAGGTTTCATCTTTTGAGGCGGATGCTCCGGGCTTTGCATGCAATGCCCACTGCCCCGATCAGCAGCATGTGATCTTGCAAAAAGGTTCTGCTGATGTGTGTGCCGAGCTCAAAGCTCGAGGCTTTACTCCGCTTGAAGTGGACACCAGCGAGTTTATTAAATCGGGTGGTTCGGTGTTCTGCCTCAAGATGCAGAGTCCCTGGAATCAGTGGCCTTTTTCATGATGCTTTGGGTGAGAGGTGAGTCGAGTTCTTAATGTCGGCCTGTGGGATGCGGAGGAGTAAGATGAAAGTCGTTCCAGATTGCTCCTTTTGATCTTTCTTTGACTTACTTTCGGCTCTTAATGTTCCTCCAAAAGCTTCTACCACATGCCGAGCCAGTGGCAGGCCAAAACCTGTCCCTGTTTCGCCTTCTGTTCCTGGACGGCTGGTCGAGCGGAAATCATCAAAGATATGTGGCAAAAGACTATCAGGAATGCCTATACCTTGATCTTTAACTTCTATCCGAATGCCATCCAGATTCTTAGCAACCACAATCGAAATCTCGCTCCTTGGGGCTGAAAACTTGATGGCATTGGATAACAAATTGCTTAAGACTTCGTTGAGCAGAAGCACCGGTTCAGCGATAACTTTGGCGTTTTGGAGCGATGACGGCAAGTCGATTTTGAGGGTTTGTTGTTTTTCTTTGATCTTTGACTCGAAGATAAAGCGCAGTTTATCGAAAACTTCACTGAGTGATACCGGAGTCGTTTCGACGATGAGCTTGCCGGCCTTGGCGGCTTGGATGGTGCGAACTTTCTTCAAGATGTCGGTGATCATGTCGGAAGCGCGAGCGATTTTTTTGAGAGCCATAGTATGAAGATTGCTGGCTTGGCCTTGGATGATCATCAACTCGGCATGACCGGAAATGAGGGTCAGAGGATTGGAGATGTCATGCGTAACGATATTCAATAGATTGTCGAGCTTGCGCGTTTGTTCCAAGACAACCAGACGATTGGATTCGACAAAGAGAAAGGCCATGAAACCTATCATGGAGATAAACATGACCAAGGAGAATATAAGGTAGACTCGATCAGGGGCCACGAGTTGAATTCGACCTTGATTCCATAAATCCCAGAGAGCCAAGGTAAGAATGGAGAGAGCAGCAAGCACAAGACTGAAAATAATACCTTTTCTCTGCAAAAGCAGTCCACCTGCCAAAGGCAGCAGTCCGATCCAATAGGCAACATGTCCATGAAGGCTGCCGACCAGAGCTATGGAGATCGTCATAGTCAGACTGCCATTGATCAGTAAATAATAGACCGCTTTCTGGAAGTTCTGCTTTTTTTTCAAGATGACATAGACAGGAGAGTTGCCAATGGCCAAGCCGAGGAGTAAAGCCCCGAGCTCGGGAGCTCCATAAAGGGTGATCACAGCTGCAAAAACTAGAGTGACAGTAATCGCTCCATAGGCATAAAACGCCACCATGCGACGTTCCAGGTCGACCTTACCCATGAATATTTGCTTCAAGTTCTCCACTTTGCAAACCTCTGAGCTCTGGATCGGTCAATTCTTTCCAAAGTTAATAAGCCTTCAGCACGAGTTACGGAATTTACGGAAGGGCATAAATCGTGCTCAAGTTTTTTGTGTCAATTCCGAAATCAGCAAAGGAATGCGGAGTTCCGAAGGGTTGGTAAGAAAGGCGTAAGTGTCATGCAACGTCGCGAAATGTTTAAAGGATTAGCGATAGCTCTGGGCGTGATGGCCAGCAGGCCGGCATGGGCAGCGTTTATTGACCCCGATTCGGATGAGGCGACCATACCGCCCCATATGGATTCGGAAACAGCCAAGCGAATGCAAGAGAAAATCGACAATTTCAATCAAAACTTTGCTGATGACATCTATTTGACTCCAGCCAAACAGCTGGTGTTGAAGCAGGTCTTGAATCGAATGAATCGAGCTCAAGATACCATTGGATACGCGCGATTCAACCTCCTTGCGTTTGATGAGCTACTCAGAGGGGCTGCCGCCTCGCCGTTGATCGGTGCCTTTACCAGTCAGGAGATGGAATTCGTGGAGGAAATCTTCTTCTACGATGCTAAGAAATATGGCTTCTACGGTGAAAAAGTTACCGATAAACTCACAGCTCGATTTGACGAAAAAGATGCCGTAAAGATCGCTGGTTCCGGCCACTACATCTACCGCGGTAGGCCCGAAGCTTTGTACCGAGAAATTATCAGGGATGTGGGGCAGGATATCGTACTGACCTCGGGCATACGCTCTGTCGTCAAACAGCTTCACCTCTTTTTGAGTAAAGCTGCTGTGAGCGATGGGAATCTATCCAGAGCGTCTCGATCATTGGCACCTCCTGGTCATTCCTTTCATGGCATCAGCGACTTCGATGTGGGAAAAATAGGTTGGGGATATCGGAACTTTACGGATCAATTCGCCAAGAGCGATGTCTTCAGGCGACTCATTGATTTAGGATATGTGGATATTCGCTACACTCGAAACAATAGCTACGGCGTGCGATTCGAGCCTTGGCATATCAAAGTTTCTTGAGAGCACAGCTGATCGACCTTTTAAAGCTTGTTGCAGAGCTTTCTATCTAATCTCTATTGATTGTCTAGAAATTGAAGGCTGACTCCGCCTTCGCTACAAGGGAACCTGAGAAGTTCATCTCTTGTGGAGTCATCTATGATATATAAGCGCCTGCTATCCAGCCTGCTCGGACTGAGTTTCATTGCTCTGGGGTGTGGTAATCCTACTCAATCAGGGCTTCAGGGACATTACGAAGATGCGAATCCCTCGGGTATGAGTGTGTATCGGGGGCAGCAGGTCGTACCGCCCGAATATGCAAGGACAGAGAGTGTGATTGTTTCGTCTACCCTTTTCACCAGCTATGGTCGAGAGGATCTGCTTAAGGCGATTCTCGATGCTGGTGCCAAGCGGGTATGGGTGACCGTGAGTCGGGGTTCAGGGGAAAGCATCAATTCCTCGACATTTTCCGACTTGAGACTGCTTCTAGGAAGCAATATCAACAAAGTGAGCCTTCTCGAGCAAAAAGATGCGGGTGGAATCACAGTCTGGGCTCGAGATTGGTCACCATTAGGAGCTTTGAGTCGTGAAGGCAAGCTACGCCTTCTCGATTTGAACTACTACCCAAGCCGCGGAGCAGATGATGCCACAAGTCGGACCTTTGCCGGCATAGCGGGCGTCGAACGAGTGAGTGTGCCTGTCTACAATGAAGGTGGAAACTTTATGAGCAATGGCCGTGGCGAGTGTCTTATGACCACCCGCGTGACAGATGCCAATTCCGACGTCTTCAAAAGCGGTGACTTGGTCTTGAATGCAGAGGATGTAAAGCAGTATTATGATGATTTTGCAGGTTGCCAAAATCTCAGCATCTTGCCCCGAATGCCCACAGAGAAGACTGGGCATATCGATATGTGGGGTAAGTTCCTCGATGACGATACGATCATAGTTGGGCAGATCAGTGACGAGACCTTGGCTCTTGCCAATTCCAGCAACCGTACTATGGCAGGTCAGATTCAGACATTTCTTAATGAAAGAGCCAAGCAGATCCAACAGTTGGGCTACAATGTCGTACGAATTCCTATGCCTTTGCCTAGTCCAAGTCTTTATCGATCCTATACCAATTCTTTGCTGGTCAATGGAGTAGCGATCATTCCTCAGTACAAAGGCAGCATCGGTGGGAACTATCTGGATCAGAAACTTCTCAGCGCCTATGAAGCCAAAGTTCGGCAGATTTATGAATCGCTTGGCTACAGGGTGACCTTTATTCCAAGTGATCAGATGATTGCGACGGGCGGCGCTGTGCATTGCGTGACTATGCAGGTTCCTGCAGTGCTGTAATAAAGCCTTGAACAAAGATGCAGGGTGAGAAAACTCCCTGTATCTTTACATTGTCTAGCAAAAGCGACCAGTTCCCACCGAATTTTTGTTTGCAAGCTCACGGAAAAGCATGTTTCCGAGGAAGGTTTGCTTTCGTGATTTGCTCATGACGATCAATTGTCATAATCTCCTTTACCAGGTGCCCCCGTTGATTATGAGTAGATCTTTTGGGAGTCGATGGGATCGAGCTAGGCTTGGTAGCATCGGCAGGGTTTTCCGAGGGAAAGGAATTATACCATGAATATCAATGCAAATTCTTTCGAGACGCAGACGCTCAAGCGATTGGTAGGAGAGAAGGAAAGTCGGTATTTTGGTCAGCCAGTGCCAAACTGTGGGACTCCTCGTCGCATCGTGCTGATCGACGATGACCCAAGCTTCTTGGCGATTATGAAGCGACTTGCCATTATGGAAGGCGTGCGTTTGGAGTGTTTTGAACGACTGGAAGATCTTGGTGTTATCGAGCTCTTCAAGAATTACGATGCAGCTATTCTTGATTACGATTTAGGCACTAACACAGGGGTTGATGTTTCGCAGTACATCAGCTGCTTTGTTACTGAAATTCCAACGCTGATCATCAGCGCCAAGGAT
>JBGSTF010000039.1:0-2731 GCA_041736645.1 Oligoflexus sp. | reverse complement strand
GAAAAGACTCAAGACTGGCGAAGTTCTTTATGTGGTTGCAGGTTTTCATCAAGAGACGGCCGACGATTGGGAGTCCAGAGTTAGCGGATTTTTAAAGGGCGTTCAGCGCCTTATTCAAGAGCAAAAGGCACCGGTAACGTTTACCCTCATGCCTGATTCGTTTTGATTCGTCTGCAAGCAGCGATTCCTACAATGGAAGTGGAAGGCTAGGCCATTGCTGTTAAGGTATCGCCCCATTCGCAGAGTCCTTTTTCCTAGCCTCTATCCATTGGCGGTAGTTGGTTCCACTAGGCTTCAATTCCAAGGGGAGGGTAATGCCTGATGCCTGGACCGATATCACCAAAGTGCTGTGATCCGGTAGTCTTGGGATAAAGGCACTATCGGTTTCAGGAATGTAATACCGCTCAATGCCAGCAGCAAATCCTTGCCATTCGCATCGACCGCGAATAAATAGACGGCAATCCTCGGGCTTCTCTTCGCAAGTGCCTTTCCATGTGATCTGAGCAAGCGGCTTGGCTGGCTGGATACAGACGCAGCGCGGCTTTTCGTCTTTGACCGACATGTTATTGATCGTCGGGCAGGGATCGTCCGCGGCTAAATCAAGTCTAAACCGCAGATAGTGTCCCGAGAGTATGTCTCTTGGGTCAAACCCCTTGATTGGCAGTTCCACGGATGTTCCTTGCCTTTGGTTCACTGCAAGCTGCAAGGTCCACAGCAAAAGAACCGCTATTGGAATAAAAAAGGCACTGCTGATGATCCAAGAGTTTTTCTTCATCCGAAAATTTCCTTCATGCGAACTCGAATACGATCATGATGGCGATACCACACGCGGAGCAGGATGAGAACGGCAATGCCGAAGAGGATCAAGCCAGTTCCTGTCATCAACAGACTGCCGAAAAGCCCCAGAAAAAGAGCAAAGATACGCGCGGCCATGATCAAAGTGAGGGCATCAAACAGTCGTTCGAGATTGAGCTGAAGGGCGAAGACACCCATCAAAGTCACCTGCACGGAAAATAGCAGAGTTTCAAAAAAATTAGGGGCGTGGACGAAGATATCCTTGCCAAGGCTTAGGCTCATCATCAAGCGCAAGGCGAAAAGCAAGAGGACATAAGACCCTAAGCGCAGTTGGGATGAAGTGTAAGCCGGTCGACTCAGGAGGAGCAAACCTATCCAGATTCCTATGCACAGGATGATGGCTGAAACTTCCCAAACGATGGCGCTCGAAACTCGGGTTCCCAACATTGCTGCTAGCATCCAAGGGCTGGCCAGCAAAATGAAGCCTAGGCTTAGGTAGAGGCTCACAGACCGAATAGGGTCGGGCAACATCAGTCGACCGCGCCAGCTGGCAAGCATGCCGAGTCCTGTGAAGCAAAGTATAATCATTTCAAAGCGAAGAATTTCATGTCCGCTTTGGCTAAAGAACCAGGCAATCCATGCAGCACCGAAGGTCCCATGCCAGAGCAGAGCCGAATGCCAGCTGTGAGCGCGGAGGAGAGGCAGCAGAGCCAAAGCAGACCAGAGCGCCAGTCCACGCCATCCATCACTGGGCACATGAAACACCTGGGCTATCAGTCCAATCCCAGCCAGAATCATCAGGATAAAACCAAAGATAAATCCTTCACGAACCAAACCCGCATGCTCGTCCCAGCGAATCGCTTGCCAAGCGATTGTTGCCATCAATATAAAATAACTGCTGAGTTTGAACCAACCTGGAATATCTTCCCAATTGGCAGCGATCACACTGATCAGTCCGAGAGTGATAGCAAACACTGCCAGCAGAGTGAGCGCAAGCATCAGGCGAGAGCTTTTGGGTTTGCCGGCCTCATAGTCCAGAATTTTTTGACTTTGCTCATGGCTGAGCAGGCCTTGCTCCTGCCATTCTGTGAGTTGCTGCTGCAGTTGCTTAGCTTGCATGGATGTATGGATATCCTTTGTGTTTTTTGATGCGGTTTTGGCGAGTAAATTATAGACTTAACATTCCAACAAGTGCAGTCGTATTTTTATGGAATGAGGCACCTTGTAGGGAGCGTTTTTATGCAACACTCGCAAATGAACAAGAATTTACCCACTCTCTTTGTGTCTCATGGCGGTGGGCCATGGCCTTGGATGAATTGGGGATCAACAAATCCCTATCAAGGTCTGGCCACTTACTTGAAAAGCCTGCCTGACTCCTTGGGGGCAGTTCCGCGGGCTATTCTTGTGATCTCGGGACACTGGGAAGAAAAGCAATTTACGGTCATGACCCATGCAAAGCCGCCGATGCTCTATGATTACTCTGGATTCCCTGAAAACACCTATCACGTTCGCTACGATGCGCCTGGCTCGCCGTCCCTTGCGCAAAAGGTTCGCACCTTGCTTCAAGGAGCGGGCATTGCATTGGGGGAAGATGAGCAGCGAGGATACGATCATGGGGTCTTTGTCCCGTTTTCAGTCAGCTTTCCAAAAGCGGATATCCCCATCCTCCAAATCTCGATGAAAATGGGCTATGACGTCGGCGAGCACTTGGCCTTAGGCAGAGCTCTGGCTCCCCTACGAAAAGACGGAATTTTGATTGTTGGCAGTGGACTCAGCTTCCATAATCTGCGGGAGTTTAACAATCCCAGATCCATCCCCGCGTCCAAAAGTTTTGACGCGTGGCTGACGGAAGCAGTTTGTCATTCGGATGCAAATCTACGCAATCAAAAACTTTTGGCTTGGAGCAATGCGCCTTCGGCTCGGCTGGTTCATCCTC
>JBGSTF010000287.1:0-63745 GCA_041736645.1 Oligoflexus sp. | reverse complement strand
TTGAAGGGATGAAGGCATGAGTTCTGTGATGCCCATGATGTCAAGTGCAGAGATGACGCCGATTATTCCATAGTAGCCACCATTTGGCTTTTTGAAGAATGACGACATCATATGATAGTCTTCGTGCTCTCCTGCTGGAATCAGAGTCATCTTATATACGCCAGTAGCCACTTTTTTGAGGGCACCTGTTTCAACGAGGTGTCTGATACTGCCATAAGCGACGCCAAGCTGAGCCATTTCAGCAGCGGTTATATACCCTCCGCTCTCAAGAGATCGCTCTAGTATTTTATCTTTTGCCGTCACCGCTGCATCCCTGATACTGTTCATAGGCCATTATCGGTATATTTAACAATAACTTAAGAGAAACCACAAGAAATTTGTGGTTTCGTGTAACTATATATAATTACTATGTTATTTTACCTATGAACGATTGCTGGCCGCTCATCCGCTACTAGGACGGAGAAATCGATTAGATGAGAAGGGATAAGAATGGAGTAGCAAGGAGCAGAATGCAATCGAATCCATTTAATTTATCCATGTGATATTAGATAGTTAAATCGGCTCCATACTCCACCAGCGCAGTTCTAAAATCGTCCAGTCGAGTCCGCCACCCAAATTCCTCTGCCAACGTTTAACAAGCCAGACCGTAATTCTCCAGCCATAGCCCGTTCCGAGCCGGCGAGGAATAGGACGGGTTTGGCTGGAGATATAAGGGCTGCCGCTATCTCCCAGATCGGAGATTATCCCTTTGCCGCCAACTTAGTTTATGGTAGGTAACCATACACGGAGGCGCAAGGATGCTGCTGACTTACAGGTTCCGACTCAAAGATGGAACCAAGCGAAAAGAGCTTAAGGCCTTAGCTGGCAATGTTAATTTCGTCTGGAATTTCTGTAACGAAGTGATCCGTAGGCGTTGGCGTGAATCCCGGTTTTATACTTCAAAAAGCGATCTTCAAGTTTTGGTCAGAGGTTCCTCCAAGCTTCTTGAAATAAACTCGCAGTCCATTCAAGCCGTAGCGCACGAATGCTTACTGCGTGTTCAAAAGACCAAGAAACAGGTTCGCTTCCGTACCGGCAAAAAGAACCTTGGCTGGGTGCCCTTCAATGGCCAGACGGTCAAGTTTCACGGCGGATACATCGACTACAATGGTTATAGATTCAGGCTTTGGCAGCACCGGAAACTCCCTGAAGGTTTTCAAATCAAGACGGGATCATTTGCCGAAGATTCCAGGGGGCGATGGTATGTCAACCTCACCTGCGAAATCCCTGATGAAAATTGGTTTCAAGAGCCGGCGCCTTTCGGCTCCGAGATTGGCATTGATCCGGGGACCAAGATCGTGATGGTATCTTCCGAAGGAGAAGAGTTCTCGAGGGAAAACATAACCCGAAGATACGCAGAGGATCTTGCTATAGCTCAGCGCCATCGAAAGAAAAAGCGAGTCAAGGCCATTCATGCGAAGATCAAGAATTCCCGTCAAGACTGGAACCATAAAAAATCTTTTGACTCAGCTAAACGCTATCAAAGGATTTTCTTTGGCAACGCTTCATCAGGCAAGCTAGCTAAAACCCGCATGGCCAAAGGCATCTACGATGCGGGTTGGTATCAAATAAAAACCTTCCTCTCATACAAGTCCCTAAGGCGGGGAGGAAGCATGCTCGAAGTGAACGAGCGAAATTCCACGGTTACTTGCTCGAGCTGTCTTCAAAAAACAGGACCGAGCGGACTCAGTGGCCTTGGTATAAGAGAGTGGGTTTGCAGTAGCTGTGACGCGTCCCACGGACGCGACCATAACGCTGCAAAGAATATTCTCCGTGTAGGACGTTACACGCTGAGCATTGGGCATAGTGCCTAAAGCAAGGGAAGCTCCCTCTATAGCGGTACTCCGTTTAGAGGGAGAGGATGTCACTCAATAGCCATTGCACAGTGTGAAGACACCAGCCGATAGCTCCACCGACACACATAGCCAGGATTTTCTTCCAGGAAGTTTCTTCTATGTTTTCTTCGTCTATGTAATTCCATTCTAAGATTGATGCAAATCGCGAATTACCTACCCAGTTCTGCAATCCACGCTTTTCTATTTGAACTTGGCTTGCCGAAGAGTGCTGGATCGGAAGCTTCACTGATGACCTTTTTCTAACCTGTCGTCGCCTTCTTCAGCAAAGCCTATAGCACCCAGGTCATCTTCCAATCCAGCGAGAAATCTGATCAGAATAAGCAAACTCGCGATCCTCGAGAAAATGCCTATGAGCTTGGCGAGAGCTTGATTTGCTATATGAAGCTGTCGCCAATCACATGCAAGTTCCTTTACAGGCTTGGTTCTTTCGATCCCTTGGTCTTGGCAAGTGATAGCTCTAAACCTTTCAAAACACTCGTATTTTGTTGAGAGATAGAAGGCGAGCCTTCCGTGAAGAGCCCCGTCGACCTTATAGAGATAAATTAAATCAATAAGTTATGAACTTTAGGGGGCATTCGGCAGCAGCCGAGATGGAGATTTTTTGGGTCGAAAAGTTGATCGAATCTCAAGGCTCGAACTGTTTCTTTGTTTGCAACTCCGATTGATTCGCCCATTCACTGACAAATTGCAGGCATTTCGCAGCTCTTGAGTTTTGTCAGGCCCCTGGCATACACCATGATGGAGAAGTTTTTCAGCCAAAATGCAGGCTTCGGACTCGCTTGACCCCATGCATAGCAATTGCTAGAAAACAATTGTAAATGATCTTTTCAAAAGTATACCGGGGCATAGAAGGGTCTTTGCCATGCGAGGAGGAGGGCCACAATTAGCGCGATGAGCAATATTTTTTCTCAGTTTGATTCAGAGTCTAACGGCAGTCTATGCAGCAGAATCGTCTCCGATTGGGAAGGGAACTTGCAGAGCTACAGGCCAATCTTCGTTGATTGATGATATGGAAAGTCCTGATGCTCGGATTGCACCTAGCGATGGACGATGGGGAGTGTGGTACGGTTTTCACGCAGGAGATAATTCTTTATCACCTGATAGAAGGAGTTCATGTTGAAAGCATTTATCAATGGTCAGCGAATTGTCGTCATTTTTTTCATCCTATTCGGTTGTGTGCCTCAAGAAGGGAAAAGTCCATCACAGAATCTCCTTGAGGAGACGAACTTAGATGATAGGAGCGGTCTTGATCAAACCACTTGGGATATGAACAGTCCTCAATCCTATAACTATATGATAGGCACCCAAACGATTGATCCCAAATATAGCTTTACCCAGGATCATCCTCTGATTGAAACCGCCAAAGCTATTCAGAACATGGGCTCGAACCAGATCAAGTTTCAATTTGAAGATAGCTCTATTTCTTGGCAAATTCTGGATATGCCTTTCAAGTATACATTCATGTGGTGGAATTGGTGGCACAGCAATGAGCGCTGGGGTGATGGTCTTTCTCAGGCGGAAACTGACGACGAATGGAATAAAACCTACGATCTCACCAAGCGCCTTCTGATCCGCTACAATGGGACTGGAAAGGTCTTTTTCCTTGGCAATTGGGAGGGTGATTGGCTGCTCATCGGTGATCAAAACCCGACCAAAGATCCGCCAAGAGCGGCTCCTCAGGGCATGATAGATTGGTTGAATATAAGGCAGTCTGCAGTGGATGCTGCGAAGAGAGATACTCCGCACAGCAACGTGGAGGTGTTTCATTATGTCGAGGTCAATCGTGTTCTCGACGCCCTAAATGAAAATAAAACGCGAGTGGTCAATACGGTCCTTCCTTTTGTTTGGGGAGTTGATTATGTGTCTTACTCAAGCTACGATGTGCAGAAGCTACCAGTTGAAACTGTGCATAAAGTACTCGACTATATAGAGAGTAAAATGCCGCCCAAGCAAGGGATCGTAGGCAAACGAGTTTTTATCGGTGAATACGGAATCGCTTCACGTTGGGTTAATTTTGACCCGAGGGAACATGAGCGACAAAATCGAGAGATTATGAAAAAATTTCTCAGTTGGGGCGCTCCTTTTGTGCTTTACTGGGAAATGTACAATAACGAAATTTATTACAGCAATCCTGCGAATCCCTCGCAAAATAAAAAACCGGCTGAGCTCACAGCGCAAGAAAAGGCGACTTGGTCGTTAAAACACAATGGATTTTGGTTGATCGATGACAAGAATCAAAAACAGCCGCTTTTTGATACACACAATCAAGCTCTTCGCGATGGAATGAAATTTGTTGAAGAGTTTCAATCGAACAATGGTCGATTGCCGCGACCATCAGAATATCAAGGCTGGCTACTCAATCGGCTCAGTGCAATGCCTTAGACTCCTTAAAGGCTCACTCAGCTTGGTCAATTGAAAGGAGTTGAGATATGCGCCCAAATTGGATTCTACTGAGCATGGCGGGTCTTTTGCTCCTGTCGTGCGCTCATGGAGCTTCGGATCCTAGCTTGATTCCTCAGCGCTTGCAGGTCGGATCTCTTGAACGGCGCTATTATATCAAGCCAGCCTTGGGGAAAACCAAGGCTGTGATCCTGGCCTTTCATGGCGGTGGTGGAAAGCCTACCAAATTTGATCAGGTCGCGGGCAAATTTGGCGAGGCTGCCAACGGGGAAGGTTTTACCGTCATATATCCCGAAGGCTTGGGCAAGCAGTGGAATGATGGGCGGCCTGAAATCGTCAATCGTCAGGACGATTTGGCATTTTTTGATGCACTTCTCAACGATCTTGGAACCAAAAACTATCCGGTGGAAAAAGTTTTTGCAGTAGGGATCTCCAATGGAGGCATGTTCAGCTTTCGATTAGCCTGTGAAAGAAGTGAGCGATTGCTGGCGATTGCTCCTGTAGCAGCCGGTATCCCTAAACATCTAGAAGCCTGCAATCCCAAGAGTCCCGTATCGGTCATCCAATTCTTTGGAAGCAAAGATCCGATTATGCCTATGAAAGGTGGAGCGATTAAACTCCCTATGAGCTGGAAGGATCGCGGCGAAGTTTTGTCACAAGAGGCCGGATGGACGCTTCTTATGAAACTCAACGGCTGTAAAGGGCATGATAAGGACATCCACCGAAACGCAATGGGTTCCGACTTTACTGTGGAACGGGATAAATGGATAGCTTGTCCGTCGGGAATCAGTGGAGAGCACTTTATGGTCTTGGGTGCTGGTCATACCTGGCCCGGAGGCTCACCTTACTTGCCTGAAATGCTGATTGGACCGGTAAGCAAATCTTTTATTGCCAATCAAGAGATCTTGCGCTTCTTCAAAGAAAAGTTATGAAGTTTCAAGCCAAACTCATTTTTTTCCCTGTCTGAGCCATCGGCATCGAATGTCTGAAGTGCATTCAGATCCAGGAGTCATTACAAAAATAATTTTTAATATTATGTAGTTACGATGTAAAATTGCTGGCCTGATTCTTGCAAAACCTAGCCTATTGCCTGCGTTCGTCTGATCCTCTTTCTGCCCGCTCATGGCCTGCTTATAAGATTCATAGGGTGTATCTTTACCATCTTTGGGGAAGGGCTTGTCATGAAATTGGCTTTAACGTATTCGCTCACACTGCTTTTGGCCTTGGCAAGCGCTTGTGGATCAAAGAAGGTTGAAGACAAAAAGAGCGAGCAAAAAGCGGAAAGCGCTGCCGCCAAAAATGAAGCCCCCCAGCCGGCCACGGGTTCTGATGCCAAGCCTGCAGAAGTTCCCCAAAAATTGACCGAACTCTATCCACCTAATATCGGCGTCTTTGCTCTTACGGCGCCGGACCCAGGCCGATCACTCTATTTTGGATTCTCCAGTGATGGAACTCAGTCCTTTCAAATGATTTGGGTCTATGCTGTCGCAGCGATTCCTGATTTTTCTAAAGCACTGAAGCTTCCGGATCTGAGCACGCAAGAGGCCTATGATCAGTTTATGGAAAAATGGGCTGCAGAGTTTAAAGAGAGAGCAACTGACGTTGCCACTTTGAATAAATTGGCCACTGATTTTTCTTTTAAAGTCGATCCGGCATTCTTTGCTGATGCAGCTGTGACAATTCCCGCTGCGACTTTGGCCGCGCAGCCTGAGTATGTTAAGATCACTCAAAAGTTCTTTGCCCGCCGCTATACGACAAAAGCAGCTGGAAGCAGCAGCATTTCAGCAACTCTTGAAGGTCAAACTATTCAGTTTCCAGTGACGATCAAGGGCTACACCAATGCCCAGCTGGTCGCTGGAAAAGCTAGATATGATGCTACCACCGGCGGTTGCATTGGATGTCATGGCAGTGCCACAGCTAATCAAGATGCTTTTATCAAACACTCATCGGACTATCTTTCCTATGCAACCGATCTCGAGATCCTCAATATTGTAAAAAATTCGAGCTATCCTGATGCCAGTTTGCTGAACAATGGGGCGCATAAATTTACCTTTGCTGACGCTCCTGCAGAGGATGCGATCATAGGGTATCTGCGAAGCTTTCCGCCCTCCTTGGACAAGATCCAACCAGCGACTGCGCTTCGCTTCCGTTGATAGGGTTTTGAAAGCATGGGGAAGACTTTGTGGCTCTCATGGGCTCTACATAGTTTCCCTTAAACCCGCCTTGAAATCAGGTTTGGCTCTGGGTCTGTCGCCTCGTCTTCTGCCATTGACCTGCTAAAAACCCCAATAAGTACAGGTTAATAAGAAATCGTTTTGAGAAAGTCAGCGATTCTTGCCGATCTATCCCCATAGATTGTTTAGGGTATAGAGGAAATCGCATGGCGACTCAAAGCTTATCTCTTGGTAATTTTGAACTCATTGAAGTGTTGCAGGTCAATGAAGGATTTGCCGTTGCTCTGTGTAAGGATCCAGTTCGGAATGCTCGTGTGGTGTGTAAGACAGCTGCCTCGACTCTTCCAACGGATGAGCAGGTTGCGAGTCTGAAGCACGAATATGAACTGGCCTTGAAAGCTCAAGGTGAAGGTGTTGTGAAGTTGCTCGGCCTTGAGCAGGGCGAGACGGGGAGCCCAATCCTAGTCTTTGAGTATTTCTCTGGAACACGATTGGAGATGGGAAGCGAGCCAATACCCACTCCCGAGTATTTAGCTCTATTCTCTGCTATAGCCAAGGCGCTTGGCTATATCCACTCCAAGAAGATCATCCATCGGGATCTGAATCCAGACAATATCCTTTGGGATCGTAAGACCAAGGAAGTGCGTATCATCGACTTCAATCTGGCGACGGATATGCTTTCCGAGACGGTTCGGTCGGATGCCATCGAATCCTTGTGTGGGACCCTGCCGTTTATCTCGCCTGAGCAAACGGGTCGAATGAATCGAAAAGTCGACTTTCGCTCGGACTACTATTCCTTGGGAATGACTTTCTATCACATGCTAGCCGGACAGTCTCCTTTCCAAGCTATCGATGCTATGGGATGGGTTTACTGTCATATTACAGAACAGGCTCCCTTGCTTTCCGAGCGCTATCCGCACGTGCCAAGGGCTGTAGCTTTGATTATAGATAAGATGCTGGCTAAGAATGCCGAAGATCGCTACCAGAGCAGCTATGGTCTGATTCGCGACTTAGAGTTGGTGGCAGAGTGTCTCAAGAATCGCAAGAGTGATGAGTTCATCCCGGGACAATTTGATGTTTCTGAGCGGCTCATTATCCCAGAAAAACTCTATGGTCGAGAAAATGAACTTTCTACCTTTCTTGCTTTCTTTGATCGGGTCAAAGACGGTCAAAAGTTTATGTGTACGATTGCTGGGTCATCGGGTATGGGCAAATCAGTTCTCGTCAATGAGGTCAACAAACCCGTCATTGAAGCGAGAGGGGCTTTCATTTCCGGCAAATGCGATCAGTACAAACGTAACATGCCCTACAGTGCCATCAAGCCGGCACTCGGTGATCTGATTCGCCAGTATTTGGCTAAACCAAACGACGAGATTGAGTTTCTTAGAAGGCAAATAGAGGAATCGATCGGTCCCAACGTCCAGGTCATCACTGAAATTGTCCCTGAGCTGGAAGCCATAACTGGGCCCTTGCCCTTGGCACCGAAACTAGCGCCTAATGAAGCCCGTATGCGCTTTCAAAAATCATTCGAACTGTTGATCAAAATTTTTACAGCCGGTGGGAAGCCGCTGGTGGCATTTCTGGATGACTTGCAGTGGAGTGATATTCCCAGTCTCAAACTCATAGAATTTCTCATGTTGGAAGCTGACCTTACTTCATTTATGATCGTAGCTGTTTTTCGCGACAACGAAGTTCTACCTGGGCATCCTCTCTTAGCTAGTTTGGAAGAAATTAAGAAGGATTATGAACTTCCAACTATCAAGTTGAGTCCACTTTCCAAACTCGCAATTGGCGAACTTCTCGGTGATACATTTCGCTGTCCGGCTCAAAGGACCATGGAATTTGCAGATATTCTCTTTAACAAGACGGCAGGAAATCCCTTTCACATAACAGAAATGATTAAGACTCTCAATGAATCTGAGTCAATCTATTTTGATATGGCGCAAGGTAAATGGCTCTGGGACGTGCAAAAAATCGCTGCAGCCGGCATGTCTAACGATGTGGTCGAGTTGATGGTGGCAACCCTGCAGAAGTGCCCAGCTCGAGCTCAGGAGCGGCTTAAATTAGCAGCCTGCGTGGGAGCGAGCTTCGACCTCAATATTTTGGCGACGGTATCCGGTATAAGTCAAAGCGAAGCTTTGGAGGACCTCTGGGTTACGATCGAAAAGGGTCTTATCATTCCGTTGGGCGAATCCTACAAACTTCTTAAGTTGGGAATGGCTAGCAACAACAAGCAGTTTCTCTTTAAGTTTCAGCATGACCGAGTTCACGAGGCAGCTTACCTGCTTATCCCCGAATCGGAACGACCCAAAACACATTTGAATATTGGTCGGCTCCTCAGCAAGATCTATGGCGGTCGTGACCTCGAGAATCAAATTATGGAAGTGGTTCGACACTATAATTTGGCTCCCAATCTGTTGAAATCTGCAGAGGATCGGCTTGAAGTTTGTCAATTGAACTTGCTCGCGGCGTCGAAGTCTCGAAATTCCGTAGCCTATGAAGCGAGCCTCTATCACCTTAAGCTGGCGAAGGGATATTTGCCTGAGAGCCCTTGGACTGAGCAATATGCTTTGAGTCTAAAAATCAATATGCAGCTCTCAGAAGTAGCTTTCTTGCTGGGAGATTTGGATCTTGCTGAGGCGACCAATAGAGAGCTCTTGAGCCATGTTCGAGATGAATTGGATCGAGCCGATGTCAATGGTATGCGTATGGATCAAAGGTTCAGTGCAGGAAAGTTGCTTGAAGCGCGCGATATCGGCATTCAGTCGATTCGGGCTCTGGGTCTCAAGTTTCCTCTCAAAGTTTCAAAAATAACGGTTTTGAAGCATATTTTTGCGATGAAGAGGCGACTCAAGGCGACTGCTTTGGATAAAGTCTTGGAGGGGAAAAAACTCGAAGATCGAAAGATTCGATTGATTTTGAAGCAAATCGTGGCGCTTAATCCGATATTTTTTGCTCTTGGTGAACGTCCGTCTAGCGCTGTGAGTGTCTTAGAGAATCTTCGCCTGTCCTTGGAATATGGCATCTGTCCAGAGTCCGCTTATGGATTTGTTGGCTCAGCATCGATCTTTGGCAATCTCTTGGGCAATTTGGAATTGGGTAGCGTCTTAGGAAAAATTTCTTTGGATATTGATGAGAAGTTTGTCTCAGTCAGTGCAAGGCCAGCGATCTATCACATTTATACAAGTTTTATAGCACCTTTTAATATGAATTTGGACCGAGTGAGTGAGTATGCTGCAATGACAATTGAAGCGGGACTGGCTGCCGGAGACTTGTACTTCCTACCTATAGCTGCTGGGCTGTGTCAGACCTATCGAACTCATGTGAATTTGACAGAGGTTTGCGAGAAGGATGAGAGCTACTATCTGCACCTTACAGAGTCTTCAAACAATCTCAAATGTCATGAGATGGCATTGGTCTTATATCGATTCCGCTTGTCACTTCTCAAAACTCAGGAACCGGCGGAAATAGAGCGACACAAAGAATTGAATCTTAAGAGCTTTAAGGTCTTTGAAGCTGAACAGTTTATGATAGGTCGATTCGTGTACGACGCTTATGTTGGAATCGAAGCTTATCTCACTGGAGACTACCAGACGGCGCTGAGACACCTTAAGGAAGCATATGACAAGTGCTTTCAGGCAGTTCGAGGGACTTTTCATGAAACTGAGTATCACTTCTATCATGCCCTGACTGTGGCACGTGTTTATAGTCAGCTCTCCAAAGATGAGCGAAAATCGGCTGATAAAAGGATGAAGGTTTCTTTCAAGAGAATGAAGCTGTTGAGCGCTCATAATGCCCATAATTTTATGCATCGGTATGTGACGATGCAGGCTGAATGGCTTCGGGTCAAAGGCAAGGTTAATGAAGCTGCCGACCTTTTTGAAAAGGCGCTTGAGTCTGTGAGTCGGAAGTTTTTGTGTGATTTGGGCGTAATCAATGAAGTGTGTGCGCGATTCTATTTGGACAACGGCAAGAAGCGTCTGGCCCATCTGTGCATTCAAGATTCCTTTAATTCCTTCAGATCCTGGGGGGCCGAACGTAAGACGGCTCAGCTAGTCGAGCAGTGGCCAGTTCTTAAGCAAAATATCTCTGAAGTACGAAGCTCTGCGCCTCGTGGATCATCAGTCCATTCCATTCAAATGTCTCAAGGTACCAACCGAGGCATTGGTCATCAATCCTTAGACATGATGACCATCACACGAGCCTCGCAAACCCTTTCGGGCCAAGTTGAGATGAGTGGTTTGGTCATGCATTTGATGAAAATAATCGTTGAAAATGCTGGCGCTCACTATGCCGTTCTCATGCTGAAAGATAAAAATAGTTCTCATACCCAGGTTATTTCGCAGACATTGAATAATGAGACGATTCTGCTTCAAGAGCAGACCCTGAGTCATTTTGTAGACATCTCTCTGTCAGTGATGCTCTATACATCGAGAGTGAATGAAACAGTGATTATTGATGATGTGGGTAAAGACGAAAAGTATAAGTCGGATCCGTATTTCCTAAAGCATCATCCAAAATCGATTTTGGCTATGCCTATTAAGTCCAAAGGGCAGGTGATTGGCTACTTCTATTTGGAAAATAGAATGCTGACGGGAAGCTTTACCAAAGAGCGCGTTGAGGTTCTTAATATTCTGGGAACCCAGGCAGCCATCTCTTTGGAGAATGCCCAGCTCTATGCAAATCTTGAGCAAAAGGTCAAAGAGAGGACCGTGCAGTTGGCTGAAAAGAATCGAGATATTCGCACGATACTGGCGAATATAAAGCAAGGTATCTTGACGATTACTCCTGATTTGTCGGTCCATCCCGAGTATTCACAATTTGTCGAATCTATATTGGAAACCAAGAGTATTGCCAATCAGCCGGTCATGAATTTGATATTTGACCAGTCAGATCTGAGTTCAGATAAAAAGGATCAGGTCCATGGGGCGCTGGATTTTTCAATCCAGCAGGATCTCCTTTGCTTCGAATCGAATGGTGGCAGCTTAGTGCGGGAGTGTCGACGGAAAAGATCGAATGGCGAAGAGCAATTTCTTGAGCTGGATTGGGATCCGATTATTAATGCCGATGACCTCGTTGAAAAGATTATGCTGACGGTTCGAGATGTGACGGAAGTTCGCAAGCTGCGAGATCATGCAGAGAAGAATCAGAAAGTCTTAACTATGTTGAGCCAGATCTTGAATGCTGGGTCAGATCGATTCCAAGCTTTCATAAAGAATAGCAGTACCATATTGAACAAGGCTGCAGAGCTTATCAAGCAAGCAGGGCCTGACGATCAGGAGCTGGTGAATACAGCCTATAGGCACCTCCATACAGTCAAGGGCAATGCGAGAAGTCTGGCACTGACTGAACTGACGAGCTTGGTTCATGAGTGTGAGTCGATTCTTGTGCATATGAGGTCAGGTTCCGTTCCTTTCGTTAAGTCCAGATTGGATGTCTTGGACTATATTCAAAGAATTTTCGGCGCCATTCATCATTATCAACAGCTTTATACAGAAAAACTTTTGAGTTACAACGCGACCGGTCATGCTGGTAAAGCCAATCGATTGCTGGAAAGGCTTGAATCCAAAATGGAGCATTGGGAAAAAGCATTTCCTGAATTGGGAGGTGAATTGCGCAAGGTGATTCAGTCACTTAATCATCAGACCCTGCAAGAACTCGTGGATGTTTTGCGGGATGATGCTGCGCAGCTGGCGGGAGATGTTGGAAAAGAGGCGCCTAACTTTAAGGTCGTAGGGGCTGAGCTGACGATTGATGTGTCGCAAACAAGCTTGCTGACGAATGCGTTCATTCATCTGTTTTCGAATGCTGTCAATCATGGGCTAGAAACTAGCTCACAAAGGCTCGCAGCGAAGAAGGCGGCGCAAGGTACTATTTATGTCGAAGCTCGAGATTTAGGCCAGCATCTACAATTTATGGTCTACGATGATGGTAAAGGGCTCAATCTTGAAGCCATTCGAGCGACGGCTCTTGCGCGCGGATTCATCAGACCTCAAGATGATTTGAGTGACCATGAATTGGCCATGATGATCTTCAAAAGTGGCGTTTCTACAGCAGATTCCGTCTCGCAAAGTGCAGGGCGTGGCGTGGGTATGGATGCTATTCGAGATATGGTCCATGAAGCGGGTGGGGAACTTGAACTGTTGCTTGATCCTGGATCGGAAAATGGACGTCGATCTTTTAAGGTGCTCTTTACGCTGCCCAAACCTCGACAGGCGCAGGTGCAAGAAGCGGCCTAGCAAAGCAGACGCATGGTGATGGCTGGATTGAAGGAACCATGAGGCTATCGATTGGTTAAGTAGCTCTCTTGTAAATTGATAAAAAAGGCAGCTCCAAGCTGGAGCTGCCTTGATTTTTAGCTGATTAAAAGTTCAAGCATTCAGCGCTAGTCGACGCAAAACGTACTGGAGAATGCCGCCATTGACAAAATAGGCCAGTTCATCTTCGCTATAGATGCTGCTGAGCAATTGAACTTGTTCTTTGGTTCCATCCTTGCGATGGATGGTGCAGTTCATTTTTTGTCTTGGCTTCATAGTGCGAACACCTTGAATATCAATGATTTCGTCGCCGCTCAGCTTAAGGCTCTTACGGGTTTGACCATCGACAAAGGTCAAGGGAAGAACGCCCATTCCAATCAGGTTGGAGCGATGGATGCGTTCGAAACTCTCGGTCACCACAGCGCGTACACCTAAGAGGTTGGTACCCTTTGCAGCCCAGTCACGAGAAGACCCAGTACCGTATTCTTTACCGCCGAATACAACCAATGGAGTTTTCTGCTCTTTGTAGCGGATAGCTGCATCGTAAATAGACATCACTTCACCCGTTGGGATGTGCTTCGTGAAGCCGCCTTCCTTGCCGTCTAACATTTCGTTCTTGATGCGGATGTTAGCAAAGGTTCCACGCATCATGACTTCATGGTTGCCACGGCGGGCACCGTAAGAATTGAAATCAGCGGGTTTCACTCCGTGATCCGTAAGATACTTGCCAGCAGGACTGTCTTTCTTAATATCACCAGCGGGCGAGATGTGATCAGTCGTCACGCTGTCACCTAGAATAGCCAAGGGGCGGGCACCGATAATATCGTCCTGACCTTTGGCCTCTTTGGGCATATTTTCGAAATAAGTCGGATGGCGGACGTACGTGCTGTTTTTATTCCAATCAAAGGTCAGGCCCTTGCCAGCTTTGGTCGCTTGCCACTGCTTCGGACCTTCAAAGACGTTTGCGTAGCGACTCTTGTACATCTCGGCGCTCAAGGATTTGGCGATGGCATCAGCAATCTCCTTGTTGCTAGGCCAGATGTCTTTGAGGAACACGTCTTTGCCGTCTTTGTCCTTGCCGAGGGATTCTGTGGTGATGTCCACAGTCATCGATCCGGCGATGGCATAGGCGACGACGAGGGGAGGCGAAGCGAGGTAGTTAGCTTTGATATCAGGGCTAATTCGGCCTTCAAAATTGCGGTTTCCAGAGAGGACCGCGCTGGCCACTAGGTTGTTGTCCTGAATGGCTTTGGAAATTTTAGGCAGGAGTGGGCCTGAATTGCCAATACAAGTCGTACAACCATAGCCGACAATATTAAAGCCAAGAGTATCCAAATGGGTCTGGAGTCCGGCTGCTTCCAAATAGTCTTTGACCACTTGCGAGCCGGGAGCCAATGAGGTTTTAACCCAGGGTTTCGAGCGCAGGCCTTTTTCAACAGCCTTTTTTGCCAAAAGTCCGGCTGCAACCAGTACCGATGGGTTCGAAGTGTTGGTACAACTGGTGATAGCAGCAATGACGACATCGCCGTGATGGAGCTTGTAGCTTTCACTGTCGACGGCTGCCGACTTACTGAACTCAGCTTCAGCAACCTTGAATGTCTTGCCAAGGCTATCGCGGAAGTTAGTTTTAGCTTTCGACAGAGTGATCCGATCCTGAGGGCGTGAGGGACCAGCTAGGCTTGGTTCGATCGTGCCGAGATCGAGCTCGACCACTTGGGTGTAAACAGCTTCCACTTTATTATCGCGCCAGAACCCTTGAGCTTTGGCATAGGCTTCCACCAGTTTCACGCCATGTTCATCCCGACCAGTAAAACGCAGGTAGCGGAGAGTTTCATCATCGATGGGGAAGAAGCCGCAGGTCGCGCCATACTCAGGAGCCATGTTGGCCAGAGTCGCACGATCCGCTAGGCCGAGTTCATCAAGACCGGGTCCGAAGAATTCGACGAATTTTTCGACCACACCGACCTTACGAAGTTTCTCCGTAACAGTCAGTACGACATCGGTCGCGGTCATGCCCTCTTTCAGCTTGCCGGTCAATTTGAAGCCGATCACTTCGGGAAGTACCAGAGAAACGGGCTGAGATAGCATAGCTGCTTCCGCTTCGATTCCACCCACACCCCAACCGAGTACGGCCAAGCCGTTGATCATCGTCGTGTGAGAGTCAGTACCGACGCAGGTGTCGGGATAGGCCCAATTTTGGCCGTCTTCTTTTTTGGTCCAGACCACTTTGGCGAGATATTCCAGGTTCACCTGGTGACAGATACCGGTACCGGGAGGAACGGCGCGGAAATTATCGAGAGAATTTTGCGCCCATTTCAGAAATTCGTAGCGCTCGGAGTTGCGTTCAAACTCCAAGTCGACGTTCTTTTGATAAGCGTCTGGGGTGCCGTAGTAATCAATCATAACCGAGTGATCGATCACGAGGTCGACAGGTGAAAGGGGGTTGATTTTCTGAGCGTCGCCGCCTAGATGTCCCATAGCCTGGCGCATTGCGGCAAGGTCGACGACAGCTGGAACGCCGGTGAAGTCCTGCATCAAAACACGGGCCGGATGATAGGCGATTTCGTGCTGTGATTTCTGAGTGGAAATCCACTGCTCCAAGGCTTTGACGTCTTCTTTGGTGACGATACTACCGTCTTCATAGCGGAGCAGGTTTTCGAGCAAAACCTTCAGCGTCATCGGCAGTCGTGAGATGTCACCCAGTCCATTCTTCGCTGCATCGGGCAGACTGAAGTAATGGTAAGAGACACCGTCTACGTCTAGAGTTTTATGAGATTTAAAAGAGTCGAGTCTTTTGTGCGCCATGGAGACCTCGCGGAAGTGAGTCAACAATGTGCAGGGAGCATACAGCGATTCGCTTGCTTTTGCATCAGTTTGTTGCGTTGCTCCGTCTGCGTTTCCGAGGCAAGCTGGAGTCGAAAGATTGGGCCCAACGTTGTTTCACTTTGTGGAATTCGTCGAATGATACACATAGATTCGCTGAAATTAACTATCGTGATCCCCGTTGCGACGGGGGATGAGACCTGGAAGTTTCTGCTGCAACAGCTGGCTGTGCTGGCTTCAGATCACAATTGGATTCTGTCAGTTGCGGATCGGGCCAGTGATTTGGAGAAACATAGCTACAGCGAAGCGGTCGCTTTTCATCAAAGCCTCTGCGTCGTATCGGGTCCTGAGGGACGGGCGGAGCAAATCAATCGAGGAATAGCCCAGGCAGAGACGGACTGGCTTTGGGTCTTGCATGCCGATTCGGAGCTTTCTCCCCTGGCTGTTGCCAAATTGCTGAGTTCACTTATGAAGTACCCTGAAGCCCTGCATTATTTCGATCTTGCATTCACTCGGCCAGGTCCCAGACTGATGAATTTGAATCATTGGGGTGTGAGGGTGCGATCCTCGTTTTTGCAAATGCCCTTTGGCGATCAAGGTTTTGCCTTTCATCGAAAGCTTTGGGACAGTGTGGGCGGATTTCCATTGGATCTGAGCTATGGCGAGGATCACGTCTTTGTCTGGCGTTTGCGGCAAGCAGGATTCTATTTGCGACGCGTTCCGGTGGTGATTCGCACCAGCCCCCGCAAGTATCTGAAAGGAGGCTGGATGCATACGACGATGCGGCATCTTCAGCTGACATTCCAGCAGGCGCGACCCGAGTGGATCAGACTCTGGCGAATGCGCCTGCATAGGTTTCGTCGCAATCGATCGGGGAAAATCGCATGAAAGCAGGAGCAGCCGTATTGGTCAAAACTCCTGGTCTTTCGCCTCTCAAAACACGTCTTGCAGCAGCATTTGGTCAGGTCTATGCGGAGCAGTTCTACAGAAAATCCTGCCAGGCTATCGAACAGGTGCTTGATTCGCTGGGCAATGAAGTTCAAGCTTTTTGGGCATTGGCCGAAGTCGGAGTGGTGCATGAGCTTTGGCAGAGATGGCCCCACCTTGAACAAGGATCGGGAGAATTAGGGTCTCGCCTCGCCAAGGTCTACTCGAATCTTCTTGGAACTCATGAGCAGGCTATTCTGCTAGGAGCTGATGCACCCCAACTGACCCCTGGGCTCCTGGCAGAAGCGATGCGCCTTGGACAGGATGGGAGCTTTGTCATTGGGCCAGCTCATGACGGCGGTTTCTATTTGTTTCTTGGCAGTCAGGCCATCGATGCGAGAGTTTGGGAATCGGTGGTTTACAGTCGATCCGATACCTTGAGTCAACTCGAAGAACAGCTCCGAGCTTTGGCGCCCATACGTTATTTGCCTGTGCTTCGAGATGTGGATGAACTGGAAGATTTGCAGGCCTTGTTTGATCATTGGCTTCATTTGCCAGCGGAATCAAGACTTTCCGGGCAAGAAATTTTGTTTCAATGGCTCGTTGAATTAGGCTTTCCAGTGGCTCCTTCGGTAAAAAACTGCTAGAAAGAGGCCCGATTCGGAGGTCTTCGCTTGTTTGAAATAGATGATGATTTTCTACATAGAGAGCGACTCAAAGCCAAGGAACTCAAAAAATCCCGTTGGTGGCAGAACCTTATTCAGAAAACTGAATGTTATTATTGCCATAGAGCAATCAGCCGAGAGCAAGTCACCATGGATCATGTGGTGCCAATGAGTCGTGGTGGGCGCAGTACCGCTGGCAACCTCGTCCCTGCCTGCAAATCCTGCAATGAAAGTAAACGCAGCCTGACTCCCGTCGAATGGGATGAATACCTGCAGCGAAGCGAAAAACTCTGAAGAGCTTCCAATAATTGCTCTAGCTGCAAGTTTTCATCAACCAAGCAACCAAAGCTAGAAATACAACCAGCTGCAGGTAGTGAAACCAGCGCACGGTTTTATGGGACTTTTCCGCACCCTTCTGGGTTTTGGTCAGTTTTTTGCCCCGGAGTGTGGCCGTCCGGCCTTGCATCCGCTGCCGTTCCGCAGCAAGATCGATGAGATTGTCTTTTGACTTCGGATTATTATCTGCCATAGGTGACCGGCCTTCCCAATGTTCTCTGGGGATTTACTTTGCCATCATAGAGCAAAGCTCCGTAGAGGTACAGTCGAACCAAAGAAGCCTAGCTTAGGCTTATATTCAATGATGAGGCTTGGCTTCGGGGGTATGCTCGTCCGCATGTCCCTTGGCTTTTACACTCTCTGGAGTGACTTCAGTGTCTTCCTCAGCCGAATGGGATTCCTTGGGTTGGGCGTGGCCAGTTTCAGCGCCCTCTTTGCTATGCGCAGCTTCAGCTTCGATTTTTGGCTTGCCTTCATGTGTTTCGGCGTCGGCAGGATGGTCTGGAGCTTTGCTGCCGCCATGTTCAGAACTGTGATGCTCGGTGTCGCCGGTACTTTCTTGATCACCGTGGGTCGCTTCGTGATCGCCTTCACCATGCCCCATATCTTCTTTGTGTTTTGGCTTCAGACTGAACACGATTGCTAGCCCAACGCCAAAGACAACGAGACTGAGAAACAAAGCGGCGATCCAGGCAATAGTTTGGTTGACAGCCCGAGCCATAGAAGTCCTCGCAAAGAGAGATACTTGATTATAGCTCAAATAGACAGGGACTCCAACGAGCAGTCAAGCGGGAAATGTTGGAGTCTTTGCCCAGTCTCACTTATGAAACAATATCGCGGCGATTGAAAAAGTAGCAGGACAGCGAAAGGAAGACTCCTACGAGAAGACAGCCATAGCCGACGCGTGATAAGAGTTCTGCCTGACTGATAAAGTCTTTGCCAATCCCATATCCGGAGAGATTGAACAGATGCAAGTTCCAAAAGCCGGCCAAGAGTTCGACAGCCTTTCTGGTGCCAGCTGGTGTTTCTGGTGACAGCGCTTGCATGATGGGGGCTGACAAGAGACCGCAGATAAACAGCCAAATACTACAAAAAAGGGCGATGGCAGCTGTCGCAAGGCTGGCAAAGAAAATCGAAACGGCACCCATAATAACCCAGCCCAAACTGAGCATACTGAAGATGATAAGATCGCGTGTAGGAAGCCAGCCCATGCCATATCCCAGATAGATGGCCTGCCACCCGACGAGGAGTAAGCAAGCCAACAAGAAGAGCGCTGCGAGCAGGCCGAAAAATTTCCCTAGAATCCATGCCGACCTTGAGATAGGCGAGGCCAATTGAACTTCCAGACTGCCTTCCTGCCTTGAATCGGAGATGATTTTATTCCCCCAGAAAATGGCTACGGTTGCTCCGGTGAAGAGCCAAGCGACCGAGCCTAGGTCGTAGAGAATTTTGAAAAATTCCTCTACCCCCCAATAGCTGGCAAGTCCTGACATGATGAGGAGACCACAACCAACTAAGGCCGCCGGGAGGAATATTTTATCCCGGCGCAGTCGCAGAAAAGTTTCCATGGATACAGCGTAGATGGCTCTCATGCAATCTGGTCCTCCGCAAAGTAGCTGATCAGTTGCGCTTCATCCAAGCCTGAAGATTTGCGAAAATCGACCACCAAAAGACCCTTGCTAAGACAAGCCTGGAGCCACTTGACAGCATCTGGGTAGTCTTTGAACCAAAGTTCTGTGCGGTACGAATGTTTACGGATATCGCCCCAGGATGGGAGGCCGCTCGTTTCCTGCATGGAACGAAGGGCTTCGGCAGAGGTCCCTGATACTGCTAAAAAATGCTGGAGCTGTTGCGAGGATTGCTGGCCTGGAACCGGGGTTAAACTCGAAAAGACCAATTGGCCCTTTTTCATGATATGGACATGGTCACAGAGCTCCTTGATAGCCCAGAGCTCATGGGTGCAGAGAATGATGCTCACTCTTTGTTCGTGCAGTTGGCGAATCAAGCGAGACATGAGCTGATGGCCCATAGGATCGAGACCGGACATGGGTTCGTCGAGAATGATCAATTCCGGTCGATGGATCGTAGCTTGTGCCCAGGATAGACGGCGACCCATGCCTTTGGAAAGTTTTCCAACCCGCTTTTTTCTGTGCTCCCACAATCCCACTTCGCGAAGCTGCTTTTCGATGGCTTCTTTGTAGTGCTTTGACTTTAGATCTTTGGGATTGAACACCCGCAGTTGATGCCACAGAACCTCTTCGCAGCTGAGGTTTCCTGGGAGTTTATTGGTCTCAGGCATATAACCAATCGACCGCTTGTCTTCCAAGGTCAAAGGCTTGCCTTTGAATAGAACCTGACCGTGGTCGGGTTTTATAAGGCCAAAAATGGTTCGTATCGTCGTTGTTTTTCCAGCTCCATTGTGCCCCATCAGTGCCGTGCATGAGCCTTCAGGAAAAGCGAGATTGACATCATTGAGAGCTACCTGCTTCTTTTTGAATAGATCCTGATCGAATACCTTGCGCAGATTTTTTACTTCCAGGATTAGCGAGCCAGTCATAGGCAAAACGCTCCTCATCTTAAGGGTTCGAAGCGGGCGATTCAGGAAGTTGATCCTGGACCTTGCCGAAAGCTTTCAGCAGTTTGATAAAGGCGTCGCTGTTGCCTGATTCGGCCATGATATCCAGACTTTTTTGTAAATCGACGGGGCTCAGGTTGTTTTCGCTGAGGAGTTTTTTGACTGTACTTTGGACATATTCGGGTGACTCCGGACGGGAAGCCGCCATCATGAAAAAACTTGCTGCCTGGGCGGGTTGTTTCATCAGAAAATACTCGACATAGCCCTGAGTCATCGGCAAGCGCCAGCTGGTAGGAAAAGCTTTGAGTCCTGCCAAAATAATTTCCTGGCAGTTCTCGGGTTTCTTGTAGTCTTGGAACATGACAAAGCAAGACAGCATATAGGTCGTTTCTAGTCTGGGATGGTGCTTTATCACGCTGCGTATCATATTCATCATGGGCTCGGCATCCGTGCCTTTGCGCGGATCGAGCAAAGTTTGCAAGAGCCAGATATTGATGAAGTCCTCGTAGATTCCAAAATGACCTAAAGTCATGATATTGATGACAGTTGTGTTCAACTGCGAAAGTGGGGGAGGCGAGAATAAGTCATATTCAGCCTTGAGGCGACCGATGCGACTGGGAGTTGTTTGCCAGAGGAGCCCGCTGAAGATCAAGGTCGCCAACAGGGGGGCAAGTGAAGATCGGAATCGAAGGAGCACGAGGACATACCTCCACCATCTGAATCCAGATCAAACGATGCGGAGATGGGAACTCCCAGTCTCCGCGCAACTCATAGAGCTCAGCCCATACCGCGGCTAGCATAGCCACGGAGCATCGCTTCCATCACTTTCTGCACGAGAATCACCAACGCCAAGACCACCATGGGAGCCCAATCAAAAGGACCCGGAATGCGAGACGTGAGACGACGCAGCGGGCGATAGATCGGCTCGGTAATATTATAGATCATCTGGACGATGGGATTACTCCGATCGCCCACCCAACTGACGATCACTGAGGCTATGACCAGCAGCTGTATCATTTGGGCAAACATATTTACAACTGCGGCCAACCCATCCAACAATGCACCACCCATTCGGGCCTCCTCTTTGTCCTATTCGATATGCTAGATTTGCTTCTTCAAGCGAGCAAGTCCGCTTCCTTACGTCCTCTTCTGCAATAATACGGCGTCTTTCTTCGATTCTATAGGCATCAATTTCCGGTCAAACCATTATGTTTGAGCAACGCATCTGGCTTTGGAGTACGGCCTCGAAAGCGAGTGAAGACGTCCATAGGATGCTGACTGCCACCCAGAGCGAGGATCGAATCTCGGAAATCGCGTCCAACCCGGGCTATAGTCTTGTCGTCCAGACCTTCTTCTTCAAACCGACTGAAGGCATCGGCACTGAGGACCTCGGCCCATTTGTAACTATAGTAGCCTGCCGCGTATGATCCCGCAAAGATATGTTCAAAGGTACAGAGGGATCGATCTTCAGCGATGGGTTGAATGGCACAGACTTTCGCTGCAATGCGGCGGCTTACTTCTTCCACCGACATGCCGCTATCGGGATTGAAACGATGGTGCAGTTCCATATCATTCATAGCGAAATGAAGCTGCCTGACCATAAGATTAGCGGCATTGAAAGTTCGCGCCTCGTAAATTTTACGAAACAGTTCGTCTGGCAGAGAGTTGCCGGTTTTAATGTGTTTTGTGAGGTTTTTGATCACAGATTTTTGGTAACACCAATTCTCCATGAATTGACTTGGCAACTCGACGGCATCCCATTCGATACCATTGATGCCTGCGACTTCCAGTTGATCGACCTGGGTCAACATATGCTGGAGGCCATGGCCAAATTCATGAAACAGGGTTTCCACTTCGTCGAAACTCAAAAGAGACGGAGTGTCACCCACTGGAGGCGTTCCATTGCAAATGAGATAGGCGATGGGCAGGATTCTCTTGCCTTGGTATTCACCACGATCCAGACAGGAATCCATCCAGGCGCCGCCACGTTTTTCTGCAGGTCTAGAATAGGGGTCCAGATAAAATCCAGCAATTTTTTGGCCTTTTTCATCAAAAACATCATAGAACGATACATCTTGGTGCCAGCGCGGGAAAGGCTCGCTGCGGGCCACGACTTTGATGCCAAAAAGGGTAGAAAGAAGCTCGAAGAGGCCGTTGAGCACTCGGGGTAACGGAAAATAAGGGCGGAGCTCGTCGTCGGTAAAGTCGAACTTCTTCTGGCGCATTTTTTCCAGATAGAAATAGATATCCCAATTCTGCAAGTCGCCGCTGAGACCTAGAGTTTGGGCAAAGGTTCGAAGTTCTTTGAGTTCTAGAACGGCTTTGCTAGTCGAAACTTTAGCCAAATCATCCAACAGTTTATCGACAGATTCGACGGTACCGGCCATTTTCATGGCTAGGCTGACCTCTGCGTAGGTTTGATAGCCCAAAAGCTTGGCCTGATCCCGTCGCATCCGCAGGATTTGATAAATGTTCTGAGTGTTGTCGAAACTACCGTGTGAGGCGCGGCTGATGTATGCACGGTAAAGCTTTTCTCGGAGCACCCTTGATTCGCCAAATTTCAAAAAAGGAATGTAACTTGGGAAATCCAAGGTAATGCGCCAAGGTCCTGCATCGGCCGAGGCTGCTTCATCGGTATGGCTGTTGTTAAAACTGGCGGCCCACATGCCGAGAAAGTTGGCGGGAATACCAGCTAGATCCTTCTTATCACGGACAATGAGTTCGAATTCTTTGGTCGCGTCGAGCACGTTGTTGGAGTAGGTGGTTTGCAGCTGGGAAAGCTTCTGGGTGATTTCATTGAAGCGTTCTTGCTGGGCGCCTTCCAGCTCGATACCGGAGAGCTGAGCATTGAGCAATAAATGATGCAAGATGCGTTGCTTGGCTTCCGGCATTTGCTTGAACCCGGGGTCTTCCTTGATCTTTTTCAAACTAAAGTAGATCGCGCGACTTTGTGAAAGCCTTAGCGAAAAACTCACGACTTGAGGCAGGGTGGCCTCGTAAGCTTCTCGCAGTTCAGGAGAATTTTTTACACCTACCAGATGCTGGATGGGACTCCAGGTGTTATGGAGCTCGCGGCGAATGGTCTCAAGGGGATCCAAGAGTTTATTCCATTCCGGTTTGGGAACCTTTTCGAGTTTCTGCAGCAGCTCTTCGCAGGATTGCAAGACATGCTCGACAGCGGGTCTGATGTGTTCCGGAGTTATTTTATCGAATAGGGGTAGGCCACTGTTCCCAATCAGGGGATTATCATGCACCATCTTTGCGTCCTCGTGTTGGCATGCGCTCTGCCTTGCTTGAGCCTCTGAGGATACCAGAGCCTAGCGCCAAGAGCGATCCTTCAACCTTGACGCGGACCCAGGATCCGTGTCCCAATGCGAACCAGATTGGAACCAGCTCGTATCGCCAGACTCAGATCACCTGACATGCCTAACGAGAGTCGTCCCTCGCCTACTTTGTCGCAGAGCTTGCGAAGCCTATGATAGAGCTCGGGAACCTCGGTGAAATCCTCGTCCTGATAAACGCTGGGAGGGATCGCCATAAGCCCACGCAGATGGAGCCGAGGATTGAGTTGAATCGCTTCCGCAAGGCTTACGACTTCGTCCATCGGGCAGCCATGCTTTGACTCCTCTTGATCCGCATTGACTTCGATCCAAATGGGATAGGGAACTTTGGCCAATTCTTCGGCTGCACGGGCGATTTGCTCGGCTTGACGCAAAGTGCCAACGGTTTGAATTTCAGCGGCGACACTGACAATTTTGCGGATTTTATTGGACTGGAGGTGACCGATGAAAATCCAAGCGATAGGTAAATCCTTAAGGTCTTCGGACTTTGATAAAAGTTCTTGGGCGTAGTTTTCGCCAAAAGATTTTTGCCCGAGATCAAACAGGACTCGAATTGGCTCCGAGGAGTGGCCCTTGGTGACGACCAAAAGCTCAGGCACAGGGAGCGAACCAGCGGCTTCATTGATTTGGCTGTACACCTGGTGGTAGCGGTGCTGCAGATCCTTCTTTGCTTGAGCTTCCATCAGGCTGTTTCCTCGTTCCCTCTTTTTCCATCAATCCAGGTGCTGCACCCCCTGGCGGCATGCCTTCTGGCTGATTGATGGTATCGCTTGTTTCCTGGGGCGAGGCAAGCTCTTGCTTGGAAGCTGGTATTTCGACCTGACGGGTCAAGGGACCTGGAGCTTTGTGCTCGGGAAGGTTCGGATGCGGTGGCATTTGACGGCTGAGTGGGACGAAAGTGGATTCCTGCTGGACTTCATACTGAGGTGCTTCCACGTAAACATTGCCTTGAGCGTCGATCCGGACATTGACCTGTTCCAAAGTCTGATTTTTGGCAGATGAGATATCAATACCATTTAAAAAAATGATCCGAGCCGGCACGGCAAAGACCGGCCAAGCTTGACTCAACGAGGCAATAAGTAAAAGCCGAAAACCTTTGATTACCATTGGAGGCCCCCTCTTCCCTGAGCTATCGAGCGATGCTTGCCCCCTAGGAAGGGCTTGCGTATGCTGTTTGGTAGGGATTCCGTCGACGACGAACCCATAATGAGTTTATCATGTTGTACCGGGTAAAAAGTAATCAGCGGACGCTGAAGAGAGGTGAACCTATGTATCAAACGATCGTAAATCAACACTGGAGCAAGGCTCTGCAAATTTTGGCGCTGGGCCTGGGTCTCGGGGCGTGTTCGCCTAGTTTTGAAGGGACTTATAACGACCCGGCCCAATCGGAGATTATCGATGATAAGTGGAGCGCCACGGATGCACGTAAAACTGCGACTTCATTGATAGAACAGGTCTTGAGCAAACCCTGGTTGAATGACTACGGTCCGAAGCATAAAGGCGAAAAGCCGATCGTCATCGTCGATGAGGTTGCCAATCGGACAGACGAGCATATCGATACCAAAGCCTTGACAGAATTCATGCAGGACGAATTGATCAACTCCGGCAAGGTGCGCTTTTTGAATGCTGACAAGCGCAAGCAAATCCTGGATGAGATCAAATACCAAAATTCAGGCACCACAGCTGAAGGATCCAAGAAAAAGCTTGGCAAGCAAATCGGTGCTGATTTTTTGCTCAGCGGCGCGATTTCGAGTTCTGTGAATAGCCAGGACAAAGGTGGACTGAAGACTGTGACCTATCAAACAGCTCTCAACCTGACCGATTTGGAAACAACAGAAATCGTTTGGAGCGGTAAGGAACTGATCAAGAAACGCTTTAAACGATCAGGTGCAGGGCTTTGATGAAACGTTTGCCACTGAATCACCTTCTTTTCGGGGGGGTGCTGCTGCTATTGACAGCATGCGCCTCCTATACGGATGACGTGCGACTTGTACAGCAGTCGTTTCGTGCGGGTCAGTACGATCTTGCTTTAAAAAAGTTGGATGAATCGGGTCTGAAAGAGCAGACACGGAATCGTCTGCTTTACCTTCTGGAACGCGCGATGATCCTAGACCGTCAAGGGCAGCGGGAGGAATCCCGGCAGCTTTTGATGAAAGCCGACAAGGTGGTGGATGAGCTCTACACCACCAGTGTCAGCAAAGTCGCCGCTAGTTTTGTGTTCAACGATGCGGCTCAGGACTATCCAGGTGAAGATTATGAAAAGGTCGCCATCCACATGATGCTAGCCCATTCCTTTATTGAGGATGGGCAGCTCAAAGATGCGCGAGTGGAAGCGGCCCGGATCAACACCCGATTGAACGAGATCAACAGCGCTTATGAGGACGGCAAGAGCCGCTACAAGGAAGATGCTTATGCAAGGTATCTTGCTGGAATCATTTATGAATCTCTAGGTGAAGCCGATGCGGCGATCGTCGACTATCGCAGCGCGCTGAAGCTGTATGATGGAGAGTACAATAAAGTTTTTGCAACACGGGCTCCGGACCATCTGATTACGGCGCTGTATCGCTTGCTTGTGAAACGCAATCGAAGCGATGAAGCCAAAGAGATCAAAGCTCGTTATCAGCTTCAAGGTCCAAAAATTGACAGTCGCGAGCCTTTTGGTGAAATCGTTGTTTTGCATGAGGTAGGACAGATCGCCAGCAAGGAGAGGGCGGAATTTGTCATCCCTTGGGGCAAAGAAATCATTCGCTTTTCCTTCCCAGTCATCAAGCGGGTGCGGACCAGCTATGGTCGAACAGGCATCAAAATCGACGAAGAAAAGTCCGAAAACGCCGACATGGCTCAGAATTTGGACATTATCGCGCGGGAAACCTTAGAAGACCGCCGCGGCAGAATTCTGGCCAAGTCAGCTGCTCGCTTGATTTTGAAAAGCCAGATGACCCAAAAAGCCGAGAAAGAGTTGGGTGCCATTGGTTGGTTGGCGGGAAACATTTATGGTGCGGTCACTGAAACGGCCGATACGCGGAGTTGGGTCCTTCTTCCTTCTGCCATCGAGGTTTCTCGGGTGCAGGTGAAGCCAGGAAATTATGACCTCACGATCTTTAACGATGGCAAGACTTCTCGAATAAGAAAAGTTCGCGTGAAGCCAGGGGAAATCGAAATCATCCGTGACTACTGACAAGCAAAAAGCCACCTTCGCCGGTGGCTTTCTTCATGCTACTTAGAAGGCAAAACTCTAGCGACCACTGCCGTGGTGATTTTGAATCCAGTTCTGGTTGTCCATCGTATTGCGCAAATCCTTCATGGCCCGGACCGAGTTGATCCGTTGTTCGGCGATGACATTCGAAGCTGCATTGGTCGTGATGCCTTGCTCGTCTGCTTGGGCATAGATGGCCAAGAGAGTGTCGTAGATATTGCTGGCTTTCTTCTTGGCAATCGCCGCGTCATATCCCTGCAATTCTTGGTAGACGTTGATCAAGCCGCCGGCGTTGATCACATAGTCCGGAGCATAGAGGATGCCTTTCTCTTTGAGCATCGGTCCATGGATATTTTCGTCGAGGAGCTGATTGTTGGCTGCTCCAGCGATGATCAATGCTTTGATTTCAGGAATGGTTTGTTCATTCAAAAATCCGCCGAGCGCGCAAGGGGCAAACACATCCACATTCAGCTTATGAATCTCATGCAGCTGAGCTGCTTCAGCACCGAATTGCTTGACGTTATTTTTAACTTTCTCGGCATCAATATCTGCCACGTGAACTTTGGCGCCTTCGTTGACCAGATATTCCACGAGGTGAGAGCCAACAGCGCCGGCGCCTTGAATCGCAACACTTACGCCTTTGAGGCTATCTTTGTTAAGTTTATATTTGACTGAAGCACGGATGCCTTGGAACACACCCCATGCTGTTACTGGGGAGGGATCGCCTGATCCACCCGCCCTTGAACTCACTCCGGAAACGTAGGACGTTTCGAGTCCCACCTGCTCGATATCGCTGACGCGAATATTGACGTCTTCCGCTGTGATGTACCGTCCACCCAGGCTTTCGACAAAGCGGCCAAAGGTTCGGAAGAGAGCTTCACTTTTTAGTTTTTTGGGATCGCCAATGATGACAGATTTCCCGCCCCCCAGGTTCAATCCGGTAACGGCAGCCTTGTAGGTCATGCCTCGGGAAAGACGCAGAACGTCGCGAATTGCGTCTTCTTCTGACTTATAGTCCCACATGCGACAGCCACCCAGCGCAGGTCCAAGCGTGGTATCGTGAATAGCGATAATCGCCTTCAACCCCGTCGCTTTATCCTGACAGAAGACAACCTGTTCGTGACCCATGCTGGTTAGATCTTCAAAAATAGCCATCCTATCCTTCCTTTTTGTCCTGGGTATGATTTGTTACGCAAATCAGCCTAGAAAGAGGTACATGTGCTCCAACAAATACTCGAAGGCTTTGAAAATAGCAAGCAAGCCAAAGGCTTGAAAATAAGGCGTAAAGCTCATGGTGCAAGCTTCGCCCAGAGCACTGGACGCGGCTTTGGGCGGATCCGGTCTTGTCTTGTTTGACTTATTGAGTTAGTACCAGATTTCCGTGGATGGGATTGTGGACTTCTCACAAAATTCGCGGATGCTCCAGGGTATGAAAGGGAAGTTATGACGCAGTTTGACGTGATTGTAGTCGGTGGTGGGCATGCCGGATGCGAAGCAGCTTTGGCAGCAGCACGCATGGGGCGTAAGACCTTGCTGGTGACACAAGTGGTCGATCGCATCGCAGCGATGTCCTGTAACCCTGCTGTTGGCGGGACCGCGAAAGGTCATTTAGTTAAAGAAATCGATGCCTTAGGTGGGCAAATGGCCAAGGCGATCGACGCCACAGGCATTCAGTATCGCATTTTGAATCGGAAAAAAGGTCCGGCCATCTGGTCCTCCAGAGCTCAAGCCGACATGGATCTTTATCGTCGCTATATGAAGCACACTCTGGAGAACACTCCGAATCTCCATATAAGGCAGGATAGCGTAGAGGGCCTCCTGATCGAGGAAGCTCAGGATCGTTCAGCGGTCGTGGGGATCGAAACTCGTATCTTTGGTCGGTTTGAAAGCCGCACGGTCGTAATCACCGCGGGCACTTTTTTGAATGGACTGATCCATATCGGTAATCAGAAGATATCCGCAGGTCGTGCCGGTGATGCGCCTTCAATCGGTTTGGCAGATGCTATTCGACGTTTTGGCTTTCGCGTCGGTCGCATGAAAACGGGGACCACGCCACGTCTTGATGGCAAAACGATCAACTGGGACGCCTGTGAAGCGCAGCATTCCGATGAAGATATTATTCCCTTCAGTTTCTCGACCAAGGCGATCACTCAGCCTTTGATTCCTATGCACATCACCTACACCAATGAAAAGACCCATGAAGTGATTCGCAAATATCTCTGCGAGTCACCTCTCTATAGCGGTGAAATCGTCGGCATCGGACCGCGCTACTGCCCATCGATCGAGGATAAGGTCGTCAAGTTCCCCGATCGTTTGGAACACCAGATCTTCTTGGAGCCTCAGGGTTACGATACCTGTGAGGTCTATCCCAATGGATTGTCCACCTCCTTGCCGCTCAGGGCGCAACTTGAGTTTGTCCGAACTGTGGTAGGTCTGGAAAAAGCCGAAATCATCCGGCCAGGCTATGCGATTGAATATGATTATGTGGATCCTACTGAGCTGCATGCAAGCCTGGAAACGAAAAAGCTCAGCGGTCTCTTCCTGGCTGGTCAAATCAATGGCACAACAGGCTATGAAGAAGCAGCGGCGCAAGGATTGATGGCAGGCATCAACGCAGCGCGCAAATCAGCCGATCAAGAAGCTGTTATTCTCAATCGTTCTGAAGCCTATATCGGGGTCATGGTCGATGATTTGGTGACCAAGGGAACGCAAGAACCCTATCGTATGTTTACCTCCCGAGCTGAACATCGCCTGTACCTGCGTGAAGACAATGCCGACCTGCGTTTGACCGATATAGGACGAGCCATTGGATTGGTTCAGGACGCCGATTTTCAAGGTTTTGAAATCAGGCAGCAGGCCATGGAAGAGCTTGTGGACTTTGCCAAGCAAACCGCCATTGGCCCATTCAATCTGCCGGAAACGTTCTTGGATGCTAAAGACAACACTGGCACCAAGGTAGACGCCATCTTGCGGAAACCCAGAGTATCTATTTTTGACCTTTTGCCCTTCATTCCTGCTTTGCAAAGCTATGAACCTTCTGTGCTGCGTCGCTTGGAAATCGAAGTGAAATACGAAGGCTATATCGTGCGCGAAAAACGTTCGATACGAAGTACCGAGCAGTTGGAAAGGGTGAAGATTCCCAGCGAATTTTCCTACGAAAAAGTTATGGGACTCAGCCGTGAAGTGGTTGAGAAACTGAAAAAACATCAGCCCGGCAATCTAGGCCAAGCTTCCAGAATTTCAGGCCTTACGCCGGCAGCGATACAGATTCTTCATGTGCATATCACTATGTAGGCCGGCACGAAAGCGCCCTCCTAGATCCATTCCTGCTCCAAGAGTTTCATCAAGCGATCGGGACCAACAGGTTCTTCTGAAGCTAAAGGCAGTATGGCAAACCGTTTAGCAAGACCCTGGCTGATTCTTTGCAGCTGGGTGCCTTCGTTTGCAGCGCGCTGCTGCAAAACAGGGTCCTTGCTAGCACTTGCAACCAGACTTCGATTGACGACCCAGGCGAAGGGTTCGATATTGGCCCTTTGAAGGTCGCTTTGCAAGGCTGCAGCCTCACTCACAGGTGTGGTCTCGGCTAAAGTCACGAGTAAAATTTTAGATAGTTGACTGTCCTGGAGCATCATCAGTGGGGTTTTCATTTTCCCCTGTAGCGGCCCTTCCATTTTTTTCATCATTTCGCGGTGATAGGATCCTGCTGCATCCAGAAGGAGCAAGGTGTGGCCGGTCGGGGCTGTATCGAGGATGACAATGCTGCGGCGTGATTCAAAGACCGTCCGTGAGAAAGCGTGAAAGACAGCGACTTCTTCCGTGCATGGGGAGGCCAAGTCCTCACGTAAGAGTTCAATGCCGTCGGCATCGAGACCTGCGGATTTGGAAGCAATAACTTTGTCCGTGTAGGCTTGGGTTTCTGCCTTGGGATCAATGCGACTGATCGTTAGATTGGGCATTGTGCCTTCAATGGTCTGAGCAAGATGGGCTGCTGGGTCGGTCGTGTTCAAATGAACTGGCTTGCCATGCCGCGCGATCGCCACGGCGAGGGCTGCCGCAACAGTCGTTTTACCAACACCACCTTTGCCCATGACCAGAACCAAACCTCGACCCTGATCGGCCAGATCTTTGGCTAGGTGCAGGAGAGATAGGTTGGGCTGAACGGTAGTTGAGGATATCGAATTTGCTGAAGGAAAGTTGGTTGAACTCGAATCCTCCAAAAGCAATCCTCTCAATGATGGAAGGCCTACAGTGTTGAATGGTTTGAGCGGAACAACAAAAGTCGGCAGTTGTCTCAGGCCCTCAGGGATACTATCCAGACATTGAGTGGATTGTGCTTCCAAAGAACGGGCCAAAGGATCCTGGGAATCTTCTGCTACAAACAGTCCGTTGACGACGAGGATTTGCTTGGTCATCCCCAGTTCTTTGAGCTCTTGACTGGATCTGGAAGCTTCGGTCAGTGTGCTCCGTTCAGGTCGCGCTACCAGAATTACACTTGTCTTGTTCGGATCCTGTAAACACTGCATTGCCGTAGCAAAGCGAGTTTCCTGAGTTTTGAGTGCGGAATGGGGTCCAAGGCAACTAGCTCCCCGTTCATTGACATCAAAAAAACCGGTCCATGCTTTTGGTAAACTCAAGAGACGCAGTGTATGTCCCGTAGGAGCTGTGTCAAAGATAATCGTATCAAATCCTCTGGTGACTGGTGAGTCACCAATGAGTTCAGAAAATTCGTCAAAGGCGGCAATTTCAGTGGTGCATGCCCCAGACAATTGCTCTCGAACTCCAGCAATTGCAGTGTCACTGGCTGCACCGACCATGGGGGCGATAACGCGAAGGCGATACTCTTCGGCGGCAGTTTCCGGGTTGATGTTAAGCAGCATAAGCCCAGTCACGTTAGGTACTGGTTGGGGTTTGTTGCTCAGAGTCATACCGAAAGTTTCATCCAAATTGGATGCTGGATCCGTGCTGATCAGAAGCACGAGTTTTCCTGAATCAGCAAGAGCTACGGCGGTGGCTGATGCTAGCGAAGTTTTACCCACTCCACCTTTGCCAGTGAAGAAAAGAAATTTTGTATGGAAAGCCGCGCCTAAATTCGACGAGATGAGAGGTCTGCGATCGTGGCTCGATGGAGTCATCTGTTAAGCCCACCTTGTTTCAACAATGTGGAAAATCCAAAGTGTTTACTTCAGTTCTTATCTACCACTTTCAATCAGGAGTCGGTACGGCATTTGTTGGCGGGCTGGAAAGACACCGTCATGGCTAACGCAAGGAAGCCGGGGAAGGGATTCCCCGGCTTTTTCATCGCGTAAGTCCGCGTTGCATCATGAACAAGGTCTTAGAAGGAGTAGCCAACTGACGCGATGAGTTCGTTTTGTTGCAAAGAGACATCTTTGAACTTGGCTTTGACTGAGTCAGTAGCAATGATACTCGTGGTGTTGATTGTTCCTTTAGCCAAAGTATCGGTGTAGCGATAGCTCAGGCCAAGGTTGACATTCTTCACTACTTCGTAGCGTCCACCAACACCCAGATCGTAGTTTACAAGATCTGCACTTTTGTATTTAACTTCTGCAACTTCATTCTTTTGATCTTTGGGATCAACCATGTGGTACGACAATCCACCAAGGCCATAGAGAGCGAAAGCATCTTGTTTGAAGAAGTCATAAGTACCGTTGACCGATACGGAGAGGTCGTTGTACTGACCTTTTTCTTTTCCGCCATCATAGTTTACAAAGGCCACGCTACCACCAACACTCGCGGTATCAGTGAGTTTGTACTGAAGGTTCACACCAGCGCCTGGTGCGGTGATACTCTTGCCTTTTTGGCTTTCGTCACTTTTGAGTGTAGTAGGATCCGTGCTCTCAGATTTTCCGCTGGTCAATTTACCTTGAGAAGTGATCAGCTGACCTTGAACAGATAGGTCTGCACTCATGGCTGGAGCTGAAGCGAGCAGAAGAGCAAGGGCGGTCAGAGAGATGTTTGCGAGTTTCATGAAACAGTCCTTTCGTCGAATCGATCTCAGTGTTTCTTTTTCATCGTGACGCCTATCTCGTCGTCACTGATCTTCTCTGAGCAAAGCGTGGGCCATTCCGCAATCGAGGCGAACGTCACCATTAGAGTGATATGGAAGCTCGTTTGGCACAAAAAATGGGGTTTATTGGCATATTTGACTGATCAGTCGTGTCTTATGAGTCCGATTCTGTGTCCTGGAGGTTGTGTCCTGGAGCTGACACTTTGGAAAAAGGCAGGCGAGCTAATAATGACGGGGCCTTGTATGCCAAGGCCCGCGCTTGCATCAAATGTAACCAGTCACGCAGAGGTTCTCGGCAACCAAGAGTGCACCTTTGGCAGCGCCTGCTTTCGTGTTGTGGGAAAGCAGAACGTATTTCAGACCGCCCAAGGCTTCGTCGATGCGGATGCGTCCGACATGGGTGGACATGCCGCCGTCTTGGTCACGATCGATCCTTGGTTGAGGATGAAAGGGATCGTCATGGACGGTAAAGAAATTGCGAGGTGCCGAAGGTAAATCTCCGAAGTCTGGTCGGTATTCACGGAAGGCTGCGATGGCTTCAGCCACAGTCGCTGGCTTTTGCGTGGCAACAAAGACGGTTTCTGTGTGACCATCGGTGACTGAAACCCGAGTACACGTGCAGCTCACCGCAAGCGAGGCCGGAATGAAGCGATCGCCTTGAAGAGCGCCGAGAATCTTCTGGGTCTCGATTTGAACTTTCTCTTCTTCTTTCGGAATATAGGGCACAAGATTGTCGATCATATCCAGAGCCAGGACGCCACCGTTGCGACCGGCGCCTGACGTTGCTTGCATGGAAGTCATGATCACGGTCTTGAGGCCAAAGGCCTTCTGTAAAGGGGCCAGGGTGCAGGCGAGGCCATAGGTTGTACAGTTGGGAATCGGCACGACGAAGCCTTTCCAGCCTCGTTTCTTTTGCTGCTGGCGAATAATGGCGCTATGAGCCGTGTTCACACCAGGGATAAGCAGGGGCACATCGTCTTCCATGCGAAAGGCGCTAGCAGTTGAAATAACAGGCTTTTGGGCTGCATAGATGGGCTCCAATTCCTTTGCGGCATCAGATTCCACAGCCGTGAAGACGATGTCGATATCCTTCAGATTCAATTCCGGTGCGGATTCGATCACCATGTTGCGGAATTGTTGGGGGATGGGCTCATGCTGCCACCAGTTGATCTGACCATTCGGAGCGCGGAGAGCGTCTTCATACCGCTTGCCCGCCGAACGCGGCGATCCCCCGAAACGAACGACTTCGAACCAAGGATGGTTGGCCAAAGCTGTGAGAAACTGTTGTCCGGCGATTCCTGTGGCGCCGACGACCGCTACTTTTTTCTTAATGTTCATTCGCAAGCTCCCCAATGCGTAAAGGTCCGGAGGACCAAGGAAAACCCACCTGTCGGCGCGAGCTATGTTGAGCGGGACTCCGGATCAACAGCGCGTCGTAAGGCGAATCGGCTTTGAAATGCCATAGCAGAGTCCCGCCCTGGAATCCAGCGCGGAAAAGATGGTTAGGATTGACTTGGCATCCCCCGCGTGCCTCTTCAGGGCAGAAAGAAACCTTTTGGAAGTTCGTGTTCGGCTGAGCGGAGAGCCTCGTCAGCCTTACATATCATAGGCTTGAGCAGCGAAAAGGCAGACCGCCTTGCTCAGACCCGAACCGTCTGCAAAATGCTTTGCAGTTCGTCGTCGTTGTAGCGAAAGAAGAGAGTTTCTGATTGATCGATCCTCCACAAACCGGCGGGCATTCCTCTTTGCTTTTTGAGGTGTGTTTTACGGGTGACATAGCATTCTCCAGCGTGATCATCCCTAATTTTAGAGAAATGCAGGGCGAGAATCGCGGCTTCCCGGATGAGCTGTGCTGGCAATGATTGCCTTATGTCTGGGGTAATAGGCACAATCACATGCGATCCCGTCACTCCCACAGCATGAAACCAAAAATCATTAGAACGAGCTGATTTCGTGAGTTCATCATTGTCCAAAGCCGTTTTGCCCACCAGAATACTGTGGCCTGTGCTGGATTTGTAGGTCTTGAAAGGTTTACCTCCGGAGTCTGGGTTGTTGGCCTCACGGGGTGATTGCAAATCGGGGAGACGATATTTTCGGGCGAGTTGCTGCAGTTCCGCATCTGATTTTTGTTCGACACGCAACTGAGCCAGATCTTTTTCTAAGGAGGTCAAATGCTGTTCAGCCTGCTCCAACTGTTTCATGCCGAGTTCTCGACCACGACGAGCTTTATGATACGCCGCAAATTTTCTTTCCATGTTCTGCCCGACACTGGCGTCCGGATCCAGAGCTATACTGAGCTCCTCGCTGAGGCCGCTGAGAGCAGCTTCGAGGCGCAGTTCAAACGCTTCTGGTTTGACCATCCAGGCATAACTTTGTAGAAGCTGCGCCTCACGTTCTTTGAGGAGGACATCTTCAGCTGAAGGAATATCGCTAGAAGTTTTTTCCAGGGTTTTTTTGCCCGTCTTATGTTTTCTCTTGAGACGAGAGGCAAGGTCCTTTTGCAGTTGAGAGATGGCGATTGTATCTTCACCAATTTGCGTCGGGCTTGGTTCCGCTTCATCCATCGTGACGGGAGAAGTTCCGGTCCAATCATGGAAAAGTTTGGGCAGAATATCGAGCATACCCGAGAAATCAGGGGTAGGTTCTGCTGGATGTTTTTTAGTGAAGGTCCCCTTTTGACCAAAACTCACATGAATCGTCTGATCGGGTGCGATCAGGGAAGCCAAAGGCGGTTTGCTGGCAGCGAGGCGCAGGACCCAGAAGTGTCCGGATTCCGGGCCGCTCAGTAAAGGAATCCAGTAGTTGCCGGAAGATTTTTCCTGAAAGATCGCTTTAATCGTGAAATTGGGCAGCTGCTTTCGCAGAATTTGAATGAAGGCATGATTGGCATCCGCATCTGATGGCTTGTCGGCTTGAATGCGAAGGCCAAAGGAATGTTGTCTTAAATCTATGAAAAGATGGGTTTTTTTAGGAAGAGGAGGTGCGTCCCTAGGGCCTCCAGGGTTGCATTGAAAAACGATACTTGGATCTTTGGCAACCCAGGTCTTGAGGATACGAAGTTTATAGAAGTGATCATTGGGATCATTCATGCTTTTTTCCGCTGTTTTCGGATCGGCTGTTGCGTTGATCGCTGGGTCGACTTTTTCGCTTTGGTGGATCCCGCCCGAAGGGAGGTGGTTCGTCTCCCGGGAGTGCAACATAGGGGTCGATGAATTCATCGCGAAGTCCTTGATTGGGATTGTAACCTTCGATGGGCTTGCCAAAATCACCAGTCGCTAAGGCGGATTCCCTCAGGGCAGGTGTAATCAACTCGAGTTTGAACATTTCCTCGATGATCTGGCCGTAGCGACGATGGCCGAAGGTTGTCAGTTGTTTCTGTCTGAGTCCTCTTGAAAATCGATTGGGACTTGGCAAGACCAAGGCCAAGTGAGCACCATCCTGAATCGTCAAGAGCTCTGGTGTTGTTTGGAAAAAATGTTGGGCCGCGGATTGAATGCCAAAGACTCCGTCGCCAAATTCGACAAGATTGATATACCACTCCAGGATTTTATCCTTACTCATAAGCCATTCGAGTACACAGGCGCCGAGAGCCTCGCGAATTTTACGCAAGAGAGATTTTTCTGCATCAAGAAAGGCCATCTTAACCACCTGCTGGGTGATGGTCGAAGCTCCTCGCGCATAGCGCTTTTGCTCCATGTTGAAGGCGATACTATGGCGAATTTCTTGGAAATCCAAGCCGTAATGCTCATAAAAACGGGCGTCCTCTGCAACAACGATGGCATTGATTACATGTCTTGATACCGACTGAATGGGCACCCAAGATTCCTTGCCCGGACCTACCATAAAGGTCTGAGGGCCAGTTTTGGGCCAGCGAACGACAGGGATGGGCCCTTGTTCAAGCTTCCAAACGGGTGGCGTGAGTAGGACGAGGGTTAAGAGCAAAAGTCCCAATGAGGCAAGGAGGGCTGCAAGGAATCGCCTTTTCCATGGGGTTAGGGGTAAAAGTCCCATCGGGCAGGCTCCTTGCGTGGATGCATTCTCTCTTCAAGCTAAATCAAGCATAGTGCAAACTCACACCGTCGCGCTTGAGGCTGAAGAGCGACTGACAGACAGTATCATTCAAATCAATCGCCAGTCGATCAGGCTTGATTCTAACCTGAGCTTTTTCAAAAGCCAATTCCAGAGCAAGTGGAGTGGATCCGGGGTTCTCTTGAATCATAGCCTGCAGTCTTTGCAAGAGGCCTTGTTGCTTGCTCAGAGTCTTGGCATCCAATTCCAGCTGGCTCGTCACCTGGATCGTGGCTTTTTTGATGGCCATCTTGCGGGCCTGTTCCAAAGTTTGCAGATTTTCCACCCGTACATTGATACTGCTGCCATCAAAACCTTGTTGAATCGACAGCTGAATGACGACCATGGCACCTGGTTCTGGGCGATTTTCTGCTGGTAGGTCACCTTCAAAGGCGACGGCTTCCCAGCTGCCTGTTTCGTCTTCAATTTGAATATAGCTCATTTTCTTGCCGGTTTTAGTCAGTCGCTCGGACACATTATTCAGAAGGGCAACGATGTGGACGCCTTTCTTGCCAATGTTTTTGGTGATGTCGCCTATGCGCATCTGAGCGAAGCGTTTGACATCCATCGCATAGCATTCTGCGGGATGACCGGACAAGAACACGCCGAGCAGCTTCTTTTCCTTTTGCAGCCATTCGATCGGTGATGGCGGTGCTTCGCTATCCTTGGCGTTCTCTTCCCAATCCGCAAGCTGGGCCTGTAAAGGATCGTCATCAAACTCATCAAACAGCAGTCTTTGGCCTTGGTTTCGGGCACTATGATGCGCTTCACTGTAACGAACCATTTCGCCGATCAGACCCATCAGTGTTTGCCGGGTCTTGCCAAAACCATCGAGGGCTCCGCCCTGGATTAAAAGTTCCAGAGTTTTCTTGCCAACTTTGTGCAGGTCGACTCGCTTGGCCAAGTCGGTCAGAGAATGGAAGCGACCCCCATGGCTGCGTTCTTTGATAATCGCCTCAATGGACGATCCGCCAATGCCTTTCATGGCCGCCAAACCAAAGCCAATGGCCTTGGGTTTAGGGACGTCAAATTCCAAATAACTTCTATTGATATCAGGTGGATAGATGGTAAATTTCAGTCGGCGACACTCTTCGATGTAGCGAATGAGCTTATCGGTATTGTCCAAATCGCAGGTCATGATTGCAGCCATGAACTGTTCGGGGAAGAAGGTTTTGAGATAGGCTGTTTGGTAACTGACGAGCCCGTATGCTGCCGAGTGACTTTTGTTGAAACCGTAGGCAGCAAATTTAGCCATGAGTTCGAACAGTTCATCCGCCAGCTTTTCATCAACCTGATTTTCCCGACTTCCCGATAGGAAGCGAGACTTTTGCTTGGCCATTTCTTCAGGTTTTTTCTTACCCATGGCTCGACGCAAAAGGTCAGCTTCACCTAAAGAGTAATTGGCAAGGTTGGCGGCAATTTTTTGCACCTGTTCCTGGTAAAGAATAATCCCGTAGGTATCAGCAAGAATGCTTTCCAAGCGGGGATGCAGATATTCGATCTCCTGCCGACCGTGCTTTCTTTCGATAAAGTCGTCCACCATTCCCGAACCCAAAGGACCGGGTCGGAACAAAGCCACAACAGCGATCACATCCTCGAATCGACTCGGTTTCAGTTTGCGAAGCAGAGCCTGCATCCCGGAGCTTTCCAGCTGGAAAATTCCGACGGAGTGAGCCGAAGAGATCACTTCATAGACTTCTTTGCGTTCAAGATCGATGGTTTCGATATTGAATTTCGCGTCCTTACTGGCGCGAATCAGTTTTACGGCGCGATCGATTACGGTCAAAGTTTTCAGACCGAGGAAGTCGAATTTTACCAGACCGACTTTTTCGGCGTTCTTCATTTCATATTGAGTGATCAGTGAACCATCGGGTGCTTTATAGACGGGAACGAGATTCGACATCCCGCCATCAGCAATCACAACACCCGCCGCATGGACTGAAGTATGTCGACTCAAACCTTCAATTTTCAAGGCGAGATCGATCATCTTCTGGATGGTTTCGTCTTTGCGACCCTCTTCGACAATCCTCGGTTCCTTGGCGAGAGCATCCGTTAGCTTAATTTCCAATTCATTGGGAATGAGCTTGGCGATTCTATCGACTTTCCCATAACCAATTTCGAGAACGCGGCCCACATCACGAATAGCCGCCTTGGCCTTCATTTTACCGAAGGTGGTAATCTGCGCCACGTTATCCGCGCCGTACTTTTTCGTCACATAGCGAATCACTTCATCACGGCGATCCTGGCAAAAATCGACGTCAAAGTCAGGCATGGAAACCCGCTCTGGATTCAAAAAGCGCTCGAAAATAAGGTTAAATCGCAGTGGATCCAAATCGGTGATCCGCAGAGACCATGCAACCACGGAACCAGCACCGGAACCCCGACCCGGGCCAACGGGGATATCATTGTTTTTAGCCCAGTTGATAAAGTCCTGGACGATCAAAAAGTAACCAGGAAAACCCATCGTAATGATGACATCGACTTCGTAATCAAGCCTTTTGAAGTATTCCTGTTCTTTTTCTGGCGTTAGAGTTTTGCCATAAAGCGGGCGATTGAAGTTTAAACGTTCGATCAAACCCTCTTTGGATAATCTCCTTAAGGCTTCTGCTTCTGTCTCTCCGCTCGGTAGTTCAAATCGCGGCAGGAAATATTCGCCAAATTTGAATTCTACATTGCACAGATCCGCGATCTTTTTCTGATTGGTCAAAGATTCCGGCCACTGTCCGTATTTGGCCAGCATTTCTTCATTGCTGAAGATATGGAACTCGGCATTTTGTATCCGTCCACGGAGATGGCGCATGGTGAGTTCGTTTTTGATGCCGGTTAGAACGGCGTGGGCTTCGACATCGTCAGGACTTGCATAGTGACTGTCGGCTGTCGCAACGAGGGGCAGCCCGAAATATTGGGCAGCGCCAGCAAGTATCGGCAGCAGCCGCCTCTGCTGCGGGATATTGTTGTCGATCAGTTCGATATAGTACCCATCTTCGCCAAAGATTTCGCGCATAGTCGCGACGTGATCGTGGAGAGCTTGAACGATGGGCTGCAGCTCTTCACTGGGAAGGGCGAGTTCGGTCAAAGGATCTTTGCTATGATGAGCCAGGAGTTCGATCAGGCTGCCGAATTCGCCGCGCAGACAGCTGGAAAGAGCGATCAGATCTTTGCTGTGCTCCTTCAAAGATTTCTGCTGCACGATCGGAACAGGTGTTGCCTCCACAGCATCCAGATAGGCAGAACTCACAACCCGACAGAGGCTGTGATAACCGATTTTGGACTTGGCTAAAACGACCAGATGGAAAGCGTCCATGGTGCGGACTTTCGGAAAACCGTTTTTCCCGAGTTCCCGACTCGACGCCACGCCTTCCCAATAGAGCTCGCAGCCGATGATAGGCTTGATTCCGCTATCTTTACACTTGCCGTAGAATTCAATGGCTCCAAACATATTGCCGTGGTCGGTCAGCGCAACGGCCTGGTGTCCCATTTTCTTCGCTTTTTTCACCAGGTCAGCGATGGCAATGGCTCCATCGAGCAGCGAATACTCGCTGTGGACATGGAGTTGCACAAAATCAGAAGCGGAGCTGATGTCCAATGGGCTTTCCTCGGAAATAATAGAGTCAGTCATAAATGCGGTGATCGCTGGTCCCGTCCGGGCCGCCTCCGATTATACCTGGGCGGATGCTTACAGCAAGGCGCAGGAACGCCAGCCCGCTACAATGGGGAAAGAGGCGGGATTTTTGGGATAGGCGAGCAGCTGAGAAGTGTTTATGTCAAAATAACTTCATTAAATCATTTACTTCGTCGGCCATGAAAAAGTTTGATGACCTATAGAACGAGTCCAGAATAGAGAAGGCGCTTTACCGTTCCAATCAACTTAGCCAAATCTATCCATGATTGGATTTTCTTGGCTACCGAAACCCGAACAGCGGGGTTTCTATCCGGGCAATGCCTATAATCTTATGCAGGGCCGACTACTTCTTCGATTTCTACCTTAGAACGGAACTTACATGGATGTTTTTTTCATCATTCAGGCTATTCTTCCTTCAGTCGCGGCTATCTATGTCGGACGAAAGCAATCTGAAAGCAAGTTTGATTCGTTGCTGAAGCTTGTCACGCTCCTTCTTGCCTTTACCTTCCTGTTCTATATTTTTGACTGGCGATTCTCTGGGAAAATACCTCGATACGGACTCATTCCCCTGTTCTTCTATGCCACTTATTGCCAATCAAAAATGTGGCAGCTATTGCCTACTTTTCAAAGCGGGAGACCTCGGCTGCCCAAACTCGGGTTATTGCTTTTGGTGAACGTTTTCGCGCTGGATTCGATTTGGGAATACACTCAATCCAGGAATACCAGCGATCCCTTGATTCCGCTGGTCTCCCCGTTTGGAGAGGGGACATTCCATGTCGTGCATGGCGGCTCCAATTCAGCTTCCAATTATCATGTGGAAGTTCAGGCGCAACGGTTCGCGATGGATATTACGCGGGTCAATGAATTCGGTATCGCGACCAAAGGTCTATTCGCCAATCGGAACGAAGATTTTTTGATCTTTCGAATTGATCTGTACGCACCCTGCGCAGGTGAAATCGTTGGAATGGAAAACAACATCAATGACAACGCATTCGGTGAAACCGATGAGGCCCATGCTCTAGGAAATTATGTTGCAATTGACTGTCACGGCAACACCCTGGTGTTGGCCCATATGCTTAAAGATTCTTCCAAAGTCTCCGTAGGACAAAGGGTTGAAGAGGCACAGATTCTGGGAAGGGTCGGAAATTCCGGGAACTCATCGGAACCCCATCTTCATATCCATGCCGTCGAGGGGCGCCATTTTCTGGTCGAAGAAATCCTCGAAACTGCGAACGGCCTACCGCTGACTATACAAGGTGAATTTCTTATCAGAAATGACGAATTTGAATCAAAAGGACGACAATGAAATGAAAAGATATGGCAACCTAGCAACCGATTTCCTACAAAAACGCTGACGATCTTCCAACTGAGGCCATCGTATCCCTCACCTGCCAGAATCGTTCTGAAAGTGAGCGACCCGACTGCGGCGCTTGCAAGGAAGCCGTCACTACAAAAAGCACTTTACTATTGGTGGGGAGCCAATCCCCATTCCGGATACTCCAAAAGGCGAAGGATTCTTTTCTCGAATCCGAGAATAAGTATGCATTTGTGGCGCGTATAGTCCATATGTGAATTTGGAATAAGCATCCAACAAATACTTCGTTCCGATCAGCAGTGGGTCTCGTTAGGATCCTTGACAGACACACGGAAGGAGCGAGACATGCATTTTCATCGGTTTTTGGGCAAGGTCCTTGTGGGCGCTGCTCTGCTGGCAAATCTGGCCCAAGCAAAAACTTTGCTGAACGCATCCTATGACCCGACCCGTGAGCTTTACCGAGATCTCAACCAAGAATTTGCCCGGGAGTGGAAAGCCAAACATGGTGAGGAACTGGAGATTCAACAGTCGCATGCTGGCTCTGGCAAACAGGCCCGAGCGATCATCGATGGCCTGGAGGCTGATGTTACGACCTTGGCCCTGGCCTACGATATTGATGCCATTGCTGACAAAGGACTAATCAACAAGGACTGGCAGAAGCGTCTGGCCGATAAATCTGCACCTTACACGTCGACCATCGTATTCCTCGTTCGCAAGGGCAATCCTAAGGCGATTAAAGATTGGAACGACTTGGCAAAGCCAGGGGTGGGCGTCATCACACCCAATCCCAAAACCAGTGGGGGCGCTCGTTGGAACTATCTGGCGGCCTGGGGTTACGCATTAAAACAACCGGGCGGTGATGAATCCAAAGCTAAGGAATTCGTTCGCGCTCTCTATAAAAATGTCAAAGTCCTCGACTCTGGGGCCCGCGGTGCAACTACGACCTTTGCTGAACGAAAAATCGGCGATGTTCTGCTCACTTGGGAAAATGAAGCCTTTTTGGCCCTTTCGGAACTGGGGAGAGATAAGTTTGAAGTGATCGTGCCGTCTGTATCCATCCTGGCCGAACCTGTCGTAACAGTTGTGGATAAGTATGTGGATAAGCATGGAACGCGTGCCCAGGCGGAGGCTTATCTCCAGTATCTCTACAGTGAGAAAGCACAAGAGCTGGTGGCGAAGCATGGCTTCCGACCCAGGTCAGCAATAGCTGCGAAGAAGTATGCAGAAGCCTTTAAGCCAATCAAACTTTTCACAATCGATGAACTATTCGGTGGATGGAAACAGGCTCAGAAGAAGCATTTTGAAGATGGCGCCCTCTTCGATCAAATTTACGGTGTGAGCAGCTAACGCATGGCCATCTTTGCAAAGAGAAAGCGAAATGTTCCAGGATTCCGCGTCACGCTCAGCGTCACGCTCTTTTATTTATTGCTTATGGTGATCATTCCGCTCTCTGGTTTGATTTTTAAAACTTCAGAGCTTACCTGGACTCAACTCGCACACACTCTGTCGACGCCTCGAGTTTTAGCGGCTTGTCGCCTGAGCGTTGGCGCTGCTCTGGCTGCGGCTGGGGTCAATGCTATATTTGGAACTCTTCTCGCTTGGGTTCTGGTTCGCTATAAATTTCCCGGTCGCTCCCTGGTCGATGCTCTGATCGATTTACCTGTCGCTTTGCCTACGGCCGTGGCCGGCATTGCATTGACCGCCGTTTACAGCGAGAACGGTGTGATCGGTCGGTTAGTGGAACCGCTCGGATGGCAGCTCGCCTTCACACCGGTCGGAATCTTCATCGCCTTAGTGTTTGTCGGTCTGCCTTTTCTGGTTCGGACAGTTCAGCCCGTTCTCACAGATCTGGAAAAAGGCCTCGAGGAAGCGGCGCATACCTTGGGTGCCTCAGCCTGGCAAAATTTTCGATATGTAGCGTTGCCTCAGCTTTTGCCGGCAATTCTCACTGGCAGCGCATTGGCTTTTGGGCGAGCCGTCGGAGAGTATGGATCAGTGATTTTCATCGCTGGTAATGTTCCACTAGTCTCCGAAATAGCTCCCCTTCTGATCATTAGCAAATTAGAACAGTATGACTATTCGGGAGCGACAGCGATTGCCCTGTTCCTGCTTGGTATTTCAATTCTGGTCCTGGGCCTGATCAATTTCTTACAAACTCGGTTGCAACGCTATCGTCAGAACTTGGTGTAAAGCATGCAAGACAAAGCCGTGACAGCAAAATATTCTTTGGCGATGAAAGATTCGCAGCGCATGAGTCTGGCCCGTTTGCATAAATGGGTGCCTGCCCTTTTGCTCGGTATCGCTCTGATTTACTTTGCCTTAGTCCTTGTTTTGCCTCTCGTAACGGTTTTGGCCGAAGCCTTTGCCAAAGGGGTTCCTTACTACTTCAGCACCCTGCTTGAATCCGAAGCCCTTAAAGCGATGCAGTTGACCTTACTCATGTCACTCCTGGTGGTGCCCTTGAATGCAGGATTTGGAGTGGCTGCAGCTTGGTTACTCGGAAAATTCCGCTTCCCTGGCCGTGGATTGATCATCACTTTGATCGATCTTCCCTTCTCCGTCTCTCCGGTTGTGGCGGGACTGGTTTTTGTTTTACTGTTTGGTGCCCAGGGCTTCTTCGGACCTTGGCTCCAGAGTCATGACATTAAGATCATCTTCGCGCTACCCGGAATTTGGCTCAGCAGTTTGTTTGTCACTTTGCCCTTTGTGGCACGCGAACTCTTGCCTTTGCTTGAGTCACAGGGAACCGATCAGGAAGAGTCGGCGATTATGCTCGGCGCGAGTGGCTGGCAAACCTTCCGGTTCATTAGTCTTCCACAAATGAAATGGGCTCTGATTCATGGTGTTATTCTTTGTAACGCTCGCGTTATGGGTGAATTTGGAGCTGTTTCGGTCGTGTCAGGACACATTCGAGGTCAGACCAATACTCTGCCTCTGCTGGTGGAAATACTTTATAACGAATATCAATTCACCGCGGCCTTTGCTGCGGCTTCTGTCCTTGCTCTGCTTGCCTTGGTTACCCTTGTTATCAAGCGCATTGCCGTCCGCCACAACCATGGATAGTAGGAGTCTTGAATGAAAATATCTCTTCGCAACATTACCAAGGCCTTCGCCAAAACTCCCGTCCTACGTGGCGTCAGCTGTGATATCGATCAAGGCGAATTCGTCACCCTATTGGGGCCTTCGGGTTGTGGAAAGACCACCTTGCTCAGAATTCTTGCTGGTCTTGAAAATCCTGATCAGGGTTCCGTTCTCTTTGATGGCTTTGATGCAGGTCAGTGGACGATACAAGAACGTCGAGTGGGTTTCGTGTTTCAGCACTATGCGCTGTTTCCCCATTTAAGTGTTTACGACAATGTGGCTTTCGGTTTGCGCATGCGTTCCAGACAGCAAAGAGTCGCTGAGTCTTTGGTGAAAAAACGCGTCACGGAACTTTTACAGTTGGTTCAGCTTGGGGAATTTACCGACCGTTTCCCTCAGCAACTTTCGGGAGGACAAAAGCAGAGGGTTGCTGTGGCTCGGGCTTTAGCTATCGAACCTCGAGTCCTGCTGCTTGATGAACCTTTTGGCGCTCTTGATGTTCATGTTCGGCAGGAACTGCGAGGCGAACTTCGTAAGCTACAGCAGCAGCTCGGCATCACCTGTCTTTTGGTGACCCATGATCAGGACGAAGCCCTAGCCATGTCGGATCGAATTATGCTTCTCAATCAGGGACTTATAGAGCAAATAGGCAGTCCCGATCATATCTACGATAACCCCAGCAGCATCTTTGCGATGAATTATTTAGGGGCTGTGAATCGACTCCCGGCCCATCTTTTGAAGCCGGAGAAACTAGGGACAGAGGAGCAGATATTTGTGAGAGCACACGATCTTGAATTATTTCCTGCCGTTAGCGAAAGTCAGCAGGCGCAAATTCAGACCATAGTGCCGCGAGGAGGCTTCATGCAGCTCGATCTCCTGGCTCTTGGGACCCTCTTTTCAGGGCCCTTGCGTGCTGAAATCCCTCGCGATCGTTGGGAGAGTTTAGGCCTGGATCGTGGCCATCTTGTGTCTTGGAAAATCAAAGCGTATAAAGACTTTCAGCCACGAACTCAAAATGAACCAAGCTTTGCCTAATCGGATGTGGATGTAATGAACTTTCAGCAACTTCGCATCGTCAGAGAAACCATTCGGCGAGATTTTAATCTCACCGATGTGGCGGCAGCTCTCTACACCTCGCAACCCGGTGTTAGTAAACATATCAAAGACTTGGAAGACGAATTGGGTCTGGAGATCTTTGTTCGGCGAGGCAAACGCCTCATGGGTTTGACCCAGGCCGGACGGGAATTGGTGGAAGTTGTCGAGCGTATCCTGGTGGATTCACAGAATCTCAAGCGCATTGCTGATCAATTCGCCAGTCGTGACCAAGGGCATATGCTCATCGCTACGACCCATACCCAGGCTCGCTATGCTCTGCCTGAGGTCATCAAGAGTTTTAAATCCAGATTTCCCAAAGTGCATCTGGCTTTGCATCAAGGTAGCCCGCGTGAAATCGCCAATATGGTTGTCAGCGGCGAGGCTGATTTTGCTATTGCTACAGAATGTCTCGATAATGTTCCTGACATCGTGCCGTTTCCTTGTTACAGCTGGCACCATGCAGTGATTGTGCCTGAAGGACATCCGCTTTGCTCTGTGCCTCGATTGAGTTTGGAAGCGATTGCTGAATATCCTTTGGTGACTTATCAAGAGGGTTTTACCGGACGGTTTCAAATCGATGCTGCGTTTGCTTCGGCTGGTTTGGTTCCTGATATTGTCCTTTCAGCTATCGATGCTGATGTGATCAAGACCTATGTGGAAGTAGGATTAGGCATCGGCATCATTGCATCCATGGCCTTTCATCCCACTCGTGACAGTGGCTTTCGATTGCTTGATGGCAGTCATATCTTTGAAGTGAATGTCACAAAATTGGGAATTCGTCGCGGCCACTACCTTCGCGACTTTGCGTATCGATTTATCGAAACCCTTTCGCCAAAATTAACCGAAGCGATCGTACGAGCCGCTCTGACTCGAGACTGACTGCTGCTTCTGAAAAGAGCCGATTGAGACCACTTATTGCAAATATCTGCGGTCTGTTGCAATCTATGTAAAGCGAATTATTTCAAGTAGTTAACTTGATTTCGTAGCGTCTCTGTGGCTTTTGTAGGACATGCCTGTATACGAATCATAAAAAATGCCGATAAGGACTTTAGGTAGGCCCGATTAGGGGCTTAACTTGAGGTTTGAGTATGCTGAAGATATTCTTTACGAGCATTTTAATGGGAATCACGGGATGTGATCTTCTGAGCGTTGAGAATGTTGAAGCACCAACTCCCCATAAAATTGAACAAGTCGTTCGCTGTAACAAATATGGAACCTGTGTCGTTGTTTTCGCGAATGGTAAGCAAGGCCTGATGACAAGACCCAATGTCGGTGAATACGGTTGCAAAAGCATGAGCGACTATGCCTACAATCGTTGCGACGGACCATAAAAAAAGCGGGAACATGTCCCGCTTCTTAACTCATTCCCATTCAATCGTGGCGGGTGGCTTGGTCGTTACATCGTAGACGACTCGGTTAATCCCGTTCACCTTTCGAACAATTTCATCGGATACTCGAACCAAAAAACTTATCGGTAGATCGCCGACACCGGCGGTCATTCCATCAGAAGCTGTGACAGCCCTGAGGGCGCAGGTCTTTTGGTAGGTGCGATTGTCCCCCATCACGCCGACCGACTTGACCGGCAGCAAAACAGCAAAAGCCTGCCACACTTGATGATAGAAATTTTCATCACGCAGCTTTTGGATAAAAATAGCGTCGGCTTCCTGCAATATGCGCACGCTTTCCAGATCGATTTCACCCAAAATTCTCACCGCAAGTCCTGGACCTGGGAACGGATGGCGATCAACCAGCTGCGCTGGAATTCCTAGCTGGCGACCTATGGCGCGTACTTCGTCTTTGAAAAGGTAGCGGAAGGGTTCACATAGTTCAAGATGCAGCTTTTCAGGCAGCCCACCTACATTGTGATGGCTTTTGATGACCTTGGCTCCAGCACCATGTCCGGCAGATTCGATCACGTCGGGATAGAGTGTGCCCTGACCCAAATGCGTGAAACCTGTTTGCTCTTTGGCAAAAGTCTCGAAGGCTTCGATGAATTTGCGACCGATGATTTTGCGCTTTTCTTCAGGATCGCTGATACCTTTAAGCGCCGAGAAGAATTCTTTGCTCCGGTCTAAGGTGGTCAGGTGCACGCCCATCTTGGCAAATTCTGCCTGAACCCACTTGGCCTCATCTTTGCGCAGTAGACCGTGATCAACAAATATGGCGTGTACTTGCTCGTAGCTCAAAGCTCGAGTCAAAAGCACAGCGGCAACGGTAGAGTCAACGCCACCGGATACGGCCATGAGCACTTTACCCTGGCCTACATTTTCCCGGATCTTGGCCAAAGATGATTCCATCATGCAACCGGCATCCCAGTTTAAGGGAGCTTTGCAGATATCGATGAGGAAGACTTTGAGCAGCTCAGCGCCCTGCTCCGAGTGCTGCACTTCGGGATGGAACTGCAGACCGATCCAGGGTCGCTCTTTATGGGCCATGACGGCAACGACCCCATCGTCGGTGCGTCCCAGTACTTCAAAGATTCCACTGCTGTCTTCCACGTCATCACCGTGACTCATCCACACGGTTTGGACAGCAGGAAGTTTTTTCAAGCCTGCAGCATAAGCAGGAACCTTGGCCAGTTCGAGCTTCAGCTGAGCGCGACCATACTCTCTTTGCGTTCCACTTCGCAGCTTTCCACCGGAAACGCCGGCCATCAATTGCATACCATAGCAGATACCAAGCACAGGCTTGTCACTGTTTTTCACCCATTCAGGCAGGGTTCGAGCGCCTTCATCGGTCACGGTATCAGGTCCACCCGAAAGGATGATGCCATGGTAGTGAAAATCTTCCAGAGGCTGGGGGCGTCGTCCATCGATGACTTCTGCATAAACGCCGAGCTCTCGCAATCGTCTGGTGATCAGCAGAGTGTATTGCGAGCCATAATCCAGGATCAAAATGCCTTCATTGACAGGTCTTTGCATGCTGTGTTGCATCGGTGGCCTTCTTTCAATCAAGTTTGTAGTTGGGAGCTTCACGGGTGATGTAAACATCGTGTACGTGACTTTCCCGAAGTCCTGCAGAGGTGATTTGCACGAATTCTGCGCGCTTGTGCAGATCTTCGATCGTAGGCGCTCCACAGTATCCCATCGCCGAACGAATACCACCGACCAACTGATAGATCGTATCGGTCAATGTTCCTCGATAGGGAATGCGGCCTTCAATGCCTTCGGGAACGAGTTTGCCTGGATCGTCGACTTCGCCCTGGAAGTATCGATCGCGGCTGCCTTTGCGCATCGCACCAAGGCTGCCCATACCACGATATTGCTTGAAGCTCTTACCTTGGTAAATAATCAGATCACCAGGCGCTTCGTCGGTTCCTGCGAAGAGCGATCCGATCATAATGGTCTGAGCGCCAGCGGCGAGAGCTTTGACAATATCACCGCTATATTTGATGCCGCCGTCAGCGATAACGGAAACACCGAGACGTCGTCCTTCAGCCGCACATTCCATGACCGCAGTAAATTGCGGAACACCGATGCCTGCAACGATTCGAGTCGTACAGATACTACCGGGTCCAATCCCTACTTTGACAGCATCGGCACCGGCCTCAACCAAGGCGCGGACGGCCTGAGGGGTTGCGACGTTGCCTGCAACTAAGTCGAAGGGCTTACCACGTGTCGCTTCACGCAAGGTACGAACAGCATTGATCACGTTTTGCGAAGCGCCGTGAGCTGTATCGATGATTATCACATCGACGCCAGCGCGAATAAGGGCTTCCGCGCGTTCGATATAGTCCCCACCAGCACCAACTGCGGCACCGACAAGGAGCCGCCCGGAGCTGTCTTTGGAGGCATTAGGGAAGGTGTTGGATTTGACGATGTCTTTAACGGTATACATTCCGATCAAAGTTTTATCAGCATCCAGCACCGGCAATTTTTCAATGCGATGCCTGTGGAGGATTTCCACGGCTTCATCGGGACTGGTGTTTTTTGTGCAAGTGATCACATCTTTGGTCATCACTTCACTGACAAGGCGCTTGGGATTACGTTCGAAGCGCAAATCGCGACCGGTGATGATCCCCACGAGGCGGCCATTTTCCACGACTGGAAAACCGGAAAATTTTTCCCGCTTCATGATCTGCATCACGTCGGCAATCGTAGCGTTGGGGGAGACGGTTACGGGATCTTTGACGATGCCGGACTCACTCTTCTTGACCTGTCGAACTTCCTCGGCCTGCTCGTCGATGCTCAGATTCTTGTGGATGATGCCGATACCGCCAGATTGAGCCATGGTAATGGCGGCTTTGGCTTCGGTCACCGTGTCCATGGCGGCGGACACAAGGGGAATCTTAAGCTTAAGATGGCGCGTGAATTGGGTTTCGAGCGTGGCTTCGTGAGGGAGGACTTCGGAGTGCTGAGGAACAAGCAGGACATCGTCGTAGGCTAAACCGAGTTTGAAGGGTCGGCTTAAATCAGTCATAATGACCTTCCTTATGCTAGAGGGGTCCTATTAAGAGCTGTTCGTATCTTCATATAGTTAACTTTGCCGTAGGCGGGTTCTCGATTTAAGGGCGGATCCTAGCACTATCAAAGCGCCAAGGGAAGAGGCAGTGACGAGGAAAACGTCCTCTGACACGGAAGCAAGACTGATTCCGGGTGCCAAGAGTGACTGTTTGCCTAGGTTATGGGCGTTCGAAAGTTTTCCTGTCTTTGGATTGGCGGCGAGCCTTGCTTTGCACGCCAGATTGAGCTAAAAGTGGCTGTTTCCCTCCGACCGGAGGCGATCAAAGACCCTAACAGCTTCCCGAGGTTTTTTGTGAATCAGAAGCAGCTTGAGCAGGAAATCGCCCGACGGCGAACCTTTGCCATTATATCCCACCCGGATGCCGGGAAAACAACCATGACTGAAAAGCTTCTTCTGTACGGCGGAGCTATCAATTTGGCTGGAACGGTGAAGGCCAAGCGTTCCAAAAAGTTCGCGACCTCGGACTGGATGGAATTGGAAAAGCAGCGTGGAATTTCGGTCACCAGTTCGGTGATGAAATTTCACTATCAAGGCCATGAAATGAACCTCATCGATACTCCTGGTCACCAGGACTTTTCTGAGGATACTTACCGGACTTTGACCGCGGTCGATAGCGCCTTGATGCTGATGGATGCTGCCAACGGTGTCGAGGAACAAACCAAGAAACTTTTTGAAGTCTGTGCTCGGCGCAAAACGCCTATCATGGCCTTTATCAATAAAATGGATAGGGAAGGGCGCGAACCCTTTGCCTTGCTCGAAGAGATCGAAACGACTTTAGGCATCGGCGTAAGTCCTGTTACTTGGCCGATCGGCATGGGGCCCAGCTTTCGAGGGGTCTATCATCGCCTGCACAATCAGCTGCTCATCTATGAAAAAGACGCGGAACGATCGCGCCCGGTTCCCCTCAAAGGTTTGAAATTGGATGCCCCTGAAGTGATCCAAGAACTGGGAGCCGAACTTGCTGAACAGTTACGCACAGAAATTGAACTGCTCGATGGTGCAGGCGAAGTGTTTGATATGGAACGCTATCGTCAGGGCGTATTAGCTCCCGTGTTCTTTGGTTCGGCTTTGAATAACTTTGGTATAGAGCCGCTCCTGGAAGCGTTGGTGACCATCGCTCCGGCTCCCCTCGCCCGCGAAACCCAGGAACGAGTGGTGGAACCAAATGAAGAAAAATTCACCGGATTTATTTTCAAAATCCAAGCGAATATGGATCCTAACCATCGTGACCGCGTGGCCTTCCTTCGTATCTGCTCTGGCTACTTCCAGAGGGGAATGAAAGCTCATATCGTCCGCCTTGGCAAAGAGCACCGCTTAGGACGACCAACGCAGTTCATGGCCCAAGATAGAAGCTTGGTCGATGAAGCCTTTGCCGGCGATATCGTCGGTATTCACGATCCCGGAGTTTTCAAAATTGGCGATACCCTGACCGAAGGTGAATCCTTGCACTACACGGGTGTGCCAGTCTTTGCGCCGGAACACTTCTGTCGCGTGACCCTGGCTGATCCAATGAAGTCCAAACAGCTGTATAAAGCTTTGGATCAGCTGTCGGAAGAAGGTGCGGTTCAGGTCTTTAGACCGATCTACGGCACAGAGCAGATCCTTGGCGTGGTCGGGGTTTTGCAGTTCGACGTGGTTCAGTATCGCATTCAGCATGAATATGGCGTGAAGGTCAACTTCACTCGCTTGCCTTATGGCGCTGCGCGTTGGGTTTTCTGTGACGACGAAAAAGCCATGGAAGAGTTTACTCGAGCGCAGGCTCATGTGCTCTGCTTTGATCAGCATGAACATAAAGCCATTCTCTTGGAAGACCTTTGGCGCTTGAAATTCCTTAAAGAACGATTCCCGAAAGTCAGCTATTCGGCAACTTCGGATAGTGTTCAAGCAAATTAATTTTTTCGTTTATTGAAAACTTGGGCGTCGTGCAAACGGCGCCTTTTTCTTTTGGAATGGAGCCTGTCTTCCTGAACGGACAGGTTATTGTTTGCCTGCCGGAATCAGCCCATACCCTTGCCGCTTTTGTGTATAATCAAGGCAAGCGTTCATTTATAAGATTTGGAGGCATTCATGACTCCTGCGAAGAAACTGCTGCTTGGATCATTGGCTCTCCTGGGCGCATTTGGACTGGGACTTTCGATGCGGCAAGAGCCGGATGTTCAAATTAAGGTTGAAGAAAAAATCGTCTATCGAGAGCGCAACATATCAAATGATGAAATCATTCAAAACAATGATAAGACAACGGTCGTGGAAAAAAGGCCAGACGGTACGACGATCACAAGCATGACCGATCAAGGACGCAGCCGTACGATAAGTCGTCGATGGGCTGAAATCGATACTACGATGGATAAAAAATTCTCTAAACGAGTGTCGTCGTCCCCGCAGTTTTCGGTGGGAGTATCCGCTCATAAAGATCTCGCAGAACTTCTTTCCCCTGTGCCAAGATACGAATTTGAGTTTGGTCGAAGAATCGTCGGCAACGCCTGGATCACGGGATCCTTTGATGTGCAGAAAAAAGGTGCTGGAGTGGGTGTAAGGATGGAGTTTTAGAGGCGGCAGTCTGTGCCACCCCTAGAAATCATCGGCTATTGCGGTTTCTGCGTTTTAGCGTACTCAAGCGTTTGACGAATAATTTTGCGGTGACCTGCGCCGGTAATAGCCTTGTTCGAAAGATACTCTTTGCACAGAGGGATCAGATCATCCCACCTTTGAGCTTCAACATAGAAACTCAAGAGAGTATTCAGTGCAGATTCACCCTGCTCAGATTTTGGCGCCAATTTAATCAGAGAATCAAAACGCTTCAATGCATCTTCATAGTGTCCAAATTCAAATAGAGTCTGGGCTGCTGTGTAAAGGGCTGGAACATTCTGTTCATCTTCTGGCCAGTTTTTATAAAAGAAATCAATTTTTTCAATCAAAAGTGTTTTGCTTTTGGTCAATGGGACTGGATTCTTAGCTTTGCCCAATTCGGGGAGTTTAGGCAGGGTCTGGGTCGCGTCCCAATTCGCAGCAGCAATGACTAGGCTATAAGCGGCGTCACGCCGATGCTGGCTTTTCAAGTCGTTGGCGATTTTGCTGAGGAGCTGGATGGCATTCTCGGCTTCCCCATTCTGAAACACCAGCAGCGCATAGTTGTAGCGAGCATCATCCTGTGCGTCGCTATTCGGATACCATTCCATGAAGAGATCGTAGTAGCTTTTGCTGATCACCATGAGCTTGCTTGAATCATAGACAGGCCCACTTTTGGGCTTTGGGGGTGGCGGTTGCGAGGCCATCCTTTCCGCTTCCTGCTGGAGTTTGGTCGCGGTTAGAACCAGATGACTGGAAAGCTGTTTCTGGCTGTGTTCGATCAAAAGAGTATCCTTGTGCCATTCCTTCATCCAAGGGTTCTCTTCTTCAAAGAGTGAACGGATTTTCTTATAGCCTTCCAGAACTTTGTCAAAGTTTCGGCTTAGAATGAAAAGTTCAATCTGACTCATAAGATTGCGAGGATAGTCACGATCTTCGACTTCTTCCGGCAGATATTCTCCAAAAGAGGCTTCAGCGAGTTTGCTATCTCCGTCGCGCACGGCATCAACGGCTAGGTATACTAGGAAGGACATGTAGGCTTCTTTGGGCTTGTTCTCTTTAAAATAGCTTTGGACCTCGGCTTTGGGCGTTCTGAGTTCTGCGAAGACCCAGGCGAGATCGATCGCGGCTTCCTGTTTCAAATTGAAGAGGGGTTTATAAAAATCCCAGTCCTTCAAAAGTTTGAGTGACAATCTTAAAGCAACGGCAGCTTTTTCCAAATTGGCTTTTCTTTTCCCTGCATCATTTTCACTTTGTGTTCGCATGATATGAATCCATGCCAGTTTATAGATGACGTAGGGGCGAATTTGTGTGTCCTTGTTGTCCATGGTGGTTTTGAGAAGGTTTTCGGCTTTGTCGTATTCTTTGAGCTTAAAATAGTATTCAGCAAGGACTTGGTTGACATGAGGCATATAGCTAGAGTTGGGGAATCGTTTTTTGAATTGATCGAGAAACAGAAAGAGGTTTTGGTTTTGGGTACGTGCTAAAAGCCGAATAAGAAGATACTGGCCATAGTCGGGTTCGAAGGTGTAGCTATTGACGAGGTTGCGCGCAAAGCCCAGGGATTTGAGGGAATGAGCCTCAATATCAGAGAGTTTGGGAATCCCGAGTCTTTGCCCAGGATCCTGCAGTCGCCATTGATTGGATTTATAGTAGAGCTCACGTTCGGCTGCCATTCTTTGATAGCTCGAAATTTTAAATGACAGCTCGAGCATTTGCTTAGCCAGAAGAAAGCCTCGTCCACTGCTCTCTTTGGTGAGATCAATGGACTCCAAGGCTTTGAGCTCCTCCAGACGCTTATCCTGAGCTTTCTTGAGATCCTCGGGTCCGTCGTCCAGTTCCAGATCAGACAGGAAGTCCTCAAAATCCTCGAATTGGGGCGCCGCGGCATAGATATCTTCGGCCCAATGTCTGAGGTCGGGACGTAATCGGTCCGATCGTTGCGATCCACCGAAAAACGAAGAGGCGATTAAACCTAGAATCATTGATTTCATGATTAACCCATGGGGAAAGCATGTTTTTGAAATTTGTTCTCTTCATTATGCCGAAGATCGGGGCCGGGACATATATCGAAAGATGACGGTGCATACCGCTAGAGATGCAGGCGGATTAGATACTTGGGAAAGGCAGCCTTTTTTTACAAAAGACCAAGGCTTCGGTGGAAGCCTTCATGTTGGTTCGAACTCTAAACACGGATCTCAGCATCGCGAGCCCAGCCGGCTGCGTGCTTGATGGCTGCCTGCCAGGACCCATAGAGCCGCAGGCGATCGCGTTCGGGCATGCTAGGTTCGTAGCAAACGTCTCTTTGCCAAAGACTCTTAAGAGCATCCATATGTGGAAAGAAACCGGTGGCAAGACCCGCAAAATACGCGGCACCCATCGCCGTAGACTCTAGACAACGAGGCCTTACCACAGCCGCTGCCAGCATATCGGCCTGAAATTGCATCAAATGGGGATTGGCTGAAGCGCCACCATCGACGCGGAGTTCTTTCACAGGAATGTTGGCATCGGAACGCATGGCTTCCACGACATCACGCGTTTGATAAGCGATGGCTTCCAAGGCGGCTCGAGCAATATGCTCTCGACCTGTGCCGCGGGTGAGGCCGATGATCGTGCCGCGTGCATATGGATCCCAATAGGGAGCACCAAGGCCTGTGAAAGCAGGCACGAAATAAACGCCACCGTTGTCGGGAGCTTTCGCTGCGAGTTCTTCGACATCCTTTGAATGGGTGATGATGCCAAGTCCGTCACGCAACCATTGCACCACGGCACCACCGATAAATACGGAGCCTTCCAATGCGTAGGTGGTTTCTTTTCCTAGGCGCCAGGCAATAGTTGTTAGCAGTTTATTTTGCGAAGCGATGGGCTTACTGCCGGTGTTAAGCACAAGAAAACACCCTGTTCCATAGGTGTTTTTTATCATCCCAGGTTCCAGGCAAAGTTGTCCAAAAAGGGCCGCTTGCTGATCGCCTGCCACTCCTGCAATAGGAGCTTCATGACCAAACAGGTCACGGTTCATTGTTCCATAGATTTCACTGGATGAGCGTACTTCCGGCAAGAGAGCAGCCGGAATTTCAAAGAGTTCCAGCAGATCTCGATCCCATTCACCTTTGTGTATGTTGAAAAGCATGGTTCGACTGGCATTGCTGACATCTGTGGCGTGCACCTTGCCGCCGGTCAACTGCCAGATCAGCCAGCTGTCCACTGTTCCAGCGGCGAGTTCGCCTTTATGAGCTTTGTCTCGAGCACCGGGAACTTTTTCCAGCAGCCACCTCATCTTGCTGGCGGAGAAATAGGCATCGATGATCAGACCGGTCTTGCTTTGTATGAGCTCCGAGTGTCCTTTGGCTTTGAGCTGCTCGCAGAAAGCGGCTGTTCGCCTGTCCTGCCAGACAATGGCGTTGGCAATGGGACGACCCGTTTTACGATCCCAGATGATGGTTGTTTCCCGTTGGTTGGTGATACCTACGCCAACGAGACGATCTGTGCCGCTGAGCTTTTGCAGCAATTCTTTGACAACCTTGGCCTGCGAACTCCAGATTTCAGTTGCATCATGCTCCACCCAGCCTGGCTCCGGATAAATTTGACGGAATTCCTGTTGGGCCATTCCTGCCACTTGGCCCTTGGTATCGATCAACAAAGCGCGAGAGCTGGTTGTGCCCTGGTCGAGCGCGAGAAGATAGCTGCTGCCGGTCGCCATCAGAGTGCCTCCTATAATACTTTTCAATCGAGTTGCCTCGTTTGTAGCGCTTTTTTAGGATTGGCGAAAGAAAAAGGAGGCCCACGGAGTCGGAGGGAGGGGCATAAAATTTCCAACCTGAGATGTCTATCGAGAGGTAACGGTGTTTGGACTTCTCACGGCCTGTCGGCTGGAGCATAACCGTGATTGGAGTGTTTGCCTCTCAGCCGCGCCCACCGATGGCCGCCGTAGCAATCAGCTCGTCCAGCAGAGCCATAGACATTTTTCCGGCAACGGCGAAGGGATCTAACTCGGGCTTTTCTGAATATTTGAGAAGTGTCGATGGATTCAATTTATTCAAATTGACCTGCCCCATCGTCCAGTTCGAATAAATCCTCTCGGTGACCTCTTCGAAATGCAGTATTTCAACATCGCTGTGCCGTTCGTCGCTGGCGATCCGGTTATACAGATGCGAGACTTCTCGTCGACTCCCCTCCAGGACCTGCAAAAAGATGTTACCGCTATAACAAAGGATTCCGGTAATTCCAGCTCGGGGGTTATGAGCTCTCGATTCCGCCATGATTGAATCTAGGAGCGTTTGATCAGCGCCTTCAACAACTCGACTGGCATAGAGCAAGCGAACAAGCATAGATGGTCGACCCTCACGTATTCTTCCGAGGAAGGAGTGATAAAAACTCACGACGCAGTGCATTGTCTTTGAGGAAGGAGCCCCGCATAACCGAGTTGATCATCTTAGCCTCCATGTCGCGAACACCGCGCCAGTGCATGCAGAAGTGATCGGCTTCCATGATAACAGCCAGTCCGTCGGGCCTCATGCGCTCCATCAAGAGGTCGGCGAGTTGAGTCACGGCTTCCTCCTGAATCTGCGGACGACTCATGACCCAATCCGCCAAGCGAGCGTATTTCGATAAACCGATCAGGTTGGAGTGCTCATTAGGCATCACGCCGATCCAAAGCCTGCCGATGATGGGGCAGAAGTGGTGGGAACAGGCACTCCTCACTGTCAATGGCCCGACAAGGATCAGCTCATTTAAGTGGGCGACGTTGGGGAATTCCGTCACAGCCGGCACAGGCACATACCGACCACGAAACACTTCGGTGAGGTACATCTTTGCCACCCGTCGCGCCGTATCCTGAGTATTATGGTCGCTGTTGGTATCGATGACCAAGCTGTCAAGCAAGGTCTTCATATTCTTTGCAACTTCATCAATGAGAAGATCCAGTTCACCAGGTTCAATAAACTCAGCAATATTATCGTTGGCAAAAAAGCGCCGAGGCGTTTGCTTGATGCGGGCCCGAATCCGGCTCGAAATCGAAACACTGTCACCCGTAGTTTGCTGTATACCTGCCGTCTTGTTCGATTCGTCGTTCACTGTTGAGCACTCCCTGTGGTGAGTGACTCTATAATAGGAAGGCAGCAAAGCGCAAGCATTCTAGGTTTAGCAATGGCCGCGAAACTTGTACCTCTGCTTGGCTTTATCGCAAGAGCAAGACAGCAAGAAGGTTCAGGGAGCCGGAGGAAAGTGCATCAATACTTCCACTCGGGGATGGGGCGCTGGAGGATTGGGCAAATAAAGAGTTTTTCGCCAGTACATGGCACCTTCGGGAAAACGGTCAGCCATTGCATTCAGATTGGGTAATTCGTTCTCCAATGCTGCGATGACTTGGCCCAGAGGTGCAATCTGTTCCAAAGCTTCCACCTTGAATTCCAGATCCCCTTGGGTCGGGCTTTCCTTAAGAATGAAACGAACCGAGTCGCCATGCACAGGAAATCCTAGTTTCTGCAAAGAATCGAAAGTTCCTTTGCCCATGCCGGGCATATCACGTCCTGTCAGGTATACTGTGAATGCGCCTAAACTGTGGCAATGCTGCACGAATTCAAGGGCTCTTGGAAAGGGCTGGTCATCAATCAAATACGGATAAGTAAAATAGTGTAGACGCCAGAACTGGAAGAGCTGTTCGCCAAAAATAGGGCTTTGGACGCCGTGTTGGGCAAGAGTGTCGAGCACTCGATATTGCACGTTCTCCCAAGTGAGTCCCGACAGCAGACTGCATTCCAAAGCATACTGCTCTTGAATCTCGGGTCTGGCGATGAACTCTTGAATCACTCGAAATTTACGATGACGGCAATCGATGAGTGTATCGTCGAGGTCAAAGATGATAACGGGTCGAGCGCCTTGTTTTTGGACTTGCTGAATAGTTTTTTTAGTTCGTTCAAATATACTCATGCGCAATTTGCCTTTTCACCAGGTTTGCATAATGCCCCTTATCGGCAAGGAGCTGACGGTGACTGCCTTCTTCGACGATCCGCCCATCTTGAAAGACGAGAATCTTGTCACAATGTTGAATTGTGCTCAAGCGATGAGCGATGATAAAGCAGGTTCGCCCTTTCAATAGTTCCAAAATGGCTTTTTGAATGAGGACCTCACAGGGCTCATCAACATTAGCAGTCGCCTCATCCAGAATAAGAATAGCAGGATTCCGCAGCAGCATTCGGGTAAACGCGACCAGCTGGCGTTCGCCCATGCTGAGATTGGACCCTCCATCGTAGAGCATCGAATCGATACCTTCCGGGAGTTTTTCAATGGCTTGACTTAAGCCAGTCCGTTGGCAGGCATCGATGACAAAAGCATCATTGGGTGCTTGATCGGCAGGAATTGTCACGAGGAGATTTTCTTTAAGAGAACCCTGAAAAATTACCACATCCTGTGAGACAATGCCGATCTGCTCCCTGAGACAGTGTCGGTCCCATTCTGAAAGTGCAATGCCGTCGATCAGGATTTGTCCCTGAGTGATGGGATAAAGTTGGGGGATGAGATGCACGGTGGTTGATTTTCCAGATCCTGTTTTTCCAACCAGACCAATGCTCTTGCCAGCCAGCACCGAAAAATTGATTCCCTTCAGGATGGGGTGATCGGCGCGATAAGACATCCATACCTGATCGAAAGCAACTGCACCCTCTATAGTTTTTTGTAGATATCCATTCGGGCCAAGAGTCTTGGACTCTTCTGTTTCGTCGAGCATTTTGCGTACTCTTTCTGAAGAAGCCAAGGCATCTTGTATCAGATGAAGTTCAAACGAGAGTTGCATAATGGGTCTAAAGTAACGTTCTGCATAGCGAATAAAGGCCACGAGCAGCCCTATGGAAATCTGCTTATCTAAGGCTAGGTGACCACCCCACCAAAGAATAATGACGATAGGCATGGAGCACAAGAAAGCTGCAATGGGTCTTATGAAGGTATTCCAGTTCATCAGGCGATAGGCTGTTTCTAGCATGTCCTGTGAGCTTTTTGTGAAGGATTCGTCGCTCCATTTTTCAAGGCCAAATATTTTAATCATGGGCAGGCCATTGATCAATTCTGCTAACTGAGAATTGATGGCTGCAGATTTCTTTTTATACTCTCGAAGCCAGTAACGGACTGGTTTACGCATGACAACTGTAAAGACGATGGCTGGCAGACTCGACAGGCAAATGATGAAGCCAATCTTTAGATCTGTCAACAGCATGGCAAGCAAGACGGACACAACCGTGATGCAGGCGGTCAGAACGCGGGGCAATGTATTGCTGAAGAATGATTCAATACCTTCGACATCAGATGTCAATCGCGTAATGGTTCGACCCAAAGGTTGCTGATCGTAGTAACTGATCGGTAGCTGATGCAGCTTGCGAAAAAGGGCGCCTCGAATCTGCAGAGCTACTTGGTTGGTAACAAAGGCAATGCTGACTCGGCCTTTGTAGTAGATAACAATGTTGAGAGCTTCGAGAGTCAGGATTCCTGCGATCACAGGCAAGAGCTCGACTTGTGCCGCTTTAAGCAGGAGCAATTCCGCGAGTTGCCCCATAAGTTTTGCTGAGAGCATCAGCAGGCCAGCAGAGGCGATGACAAGGCTTATGCCCATAGCTAAACGTCGATACGTACCTTGTCCATAGCGAAAGAGCGAAAGCATTGCGGAGAAATCGCCCTGTTGATCGACACTGTCATGAGTTTGTTGCATCGACTTAAACCTCGGCCACGGATTCAGATCGGCTTGTACCGAGCGCTGGGCACGAAACTCTTGCTCTTGGCTGCAGAGAGGGGCTCGCTTCGAGGAGGCATCCATCTTCCAAGCTCAATATCCGATCACAGAGTTGAAGAGTCGAAGCTCGATGGGCAGTCCAGATGACCGTCTGGTCCCAAAGTTTGGTTTTGAGCTGGTCCAAGATACGCGCCTCCGTAATGGAATCGACAGCACTCAAGCAATCGTCAAAGATCAAAATAGAGGCTGGCTTAAGCAATGCTCGAGCCAAAGATAGACGCTGCTTTTGCCCTCCTGAAAGGTTGATGCCCCATTCGCCAATCCAGCTATTTAATCCGTCAGAAAATTGTTGAATATCATCCCAAAGCTCCACCGTTTTGAGGGCTTCGATCATGGCGGCCTCATCAACACTTGCCGTTGGAGAAAGGTTGTGGCGTATTGTTCCCGCGAAAAGAAAAGGCTTTTGGGGAACCATCGTTATATGTTTCACGAGCCAATCGCGCTGGCATTGATCCCAATCAAGTCCGTGGATTTGAATGAGACCCTGGGGGTGTTCCAGGAGGCCTGCCAGGATATGGACGAGTGTGGTTTTACCGGATCCAATAGGTCCGATGAGTCCAATCTTTTCCCCTTTCTTCAAAGTGAGCTGAATGCTTTGAATGGCAAGATTTTTCCCATCGTAGGAGTAGGATACGTTTTGCATGCGAATGGCAACTGACGGATTGAACTGGCGGAGAATGACCGCTTCTGGCGTTGCTGTGACCTCGCGCGTTTGATTGTAGATTTCGACGATGCGCTGATAGCTGGCGAATCCCGTCTGCCATTCAGAAATGACGGAACCCAATTCAAACAACGGTGATTGCAGGAGTAGGACATAAGACTGCAAAGCTATAAAGGCACCAATGCTGATCGTGCCGGCTTGAACTTCCATGACGCCATAAGTAAACAGAACAAAATAAGCGAAAATGGTCGGTAAAGCTCCCAGGACGAAGATCTGCCAACTCGCATGAAGGACTCTAAATTGTCTCTGTGCGTATTCCTTGGCGTAAAACTGGAGTTTCTCCAGCCAGATCTTTTCACTCGCCGTGGCTCTTTGCAGCCGAATCGTTTTAATCGTCTGGGAGATAAGATCGGAAAGCAGGGACAGCTGCTCCTGAGCGATTTGATGCAGTTTGTATTCTTTTTTGCTGATACGAATGATGCGTCGTGGCAAGAAAGGAATCACACAGAGGCATAGAAGGGCAAGCTTAACATGAATCATCAGCATGGAAATGATCGAAAGGCTGGAAAAGAAGATAAGGTCGAATGTTAAAACAATGGTAAAGCCATGAATGAAACGAGTCTTGTTCCAGTCGGTTGTGGCTCGATTCATCAAATCGCCCAGCGAATAGCGATCGAGAATCGAAAGTGGCTGATCTTTCAATACAGACCATAGGCGCGTTTTGATGTCGTGACCGGCAAGGTGCGTTTGTCGAGCCAGAATTTGTCGCCAACCAACTCGACCCATCCAGCCCAAAGTAAGGGTCAGCACAAGACCTATAATGAGAAGATCTAGAGTTCGGTGGGGATCGTTGACCTTGGCAAAAAGTGCCGGGATCTTTTGACTTTTATCGGTCGAAGTCAAAACATCGATCGACCATTGGATAAATTTGGGCAGAAATACTTCCGAGATACTGGTGATGAGCATGGCCAGAATTCCAAGCCCGTAAGCAAATCGATGCTTGCGCAGATTGCTTAAGAAAAGCCGGTAGGGACTATAGCTCATATCGAACCTATGCCTTCCGAAAAATGAGGGGGAAATGCAGCGAGTCCTTCGATGGGAAGATGATGCCAACGGTCATTTGAATAGATTTCAGGATAGGACGCCTCAATCGGTTCGCCATGCAGAACAAACCTGTCTTCCCTTGGCAACAAAGGAACAGAAAACCGGCCAGGACTCAAGTCCCGACCCGGCATCGAAGGCCCTCACTGAAAAGCAGTCCCATGACACCGTGGGTCTTATTTCTAATATAACTCGCCCCCGATGTCATTCCAAGGTCGTCAGGTAGGATTTGTTTCTGAATACTGCGCCGTTCCCATGATATGGTAACCTGCGTCGACATGGAGTATCTCGCCTGTGGTCATGCGGCCATAGTCGCTGACCAGGAAAGCTGTAGCAGCGCCAACGTCTTCAGCAGTAACGTTGCTACGAAGAGGTGAGGATTGCTCATAAAGTCCCAGCATTTTCTTAAAGTCGCCGACGGCAGATGCAGCCAGTGTCTTTATTGGTCCGGCACTGATGGCATTCACTCGAATGCGATCCGCTCCGAGCTCAGAGGCTGCATAGCGAACAGCAGCATCCAGGGCTGCTTTGCAGACCCCCATCAGGTTGTAGCCGGGCATTACCTTTTCACCACCGAAATACGTCATGGCACAAATGGCTCCACCGTTTGTCATATAGGGACGGGCAGCCCGCGCCACGGCCAACAAACTGTAGCAGCTGATATCCATGGCTGTTGCGAAACCACTTCGACTTGCCATGTAAGTCGGGACTTTCAGATCTTCAGTTGGAGCATAGGCGATCGAATGGATGATAAAATCCAAGGTCCCCATCTTCTCGTAGACCTGAGCGAAAAAAGCTTCAATATCCGGATCTGTGCCAACATCACATGAAGCCACAATAGCTGGGTTTAGCTCGTCGGTGACCTGACGAACCCGAGCTTCATTGCGCTTACGATCGCCGGTATCGGGTAGAAAACTAAAACCGAGCTGGGCGCCTTCTTTATACAGACTCCGAGATACTGCAGTCGCGATCGAACGTTCATTGGCTATGCCCATGACGATGCCGCGTTTACCTTCGAGCAAACCCATGGTGACTCCTCATTCCATTTCTGTTGCGTAGGATTCGAAATCTTCCAAAATCGTGCTTTCGGAATGAATACGACCGAAACCCGAATTTTCACAGGCATCAGCGATTTCGTCGATCATGCTGCTGAGCTGCATCTCTTGGCTATGCACCGCAGCAACGACGATTCCAGCCTGGCCGCCTTTGTAAAATTCATCAGCGATTTGGATGCTGATCTTGAAACGCTGCCGAAGTTTATCGGCGAGTTGGGCCAATTCTTTGGAATCCCGTGGGGTGGATTCTGGTTCGAAGCTAAGTTTGGAAACAATGAAGAACATATAACTCTCAATGCTTTATGACGATAGCAAAGGTTATAGGGA
>JBGSTF010000281.1:0-16959 GCA_041736645.1 Oligoflexus sp. | reverse complement strand
GTGCCGTCCTGTTTAGCTTCTGCATTTTTGGACCTTTGCTGGTTATCAACGGCTTTCAAATGCTGAGTATCCTCTGGAAGCCAATCAGTTTGAAATGGTTCCGCCGCTACAATAATTTTTGGGCTGACACCTACTGGTCCTATATCGGATCGATGGCAAAATCCTTCGGCAGACTGCAAGTTGAAATCTTGGGCGATCCGCTTCCTCATCATGAAAATGCTTTGGTCTTAGCCAATCATCAGACCGCCGTCGATATCATTGCCCAGTTGATTGTGGGCAAAACCTGCGATCGTCTGGGAGATATGAAGTTTTTTGTGAAAGATGTTCTGAAATGGGTGCCCGGTCCCGGCTGGGGCATGGTGTTTTTGGAATGCATATTCATGAAACGCAACTGGACCGAAGACCGCGTTCGAGTCGTGCAGCAATTGAAGAAATTTTATCGAGATCGTGTGCCAGTCTGGGTGAATATCTATCCCGAAGGAACCCGCATCCGGCCCAAAAAATTAGCCAGCGCCCAGGACTTTGCTCGCCAGCATGGAATGCCCGTGCCAGAGCATGTGCTGATTCCCAGGGTCCGTGGCTTTCAAGCGACTTTGGAAGGCTTGGAAGGTCATTTGCACGCTGTGTATGATCTGACAATAGTCTATCCAGGAGAGCCTCCTGCGATCTGGGATCTTTTGTCAGGCAGAGGCGGCCCGGTGAAGGTTGAAATCAAACGCTATCCCATCGAACAATTGCCCGCTGATCAGGAGGGAAGGGGAGTCTGGCTCTTGCAACTCTTTCAGGCCAAAGACCGGCGGATGAAGGAACTGAAGGCACGCTTTTAACTTACGACCAGCCCAAGCAAGGCGACTCCATTGATGCTCGCCTTTCCCGACAAGCAAGTCATTGACAGCGCCGGCCTTAATCCACACAATAAAGCCTATTCCAAGACCTTCAAATAACGCTAATTTTGCACAGCTATTATGACATGCAATGAGCCTTTCGAGGGCTTTGGTACTCCGTTTATCACGGAGTTGAGGTCATGTCATGTCACCTCGTCAGCGTAAGGCGGGAATGGCCCGAGGACCATGAAGTTTCGATGAAACTTGTGCAAAATCTGGGATTTGATTTGACCGGACTTGAGATTGTCGGTAGATGTCAGCCATCGAAAAATTCGAAGCAGGAGTCCCGATGAGACCCATGTTGCGAAGAGGCCTCGGCCCTCTCTTGATGATTTTATCTTGCTGCTTTTGCTGGACTTTCAGCGAAGCATTGCGAGCCGCCGACTCTCCGCTTCGAATCGCTTCCTTCAATATCCAGGTCTTCGGCCAGTCAAAAATGAGGAAAGCCCCGGTCGTCTCTACGCTGCTTCGCATCCTTGATCGCTATGACCTCGTCTTCATCATGGAAATCCGCGATAATGACAATGTAGCTATCTTCGATCTCCTCGATCGCCTGAACAAACAAAGCGCCAAGAACTATCAAATCATCGTCAGCGAGCGTCTGGGTCGTAGCGACTCAAAAGAGCAGTACGCCTATCTCTTCAATCCCGATAAAGTCGTGCCCGATGCATCCTATGTTTTCGAAGACAGCAAAAATCAGTTTGAACGCGAGCCCTATGTTGCCCACTTCAAAGCAGGAGCGACTGATTTCACGATGATCGGTATTCACACGACCCCATCGGATGTGAGTAACGAATTGCGTGCCTTGCCTGCTGTCTATGCGCAAGCCAAGGCGAAATTTCAAAGCTCCGATGTGTTCGTTTTGGGCGATCTTAATGCGGACTGTAGCTACTATCATGAGTCAGAGGGTTTTAACTATTTTCCCGATCCAGTCACTGTGATGGTCGGCAACGATGTCGATACCACAGTCGCTCAGACCAACTGCACCTACGATCGGGTCCTAGCATTTGGCAGCGTGACACGTTCTGCCAGCCAAGCTGTGCCTTTTAATTTTCCACAGGCCTATGGACTCGATGAAGCGCTGGCCAAAGAAGTCTCCGATCACTACCCTGTCGAGTGGACTTTAGCTACGGTTCCGGGTTCCATGCCGCCGCCAGTAAACGACAGCCCAGTTTATCCGTTGCCCTTGCCGCCGATTCCAAGCTTTCCGCCGCCGACCAATAGTTCTGCCGGGAAGTGTGGGTTGAACCCGACACTAACTAAGGGTGGCTATTGCTATGCGGATCTAGCCAGAGGTCGTGGTCGAGTGGCGAACGCCTGTTGTCCGCGATGAAGTTCAAGGTTTGACGCGATACTTTTCGAAATCTCCCAAACTTTCCGTCACGAAGCTGTTGCCTTCACGCATGATCATAAAAGCAGCTAAACGCATTTTAGGCACCAGCTTGCGGCTCTCTTCCGGTCCCAGCACCATGAGCGCGGTATCCCATCCGTCCGCTTCACCTGTGCTAGCAGCGATCACTGTGATCGAGGCTAGCTTATGGGCAACGGGACGACCGTTGCGTGGGTCTATGGTATGGCTGAATCGCTTGCCATCTTTCTCAAAATAGTCCCGATAATCGCCAGCAGTCGTCAGTCCCTTGTTGACGACGTGGACCAGGGCGGCAGCATTGCCGGGTTCAGATGATGGGCTATCAACCGCCAAAGTCCAAGGCTGACCGTTCTTGTCCCCCTTGGTGCGGATCTCTCCACCGATTTCGACCATATAGTTCTGGATGGCTTTGGTTTCCAAGAACTTGGCTATCTTGTCGACACTGTAGCCCTGGGCGATACCTGAAACATCGACATAAACCCGGGTATTGGTTTTCTTCAATGCCGGTGGGCTCTTCTGAAACAGCAGCTGCCGGTAACCTACGTCCTTGAGAGCCTCGGCTATTTGCGCATCAGTGGGAAGTCGATGATCGGCGGTCTTGAATGGGCCAAAGCCCCAAATCTTGAGCAGCGCACCGACCGTAATATCAAAGGCACCCTGACTCTGTTGGCTAATTTTATGGGACAATTCCACCAAGCGAACAAGGTCAGCATCGACCTTAAACCAATCGAGACCATTCTGATTATTGAATCGGCTGATATCAGAGTCGGGGCGATAGTTGGAAAAAATCTTATCGAAGCTGGCCAGCCGTTCATCAACCAAACGCTGGATTTCAGGTCTTTCCTTGCCTGTGTAGCTGATGTGATAGGAGCTGCCTTGGGCCAAACCTTCTATAGCAAAAGGCTCCAAGACCTCTTTCACTTTTTTGTCAGGATTGACTGCAAGCAATGGCCAGGGACTGCAGCAAGCGATGAGCAAAGCGAGTCGGCGCATGAAAGGTCCTCTGGATCTCTATTAATAAAGCTTTTTCGGATCGAACTGGCTTTAGAGCCATAACCATTATAGACCAGAGTCTTTTGCATTTGGGTAAAAAATCCTGAAGGTTCCAAGAAACTAAGCCAAATCTATCCGGCAGGCGCTAGAATTGCCCAGAGTCAGGCAATTTGATCGAAGTCACGAATAGCCGATGTTAAACGCCGTATGGGCATCCGGTTTCCTGCGGCACGGTTTCCTTGGTATTCGGAATAAGCTGAGTGATATTCAGTAAAAAGAACTTTCTGTCGAGAATGTAAGTCCTGTCAAGTGTTTAGGCTGCTTTTAGGGCCTAGATTCTTGCCGGACGCCCCTATTCTGCCAGTCATTACCGAGCTGTAAAGAGATTGCAAGAAGCTGAATTTATGGCCAATTTCTTGCATCATTCTCGGTAATGAACGAACGTTTGCAAATGCCTCTGAATTGAGGCTAGGGAATGGGTATGCATCACCGTGTGATCATTCACTCTATCCTGACTTTGCTCTTAAGCGCTTGCCAACCGATTGTTATACATGTTGGTCAGGCCTCCAAGAGAGCAGAGTATGAGCCTACTATTCCCTATCGAAGCAGTGCCGATGATCAGTCGTATTCCACTTGGAATTCAATTCAGGACTATCTGGACCATCTCAACGCCATCAAACAGATGGGTAAGGATGCGCTCCTGAAGCGCTATCATCAGGATGGACGCCAACGTATTCGGGGTATGTTTCGCCATTTTCGGCAGAAGCTGGAAGCGGATTCCAATCGACTGCCATCAGATACAGCGTCCTCATTTGCAGAACTGCAAGTAGGTAGCTGTATGCCTTTTCCCACGCAGGATATTTTTAATCTCAGCGACTATGGAGATCTAAGGGGACTTTTGGAAACGGTGTTCCTCAGCAAGATAAAGCCCACCTCAGCGCCGGCTTTGGATCCAGAAACACCCGCCGATGTCGATGCTGTGTCCAAACTTGGTTTTTTTGAGTTGGGAATTAGTATGGATGGTGCCTCGGCATTTGAGATAAATGGTGCCAAGGAGAAGCAATCCTCTGATCTTCGCTGGAAGGTGATTCACGAACAGATTGAACCCGAATCCTGGATCGCTGATGATGACCAAGGGGTGCGGTTTAGTTTCCAGAAGACTCACGAAGCGCCTGCTCAAGACAGCTTTACCTTGCTGGCCAGAGTCGGCCCGCAGGTTTATGAAGAAGGGGACTTAGGATCTATGGCAACACTTGCCATCGACTACCAAAGAATAGTAGCCGCTGCGGGCCAAAGTTTGCAGACGATGATTCTAAGAGCTGGACAGCGTGACCAAGATGCTGTGTGGCAACAGCTATCGCTCAGTCGCAGAATATCAGTGTCACAAAATATTGCCGAAGGTAGGATTCTCCACCTCGTGGAGCAAGAGCACTTTGGGGAATGGAATGAATCGGCTCGAAGCTTTCGACTGGACATGGATCAGCAAAGCCTTTGTGCGGATCTGATGGATGAGGGAGGGGCCGGTTGGTTGACCCATCCTGCAAACGTGGCAGTTGTGAGACGGAAGGCGCCATGACAAGAATGGGGTCCTCTGGCATCAGTGTCTGTCTGATCGTCATCCTGTGGCACGGTCTCATGACTCCAGTTTTTGGGCAATCCCAGGGACCACTGATACCAGAGAATGGTGAGGCTTCCGATCAACTGCCGGATGGGATTCGCTTGCCTCAAAAATCGGAGAATAAAGGAGCTTGGACCTTGGGCTTGCCTCTAGGCTTTCCCGAAGGAATAGGCCTTGACCTTCAGTATCAAGTTCATCCGTTTTGGGCCTTAGCAGGCTTTTATCATCTGCCAACTCCCATCTTAGTCAAGGCTCAAATCAAAAGCCGAAAGTTGGTGAATCGCGACGAGCTCGTGATAAGAAGTCCGGATATAGTCCTTCCCTTTCGCGTACAGCTTGGGCCTCACGCCGGGATTGGCTGTCGCATCTTTCCATTTTTTTCACCGCTCTCGTTCATGTTAGCCTTGGAAACACGGATTTTGCGAGTCGACAGTTTGGTGCAAAGTCACTTGGAAATACAAGATGCTGAAACCACGGTCCTGACCAATACGCTCTTCCAGGTCTCAGCTTCGACCCAAACCGACCAACGAATCCTGAGATCAACAGTAGGCTATCGCTGGGATATAGAATCCTCGTCCTATTTCTTCTCCGTGTTTTCGGGAATAGCTAAACCATTGGCCTCGCGCTCAAAGATTGAAGCGCGGGTCCGCGTGCTCAATCCAGAAGCAAGCAATCCATCGAGTGTGAATGCCTCCAATCTGCGGGATGCAGAAATTCAACAGGAACGAGTTGTTCATAAAAAGCTAGTGGATGAGCTTAAGAAGATAGAGACGATGTCTCTGCCGATTCTAGGATTTAGTTTTGGCAAAGACATCTGACTGTGGCTTGGTCCCTAAATCGCTTCATTGACTGTGAAGTTTTCCGTGGGAATCTCTTGAGGCAATTCGATGACAAATCGAGTCACTGCAGAGTTTTCATCGAAGTATATTTTTCCGTGCAAACTCGTGAGAATGCCCAGGGCTCGACTCAGACTTAAGCCAGCTCCGGAACCAACCACACGGGTCGTAAAAAAGGGGTGAAAGAGCTGAGAGCGAAATTCAGGAGCGATGCCGGAACCACTGTCCTCTAAGGAGAGTGTCACCATATCTGAGGACGACCCTTGGTGGTTTTGTACCGTCAGATGGATCCATTTTTTGGGACTTTCGGCTACTGCAAGGATGGCATTATCAATGAGGCTCAAGAGCACTTGAATGAGATCGGACTGGTTACCTTTCACAAAGAGACTGTGTTCTTCCATATCCAATTTCAATTCAATACCAAAGCCGTGGATACGCGACTCACACAGAGCGAGTCCTTGATGGACGATGTCTTGCATGCAAAGCGTTTCAAGGTTGGTTTCCTCTTGTTCATGGGCAAATGATCGGAGTGCTTGGACGATGAAGGCGATTCGATCCACAGTGGTGATGATGCGTTGGGCATTGTCTCCGATTTTTTCAATATTCAAAGGTTCGCGCTTGATCAGTCGCCTGATAACTTCCGCATACCCGCCGATAATCATCAGAGGATTGTTGACCTCATGAGCCACGCCCGAAGCCATATTGTTCAAGGCTCGCATCTTTGAATTTTGCAGAAGCTCAGCTTGCTCTTGTTTGAACTTTCGCTGGCGTCTTTTTAAGACGTAGATGCGATGCGAGAGTCCAACAGACATAAGAATCATTTCCAGAGCAAAGGCAATTGTCATAATCTCGGATGGGATAGAGACTTTGAAGAGGTGGTTGCCCAGATAGTAGGAGGCAACTGACAGCACTGGGCAGAGGATGGCTCCCAGCAAAAACCAAGCGTAGCGCTCACCGCGCACAATGCAAGAGATACAAGCGGAAACGCTCAAAATTGCCATGAAAATATTGAGAAATGGATTTAATGGAGCGGCAAACTCAGGTTGATAGACATTGGCGAGGGCTGCTAAAAAGCTGAGCCCAGCAACGAGCCATATGGCCCTTGCCCATTTTGAATCCGCTAGCCTGAGCCTTAGAAAGGCACTGGCGAATAATGCTGCTCCGATATTGGAAAACGCAGGGGTCGCATAGGGCATGTTGTGAAGGACCGCCGGCATTCGATACCAGAACAGAGCATAGTAAGCTGATGAAAAAAGCATAGTCGCCGACATGCATAAAACAAAGGCCAAATAAGCCAAGTAAACGCGATCGTACACCGATACGAAGAGGCTTAAATTATGAACAAAGAGGGCTAGTGCGAGCCCGAAATAGAGCCCGTAGGCGGCTAGGTAAATCCATTCCATCTGCTGATGATCCTGGAGCAAACGCAGGTCATAGTGGGTATCCAAAAGGCTCTTTGACCTCTGCTGGACGACGACTAAAATGGTTGATTCCGCCGGAATATCGAGATAGATGCCGACGATATTGAGCTTCAGGTCGCGACCTTCAATTGGGGAAAAGGTACCAGCTTGGATGGTTCTGATGAGAGTGCCGTCCTGAGTCAGCAGATGATAGGTGACTTCGCTTGGACACGAGTACCGAAGGGCCAAGACTCGGTGAACGGCATCTTTGCTAGGATTGTGGACTGCAGCATGGAGCCAAAGGGTTTGCGTGCCGTAACCCCAAGATTTGCGATTGGGTTCCCAATTCAATTGCGGAATCTTACCGGGAAGTATATCGAACAGAACTTTATCCAGGCTGTAGTTGTCCCCATTGGGATCTACCAAAACTTGAAAAGCATCACTGATGTCTTGAGTGCTGTCATCCACCTCCCAGGAGGCGACGGCAGGACCTGTGGCTATGCATAGAAATAGGCTTATAAAACAGCACGATAGGGATCGTCTGAAACTTGAAAAACCAAAGATGGGAGACAAACCGGAGGCCATCGTTGCCTTCTGCTCTATGCAACAAAACGCCCTTATTTATCGGTCGTAAATCGCAGTTCATTTCTTACGGATGAATCATAAATGGGTTTGTGCTCTCGTCTCTCCATTCGTCGTCGATTTTGATCACCCTTCCGAATGAAGCACAATTCCTATTAAAAATTGCTGTAGCCTTGGGGATGTTCCCTGTCTTGACAAACAACAGATAGGTCTGCGTATACTGGCGGACATTGTCGGAAGGCCCTATTTTTTAGGGAATTGTATTGACGTGATTGAAAATGAAAGAGGGGGATCGTTCATGCAAAAGAGTACATTCGGTGCGCTGCTGATTGTTGTGAGTGCCTGCGGATCAGTGCATCGTACATCAGGCCTAGGTAGTATTGCTAAGCTGCAAGCGTTGCCAGGTTCTGCTGTTGACGATGATTTGGCGAGCAAAGTAATGGGAACATATGCTGTCCGAACTCGCCTTGCGACCATTCAAAAGCTGCCCATATTAGGCAATACCTCATCCCTATCGTCGACCTACAGTTTGGCTTCTATCGTACGTTCAGGCGAGGGTCTGGCGATCACCGAGCGCGCTTGTCACATTGATATCACCAGCAGTAGTCCTGTGCTGCAAACTGTTCCAGATGCTTTGACTCAGTCGATCGAGGTTCAAACGGCCCCATTCCGCATTTGGCAGGAGGCGAACACGGTTGCCTTCGCTAAGGATCCGGTGGCCGTCGCCTTGGGAGCGAAACTGATCGATGCTGAGAAGGAAGCTCTACCAACGACCATCGATGATGCCCGGGTTTGGGATCAAGATGCCGATGGTCACCCCGGTGTGACAGTCAAGGTTTCAGGGAAATTGGTTACGGGTGAAATCTATCTGGTGCAGCGATTGAAAAATTCCTGGAACGGCAGTCTTGATGCCTCGGGTGTACTCTCGGGACTGTATAAGGATCAGGGCGAACAATCGATCATTGATGCTTCGTCAGCTATTCTGAAAGGTAAAGTTGCAATCACGGTTGATCCTGACGCGAGCAAATCGAATGTCCTTTTTGCTCGCCTCAAGGGTGACTATGACTGTGAGAAATTGCTGGCTGAAACGGGCCTGCTCTTTCCCAAATAAGTATTTAATATTAATTACTTATAATGTATTTAAAGCGCGGATCGTCACAGGCTGTGCTGAACTCAGCAAGAACTTATCCCAAAGGTAAGAGATGATCGCTCTTCGCTAAAAGAATGATAGGGATCATCGACTTGGAATTCAGCGACTTGCCTACTTCACTTGAGCGATGGACCTTCTCTGCCGACAAGCATGGCAGAGGAGGGCTCTTGATGGCGGAGATTGCTCCAGATCTTGGTACGATGGCTAAGATATTGGATATAAAAGGTTCCACTGTGTGCTGCATATTCATTGATAAAGATGGCCGGCCGGATCTTTATGGAGGTATGACCTGGCTGAAGCGCGATGATATCGTTTCAACGCGTATTATTCGCGTTGGAGACCTTCTCACTGTCACCTTCGATGCCCAGCATACTGCCCACGGGCAGGTTGTGTATAGACCGGTTTTTTGTGAGCTGTAAGAGCGAGTGGGTTAAGATTCACTCCAGCTAAAGTCCAAAACCAGGGGCAAGTGATCACTTGCCGCTCTCAACCTAGCAAAATCTTCCAGCACTGAAACGACCGCGACCTGATCGGGGCGTCCCATGGCGCGGGCGTTTTGAATGGACACAAGGCGGCCAGGCTTTTGTAAAGCTGACAGCAGAGGGGTTAGCTCATCGTCTGGGTCGCGGAGGGCATGAATTTGTCGATCTGCAGCGGCAAAGATTACGTCCAGGCGATGAATATTCAATTCCTTCGAAACAATCATGTAATCAAGCTGAGTGGGTAGATAACTATAGTCCCAGCCTTCCGAAAAAAAGCTTGTCGTAGGCTGCAGTCGCGGGCCTGCTTCAAGATCTTGAGGAGGAATCATTGCCATGCGATTATGCACCCTTGGATGCTTGAGCATCTGTTCGATAATCCCACCGCCGGGATATCGAGGATCGCGCAAGGGGCTATTGAAATCACCGGTGGCAATAAAAGCCTGAGATTTGGCTAAAGGGACGATGCCTTTGCTAGATAAATCTTTGACGATAGTTTGAGACGGAGCGGGTTCGCCAAATAAGAACCATTGGAGAAACTGCAGTTGGGCCTCATTGCGGGCGGCGTTGGGACTCTTGGTCTGGCCGAAAGCGAAAGCAGGTACTGCGTGCAGGCAAACAAAGGCCAAACTTTTGCCATCCACTTCCAGCCAGCTGACACACAAACTTTTATCGAAGAGTTCGATCTCGTCAGCCTTCAACGTGCCGAATTCGAAGTGGGATAGGTCGCGTTCAGGTTGCCATTCGCGCCAGAGAAGATCTTGCACGATCAAATTTTTTTGCAGCGGAACATGAGCGGCAAAGCCCGTAGCGTACTGCCCGGGAAATAGCCCGAAATTACTACGATCGATGAGTTTCTGTCTTGGATCCTTGCGATCGGGCAGCTGCTGCAGGTAATGGCCATTTTCGTCTGGAAGGCTGCGAAGTCCAGTATTGCTGGGTGCAAAGCACAGCGAAGAAAGATGTCTTCCCCGGTCCCAGCGCTCCAGAAAATCTTGCAGATTATCGCGACCCAAAGTTTTTGCGCGAAGCCTATCATAATGAATTTCATTGAGAGAAAGAAAGTCGGGCTGCAGCTCGCTGAGAATCTGAGCGGCAGCGTTGACCTGCTGACTCTCGGGTAACGTCAGCTTTCTTGAATCAAGCTCTTTGATATTCCAATGGACAAGCCTTCGCTGAGGCAAAGGCTGCTTGGCAAGGAAGAACTTTCCCGGCATCGATCACCTCATGCAAAGCCGTCTCAGCTCTCTGGACGAACCTGTGGGATGCGTTCATAGATTTTGAAAGTAAAGGGAGTTTCGCCCTCGATCAATTCCTGGCTCTTAAGAGCAAGGCATGTCAGGTCGATTTCTGGATAGTAGGTATCGCCTTGCACTTCAAAGGGGACTTCGCTCATGTAGATACAATCGACGATAGGCAGCGATTGGGCGTAGATTTGTCCTCCACCAATGATAAAGGTCTCGTGGCCCCAGGGACCTTCCACCGCCGTGGCTAAGTCAATGGCTTCCTCCAAACTGGAGGCGAGTCGGACCTCCCCGTGCAGATCCAGATTCTGCTGCGAAACAACAATGCAGAGTCGGTTCGGTAAAGGTTTGCCAATGGATTGGTAAGTCTTTCGTCCCATGATGACGACGTGTCCTGACGTGAGCTTTTTGAACAGCTTCAGATCTTCTGGGAGATGCCAGGGCAATCGTCCCTGTAGACCGATCACTCGATTTTTAGAGCAAGCTACGATATGCGAAAATTTCATATAGCCACCGGTGCTTTGATCCCGGGATGAGGATCGTAGTTCTCGAGCGTGAAGTCTTCATATTGAAAGGCAAAGAGTTCGCGTACGGCCGGATTGATGCGCATGGTCGGGAGTGGCCGAGGGCTTCGGCTCAGCTGCAATCGAGCTTGCTCCTCGTGATTATTATAGAGGTGAACGTCGCCAAAAGTATGCACGAAATCTCCCGGTTGAAGATCGAGCACTTGCGCCATCATCATCGTAAGAAGTGCATAGCTGGCGATATTGAAAGGGACGCCTAAGAAGACATCAGCACTTCTTTGGTAGAGTTGGCAGGAGAGTTTTCCTGCCGAAACATAGAACTGAAAAAAGGCATGGCATGGCGGCAAAGCCATGGCGTCCAATTCTCCAGGATTATAGGCAACAACCAAATGCCGCCTTGAGTAAGGATCCCGCTTCAGGTTGTCCATAACCAAACTCATTTGATCGATGGTCCGTCCGTCATGCGCTTGCCATGATCGCCACTGGGCTCCATACACTCGACCCAGTTCACCTTGTTCATCGGCCCATTCATTCCAGATCGAAACTCCGTTGTCTCGAAGATACGCGACATTCGTGTCCCCTTTCAGAAACCAGAGCAGTTCGTGAATAACCGATTTCAAATGGACCTTTTTGCTCGTAAGCAGAGGGAAGCCCTGACCAAGATCGCAGCGGAGTTGATAGCCAAAGATGCTTCGGGTCCCAGTGCCTGTTCGATCAGGGCGCGATACGCCTTGTTCCAGGACGGTTTTCAGGAGGTCGAGATAGGCTTGCATACGGTCGCTTTCCATCAGCTAGGGGAACATACGATGTCCACTATAATCACTCTCGAAGAGTAGGGCAACGGTCGCGAAGCTGGCCAAGAAAAGCCGAGACCCTGCTGTCCATTTAGGCAGGTCAGAAATTTAAGTCTGGGATAGATTCTAAAGTCTCGCTCGGGTGATGGGGCATAGTCTCCTGCGATTCCAGGGAAACATCTGGTCGAAGGATGCGTTGCAACACATCCAGAAGAAGCAAGGTTTGATCGCCGCTCGGCGTTGTTCGCAATGGGTGAATGGCCTGCCACACGCCCCAGCATAGCGCGGAAAGTTGTTCCGCTGGGACGTCGGTCCGAATCACGGTGAGGCTTTGGCCTTGGGAAATCCACTGTCTTAGCCAGGAATCCACAGCTAAAGCTGCATCGCGGGCCGGGTGTTCGTCCTGCTGTTCACCGCCAACGAGGAAATTCAACACAAACTGACTTATGGCGGGTTTCGTCAGAAGAATCTGTTCCAAACCTTCCAGCAGAGCCTGGGTCGCCTGCAGGTAGCTTTGTTTTTGTCGAGGAATCTGTCTGGTCAGTGGCAGGATGCGATTGAATTCTCGGACAGTTGCTTTATAGAGCGTGAGGAAAAGATCCTCCTTGGAGCTGAAATAGTAGTACATCGTGCCCTTGGCCATCTGACTTGCTTTGATGATGTTGTTGAAAGAAGCCTCTCGATAGCGATGACGGGCAAATTCATCAAGCGCGACCGACATGATAAGAGCGATCTTGGACGTATCGAGCTTTTCGATCCGCGCATTTGGCATATTTGACTCCCAGGGGGTTTTTGACATCTTATCACGCCACCTTGGAGTTTTCCCAGCGTACCGTTTGAGGTCCTAGCTTGAGCCAATAATCCGTTGACAAAAAACGCCAATCTTTTAATTTGGGGGCTCTCAAGGGACCCAGACAGATCCCTCGTCTGCGTCTGATTGGCTAAGTGGACTCGTAGTTTAATGGATAGAATGCTGGCCTCCGAAGCCGGTGATACAGGTTCGATTCCTGTCGAGTCCGCCACTCTACATTTCCCTTCATTTCGTTCAGTTCGGCAAATGGCTTCTTCAAATCATATTGCAGAGTTTGGCCGTCCAAAGTTGGGTTCGAAAGTACCTTTTTTATGAAATAGAGTCGTTCGACTGCATCGCGCGTTTTCCACAATGAAGCCGCGTTGGTAGCGAGTTCGAAAACGATTTTTGCCAGACCATGTCTGTCATCACCGCGTTTGCAGCCTCGTATTTCTCCACCGCTTTGATGCGTTCTTTCTGAAAGCGATCGTGATCGTTTTCTTCAAGAGAGGATCGCTCAGACCACTATTTCCTTCGGGGGATAGGTAATGGGCCGCGACAAGAACAACTATTATCTCGGTGGGAATTGAAGGCGCACAGAACCAGCATTGTCTCCGTTTTTTTTCTATTATACCTATTTGGTATAATAGAAGACTTGAAAAGCTGAGACTAAACTTCTATTATACCTATTGGGTATAATAGAAGGCGATTAAATTAGTCTATTATACCTAATAGGTATAATAGAGGCCGAGAAAAATGAAAAACTTAAATCATCGAATTCTCCCCAGAAATTCAACTACTTACAGTCATATCGGAGCCATTCTCAAGGAAAAACGTGCTGAAGCAGGTCTTACCCAAAAACAGATGGGTGAGCTGGCAGGTGTTTCTTTGAAAGCCATCCGTGAGATCGAACAGGGCCGAGAAGAAAATGTGAACGTCGGTGCTCTCAAAAGAATTCTGGCTTATTTCGCACTCACCATTCATGTAGCGGAAGATACAAGTATTGGATCGCATTCCGATGCAGCCATTTCGCGCGAAGATTTGATGGAAAGACTTCGCTCTATCAGCGTAGCGATCAAGCAAAAGTATGACATTCAAAGGGTTCGACTTTTCGGATCCTATTCCCGAGGAGAGGCTCGACCAGATTCTGACGTGGATATTCTACTAACACCTGGTAGGGTTCTCTCATTCAAGGAGATAGTCCAACTTGAAAAAATATTTCAAAACGTAGTTGGAAAGAAGGAAATCGATTTGGTACTTGAGTCAGAAATGGATCCAGGTATAAAAGCTGCAGCGGAGAAGGATATGATTGATGTCAAAAAATAAGCGTGGATCACATGGCAGTCTGATAAGAATCGTGCAGCATAGCATGCGAATTTCCAAGTATCTGGCTGAAACTAAAAGAGAAGAGTTTCTAAAACGAGCGCAGGACTATGATGCCATTCACAAGCAGATCGATCTACTCGGTGAGCAAGTTGCTCAGCTTCAGAAGGACGATCCCGACAATGTCATGGCTAAATTCAGCAATATACCTTGGGCTGAGATGAAAGCTATACGCAACCGCTCTTCACATGACTACTTTTCAATAAACCCAGAAATTATCTGGCAGTATGTAACAGAGGAATTGCCTGGAATTGAAACGAATATACGGCAAATTCTAAGGCAGCGGTACAGAGTCGACAAAATTGAAGACTATGCAGAGGACTGATGACCGATCTGGTCTTTGGGTGGTAGAAGAAAGCCGTTCCCTGGGCTCTCTTGGCTGTGTGTACTACGGTGCGATCCTGTCCACCCAATACCGAAGGGCCTTCGTCCTATGGCAAGCAGTGCATCACCGGCCAAGCCGTGGGCGGTCCGACTCTTTACAACTTCGACAAAGGGCATTGCTCTCAGATTGAGGGGAGTTTTCTGGACGGCGGTTGCCCGACTCTCGGTCTGGCAAAATGCGAGTCCAATAAGGATGGCGTAAAGCGAACGATATACCTGTACGAATCTGACCCGGCTCTGAATATGGGTCAGACGGGGCAGCAGGAAACCTTCCAGATATCATGCGAGAACTCGAAAGAGACGTTCACCAAGCTCAAGTTAATGCAATAGACACCACTTCTCGCGGCGGTCCTTCATCGGGTCCGCCGTTTTATGTTCTAGGGTATACTCTAAAGATAGGTCAATCAAATAGGACATGGAGATGACTCAATATTGGAACGAATATGGCTGGTGTTCTTTTCTCAGCGAATTTCATGCTTTTGAGTCGTATGCAGAGTCGTATAAGAATACCTGCGAAGACTGCCTGAAAAGTATTCTTGAAGATACTTCAATAGGCAACGCATCAAGAATTCAGCCTGCTGTCTATTGCGCAAGGCTATCTATCGAGCTGCTCTTGAAGTTCTTGATAATCTGCAGAAGAAAGTTTGATGGGCATGAGATCAAAAGAAGCTGGCTAAACAAGATATCAATTCACGATTTGATCGCGCTTGCCAACAAAGCTAGACCTGTTGAAAATTTCTTAAATCAACATCCCGAACATTTTGGAGATGAACCCATTAGTTATTTTGGTGAGATTGACGCTTTTATCTCGGCGCTTGAGTTGCTAGATATCGATTCCACAGTTAGTCGATACCCAATAAATATTGATGGCGAGATGGCTATTCTGGCAGCTATCAATTCAAAGTCGTCCGTCCCTTGGATATTTACAAATCAAACCATGAAAATAGAGATCATAGCTTTTAGCGAGGACTTTGAGAGCGCTTTTAGCAAGCTCAAAGAGCTGACAAAACGACTGAGATTTCTCTACTATCAGATCAATGATCAGACTGAAATGTGGCCAATCAATATTCTTGGTGGGCGGCTAGCTTGAGTGAAGTGATAGCCCGTCATTGGTCAATTCCATTCAGAAGGACCTGCTAAGAACTCCCGGTTAAGGTCTTTCTCTGAGTTGCGATCTGCGGGACCGGAATGGAGCAGCAAGGCGCAGAATGGAATCGAATCAGTTTGATTTTTTATCATGATGTCAGGCAATTAGATCCGCTCCATACTCCACCAACGCAGTTCTAAAACTGTCCAGTCGGGTCCGCTTTTTTGACGAACTAATTTCCATCTTATCTTGCTAAAATTACTGAATAAATAGCTTTTGTGTGAACTATATCTTGGTGCGGTGGTCATCGTACCTTCAGCGTCCTGCGTCCGGAGCAGTTGCGGGTATTCTCACTACAGTAAGAATTTTCCAGCTAAATGAAAGGAATCGATGAAATTCTCATTGCAGTGAGAATATAAACTGGGAAAAGTCATAAGGGCATGATATTCTCATTGTAGTGAGAATCCAGGAGTCCAGTATGAAGAATAGACCCATCTTAAGCCTTCAGGACCTTGCGGACACACTCAAGAGCCGCCGGAAAGAGTTGGATATTACGCAAAAGCAACTCGCGGATTTCTGTGATCTCTCTCACAATGGCATTAGCCGCATCGAGCTAGGTGACTCAGATGTGAAACTTTCGACTTTGTTGAAAATGTCAAAGCTCCTGGGTTTCACCATAGTCCTGGATATGGCCGACTGATGAGAATACTTTACGCATTTTACGAGCAGCAGCTGGTGGGGCGTCTCTCCCAGGACGAAGACCTCGTCTTCCATTTCGAATATGACGACGCTTGGCGAAAGAATCCTAAAGCTTTTGCACTGAGCCTCGCTCTGCCGCTTCAAGAAACAAGCTATGGTAACCGCCTGTCACTGTCGTTTTTTGAAAATTTGCTGCCCGAAGGAACTATAAAGGATGCTATCGAACGCCATCAGAACATAAGCGGCGTTATGGAGTTTTTAGACAAGTACGGGCGCGACTGTGCAGGTGCCATCGTGCTCAGCAGCCAGTCTGGAGGCATTCCAAACCTCGACCTAAATCAGATGATCGAACTCGATATGACTCAGGTCTACGAAGCCATCGATGCAAAAGAATCGGTAGCCGACGCAATTTCCTCGATGAATCCAGGCTATTTGTCTCTCGCGGGCGCTCAGGACAAGTTTGCAGCGATTTATAAGGAGGGGCGCTTCTTTCTTCCGACGCAAGGGGGGGCGACAACGCACATCATTAAGCCCCCAATCCAGCATTCAGGAATTAAAGAATCCGTATACAATGAATACTACTGCATGGAATTGGCACGCGCCGTGGGTCTGCTCGTGCCAGCCTGTTTTGTTCTTCCGGGGCGCCACCCACTCTTCGTAATCGAACGCTACGATCGATCCCAGAGTAAGGATGGTCTGACTCAACGGATTCACCAGCAAGACTTCTGCCAAGCCCCGGGATT
>JBGSTF010000243.1:0-2623 GCA_041736645.1 Oligoflexus sp. | reverse complement strand
GAGGCAGTCGATCCGCTGTTTGAGAAGCTGCGAAACGCGGAGGCCAGGCAGAAGAGAGTTCTGCAGGCCGCTGCGAAAGAGCAGGCTTTGGCCGAAGCATCACTCATCACCGGTCGCAGTCACTTAAAAAGTTATGTGATGCGCACGGTATTCACGTTGACGGCTATGCTGTTTGCCATTGATAGTGCCGAGTGGTCTGGTTGGACCTTGCTGGCAAGTGCTGGCGTCGCGGGTAAAACGTACGCAAGTTTAAGACATGGGCGCCTTCGAGATATAGCGGAGAAGTGGCTTCCCGCTAGCCGAGCTGCTTTGGAAGCACTGACCCATCCCGTTCAGACAACTTCTAGGTATTGCAAGAGCTGGTTTCAAGCGAAACCCGTCGAAGAAGGATAGGAGGCGCTGGAGGGCTCCCCTCGTCTTCAGCGCTTATCGCTCCGTCATCCTCAGCGCGCCGCGCGTGAGGATTTGTACCGTGTTTTCCGTCTAAATCGAACAGATCCCCACACTCGCTGCGCTCGTTGGGGATGACTTTCTTGCTAGGCCCCTCCTCATCGCTTAGCGTGCCGTCATATATGGACCCGCCGCTTGATCAAGGGATACTTTGCATTTTTTGGCATTAGTAGGGTTCGACTGCTGTCATATATCCGGCCTGTTAATGAGATCTATGTCTCTGGCCCTGATGGAATCCGCTCTTTCGCTCCCTTGCATCCTCATGACCTACCAGTTTGGTGGCCTATGACGTTATCGGGTTTTGCGAAAGCTGGTCTGACCTTTCCTTGCCATCAATGCTTTATCCCCTGCGTTCGTGCGACTGGATTTGCTCCTTTAGTAAGTTGTCGATTAATCAGTTAGCTTGCTAAGGTGGTTCGATAATTTGACTTATATTCACTTTGTTTAACAAGCAGCGCCCATACCGTTCTCGCGTTTTTATTTGCCATCGCTACCGAGGCCTTGTTCATGCCCACTTTCTTCTTTAGTTCTTCGGCCCAAAGACTTCTCGGGTCCTTCTTTTTCCCTGTATTCATCATCACAGCACGACCTCCATGAATCAGAAGCGTGCGCAGATGTTTATTCCCTTGCTTACTCATACCCATTAATCGCGTCTTTCCTCCAGTGGAATGCTGCCTGGGAACCAAGCCAAGCCATGCTGAAAATTGGCGGCTATTCCGAAATTCTGATGCGTTCCCGACTGCTGCCACGATCGCTGTCGCTGTAATCGGTCCGATTCCTGGCACTTTCATTAGCCTTTGGCATCGATCGTCGTCGGTCGCATAGGTCCTGATTTTCCGGTCGTATTCATCGACTTTTGCATCGATTCTTTGGACTTCTTCCCACTGTAAGAGCATTTCATTCCGCATCATTGGGCTGAGATCGCTTTTGCCGTCTCCGTCCTTACCCAATGAAATTTCAGAAAGTTTTTTTCTTAACGCACTCATCGATTTTGGAATCGCTATGCCGTACTCGAGAAGAATGCCACGAATTTGATTATATAAAGCTGTCCGATTTCCAACTTGCATGTCGCGGATACGGTGCAACGCCTGGAGATCTTGCTGAGCAATAGTCTTTACCGGTACAAAAAACATATTTTCTCGCATTCCGGCTTCGCAGATCGCCTCCGCATCGGCGGCATCGCTTTTCTGCCGTTTGACAAATGGCTTTACATACTGAGGTGCAATGAGTTTAACGGTATGACCGAAAGCTTGACCTTTCCTCGCCCAGAAATGCGCACCAGCACATGCTTCCATAAAAATTGTGGATTTTTGCGTCGTAGCCAGCAACTCCGAAAATTTAACTCGATTAACCTGTTTTCGAGACAAAACTTTGCCCGTCCGAGAAGCGTTGTGAATCTGAAAAGAACTCTTTGCCAAATCGACACCAATAAAATTACAATCAGACATGTGGACCCCCGAGAATTGGTTTTTTGAATGCTTGCTTAACACCCGCATTCTGGCTCATTTGAAGCCTCTAGCCAAGACCGGCGGGTCCATTCCATTATCCTCAGCGCGCAGCGCGTGAGGATCTGTAGCGTACAGCTTAGTGTATGATTTTCTCACGCGCTTGCACACTGAGGACGACGAGTTAAGTTCCCTATCCTATGTCTAAAACAACTGATGAATTAGGCTATTTTTTCATTTTCATCATTGACCTATGGACTTCCTACCCAAAAAAAATCGCCTTAAGCCGATGCGCTCCTATGCCGAACGATTGTCTAAGTAGAGCAATTCCGTAGGTCTGGACTCTTTGATTATGAAAACTCCCAAAAGCTCAATTTGGAATCTGACTCGGGTTGTCTTCATCCTCTGCGTTAGTGTCCCGGGCAGCCTGCTCGCAGTCACAGATTCTCCTGAAAAATGGAATCTTGAAGAGGTCATTGCATCGCTCAAGAATCGCCAACCATTGTCAGATATCACGATTTCGGATCTTGAATTCGAAGACATTCCAGAGCTAGCACATCAATACTATCTGCAGGCACTGAATAGCTCTGAGCCGGGAAAGTTACTGGAAATGGAGTATCAGGATGCTCTGCTATTGCTGAAGATAGATGAGCCCGAAGAATTCTTAAAGCGGAGTTCAGAGCTTCTCACTTTTCAGCCAAACTTTAGCCTCCGTCGTAGAATCCTAG
>JBGSTF010000236.1:0-3854 GCA_041736645.1 Oligoflexus sp. | reverse complement strand
CTCTTCAAGGGCTTTGATTTCGCCGTGAAGAATCGAAATGAGATAAAGCATGCCGCTGGTAGGGCTTTTGAAAGTGCCGGCTCTGAGTGCGATATTGAGACAATTGTAAAAGAGCTCCCGGGACTCCTTTCTCGAAAATCACAACACTTTGCCCATTCGTCCGATGCGGTCGTTCGCCAGCTTTTTGGCGACTCGCTCGGTGCTGCTCGCCAGAGGCTGGACCTTCCTCCAGAGCCGGTGTTGCCCAAAAACGAAGCGCAGCTGACGTCCGAGATTAAGCGGCGCCTGGATTCTGAAATTCCAGATAAATCCAAGGAGCGGCTCAAAACGATTTTGCTCGCGATTTCTCGCTGCAATTTCTCGACGTGCTTAAACCTATATGTGAAGTATCAGAAAGAGGAGGCCAAGGCATGACCAGCACCGAAAAGAAGTATAAGAACCGCGAATACTACCAGTGCAATCGGGAGGTGATTAAAAACCGGGCTCGGGAGCGGTATCATATGCAAAAAAAGCGGGAGGAGAAGGCTCCGGGTGATGCTGCGAAGACCGTCGAACCATTAAGTCTCGTGCCCGATTCCAAAGCGCCGGTAATAGCGGAGCCTGCGGTGGTGAAGCTCATTCCAGATGACTCTTGGTCTTCTAGGTTTGGGTTCACTCATGGTCTGGACCTATACCAGCAATATGAAGTCACCGTAGTTAGTCAGGATCTTCGGGTTACTAGCTCTATGTCGCAAAAGGAAGGTGTTCCAGAGCCAGCAAACTTGCAGGATGAAAAATTGTATTTAGCAGCTGAAAGCACCCCTTCTATGGAAAGTGAGTCGGAAAAGCTGCCAGCAGACCTAAGAATTCAAGGTCAGCACACTGAAAAGATGGCATCGCAGACTGAATCTTCAGCATGGTTGAGGGGCTTACTTTGGATTCTATCCAGCCCAGCGCTCTTTTTTCAGGTCCTTTTCATCACTGGCCTTACTTCAATCCTGACCGCGATGCAAATCGGCTTTTATCGTGCCCACGATATTTTTCCAGAGCTAGCGGTGCCCCTGGCGATTGCTTGTGAATTGTCGCTTCTCTATCTGGTCGCAATCAGGTGCCAGGGAATTTCGAACTGGATGCGTATCGGAATTTATGCACTGCTCTTCGGATACATCGTTTCGTCCCTTTCATTTGACGTCTTTTACCAATCAAGAAATCAGCTAAAGGAATCAGTTCGGCAGGCCCCTGGTCCCTCTGCGACCAGATCCGAAATGCGTGAAGCGCTCAAACAGGCTCAAGCGGCTCTCGAGACGGCGACTAAGGGGCGATCCTGGAAGAATATGGCTCTGTTTGGTGAGCAAGTATCCAGTATTCAAAAAAGAATTTCGGAGTTTCATGAGCCCAAAGAATTTGGAGTTACCGACAGTGAAACGACGTTTTTCGGAGCCGTCCTGCTAGTCGTGCTTCGTGGACTTCTCATGGGAGTGAATTCGATGGCTGTCTGTGGACTTAGAGGAGGATTTTTAGCGACGATAGCGTTTGGCTATAAGATGCCGTTAAATTCAGGAAAGTACTAAGGTAAATTTCATATGAAGCTATCGATAAGACATTTACCGATTTCTGCAAAATACTTTGGATAGACGACTGAAATCCCTTTATTGAAGAATTGCAGAGATACGAGAGGATCCTGAAAATTTTCCAATCAAAGTCACCCAGACTACGGTGGAAGAATCGTCCATACTAACTAGATAATCTTTTTCAGGCAGCAGGATAGTTCCGTCCAAAGAAATTGAATAGATTTTGGACTTTTGCGCTAAATTGACTCTGAAGATAGGGTTTAATATCGTTCCATCATTAATCTTGAAATCGAACGAAAAAGGGCCAAGACGACTTTGCTCCAATTCCCAAACACCGTATACGTGATTCCATCCTCGTGGATGGAACTCGATTTTGTCGGTCCTGCCGACTCCAGCGTATCCGGCTCTGACTGGTTCAATATTGTGACCTTCGATATCGACTGAAAGCATGTTTTCAAGTTGTTTGACTTGCTGCGCTACTGCTGATTTTGAATGTTTGCCAAGCACAACGTATGTGGAGTAACTCTGATATGGGTAGCCCGAGAGTTTTTTGTCATCCCCATAGGCATTGTACTCAATCTGTCCTAAGGCTCCGTAATTAGAACCCCAAGCCAATCTTTTAGATGTCGGATCTGAATCAAGTTGGTACTGGTTGAGCTGGTAAGTCCAGTTCCAGGCTTCGGGCATCGGGCCTTCAGATTTTTGCCCCCAAGAATTATAGAACCAATACCCTCCACCATCATGTTGTTTCCAGGATTGGGTTTGAACGATCCCCATTTCTGCGTCTGCCGAATTTGACCACATCTGTGCGAATGGAATCAAGTTTTCTTCACTATAGTCCCATGAACTCTTCAAACTCAAGGATTTGCTGGTCGACTTAAATTTGAATCGGTCACCCCAGGCAACACCAGAGACTAAGGATTTTTTATCTCCGTCCCAGCCGAGATCCCCATAGGGTGACCTTGAATCAGCGTTGATGCTATTTGGCTTGGCTTGAGAAAGATCATAAGTAATCGCGAATATAGGATTATCAATGCCATCGGCGAGAAACCAATGAACTGTAGCTTCAATTGGTTCGCCATCGATGTTCATAGACCATTTGTATTCATGGATTGCATGATGGAGTCCATGAAACTTATAGCTGTACGAACCAGGAAAGTTTAAGCTTGTGATCCAATGATTGTCTCCCTGGGAATTATTGTAGTGATTCACAAGAAATCCAAAGCCAGGATCGTCGTTTGACGAACCCGTGCAAGCACGAAGTTCTTTTCCAGCATAGTACTCAAAAGATCGAATATAACCGCCATAGTTTCCTGTGGGATCCAACGCATCATTTTTGACAAGGCTCATCTTCCGCTGTAAGCCGTTTGAATCCGACCACTGGTAATAGTCGACTGCAAATGCTTTCCCAGAATTGTGCTCGATTTCCCCTTGCTTGAAGGCCATAGAGGGGAAATGCGGATGCATTTTTATTTGCGATCGAACCACGAGTGTGATTGCCAACACGATGAGAGATGTAGAAATTGCTGCCACGATACTCTTATTAATGCGATTGGTCATGAGTCAGCCTATGAATGGATGAAATATTTCATTTACCGCGCAAAGGTACAGTTTGCTTTTTGGTCAAGACCAAGTGTATTGATCTTGATCTTACCATCCCAGCCAGCTGAAATAATAGAATCGCCAGCGAAACCAACTGAAGTAACGCGATCCGAGTGTTGAATCATTTGAATCGGCTTCCCGTCTCGTGACCGATAAACGACAGCGTGGTTATCTTGACCCACAGCAACATATTCCCCATCTTCAGAAAATACGGTTGGAGATGAATAGTCCGATTTCACACAAGATAACTGTATCGATTGCTTTGTAGCAAGATTGACCACATAAGTTTCACCGTCCCACAAGCTAAACGAGAGATATCTAGAATCTTTAGAGAATACCAGATTTTCACCTGTAGTTTGAAGGTCAATTGCGGCGAAGACTTCAAATGGAGCCGGTCCATCACTGAAACTCCCTATGGCCTTTTGAATAACGAGCTGGTTATCCCAGTTCATATTCGCGAAAAACTGACCGTTAGGTGACATTTTTGCGGTCCATACCCAACTTTTTGCTTCGTAGCTGACGATCTCTGCTCCAGACTCTGAGCTCGAGACTCTGGCAAAGTTGTCTGCCGCGGAGGTAACCAAGTATCGATCTGAAAGTCCAAAGCTAGCTGAAGAAAACCAATCTTTTGCGGCTGCAGCAGAGCAAGCAGTGGAATGGCTCGTTTGAAAACGACTTATGGGCCGTGTATTCCTTTTCCTA
>JBGSTF010000223.1:0-13782 GCA_041736645.1 Oligoflexus sp. | reverse complement strand
TTAGGCCAAAACACTGCGTACAATCTCTGCGTCTTTCTTTATGTCGTTTTGTCTAAACTCAGCTCCTTCAAGCCTTCCAAGCAAAAACTCTGCGTACAATATCTTACGTTACTTTTTCGCAGCTGGGCGGCTGCTACCCGTGGCCCTACTTGGCATCCTAGCAGCTAAAGTCGGTGGCGCACCAATCTGGAAGGCTGCCCTACGCGTTTGTTTTTGGGGAGCGCTTGCGATGGTTATCACCGCTGGCATTGGCGCAATCTTTGGAAGTGTGTAAGTCATTCAATTGAAGCACCTCAACCGATATGACAAGCTTCGCCGAATTTTCTTCTACTGACCATGCCATGCGTTAGACCATAAAAGATTGATCGACGCATGAGTTTTGGCTCAATGCATTCTTTACCCTGGCTTACATAGACAGAGTAAGAATCTTCAAGGTGCAAGTGATCGAAGAAGTCCACATACAGCCATACATCTGAATCATCAGGGATAAAATCCCTCACACTCAACACAAAAAGTGATTGTTACACTGTCAGGTCGCTGCGAAACATCGAAATGAAAATGTCGCAGCCCCCTAGCTCAAGTCATTGTCAGAACTTTCGGCTGCAGCCTCGCTCGCGCGTTGCCTGTGCAGTGGCCTGATTCGTATTGGACCAATATCCTGTCTGCGTTGATATTTTTCCCAACTTGCTCCGACCATTTGCAACGCCTTTTGAATGTCGTCAGCATAGTCAATGACACCCAGCATTGGTTTCAAGCCACCTTTGACGAATAGCTCTTTGACCTTAGGTTGAGTTCCCACCAAAATTGCTTTGATGCCATGATACTTAAGTTCACTGATAACACCTTCCATAGCAACAAGTCCTGTCATGTCGGCGACCATTACGTCCTCAAGCAAAAAAACGACGACTTTGATTTCCTTCCCTAGTGTTCGGAGAGAGCCAATCGCACGTTCAGCAGCTCCAAAAAAAAGCGGACCATTAATTGAATACAGGACAACCTCTTTAGGTATTTCAATTTCAAGAGATGTAGTTTGGGCCTTGTCAATAAATCCGCCTTCAGTCATAAACGCCATTCTTCTTATGAAGAACAAGGCTCCCAAAAGGACACCTACACTGACCGCAATGACCATATCAAAAAACACTGTCAATAAAAAACAAATGATCAATACCGCGGAGTCACTTTTTGGAGCGACACGTACGGTATAAATAAAGTGTTCTATCTCGGACATGTTCCAAGCGACAAGCAGGAGAAGGGCTGCCATACCAGCCATAGGAAGATAGGACAGAAGCGGAGCCAAGACGACAACAGCCATCAAAACCGTCAGCGAATGCACCATTGCCGAGATTGGTGTACGGCCACCGAATCGATAATTCGAAGCCGTTCTTGCCAAGGCTCCAGTCGCTGGTATTCCTCCAAAGAACGGCGTGATAAAGTTCGCAACGCCTAAGGCGAAGAGTTCAGAATCGGGTTCATGTCTGGTTCTGGCCATTCCATCCGCCACGACCGCAGAGAGGAGAGATTCGATTGCACCCAAAAAAGCAATTGTCACAGCTGAAGGTAGCAAAGAGCGAATAGTGCCCCATGTAAATTCGAAAGCTGTCGATGATGAAGGGTCATGCACCCAAGGCCAAGCAAAGCCAGGTAGAGTTCTTGGAATACCCTGAACCTGAAGTCCATTGACTTGATAGGAAAAGCGTTCACCCAAAGTCACGATATCTAACCCGGGAACTAGCCTTTCGAGGATGTAGACAAAGAGCGCTGCCGTTGGAAGTGCGAGCAATGGAGCCGGAATTCGAACGATGAAAGCAGGAATCCGTGCAAGAACCGTCTTGGGATAGCGTGGCAAAAGCAATACTATGAGCGTAAAAAAAGTGACAGCCATCTCCCCCCAGGAGAAAGTATTGCGAGCCTGCCATATCTCGTGCATTTTCTCGGGAAAGTGACTGGCAACACTGATTCCTTTGATTCCAAGAGCGTCTTTGAGCTGCAGGCATCCAATGACCAGAGCAATCCCGCTGGTAAAGCCAGTTGTCACTGGAAATGGAATGTATTCAATCAGGCTTCCCATTCGCAGACCAGCCATACCGATTAAGATCAATCCTGCCATGCTGCAGCTTATGAGTAAACCGGGCAACCCGAATTGGTGAATAATGGGTCCTAGAATCACAACAAAAGCAGCTGTCGGACCGACAATATTGAGACGAGAACCACCAAGAATTGGTGCGATCATGCCTGCAATGATTGCAGTGTAGAGGCCGTGCTGGGGAGGTAAGCCCACGGCAATGGATAACGCCATTGCCAATGGAATGGAAACAACTCCGACCAGGATCCCAGCAATGATATCCTTGCGCAGTTGGGCTGAGCTTATGCCTTCTTGGACGCAAGCTCGTAAGGCCGAAGCTGGTAGTTTCCTGAGCGGTAGGCCTTTAAGTGAATACTCAAGTCGTGTTCGAGCCATATGCTTCTACTCATGGAAATAGAGATCCGCTTATTACTTCGACTCAAGTTCGAGCGCCTTGCTGCATTTTGCACAGTATCCGTAAAAAACTACGGAAAGATTGGCCTTCTCGAAGCCGTGCACATCTTTTAATACCGCTTCTATTTTTTCAAAAAGATTCTTGTTACCTTTGTTAAGTTTCCCGCATGATTTGCAGATATAGAAATGATGAACCTGCTTTTCAAATACATACTGGAAACGCTTTCCTATACTTGGCAGATCCAATTCTTGGATGATACCCAATTTCTTCAAAACTTCTAAATTCCTGTAAACACTGGACCGATCCACTTGTGAAAATCGATCGACCAGATAGTCTTGTATGTCCTTCAAACTCAGCTGCTCAGATTTGTGATCGAGGATAAATTGTACGAGCAATCGACGCAGCGGAGTGATCCGCATTTTTTTCGCGCGCAGTATCGCCAACAAGTCTTGATGTTTTTTCATTGAGATCCATAAACTTCGTTTTGTTGCCGGCAGTAACATCGATCGTGCTTTCGGCCATATAGGCTTGCACAATCCGTCCTGGGATCTTAGTACAAAACTCACAATATCAAAGCATAAATTGACACGCTGAGGGAAAAATTACTTCGTTACTCGTCGTTTTGTTGATTTTTGGATAATGATTTTCGCAAACAATTGTTCAGATCGAACCTTGCCTGCGATCGGCCTAAATGTCTTGCTTTGATCCAACATTCCAAGAAATCAGTTCCAAAGGGTTGCTCAGATTCCAGTCTATAATCATCCGGAAAGTCGCCACCAAAGCCATGGTACGTCACGACACGCGTTCCTATCGGCAGCGCCATAAGTTTGCTTCGAACAATTTCAATATAACGAAAAAAAATATCGAAACTCCGATCAGCGGACTTGTCGATATTTGCATGATTGCAGACGTTTTCAAGAAAAGGGTTAAAGAGGTAGAAAGCATCAAAATTAGACCAATCGAGATCGATCATATTTCCATGCATGAATGTAGCGTTAGAAATACCACCTGCTATAGCCAGGTCTTCAGCTTCCACAAAAAGATTACGACGCTGCTCAATCCCAAAGAAACTGGCACGGTGAGTCGCTGCACCAACAAGACAGAATTTCCCAGGACCACAGCCCACATCAAGGATTCGCTTTGCGCCTGACTGAGTTAGCAGTTTTGTCGCGCAATGAGCAACTTGCACCGGAGTCCAATGAACTGTCGAAAGTTTTCTTACAGTGTCGGTATACATTGAATCGAACATATCGTCCGAAAGACATTGCCCGTCTCGGAGCCTACTAAAAATTTCTATCGCATGACTATTTCGGGGTCTATACCGTGTATTTTGCATGACAATCCTTTTCCCACTCACAGATTCTTTCTGCATCCATTGACTAGAGGGTCTTTGCAGAATAGCTACGCGCGATAAAAGCCGCATAGATTGCGATCAACGAGGGGAGAACAAATCCCAAATATTTGAACTTTACAAACATCAATCCACCAATGCATCCGCCCAAAAGAAATCCTAGAATCGATCCAAGCCTTAGGAGATTCTTTCTCCGAATACTCTTGTACCTTTCTCTATTGATACGATGGGCGAAAGCTTCCACCAAACCAATGCCAAGATCAGTTGTGATACCCGTTAAATGGGTGGTCCGAACTGTTGCGCCTGATGAGGTTGTAATTGCGGCATTTTGCAAACCACTGGCCGCACTCAAAAGAGCCATGAGAACATAGTCATATTTAAAGGCGTGATTGTCACCGAACGCGCCGAATAGATCCTCACGTCCGGCAAATGAAGCTACTATGAGAAAAATAGCGACCATGATCATAGCCGTCGAGTAGTCTGGCTTTAGACCGTGATGACGTTTCCAATCAATCAAATAGGCCGAAACTATCACGCCGCCAAGGAAGAAAGTAGGCACCATAAGGATTCCTATGGCGTCTGCCCAATTGCCAACCGCAAAATCAATACCAGAAAGAGTCACGAATCCAGTTGTATGGGTTACAAACCGACCGCAGGCCATAAACCCGCCCGCGTTTACGTTACCGGACAAAAAACTGAGCAGGTACCAATGGAACGAAGTCTTGCGGGTAAAGTCGCCATGAATGCCATGAATAAACATCTACATTTTTTATCCTTTGAGAATTTCCCTCAATTCGGAGCCAAACTACACCGATATCGCGCTCAATTAAGGAGGTGAAGTTCTTGTTCTATTCGCCTGAGTTCGATCATAAGCTCGTCGGGAAGTTTGGCTCCGAATTGAGAAAAAAATTCTCGAATATCTTTTAATTCTGTCATCCATTTCTCACGATCAAGCTGAAATAGTTTCGCCAGCGATTCACGACTCATATCCAGATCTTCAGTGTTGAGGGCGTCCAGGGTGGGCATCGCTCCAATTGGTGTCTTGATGCTGCCTCCACGCTCTTCACAACGCTCGATAATCCACTGCAATACTCTTAAGTTATCGCCAAAACCATTCCACAAAAACTGACCATCTTCATCGCGCCGAAACCAGTTCACCTGAAATATTTTTGGCAATTCCGGCAAGGGCAATCGCTTGCTAAAGCTCAGCCAATGGCGCCAATAGTCAGCCATGTTATAGCCACAGAATGGTCGCATGGCCATGGGATCTCGGCGCACGACACCTGTTTTGCCAGTCGCAGCTGAAGTTGTTTCCGAGGCCATGGACGCTCCCATGAATACGCCGTGACTCCAGCTGCAGGCTTCCGTAACCAAGGGAACCAAATCAGCTCGACGACCACCAAAAATAATTGCAGAAATTGGAACACCTTGCGGATCGTTGAAATGCGAAGAAATGGTCGGGCAATGGCTCTTGGATACAGTAAATCGTGAGTTAGGGTGGGCCGCTGGTCCACTGAGTGGACTATAAGGTCGCCCTTGCCAATCAATGAGCCCAGCAGGAGGTTCCGGAGTTAGACCTTCCCACCAAGGCTGGCCATCACTGGTGACGGCAACGTTAGTGAATATCGTGTCGTGCCCTATCATGGAAAGCGCATTCGGATTGGTCTTCTTGTTTGTTCCGGGCGCAACTCCAAAAAACCCGTTCTCCGGATTGATGGCCCAAATCCGTCCGTCCTGATTAATATACATCCAGCAAATATCATCACCAACAGTCCAGATCTTATAGCCATTCAGACTTTTTGGTGGAATTAACATGGCGAGGTTTGTCTTGCCACAACCCGATGGGAATGCAGCAGCTATATAGTGCGTGCGACCCGTTGGCGACTCCACTCCAATGATCATCATATGTTCTGCCAGCCAGCCCTCTTCTCGCGCCTGCCAACTGGCAAGTCGCAAGGCATGGCACTTCTTGCCAAGTAGAGCATTCCCGCCATAACCGGAACCAAAGCTCTTAATTTTCATTTCGCCTGGGAAATGCATGATGAAGCGACGTTTTGGGTCGAGATCGCCAGTAGAGTGCAAGCCCTTGACAACTCTTTTGACATTTGTCACAGCAATAGTTTGCAAGGCTTCATTGCCAACCCGGGTCATGATTCGCATATTGATCGCGACATATAGACTATCTGTGATTTCCACTCCGCACCTGGAGTGGCGGGAGGCTGTCGGGCCCATGATATAGGGAATCACATACATAGTTCGGCCTTTCATACAGCCGTCGAACTGTGCATCGGCGCTCCGATGAGCCTCCTGCGGATTGAGCCAATTGTTCGTCGGCCCGGCATCTTCTTGTCTCTCGGTGCAGATAAAAGTTACTTCTTCCGTTCGCGCGACATCGTTTGGATTCGAACGATAGAGGTACGATCTAGGAAATGCTTTACTATCGAGTTGTGTCAACTCGCCAAATCGAAGTGCCTCATCCAGAAAATTTTGATATTCACTCTCGGACCCATCGCACCAATGAACGCGATCTGGCTTTGTCAGCTTTGCACATTTATAGACCCACTCTTTAATGGACAAGCCACTCCTAATTTTCACAGTAAAAGCTCCGAGTGCATATGTAAATTTCAGTAAATGCTAGGTTTTTCGTTTGACAAGAATCATCGCAGGCTTTCGGGTTTTTCGACACCCATCAAGAACTTTGATCTTACTATAGATATTACTGCAACATGATGCAACAACAACTTGTTGCGAAACGTTTATCGCCAGGACAGGCTTTTCAGAGCTAGAATGATGACTAGATTGTGCCAGCTATGGTCGACAGAATTGGACACGAGGGGTCTTTTGTTCCTAATAAGTTCCTAGCTACATCGCAGATTTTCAGTCAACGGCGATTTGCGACAGACAGCAAGTGTTCAAGATATGAAAATTTATTCTGTTCATTGTGTTGCGCTGGCTTCGAAATACTTTTAGCCTTTGGCAGGAGACATTTTATTGACCGGGTCCCCTTCAGGATCACTTACAATTCTAGTTGGGGATCGTGGGCTCATGATAGAACCGGGAGGGAATAAAATATGATGTAGTTTGGCAATAAACATTGGATGCATGCAATTTTTCAATGAAAATCGCGATTGGGTGATCCATGAAAATTCTGTTTGTTGACGACGATCAAGACATCCTGAAATGCTACGATACATTGTTTGCCAATGCATTTCCAGATATTGGTCGGATCTTTGCTAGCAATGGACAAATAGCCCTTGAAATATGCCTTAGGATAGAGTTTCGACTTATCATCACAGACTACAGGATGCCCAAACTGAAGGGAAATCAGCTTATACAAGAAATTCGATCAAGTCCTGGACCCAATCAACACACGTCTGTTGTCCTAGTCTCTAAAGATTTTTCCGATTTATCTTTTTATGATTCTGCAGATAGCAGCATACTCTTCCTGCCGAAACCGGTTGATGAGAATATGCTATTGAGCATATTCTCAGTTTTGTCGGAGGTCCACTCCTGAAGTCTTTGTAAGATTTAGTCATGGGAAGGATAGATTTTTGTCTTAAGAAACAAGTTATTCTGGAAAACGTCTCAATCGACAACTGTCAAGATCTCTACTTTTCCGTTGCTGCGGATGGCAACTGTATGTTCAAATTGCGCGGATAGAGAGCCATCCCAAGTCACCGCAGTCCATCCATCCTGCTTGATAAGTGTTCGATGGTTGCCTTGATTGATCATGGGCTCAATTGTGAACACCATCCCCGGCATTAAACGTACTCCCTGACCAACTTCTCCATAGTGGTATATGTCTGGCGCCTCATGAAAATTGCGGCCTATACCATGACCTACGAAATCTCTGACCACCGAAAAACCATGAGATTGAGCTAATTTTTCGATAACGGAACCAATATCACCTACTCTTCCACCTGCACGTACAGCGCCTATACCAGCATCCAAACAGTCTTTTGTTACATGCACAAGTTTTTTCACATCTTCAGCGCAATGGCCGCAGAAGTAGGTGCGTGAAGCGTCACCATGGTAACCATCGACAACAGGAGTGACATCAATATTGATAATGTCTCCTTCCTTAAGATGTGTCTCAGCAGAGGGTATACCGTGACACACAACTTCGTTAATCGATGTGCAAATGGATCTGGGGAATCCACGATAGTTCAAGGGCGCTGAGACAGCTCTATGTTTCGCTGTAAATTCCTCACAGATATCATTCAATTCCAGGGTAGTGACGCCAGGTTTTACGAAAGCTTCGATCATATCAAGAAGCTCTGCCGCAAGGCGACCACTTCTTTTCATGATATCAATTTCATAATCGGTTTTCAGATGGATCATTATGAATGCTTTACCTCTTGGGAAATTTTCAGAAGGAACGGTGCGCCCCAACCCTGGCCAATACTACGAACCTTTGAGTGACTCAGCATCGCCTTTAAATGCTTTTTCGAGTATAGCAAGCAGGTCATACTTTGGTAGCATAGCGTTCTCGCTCGGCCTTACTTTGACCCATGATTCAACGGATCCTGAGCCAATGAACCTATCGACTTCAAGCTTGTAACCATCTGGCACGACTCCGCCAAAGCCATGATAAGTCAGAATTCTCGTGCCGATGGGCAAGATACGAAGTCTATTTTGAACGAAGTCGACGTATCGCCGGTAGTTATCAACACTGAGTAATACAGTTGCATCTATCGCAGCAGATTTGCTGATGTTCTCAAGGAAAGGATTGAAGAGATAAAAATTGTCATAAGAATTCCAGTCAAATTCAGTCATATTGCTATGAAAGAATTCTATATTTTTCAAATGGTTGGTTTTTGCAATTCTGTTCGCTTCTTTTATCAGGTGCTCTCGGTGATCAACACCGTGAAATGTCGCAGGGCTTGTACAGGCCCCAATCAGACAAAACTTTCCAGGCCCGCATCCTACATCCAATACGCGAGCTTCAGGCTTATTGCCTAGGATCTGCGCTACGAATCTCGCCACTTCAACAGGCGTCCAATGAATTCTTGATAGATCTTTTATTGATGCAGAGTAAATGGAATCAAAGTCCTGATCGGAAACCCACTGCCTGTTCCTCAGATAGTCAAAAATATAGGTCTTTGACGACCACATGCTTTGATTTGGGATGGTCACTTGTCGTCCTCTGCATGTTGCAGCAATACAAGGCTTCTCATGCATTTGATATCGAGCTCACAGCGAAATCACTTACCTGGAGTGGAATTTCGAAATGAAGCACCTTTCCTTGACCCAGCACTTGAGAAAGTCGGTGCCGATTTTTCGCTTTGTTTCAAGTCTATAACCATCAGGAATTTCACCCCCGAATCCGTGATAAGTCACAACTCGCGTCCCTACTGGCAAGTCACTTAACTTCTCTTCGACAGCTTCGACATAAATATCAAAATTTTCCTGTCGTAAAGAGACTGTGTCATCAATCACAGCATACGAACATATGTTTTCTAAAAATGGATTGAAGAGATAGAACGAATTGAATTCTGACCAATCCAAGTCCATCATATTACCATGAATGAACTCGACATTGGAGATCTTGGCTGCTTCAGCAATTGCTTTGCCTTCTTCCAGCAGATGTAGACGCTGGTCGATTCCAAAGAAGTTAACTGTATGCAAAGATGCGCCTATGAGGCAAAATTTTCCGGGGCCACAACCAATATCCAAGATCTTGGCATCTGGATTTTTTGCTAATATATCTGCAGCACACATTGCTACTCGCATCGGTGTCCAGTGAGTTGTAGACAAATCCTTTGTTACAGCACTGAAAATTGAGTCAAATTCATGATCATACAAGAGTGACCCTTTTTTCAAACACCCAAAGATATCTTCAAGAGTGATCATTTTTCTTTGCAACAAGGTTTCGATCATCCCCGCCCCCTCTTCAAGAATGGATGTACTGTTCGAAGTGATGAAGGCACTTCGAAGACTCTTTGTAGGAATCGAGATCGTTGGGGCGCTTCGCCCACACAGTGCTAACTAGCTCCAACAACTTACTCGATCTCAAACCGCAAAAGGAATGGAGTCAACGTTAGGCAAGTCCATATCGAGTTTCGACAGGTACATCTATTGTTGTCGTTTCGGCGGGTTATTTCGACGGATTTATAAATCCTGTTCGCCGTGATAAGACTAATATACCCCTTGCTGCAACATGATGCAACACCATCCTGTTGCAACTTACGCAAAATCGTTATGGAGCAAAGCTTTCGCAACTGTGAGCTCATAGGGGCGGTTTGCAAAGAATGCTATGAATGAAAAGATACTTGAGAGCATATTCGCAATATTTTTGCACTACTTGGAGGGTAAATGGAGTGGACAAAATCATCTGTATCGGAAAAAACTACCCTGGTCACGTTCGGGAAATGGGTTTTCCTCCTGATTGCGAGCCTGTAGTTTTTCTCAAGCCTCAAAGCGTCTTACGCGAAGCAACTGCAATAGGATCATGCCTTAAACTGCAATTACCCGCCGACAGTGATTCAGTCGAGCATGAATGTGAAATCGCAGTGAGGATAAAAGAAGGCGGATTCCACCTTTCCGTTGATCGCGTAGCAGCGATTATTCAAGATTTTACCATAGGACTTGATATGACAAGGCGCGATTTGCAAAAAACTGCAAGATCTAAAGGTGAGCCTTGGACTATCAGCAAAGTTTTTACCGATTCAGCAATCGTCGGCCCTTGGATTGAAGCTTCTAAACTTTCAGACTATAGTTCTAGAATTTTTAATTTTTCAGTCAATGGTCGATCCAGGCAAAGTGCCTTCATGAGTGAGATGACCCTTTCACTCGCAGAGTGTATTGCTCTTGCTTCTAAATATTTCCCGCTTTTAGCTGGGGACATTTTCTTTACTGGTTCTCCTTCGGGTACCGGCAAAGTAGTGGCTGGTGATGTCGGACTCCTTGAATGGGGCGATATCAACTACAAGGTTTCATGGTAACTCACAAGTCATTGATTTCAGGCTCGGCAAGTTAATGATTTGCCAAGGCAATGGTAGAGGAATCCGCCTGAGTTGGAACATAGCATGTATAAGGAAGCTTTCGTGAAAGAGGAACTTAAAACCACCCCACTCTATTCAGTTCATAGGAAGTTGAAAGCCAAGACTGCCAGCTTTGGCGGATGGGATATGCCGATCAGCTATGAAGGTGTTTTAGCAGAACATAAACATGTCAGACAAGTTTGTGGCGTTTTCGATGTCAGTCATATGGGGGAAATCTTCGTATCTGGCCCCGACGCTCTAATATTTTTACAATACTATACAACAAACGACGTGAGTCGACTCGCAGTCGGAAATGGCCAGTATAGCGTTCTGTCCACCCCTGCGGCAGGTTTCGTCGATGACCTCTTCATCTATAGAGTCGCACCGGAAATCTACATGCTCTGTGTCAACGCTTCGAATGTGGCGAAGGATTTTCAGTGGCTTGTCTATCATAACGAAGGCTACAACGTCACTCTTTCTGACCAGTCCTCACAGTGGGCACAGATAGCCATTCAAGGGCCGAAAAGTCAAGAATGTCTCATGACTCTGCTCAACCAAGCGGATCGAGAGAATGTCGATCTGTTGAAATACACTGACATTGTTGCCACAGAATTCTTTGGTCAAAAGGGATATACCGCTCGCACTGGCTATACCGGCGAGTGGGGATACGAAATCTATTTACCCAACGCAGTCGCAGAACGTGCATTTACAACACTTTTGGAACAGACGCCCGCCAAGCCCGTAGGTCTTGGAGCCCGCGATACGTTACGCTTGGAATCCTGCTATCTTCTTTATGGCAACGATATGAATGAGACAATTACCCCTATCGAGGCAGGGATAGGTTGGGCCGTTCACTTCGATAAAGGCGACTTTTCGGGCAAAGCTATCATGGAAGCGCAGAAGAATGATCGAATACCGTCCAGAAAAATGGTTGCCTTCCGACTCGAAGGGCATGGAATTGCACGTCATGGGATGGATATTTTTAAAGATGATCGAAAGATTGGGGTCGTCACCAGTGGATCTTTTCTTCCCTCTTTGGGATTTTCCGGTGGGATGGCACTCATTGAAAAAGATGGCGGCCAGCTCGGTGATAGTTTTGAGGTCGATGTGCGCGGCACAAGAAAACCAGCGAGAATCATGAAACGCCCCCTCTATGCGCCAAAGGTAAAGTAAGCAATTATTTCCACAACAAGATCGGAGACTGTAATTTATGTTATATCCAGTAGATCTAAAATATACGCGCGAACATGAGTGGATTAGACTTGAAGGTGGCCGAGCATCCGTCGGCGTTACAGCCTATGCTATCGAACAACTCGGTGATGTAGTTCATTTAGAGCCTATCCGAAAACCCCGGAGAGGCAAGGCGACGAGGAGCGAGCAGCGGAGTTTGCGCCCGCAAATGAGCAGCACAGCAACGAAGTCAACGAAGCATATCTGGGGTTTTCGGATAGGCTCTTAGAGTTGCCGAAGGTGGGAGAAACTTTTAAAGCAGGCTCGACTTTTGGGACGATTGAATCGACTAAAACTGTGTCTGATCTTTACATGCCGGTGACGGGCAAAGTTACAGCGGTAAATGTAGAGGTTCTGAAGCGCCTCGAAGGTTTGGCTAATGATCCTTACGTAGGTGGATGGTTAGTCAAGCTTGACTATCAAAGTGAGGACGGAGAACTTTTTTCTGCTTCAGAATATGAAACTTATATTATCAACCAGGAATAAGAGAACGCAAGATCTCTTGCAGAATTGTGGGAGTGAGCGCGGAGTCATGGTCTTCTTTGCGAAGCAGCAGATGTAAGGTTTGGCCTTGTGGACGCGGAGAAGGCCAAATTCCCAATCAGAAAGCTTTGCAAGATTTTTGGCGTGTCCGAGTCAGGCTTTCATGGCTGGAAAGCGCGGGCCGGAATCCATGCGATCGAATGGGAAATTCAAAAATCTGCTTGATGCGTTCAAAGTCATACAAAGCATGCGCCGCAAAGGTGATTGCTGGGATAACAGCATCGCTGAATCTTTCTTCGCTACCAGCAAAAGACAGCATATACGCTGGCGTTGCAGTATTCAAAGCTGCTCCAAGCAAAAAAAGACGCATAAAAGCCCATACATGTAGTTCCTCTGTATGGATCAGATCGTCGTTGATTATGACGAAAGTCAAAGACTTCGACAGAGTTTACGTCTATCCTGTCGAGGAACTCCCGTCGCAGACGTTTTGAGAGAGCATGATGTCTGGACTGGCTTTGCTTGAGCATGACAAATGAAATTTCACGTTGAATCGATACGTATTGATGAACATGGAAGTCGTTCGCGATGCAAGAACGCCGAAATTCGTCTCGATACAGACCTTGCTGGGAACAGCGAAGCCTTCAACCCTGCGGAGCTGCTACTGGCAGCTCTTTCGGCCTGTATGATCAAGGGCATCGAACGTGTCGTACCCATAGTGAAGTTCTCCCTGCGCAGCGTAGAGGTTCAAATCGATGGCATCAGGCAGGACGTACCGCCCAGGATGGAGTCCATTACCTACGAGATCATTGTTGATACGGACGAAACTGACCACCGTCTCGAGCTGCTCCACCAAAATGTTCAGAAATACGGGACCGTGTTCAACACGGTGGCACCAGGCACAACACTTTCAGGAACCCTCCGCCGGAAGGCGGATAAGACATGAGCCATGATCACGACGACCACCATACCGCCGCTCCTATCAATCGTATGTTCGGTATAGCGATTGGCATCAATCTGCTGTTTATCGCAGTGGAGGCTTTTTATGGCCTGAAAGTCAACTCTCTGGCTTTACTTGCCGATGCCGGACACAACTTAAGTGATGTTGCTGGACTGGTTTTACGGGTAGCAGCCGCCCAGCTGCGAAAAAGTAACGTAAGATATTGTACGCAGAGTTTTTGCTTGGAAGGCTTGAAGGAGCTGAGTTTAGACAAAACGACATAAAGAAAGACGCAGAGATTGTACGCAGTGTTTTGGCCTA
>JBGSTF010000214.1:0-7230 GCA_041736645.1 Oligoflexus sp. | reverse complement strand
TAGCTCCCCAGCTGTGAGCACAAGGTTCTGGCTTCGTAGAGTAAAGATTCTGTGCTGGTATATTGAGAGGATTGCGGCAATTTAACTGGAGTTCCTATTAATAGCCGAAAGCGGTGATGAGCTTTGCATTTCCTACTGCCGCTGTCTTCGAGTGCGTCGAAGTGTTTTACAATCGCTTCAGGATGCATTCATCCATTGGCAATCAATCGCCGGCAGAGTTCGAGAAAAATGTGGCTTAGCGAATGTCCGGAAAACTAGTACCACTTCACATATCTTCAAACCATGAACGCCGTGATTTAAGGCATTTGTAACCAGATCAATTTGATGAGCGTCTTGGTAGACGGCATCCAGTTCTCAAGCAGAATTCTTATTGAGCTAATGAACCGATATGCACAAGAATTCGCAATTACTCATTTTCAAAAGATTAGACTCTATCGTCTAACAGCTCGATTTATTCCATCACCCAGACATTTGGTTGAAATCGGCGGATGGAAGCGCTAGGAAATCGATTGCTATGAAAGATCGATAGCAGCTTTTCAATCGGGAATAGGGTCTAGCGAATTTCTATCCCGTCTCTTCAATTCTGCTAACTTCGAATTAATTTTTGATTCACCATTGTCAGAAGAGGAGTGCGACAAGTACCATAATGCTTTGGAGATATCTCTTTCGATTTCTGCTGGCTGCCCGTTGATGGACGATCAATTCGATGTTAATTGCTACCCATCGCCTTTTTACCTTGCAAAGATTTGGCGTCCTATGAGAATGTACGGCGCTTGGCGAGTAAATAATACAGTGGCTCGATTTATGTGTGGGCCTGGCCATTTTTTTGAAGAACGTTCACTATCCTCTTCCAAAGCCCATTTGGTCAATACTTTGCTCGTGAACTCAGTTCCCTGATCAACGCCGATTTCCTGCGGAAGTCCCCGGGTCTTGGCTAACCTCTGAAGCACGCGAACCACTCGATGCCCTGAAAGCGAGGGATCGACCTCCAGCGCTGGGCATTCACGTAAAAACTCGTCTATGATGGTCAGCGTTCGGAATGCTCGCCCATCGGCAAGATTGTCGTGGACGAAGTCCTTTGACCATCGACCGTTCGGGTGTTCCGGCTTCTCCCTAGGCTTTCGCTGATCAGCTCGGCCCATCCAAGCGCTTTCGGCAAGGTGGAAAATCTTCCAAGGTACTAGGCTTTGCTCCATCAGCTAATGATGTCGGAGCTTTTAGTCCTTGCGAATCGACATCCTGGGATTTGTTGGATCTGCTGCTTCACAAACAGAATCCAAATTTACAAGCAACGGTGTTTGTGTCTTTTCAGTTATCTGAATATCTTTACATTTTCCATACGAAGTTGAAAAAGTCCGGTAAGATCCGGTCTTTGAATTCAGAAATGCAAAACTAACCTCTAACGAATAAGGAAGCATTGCACCAATATCTAACAATTCTCCTGGTTCAATTCCAATTCTAACACCGTTAGATTTGTCGCCATCTTTGTAAAGGAGCACAAAGGATACTGGTTCACTATGGAGACTTAAAATATCTTTATCCAGTCCAACAAACAAATATTTAAACTGTTCAAGTGGAAAACCCGAATTGTCCACTTCGCTAGCAGGAGCCTTATTTGAATCTTGGCTGGGAAGAGCCAACTCCGGATCTTGACTGGGAAGAGTCTTATGCGAATCCTTACTGCATGATATTACAATCAGGGAGAAATACAGGTACAATACGAATATCGAAGAAAATGGATGCATCATCTTAGACCTCGAAAATGGGAGTTTTAATCAATGTCCTCTGTAAAAAAGAAAGCCGGGTCGAGTAAATCAGATTTCACAGCAAAGAAAAAGACATTTTTAGCGGATTTTGAAAACCGTAAATCCGGTCTGAAAGATGCAGAAAATGACTATCACGAAAGTCTTCTAAAATTTTATCGGGCGCAAAAGAATAGCTACTTCGATCTTCCTGTTACCGACGACCCCATTTACTTTAACGCAACGACCAACAATCCGATAAGAGCAAGAATTTATCTATATAACGATCCTCTTCCCGTAAAGCAAATTGCATTTAGATGTGAAGTCAAATGGTTGGGGGACGCGACGGGCGGAGGGATATTCATTAAATCCGGAGCAACAAACCCGGGTGGTCCTTTGCAAACACCTTCTGAATGGATAAGTCTCTACGCTAAGGGTGAAGTTCCTATAAAAGCACTCATAATCGAATTTCGCCTTACTGTTTCAGTTCTTACTACGGCCAATCGAATAGTGACATATTCGCAAGCTAATGTTGACCCTTTTTTTTGGTTCGGAAATCCAAAAAAGAGCGGAATAACTACACTTCCAATTATTTTATCACCACCTTATGGCAGTGGAATATTTTTAGAACTCGAAGGGAACTTCAATATTCCTGCTCCGAAGTAAAGTAACCACTCCAAAAATGGCTGTGGAGGCGGAAGCCTAAGAAGCTTTAGCTTGTGATGAGGATGCGGAGTGGATCCGCGCTATCCGCTGAGTATCAATTAAACTCATGTGGAGGTTCACAAAGCCCCGGCGCTGCGATGCGACCATTGTCATTTTCTAGGGCTAATTGTGACGACCTTTTCAATGTTCGAGAACATAGGTAGCCAGCATGTCTAAGCATAATCATACCAAAAAGCATCGGCTGCGGCCTGTATGCGTTCATGGGCTACCGAAAGACTTTGCTTTGGGTGTCGACACTGGACAAATCAATCTGCTAGCTTTGAAACCGATGAAAACTTTGCTCGCTCTTCTTTTCGACTGGCTCATCATCGGGTTGGTGATCTGGTTCGCAAGTCGCCTTGAAGACTGGATCGTTACCTCGTTTGCTGTCGTCATTATCGCTGGCCGACAGCAAGCCTTAGGTATTCTTGTCCATGAAGCCGCCCACTATCGAGTGTATCCCTCAAAACGCATTAATGACGTCATCAGCAACTGTTTCATGGCATTTCCGCTGCTTTTAACAACAAGCTCGTATCGCAAGTCCCATATGGCTCACCATTTGTACCTGAATACTGATAGGGATCCCGATTGGTTTCGCAAAAAGGATCGAGCGGAGTGGAAGGTACCAACCTCCAGGGGGCGTCTCTTTTGGATTATTTTGAGAGAGGGCCTTGGTTTCGGTGTTTGGACGATTGGCAAGATTCTTATGAACTATACCGGCAAAGAACAGAAAACTCCTGGTCCTGCCGACTCAGAATCACGCGATCGATTCAGACTTGTCCAGCTCATCTATTGGGTAGCAATTCTCTCTCTTGTGTTTCTACTTCATGGTGGGATGCTTTTTTTAACGTATTGGGTCGTCCCACTACTATTCGTACTTCCAGTTATTTTGAAGGTGAGAAGTTTAGCTGAGCATTTTGGTCTCGAAAGACAGTCGGATCTCGACCACTCGCGAAATTACTTTGACAATATCGTCTGGTTATTTTTGCTAGCGCCACATAATGCAAATTACCATTTGGATCATCATTTGTTTCCCATGGTGCCCTTCTATAACCTTCCAAAATTACATCGTATTCTAGCACAGCACACATCCTATGCGGATGGTGCCCACTCAAACGCTTCCATGCTGAGCTTTCGTGCACGTAGCCTTCTTGCCGATTTAATCGAAGACGAGAGATGACATTTTGAAGGATGATGGTATCTTACGGACCTATCATTGGGAGACCAAGAAGTGTTCCCTAAATTGATTGGTCGGCAATGATGATCGCCGCTTCCGAGTCACTGGCCGCCTTTGTGAAATCGATCGTCGTCGCTTGCTGGGCTTTGTGGTCGCTTATTGTGGGTTACGCACCTGTCCCGGTTTCAATAGATGCGACAAGATCCTGGGGATCGGCTGTGACACTCTGGCAAACTACTACAGCTTCAAAGTAACTAGCGCCGTCTTTGAAGGAATCAACAACGTCATCAATTCTCTAACACCTCGCACATGACTATTCCCTACTCAAGATCGTGCAGGTCTGTGGATCTAAATTCTCAATATTTTAAGCGTGTTAGTGAACTAAAAACTAGATTTAGGATTTCTTCGATTCAAAATAGCGAGCCATGCAGGGCACTTACACCTTTTTGAGCAAGAGGGCAAAGCTGTCAAAACGGTTGTACGAATGTGAAGTACCTATACATCTTTCTTCAAATTTTCTGCAGTAATTTCAAATAAAAATGTTCGGAACATCCTTTGCTTAAAAGGCAGCAATTCTTGCGTGTCAAATACACTGCAAAAAATTCGCGAATCTTACGCGCAAAGAATGTCTTTACTTTTCGAGAAGGAGTTGCTCGTGTTTGGAAAAATACTAGTTACAAATGAAGACCGCAATCAGTACCGTTCTCTTTATGAAAAATCTTCCGGTGGAAATATTTCAGACGACTATCTCAATAGCAGTACCGTTCGAGCATTTTATAATAGCCAAGGTGAAATGGTTGCTGGCTATATGTTAAACAAGAAGCCTAACTTTCGCTATTTGCTGTATATACCCGAAAATGAGATGAGAAAGATCAGCCTTTCTCCTCAGAGCGATAGCATAGCTGAGATCACCTGCATATGGATGACTCGTAAAAAACTTAGACCTTTGCAGCGCTATTTTATTTATACCCAGGTTATCATAGATTCCTTAAATTGCGGTGCGGACTTTATTTTGGGCGGATCCGTAGTAGAGAAAGTCAAAAACATACAATTCAATATTCTCAATCAACCACTTTGGGAAGGCATCTCAACGCAATCCCAGTATCAGTGGGTCTATTATGGCAAGCGTGATGAGATTCTCGGCAACTACTGCAAAGAGCTTGGTCGTGAATGTCGACGCATTCTGAAACGTCAGAAAGAAAAGATCTTCAATAAAAATTCATTAAGCCAGTTCAAAAGTATTTCCGCATCTCAGACGCAATGCACCGAGAAGAGAGAGGAGTAGAGTGTACGCGTGGGTTGATGATTACCGGAGCGATCGCAACATCACGATTCCGCGAAATATCAAGCTCCGCCCTCCCCATTAATGATATTTGGCCCATATAAACTACTAATACAACAGCAATTATTCAGCTGTCTTAGGCTGATGGAGGATTTTTCCGAACTACTTCTGCATAACGAATGTCAGGATATTTATGCCATTCATAAATTCATGGATACGTAGGTCGATTGACTTGAACAAGCCAGCCAAGTGGCTTGCACCGTCAAATATTCGCGAAAGTCCAGTCGAAGTCATTCATGAGTGGTATGACCTAGAAAATAGCTATTGTAAAAACCGATTAGCCCCTTCCCTTTTGTGGGTTGCTTTAATGTCTTGTGTCTTTTTCGCGCTAGACATCTATCATCCAAAAAATCCGGCATCTGTGGAGTTTGCGGGAATACATCGGTTCGGATTGGCCATCCTGCTCCTTGGGGTGGCTATCTATATTCGTCGCTCAACACGCCCTTGGGGTGAACTTTCCTACGTCCTCTATAAGGGACTTGTAGTTGTGGTGACAATAACTGGAATTATAGGGCAGTACTACTATTCATCTGAATATCCTGATCGTCTGCGGCTATATCCCCCGCTCTACGTCGCTATACTCGTGTACATTACAAGAGTGGGACCAACCATTAGCAGCCTCGTCTTTCTTATTGAGTTAGGAATATGGCTCTCATTCAATTTTAATTCACCAAATACTCTTCAGGATGCTAATTTTCAGGCAATTGGTGCTTTATTTGTTTGGATCTTTCAAGCAGGCATTAAGCGTGACGCAGATATGCTCATTGCCAAAAGCCGAGCCCGATCACTTGAATTGGCTCAAGTGGAATCGGATAGAAAGCGAACGGAAAAGAAACTTGCCAGATTTCTACCCCTGGATTTCGTTAAGTCTGTAATGGATGGCAAGTCAGAAATTAACATGAAACCTCGACTTTCCCATCTTACAGTTATGTTCGTAGATATTGTGGGCTTCACTTCCTTAACTTCCAAACACGGTGAACATATCGTCCCGGTACTCAATTCCTATCTTAGCCAAACAACGAGCAGCATTTTCTCAAACCATGGAGTTGTTGACAAATTCATAGGCGACGCAGTAATGGGATTCTTTGGTGGAGTCTCTGACCAGAATCTAAGATCGCAATGTGAAGCCGCCTTGAAATGCTCCAAAGAGATTCTTTTGGGTATGCACGAGTTAAATAATAATTTCCGCGAGCAAGGTCTGCCTGAAATAAAGGTAAGAATAGGAATTCATTGCGGCTCTGTTTTGATTGGTGAGTTTGGAAGTGAGCAGCGTTCGGACTTTACGGTAATAGGCAGTGTTGTCAATATGGCTTCACGCATTGAGTCTGCGGCTGATCCGATGTCTGTATTTATGTCGAGCGAGGTTGCTCGTAATCTCCCTGACAACGCCGTTGCGGCTCGAGGAGAATTTAACCTTCGAGGAATCGGTAAAGCGGATCTCTATTGTTGGAGCGAGCAACTGAAACTAACTGAGAACGTGATCCACCTCCCCAACAAAAAAGTGGATTGATTCTCGATTTCTCGCGAGTGCTTTGCCGGGAGCAGCCTTCACAATGGAAAGCCGCACGGAAAAGATCAATGAAAAGCTCATCGCCTTATTTGCCATATCCTTAGGTGTTAAGCGACACGCAAAAACGCGGACCCTGAGTTCTGGTCACTTTGACCGAAACGGAACAAAAAGAAAGGAGCCATGCAGCGCAGGCTCCCTGAGACTTCTCTATCGAACCGCCATTCTATTCGTCCAGTTCAAAGTCATCTTCAAACTGCTCATTGATCTCCTGCAAGTTAGGAAGTGCGAGCAGAATAGCCCGCAAATCGGTTATGAGTGTCTGTATCCGCTCAAGTTGCTCGGGTGTCATCCAAATGCTTTCAAGGTCATCAATCACTTTTCTTGCTCCTTGTCTTGGATTCTCTGAGTCTGTACGAGTCACCGACAATTTTTATGATCTTGGAATGATGGGTCAGGCGATCGATCATCGCGGTTACGCATGGGGCCCCCGGAAAGACCTGTCCCCAATCTTTGAATGGCAAATTAGTAGTTATGACGATTGATCCTTTCTCATAGCGCCTATTGACGATCTCGAAAACAAAATCAGCGGCCCGATTGTCGAAGGCGAGATATCTGGCTTTGTCCGATGTCTGAAGCCAGCCCAATACAACGAAATATCCTAGCTCCCCAGCTGTGAGCACAAGGTTCTGGCTTCGTAGAGTAAAGATTCTGTGCTGGTATATTGAGAGGATTGCGGCAATTTAACTGGAGTTCC
>JBGSTF010000186.1:0-10588 GCA_041736645.1 Oligoflexus sp. | reverse complement strand
TATTGAGACCAGGAAAGCTCGAATACCCGAAGCACTGCGTTGTGCTTCAGGGTGAAGAGGGACCAGAAACCCAGCTGTTCGGGTTTCGGTAGCCAAGAAAATCCAGTCATGGATAGATTTGGCTAAGTTGGTTGGAACGGCGGGTCGCTGATGGTTTTTCATAAGGCACGCCTCGACTCGCCAGTGTGCGAGTCACCATCACGTCTAGGAGAGCTTCCAGCGACGCTTGGACAGCCGGCCCTTCCAAAATCCCCAAGGCACGGGCGATCGCTTCTATGGTCGCCAGCCCTTCCGCTTTTTGTTCCTTACGAACCCGATAGGCGCTGGCCTCGCCAGGCAAGAGTCTCACTGTCGGCAAGCTAGCCATGAATTCATCACGACGGCGCATTTTACTGGTTTGACGCCAGTTGCCATCCGGTACGATGAGGTTGAAAGGCCCTCGACCATCAACCCATTCAGGCGTCAGCAGTTCGGCATCATCCGCCGGATAAAGCAAGAGACTGGGTCGATCAGAAAGCACATGCTCACGCAAATCGTAGGGATTGTCTTGATCGCCACGACTAAGCACGACGCTATGCGGCAATGCCAGCGCGGCGAGTCGGCCCGTATTGGTCGGAACCTTACGCTCTCTTTTGCTCATGATGATGATGAGCTTAGTGGCCAAAGGCAGATGGGGAATCGATGCACAAAGACAAAGCTCTTGTCGCATCAAACAACGCTCGCAGCGAAGCCAGAATTTTTTTCTTTGACTCATGAAGACCTTCAAGCAAGAGCTCAAATCGCGATGGAGACTAGCACGGGTGGGTTTACGGAGCGAGTCGAAAGCCATGCGCCCAAAGATGGCAAGGCCTTATCCGGCCTCTCTTATGCTGGGTTTGGCCAAAATCATGCAATTGCGGCCATTCTGCTTGGCTTCATAGAGGGCTCGATCCGCCCTTTGCAGCCAGAGCTCCGGGGTCTCACCCGCCTCGAACAAAGCCAATCCTGCCGAACAAGTCACGGCAATATCCTGTTCGTTATGGGTGATTTTTTGATCGCGAATGCGCTGCAGAAATTTCGTCACCAGTTCACCGCTTTCAGGTAAATCCGTGCCCTGCAGTATAACCGCAAATTCCTCGCCTCCATAGCGGGCGACAAAATCTGTTTTCCGAGAAAAAGCCAGTCCCATAGCTTTAGCAAAATGCTGAATCACAGCATCTCCAGCAGGATGACCATAGATATCATTGACTCGCTTAAAATGGTCAATATCCAGCATAATCAGACAGGATTTTTGTCCCGTAAGGAAGGCGAATTGAGCACTCTTCTTCATCTGCTGATCAAACGTGGCCCGATTGTTGACCTGGGTAAGGCCATCGAGTTGCAGCTCCTTTTGCACATGTTGCAGCTCGGATTGCAGAAGATCCATTTGTTTCTTAAAGCTGTTTTGTAGGGCTTCCATCGTCGTCTTTTGGTTACGATCCACTTCCACTAAACTCGCTAAGACCTCACGAATGGTATGCTTGGCAGTTTCAAAATCGCTTTGTTTCAAGGCTTTTTGCAGACTCTGCCGAGCTTTGGCCAGAGCCGGGCTGTTGCGAGAATCCGATTCCAAGACCGAGCAGATCTGATCAATACTTTGCCAGAGCATACCCCGCAGATCACCTAAATATCTTTTGCCCTGGGCAATCTCGTTGAGCCTCGCATCCTGGAAACCTTCACGAAGGCGGTCGAGGCTGCGCTGTGCGTCACCACCAAATCGGGCTTTCACTACATTCTCAAAAATCGCTCGATAGTCCCATTTTTCCAGCTTAAAGAGTTGCTGCCGCGTCGCACTGTAACACTCCAGGATATCGCGAAAGACGGCTTCAAAGGGTGAAAGAAGCGTGCTCGTCCCAGCTACCTCAGAGGAATCATCCTGGCCTTTTTTCCGATGCATGGGCTGTTCTTTCCCTGGTTCTAGGAAGTGTTGGGTTCTCCAAGTCTCTTCGGCAATTTTCCTGAGCGGTGTAGCGCTAGAACCGGCAAAGCCTGCACCCCGAGCTTAGCTACCCACTATAATATCTTTATTATCAGTGACTTATCAATTTTCACGGCAAAAATCCGATGCCGAGCGACGAGGGTTTTGTTGCAAAAGCGCTAGGGGACACTAACAATAGAAATATTCAAATGCGCAAGGGTTGCCAATTCAGTGTCATAGAATGGGCTACTATATTTCGCAAGAGAGAACGAAAAATCACATAGTTGAGGATATCCTGGAAGCCTGGGTATCATTCTGCCTGTTGTAGCCATCCATGTTGTTGCTCTGATGGTATATTTTGTCGGATGTTTTGCAAAAAGCACCATGAAGCCACTGATGGAACTGTGCAATTTATAATTTTCAAAGAGTTGGCCTGGAAAGCTGGCTTTTTTGTTTTTGGAGTTCAGAGCACTCCGGACTCTTCAGTCAATCATACGAAATTAATTTTATCTACACATTGTAAACGCTTGGCTGAGCATTGGCTCCCAAAATAATCTTCGACAATGCGATGCAAATGCGGAAATCGCTCCTTGATATCACGAGCGATGGCTCGAGTATCAGCAGAAGGCCAAAGGCCTTGATCCCGACACAGCCAAGAGTAGTTCAACTGAATCAACTGTTGAAGGTAAGCTGTAGATGTGAACGGTTCTGCGACATGCGTCTTTAATTTGCCCCGGTAGTTCTGAGCGACAAGGCGATCACTTTCCCGGTCGCGGAAGGGGAGAAAATCAGTGGGACCGCTCTGTCGTAATTTGTGAATCATTTCTTGAAAGATAGCCAGCATTGAGCCTGGTTTGTAGAAATATTCGGCTGCAAAAAAGTTACGGATCCAAAGTAGGTCCTTGCGTCGATGGACAAGGCCCATAATTTTTTCAAAGCTATAGCTATGAATGTCAAATTCCAGACCGTCTTTTTGTATATTCTCACGTTCGAATTGCGCCCCATCTGTGACTATGACAATGTCCACATCCCTAGGTTTAGGCCATTGCTCGGCTGATTTGTAACAATGTAAGTAGGCAGATCCAATGAGGATCACACCGTGAATATTCTCTAGCAAGAACTCGCTTTGAATGATCGCTTCAATTCTGTATTTCAAATCAGCTTCCATGACCTTCTTCAATATAGAATGTTGATTTTACGATTTCACGTATGGTCAATCCTTGTTTGTTGAGAAACGATGAAGAGTGAAAGATTGCATTGGACCTGAATTCAATATTTTCAACAGAATTTAGGCTCTCGAGACCTGTGAGAGAAGTCAAGCCACTATTCCGGAAAACAAGCAGTTTGCCCGTAATTTGGGTAAGCGAATCAAGCCCAGTAAAGTCTTGAAGAACAGAATTATAGCGTATCTGGAGGTTTTGAACCTGAGAAAGATTGCCGAAACCTTTCATACTGGAAAGAGCTTTCATGTCAGTGATTTCTAGGTATTGAGCCTGTTCGAGTTCTCTAAAGTCTAGCTCCTGCAAAACAGGATTGCTTTGGAGAACGATTCTTGACGCTTTTTGCAGTTTTTTTATTTGCAATTTTTGAAGTTTAATATTCTTCGAGATATCGATTGAATTCAAGGAGGACGGTGCAGAGATCGTCACTGCTTTAAGTTGAGGGTTTTCCTTGATTAGAAGACTTTCAACATGAGTCTGCTGTAAAAAAATATCGAGGCTTTCGAGGTTTTGGAGTCCTTGAGCCTGAATCTTTCGAACATCTGTGATCGAACTCAGATTCAAACTCAAATCGGGCTTTTCCCCAGAAGCAATAATGATGTCACCATGTACCCGCAGCTGGCAGCCGGAAATAGGCACATCCATAGTAAGGGGGCCAAAGATATCTTTCAAATCAGCACATTGTTGGACGATTTGACTGCTACTCACCGCACCTAGGACCGAGGTACAGGCGGCATTTAACTTGTCCGGCTTGCAACTCCGATTCACCGTGGCCTTAATTTCCTGGGACGATTGCTCGATCCAAGCTGCATTTTGTCTCAGATCGGCATAAACACCAACCCTAGTACAAGCTGGAACTTCTGAGTTGGTATCATGCCCCGCCGCAATACCGACAACCTGCGGTGTCGAGCCAGATTCAATGACCATTGGCCCGCCGCTGTCACCGAAACAGGCGCTACCGAGTCCCGAGGAAGATTCGTAGTAGATCGTATGCGCATTTTGGTCGATACGATCGATCTGTGTCGTCACCTTCCGCAGAAGTCCGTCTGAAGGCTTAAGGGCACCTTGATCATCAAAGTCACTTTGCCCAACACCGTAGAGATCGACATCCATACCCTTTATGAGTTCGCGATCGGTAGGGGCTAGCTCAAGAAATTTTCCTGTGAAGTTTGGGGCATAGACTAGCGCGATATCATCAGCATGGAGCCCACTACCGGGAAATTGATAGTTGGGATGGACGCGGAAGAAATAAGTCTCATAACTCTGCCCGGCCTGTGCATCGGTCACAACATTCAATGGCTGAATACAGTGAGCAGCTGTGAGCACCAGATCATCCTCGATGCGAACCGCTGTACAACTATTTACTTTGACGACATACTGTTGAAAGTCAGACGTTCCGTCAACTATGCTTCCACCAACTATCTTGCTGTGGCTAGTCGTTGGCTCTTGGCAAGCATTGGTCAATAGAAATAAAAGCGGTCCATAACGCAGCATAAAATGAACGCCTTTCAATGGCTAAAGTGAATCCCTATTTTTCGTTATTCACTGAAGATTTATTGACTGTGAATGTACCTTTTTTGCTTAGAACTAGGCTACTGTCCAAGCCATACCATATCATGAGTCCTTGCTCTGAACTTTTGAAAAAGAAAAATTGAAAAACGTCTTGGCCACTTGGTATTAAAACACTTACCTGACCTTCGTGCTGAATGAGATGAACCCCGCCCGGCATACCACCAGTGCTTGGGAAAAGGCGAGGTTGGCTGACAGTGGTACCTTCCTTTAACGTGAGTTCGGCTATGTTCGTCCGCGAGCCGGCAGATTCACCAATGCAGACATCAAGCATCAGTTTAAGCGATCGAGGTGGTTCTTGGCTGTCGATAATTTGCAGCGTCGCTTCATAGGCGCCTTGTATACATGTATCCTGCTTGATCTTGGGGCTCCTCATTGCAGAAAGAATTTGAATAAAATCCAAACCATTTAGGCTCTTGTACGACTCCATCCAGGTCCGAAACTTTGATTCATCTTCAATAAGAAACTGTGCTTGGTCCTCTGTCGATTGCGTGAATTTGGCAGTTGGGGATCTATGAGTATTGCGGTCTTGATCGGAACCGGCTTCATCCACGGGCTCGGCGAGGCTTGCAGGAGTAGCTTCAACTACAAGCTTCCGACTCTCTTTAGGAGCAGGCTCAGGAGGTGAAACCAAAGGGCTTAACGATTGCTTGGATGCTTCATCACTGCTAATGATGGTAGACTCGCGGACTGTTTCTATATTTTCATTGGCGAGCGGTTTCGATCTAAAAAAAATAACACCCAATATCAGTGCCAAACTTATTGAAAAAGTTAACCAAGCCTTGCGCCGCATTATTGATCCTTGCGTTTCAAGATGAAAGTCCCATGAGCTACAGTAGTTCCATCTGGATTTTTTCGCCAAACAAATCCTTGCATTTGCTCCCTACTGACCAAATCGAACTCATAGTAGAATCTTCCTGTGGAATTGCTAACATCCAATAGGATCTTCGAAGAACTATCTTCTCGAAAATTTTGGCTAATCTGACCCTTCAAGGAGGATTCACCTAGGACCGTTCCATCAGTCTTCTGTGTTTTCAAAGTGAAATTCCCGTCAAATGTTTCCCCATCACCACTGCCATCTGTTTCAATAGACAGGATATAAGATCGTTTGCCGTTTGTCATTTGAACCGGCCCCTCAAATGTGCCGGCGAGTTTGTCGTTGAAAAAGGTCTTATCGCGAACGGGCGTTGCTTTGAGCCAACGCTTGGAAAAAGTTTCACGGAGAACGGCTTTCTCCGCAAGGGCACGATGGCTTTCTGCCTTTGGTGAGCTTTCTTGTAAGGCGCTTGCCGTCGCTACAGTTATCATTTCGACGTTTTCCTGGCTCGCTTGAGGAACTGATTCATTCGGAATAGGAGCCAAATCGGATACTGCTCCGCTTGGTTCAGGCTGCGAACTAACAGTTCCATTTTGCACCTTCTGGTTATACTCCGTCGAATGCTGTGCAAACGAACGCTCCCCATCATGTTCGTCTTTTGAATTGACACTGGTCGAATGACTCATTGAACTTCGATGATTTATCATGGCAATCGCAACGATCAATGAGAAAGCAGTAAGTATTGCGGCGATAATTCTCATCCTGTTGTCCTCTCGCTATTATTTTTCGACTCAAGATAATCGAGCGAAACCTCCGCAATGATTTTTCGAGTGAAATGGCAGTATTTTGTATCAGCCGATCGAAGAGTTCCATTCTCTGTCAACTTATTGGAAGGCGCGCCACCACCGCAGATATTGAAATATTCACAGGTGTTCCGGCATAGTTCGACGCCCTCTTGTATATCCTCAAACACTTTAATGAATTTAGATGACTTCGCTATGTCCAAGAAGCTGTCATGCAAGACATTGCCAAAAACAAAATCTCCATATTCCTCGCTGGTCATAGTAAGAAACTCTGGACTATAAGTTGTGAAGTTGCCGTTGGTATCCACTGTGATAATGCGGTATGCCTGAGAGAGTTGAGTATGTCCAGCCGATGCTGGCATAGGAATTCGGTGCAGGCTCGGGAAAACTTGCCCAAACTCTCGGCAAAACTGAATAGGGCCGTTTTCCAGGGTAAGTTCCAGGACTCTCGACATGAATTTTCGGTATCGATTTTCTAGGTCCAAATCTGCCATCATTTCAGACACATTTGCGCCATCGCTTTCCTCGATATTGAAGCAAATTCGTCGAGCACCAAGTTCCTTCAGGGTTTTGAAAACCATATCTGGAGAATCAATATTGCCTCGATTCAACACAGATATCGTATAGAAACTTATGGAATTTCTCCGCAGAATTTCAATTGCGGCTTTCACTTTGGAAAAAGTTCCTTGGCCTGCCCAATCTTTTCTATTGGCATCGTGATGAGCCGCAGCACCATCAACGCTGATTCCGATAGAAAAATTTGGGATAGATTTGAAGAAATCGCACCAGGCTTGGGAAATGAGACTGCCATTAGATTGGAAGACAATTTTGATTCGGTAGCGACCACGATTAAAAGTTTCAATAATATCGAAGGCCTTTTTATAGAAAGGAATACCTGCAACGAGTGGCTCTCCAGCATGCCAGACGATTGTAAATCCATCTTTTATCAAGTTGGAGGCATCTAGGTTTTCTAAAGTCTTTTGCAGGACGACAGGGTCCATTTTGCGCCGTGATCGTCGATCCTCCTCAGTCAGGTAGCAATAGCTGCAGTTGAAATTACAAAAACTTCCGGCCTGCATTACCAGGAGGTCGATAGGACCCAAAATGGGTTGCATCATGTTCATGGAATTCACCTTCGAGTTTAATGAGGGCTTGGACTCAGAAGACCAAGCCCTACTGATCGGGATTACCTAGATGGATCGGTGCAACCACTACCGCCGCTCCAGTCGCAGTGGTCTTCGTCAAACCACTCCATGAATGAGCTGCCGTCAGCATCGGACCAGTTAGGCCAAAATTGCCCGGTTGGCTCATTTGATCCCTGTTGCGATGATCCAGCTTCCGCAGCGAAAGCTGTCTTACCGTAGAGCACACTAGCAGTCGCTAGAACTAACATTGCTCTCTGCTTAATTGAAATCGACGTCTTCATAAAACCTCACTGAAAAAAGGTTGATAGGACTTCCCCCTCACTGGGGGAGGGCATCTGCGAAAACATAGACCTTTACTCCGAAATATTATTGCAATTCGGGAAAGGTGCCTTAGAGCTTTGGTGTAAGAATTGAGCGAATCAGCCTAGAAACGAAGCAGTAGAGACTTGTAAATATTGCGAAGCGGGGGGCCTCGCATATGGTGTCGGCCAACACAAAACCCCATCGAGCGGACAAATGCGCGGCTTTTCCTACACTTCATGGGCAACTGTATAAACTGCTTAGTAGGACTTGGGATCCAAAGTTTTTTGCAATCTTCTTTCCTGAACCGAGTCTTTCCCCGCAGTACGCGAGTACTTAAGCAAGTTATGCGTTATTTTGCGATGGCCAACGCTATAAGTAATGCCCGAAGGGGATATAATCCTCGCCTCTGGTTTGACTAAGGAGATGTGAAAGCCCGCTGACTAAGGGGAATAAGCGCAATGACACAAAAAAACTGGCCACTTGATAAATCTCGAAAGCTATTGGAATCCTACCTCTATATCGCGTCCCGAAGCGTAGATTTTCTGGCCGTTGGTCTTGGGCAGGTTGAAGCCTTCGAAGCAAAGCTGGAGCTGGGTGCCTCGGTGGGTCTGCTGGGACGATTTTTGGAAGATCTGGAACAGCGGGTTCGCCAAATACACCCAGGTTTCGGCATTCGGATCTGGGATCCCGCATTTGCCAGTCAATTCAATACATTGATAAATAACATGCGCACCGACGCGGACATATGTTCAGCCGGGGCGATCGTTATGAGTTTTTTCAAAAATAGTATCGAAACCTCCATCTCCTCCATCGATTGCGTTCTCGACCAACCCACCCACTTTCTCCTGAAGCGAGCGCATGCCGGGTGCTTTGATGATGTTGAGGTCCCTTCGCAAGCATGGACTCTGACGCTCGGACCTGTATGCGTCGACTACGATGAGCGAGCGGTTATTCCTTTCCTCCATAGCATACCGCGTCGGCCCTCTACCGTCGTTCTTGACTCCCAGCCTTATCTGATCAAAAAAGATAGTCAAGGACGTGGTGATGACCTCACCACAAGCCAAGAAGCACTCAAGCGTTTCCTGCATTTCGTAGCTATGGAAATCGAATTCAGTGCCATGGAACTGTGTGGGAAGACAATTGCTATGCATAGAGAAATGCCTCTTGCTTTTAAATGCGATTTTGCGCGGCAGATTCATGATGAAACACGTCACGCTATTGCTGTCTGGAATCGCCTGCGCGAAATCGGGGGCTATCTCGGTGAATTTCCCTATTCGCAGAGGCTGTGGAAATGTTTCAACATGGGGCAAAACCTGGCCCAACGCCTCGCCCTCCAAAATATTGTGATGGAAGGCAATGCCTTTGAAAACGGGCTCTCTCTTGAGGCTGAACTCACGCAGGCAGGCGACGCCGAAACGTGCCGAATCTGGGAATTTTTGAATATGGATGAGATGAGCCATGTTCAGTATGGGAACAAGTGGCTCCTGCATTTGACAGGGCACAATGAGAGCGAATATGCCCGTCAGGTTCTGCTTGCGTCCCGTAATCTAAGGATTTCCATCCCTAGGGAAGGGACTAAACTTGATGTCACAGCGCGAATGGATGCCGGATTTCCCGCCTCCTTCCTAGATCACCTCCAGAAGGTTAAGGCGTGATTCACTGAAGACAATTTGCTTTTATAGTTACAGTCCAAGCACGCTCTTTGGCTATGACGATCATGATCAAAAAAGCTCTGATCGATATCAGATGTTCTGCCGCATTTAGGCAGTTTTGCGCTCTCGCTGGATAATTACAACCGGAGCGTGATCCTTTCGAAAAATGATTGCCTCATCAAAATTTTGCGACGGAACCTTTACAAAACACCGCTGTTTTGCGAAGATGCGTCTTCCCGATTGTATGGAAGGGCCGACCCTTATGGTATGCGTAACGACCGACCCCTTGTTTGAAAAGCACCGCACTGGATTTCACCCGGAATGCTCCGAGCGCGTAGAGCTGACCGCCCGTTACCTTGAAGGCGTTCCTTGGTTCAGCGCTCTTCCAAAAGGGCGAATCACCAGTGCTACGGAAGAGATCATTCGTCGCACCCACAGCGCAGAGATGGTGGAAAAAGCCAAAGCCCTCTCGGCCTCGGGCGGCGGTCATTTGGATGAAGATACCTTTGTCAGTTCGGACTCGTTCCAAGTCGCTCTGTATTCAGCGGGAAGTTCTATGGCAGCCGTCGATCGCGTGCTGTCGGGGGTAGACACGAGTGCCTTTTGCTTGATAAGGCCGCCCGGACATCACGCCACAGCCCTGGAAAGCATGGGTTTTTGCATTTTTAACAATATTGCTATCAGCGCTCACTATGCCCGCGACGTCCATCAGTTGGATCGCGTTCTGATCGTTGACTTCGATGTGCATCACGGCAAGGGCACCCAGGATATTTTCTATGCGGATGATTCCGTCCATTTTTTCAGTATCCACCGCTTCCCCTTCTATCCTGGCACAGGCAACGCCGATGAAACCGGCACAGGAGCAGGCCTGGGTGCAAGCTTGAATATCCCGGTAAGTTTTGGGACACCACGTGACAGCTATCGTGCCCTTTTCAAACAAGGTTTGGAGACTGCAGTCAGGCGCTGCCAACCTCAACTTATCTTGATCAGTGCCGGATTTGATGCTCATAAGGACGATCCCGTCGGCTCGCTCGGACTGGAGATTGAGGACTATTCAATCATGACCCAGTGGGTGCAAGAGGCGGCCAATAGCCACTGCCAAGGTCGCATCGTCAGTTGCCTGGAAGGCGGCTATAATTTACA
>JBGSTF010000185.1:0-5350 GCA_041736645.1 Oligoflexus sp. | reverse complement strand
TATTGAGACCGGGAAAGCACGAATACCCGAAGCACTGCGTTGTGCTTCAGGGTGAGGAGGGACCAGAAACCCAGCTGTTCGGGTTTCGGTAGCCAAGAAAATCCAGTCATGGATAGATTTGGCTAAGTTGGTTGGAACGGTGTCTGTTGGACTTCGATGACCTAAAGACCTTCTGAAAGCTAAGGATCGCGATCTTGCCAGAGGTAGCAGCAAGACGTAGGATGAAGATCCAATCAGTCCAACGAGTCTTGTGTCGTGAAGGAAAGACATGCAGCGTTGTCGCAGCATCGTTATGAACATGATCCTGAGTATTCTTCTGGGTGCTCTGGCTTTTTTTTGCCGATTTGGTTTTAGTCTCAGCTTGCTCGATCCAAGGAATTATAGGTGGTTGCTCAGTGGTGACATGGCCCAATCTTTTGTGGGCTGGCTATTTTTTTACAAACAGCCTTGGCAGCTGCCTTGGAGTTCGTTGCCGACTTATGCTCCGGCACTTTCCGTGTCGATTGCCCTGACTGATTCACAGCCCTGGTTTGCCTTCCTGATGAAATTGCTGCTGCCAAAGGTAGAAGATCCCCTGCAAATCAGTGGGCTGTGGTTTCTGCTTTGCTTTGTCTTACAAGCTTTTTTTGCCCGAGCGATCTCTCAGAAGGTACTCAAGGGACATTTCGAACAAGTACTCCTATGTTTGCTCTTAAGCTTCAGTCCTATCCTCTTCTACCGTGTTGGACACGCGAGCCTCTGTGCACACTGGTTGATTTTGGCGGCATTTAATATGGTCTTAGCACAAGAGTATAGTTACTTGACGCTAGGAAAATGGTGGCTATTGCTGTTCATAGCCAGTCTCACTCACCCCTATTTCCTACCAATGCTGTCCTCTTTCTTGCTCTTTTACTATGTGAAGGAGCCGTCTACCCAACCAACTTGGGCTTGGCAAATAATGACTCTGAGGTTCGCTAGGGTTATCTTGGCCTGCACTGGGGCCTTAGCCGGGTTAAGTCTACTCAATTTAGCCAGCGGCATTGACCGTCGCGGCATTCCCAATTTTTTTACTGCCGATGTCTTCGCTTTTTTCAATCCACTATCATTCTCAGCCTTGGTTCCCAATCTCTGGAGGCCCCGTATGGGCCAGTATGAGGGCTATAGCTATCTTGGTCTTGGTGTCATTGTCATACTCTTGGCTTGCCTTTATCTCTTAAGCAAAAGACGAGAGCTGCTGCTCAAAATCTGGCACAGAAATCCAGCCTGGCAAGCACTCAGCTATGCGTCGGGTAGTCTGATGCTCCTGGCCTGGGGTAGCGATGTTCGTTTTTTTGGCCAGTGGGTGATTAATCTTCGGCCTATCTACGAGCTGCTTGCACCTCTTATGGCATCGTTTCGGTCTATAGGCCGCTTTAATTGGTCGATGTGTTACTACATCACAATAGTGTCGTTCGTCCTCACGGCTCAGCTGCTACCCAAAACTTGGGCGCGAGTTGGGCTCTGTCTTGCTGTGCTGCTTCAAGCCTACGATCTAAGCCCATATTTTCGCAGTCAAGCCTGGCCGCCCATCAACTTGCCGATACTTGATTCCGTTGCTTGGCAGACTCTCGCTCGCGACAAACCAGAGATCATCGTCTATCCACCATTTGTTATTCCTGATCTACCTGGCTATGAAGTTCCCGATAAAGTCAACTACATTCCACTCGCTATTTTTGCTGCCGAACATGGGCTAATCCTCCACAGTGGTGCCTTTGCAGCTGCTTCGGAGCATCTTTTGTCCAGCTACCTCGACCGCGCCCATGAGAATTTTAAGCAGGGACGTTGGCAGTCACACAGCATTTACGTAGTAAGCTCAGCCTACGCTGAAGAAGCTAAGCAAAAAGGCTTGTCCTGTGCGGAAATGGACGGCTACCAGGTTTGCCTTGCTAAAAAATTATGAGCTTCACTAGCGACAGCAGCGAAGATAAGGCGACCTAAAAGGCGCTCAAAGGCCAAATCTGAGCCATTCACGAAGTGTAATGCTCCGATCACAAAAAGGTTCCGGGCCCCATCAACCGACTGCTGCGCTGGCTCACATTCACCGAATGGTCGCTCAATTTGCGAGGCTTTGGTCTTCCCTTCGGTGTTTCGCACCTCTTGTTGGCGAAGAAACTGTAATACCTTTTGGGCATAAAGGGCCATGGTTCTCTTCCTTGCCCATCGGTGCCCCTTGATTGCCGGAGTAAACCTGGAGGCTTGTCCAGGTTTTGCGGTGAGTCTCCTCTACCGCCCAAACTTTGTTCACATTTTGTCCGACCGACCTTATACCTTTTCCGGGGTTGGCCGAAATCATCTCTGGGAATGACCCGTATTGGGACCCAGAAAGTCAAAAGTATGGGACGAACATTGCAGCTGAGATGGCCTTACGCCGGCGTATTGCTGGCGTCCGCCTTGATCTTTTATGCGCTTAGCTACAAGCGGACTCTTGATCTCCAGCAAGCGCGCGAAGCCTACCAAATTGAGCAAGAAAATTTAACTCAAGCTCTGCTGGTGGACATCAAATCACACTTCACGGATCTCTATCAAGGCCTTCGAACCATGACCTTGCTGCCGGGAGTTAAATCCATCGATCGCTACGGCAAAAATTTCCAAAGCGATAGCAAGCGTGCCCTGCAACAGATTTACAATAATACCTATCTGAACCTCAAACTTTCCGAGGTCTATATACTACCCGCCGAGCTCCACCCCAACAAATGGGATGCTACAACAGGAAAAATGGAATCACCAATTCTCAGCTTCGATGAATTTATAGTCGGCTCCCAAAGGCTCGAAAAGAATCGGGAAGGCAAAGCACAAGATTCGCTGGAAGAAGTTGAAATTTTTGAATATTTGGAAATGGAAAAGCAACTGCAATGGTTGCAAACCCATTTTCCGAACGACCAAACCTTTAAGGGTCTGGAGGTTCCAGCTCTCATCAGTCCTCCCGTCGTCACCTGTGATAACAGCGACTGGACAGTGCAAGATTTCAAAAATGGTCATGATCACCCGAGGCTTGGCATTGTTTACACTTTACCCAGCTATGATGAGCAAGGCCGCTTTCACGGTGCTGTGTCGGGTGTGGTTAAACTTTCTGTCATCGAAGCCATGATTCCGGCCTCAATTGCTAGCATTCGCAATCAATCAGGCACCTTCTATGCAGCTCGGCAACCCAGTGACGCGCTCAAGGTTTTCGAACAGTCGAATGGTATCGTTAAATCAGGAGCCATTTATGCTTCCATACATCCGCTTAAGATCGTTGATCAGCAGCCTTGGGTACTCTCCATTATTAAACCCGCTGCCGAATTCTGGGCACTCCCCGCAATCAGACAGATCGAAAACTTCTTTCGCATCAGTTGCTTTGCGAACATCTTGATTACCGTCCTTGGTCTGCTTTTGATTCGATTGATGATTGACAATCAAAGGCATTTGGAACAAGTCGTAGAGGAGAAGACCCGACAGCTGCTCACTCGAACGATCGATATGCAAATGATTCTGGACAATGCTGATCAGGGTTTTCTCATTCTGAGCGCGGATGGGGCGATACTGCCTGAATTTTCCAGAGTCCTCGAGCGCTGGTTTGGTCCCATAACGACGGGCGAAAAGGTTTGGGATCTGCTCTTTCGTGACCCTGCCGCGCAAAGCGACCGGGACTTTTTAAAATTTGCCTGGATGCAAATTGAACAGCAGTCTATGCCGTTTGAGGTTTCTGTCGAACAACTGCCGAAGCGCTTTGAGCTCAATCGGCGTTGCTTTGGCCTCTGCTTGCGGCAAGTGAACGGGACGTCTGCTTCATCTCAGTCTTACCTTCTGATGGTCACTGACATCACTGACCATATTGAAGCCGAGCGTGCCGATGTTCATCACAGGGAAATGCTCAGTGTCTTTCAATCTGTCATGAGCGATCGCACAGCTTTTGTCGAGTTTTATGCTGATGCCGAACGCATGGTCCGGCAGCTAATTGCGCCGAGCCATGCCAGCAGCTTCAGCGATCAATATCGCGTCCTCCATACCCTTAAGGGCAACAGTGCTCAGTTTGGTTTAGTCTTGCTAGCCGAACTCTGCCACCGACTGGAAACTGATCTCAAGGATGAACAGCGTTGGCTTAACGAGGCCGAGAAGCAGGCGCTGCAAAAACTCTGGCAGGAATATAGCCATCGTCTTCTTCATTTCGCCGGTGATAGTAAGATCGAGCAGATCGTCATCGACGATCATGAGATCGGTCAGGCATTGCAAAACATTCAAAGAGGTGCATCGACCGCAGAGGTCGCACACATTCTACAGCTCTGGCGCCTGGAATCGGTCAAACCCAAACTGCTTCGCTTTGCGACCCAAGCCAAGAATCTAGCGACACGACTCGGCAAAGGACCTATCGATGTGGAGATTTTAGACGGCAACGTCCGATTGGAAGCACATGCTTTCCAAGAATTTTGGGCGGCATTGATTCACGTGATTCGCAATGCTATCGATCACGGCCTGGAATCGCAAAAAGATCTAAACCGCTTAGGAAAACGCGGAATTTTAACTCTAAAAAGTAGCTATCTAGGTACCGATTGGATCCAAATCGAGATATCAGATAACGGCCGTGGACTGGATTTTGATCGCATTAGAAAGCGCGCCTTAGCTTTGGGTCTTCCCGCTGCCACTGAAGAGGAACTCATTGAAGCCATTTTCGCCGATTCTTTGTCCACCCAGGAGGAAGCGACGGAACTTTCTGGGCGAGGCGTCGGCCTAGCAGCGGTTCGTGCAGCCGTCTTGGAGTCCGGTGGTCACGTGCAAGTGGTGACCCAACACGGGCAGGGAACTCGCTTTATTTTCAAACTTCCTCTCACTGGCCAAAATCTCGGAAAAGTCAGTTAGCTGAGCCCCTGGGAGGCCTGCACGGAAAGCGCCGCCCTCCTAGTTGAGTATTGTTCGTTCGATGAGACTTTCAAAATCAATGTCTTGAACTTGAGAATAGTTCAGGGTAAAAGCCCGGTTCGCATCATCAGGTCCGCCTCTAAAGACTTGAATGCCTCGGGCCCGGCGGTCAAGTTCAAAGATCACATCCATTTCATTCTCGCGGTTCAAGAAGGTGATTTCGATCTCTTGAAAGCGATGAAGATAGTTTGAGCCCACGGCGTACTCAATTTCTTGATAGAATGGCAAGCGATTTTCCCGAATCTGACCATATTCGACATCGACTTTTTTGATTCGAAAGCCAAGCCGGGCCATGGCGTCGAGCACAGCCCTCTGGGCCGGAAGTGGACTCACAGTCACCGGGTCCTTGTCGCCTGAATCCACAGCATTCGCTAAGTGAACGTGAGTTCGCAGAAAGATTTCTACCGGGGTGTCGTAGTCATTGATCCGATTCAGA
>JBGSTF010000103.1:0-4927 GCA_041736645.1 Oligoflexus sp. | reverse complement strand
CACCCGTCGATCACTATGTAGCCCTTACCCTCAGTGACAACACCGGTCGGCGCGATACCCTGGCACACGAGTGTATCGATCTCTGGGATTCGACCCACGGTGGTACAATCGATGTCGATAGCCCTTACCTCAGCAGTGACCTGCAAGTGAATTGGGAAAGTTTCGCCGGATCTGTCCAGATAGACATCAGCGATGCCTTCGGTCCTTTAAGCAGCCATAGTTTTGATCAAGATTTCTTCAAACGCGGAGGCAGCAGCGAGGTCAGTATTGAAACTGCCGGGAGCGATTACCTTTTAACTATGACCGGTCCTTACTGCAATCGATACCGTTGATAGGGCTGCCGTGATGCAGCGCTGGAAACGGCAGACACCGCTTCCAGCCCAATCTTGGCTCATTTGATATACGGCCATCTAAAATAACCACGCGGTTCACGAGGCACCAGAATGTTCGCGAAAAGGCGATCACTCAGGGGTTTTTCTACTTTTTTATAACCAAAAAGTCTTTTCAACGTCTTAAACAAATCCGTTTCCTCCCGTGCTGCACTTGAAAACGCCCCCATCTTAGGTCGAGCGCTCTGGAAGCTCAACCTATAAAAAGCATCGATGGCACTTGCACGAACTGCATGGCTGGCCTTAAAATTTGTTAAAATAAAGGAGAAGCCTCATGCGTCGTGCCTGGATCATTCCTGTCTGCTTATGCTTACAGATCGCGGCCTGCACCAAAAAGAAGCCTGCCGAGACCCCGGCCACAAGCAGTGAAGGCGCTGCACCGATCCCGCAGGATACAATCCATGCCAAGTTTCCTTTAAGCGCTCAAGCTACAGGTGAAATACGCAACGCCTGGCAACCTACACCTCGTGAACAGGCCCAGTTGAAGGTGTTTGAAGCTGAAGCGACAGAATACGCGGCATTGAAGAATCAATTGGATAAAGGCAAAGCACTCTTCCAGCTGCATTGCGCTACGTGTCATGGCACAGAAGGTCGCAGCGGCGGTCCCGCTGCGGACAGCTTGCCTGTGGCACCCACCAACTTTCACGAATGGCCTATTAAATTCGGGATGAAACCAGCCGAGCTCGCGTTGACGATTACCACAGGTCGCAATGAAGGTGTAATGCCACCTTTCGGAGCGGTATTGAAAAAAGACGAGCTATGGTCAGTCGTTTGGCTCGTGGCGTCGTGGATGGAAGCGCGTCCGAACAAACCCTGAAACGACGGAAGGGGCCTTTGGGCCCCTCGTCTTGAGCTCACGATGGAGCTCGCTCATCAATAAGCGCCTCGGCCTGTCAGCATCACCCAAACGGTGAGAAATATCAGCTTTATATCTAGCCAGATTGACCAATTGTAGACGTACTCCATATCCATTCGCATCCACTCTTTAAAGGATATGTTGTTCCGTCCGCTCACCTGCCAAATACAGGTACAGCCTTGCTCCACGACCAGTCGTCGACATTGCCATTTTTCCCAGTAGATCACCTCTGAGGGCAGGGCAGGCCTTGGCCCGACCAAACTCATATCACCGATGAGGACATTCCAAAGCTGGGGCAATTCATCCAGACTCGTCTTGCGCAAGATTCTGCCAACTCTGGTGATACGAGGATCATTGCGAATCTTGAAAACCGGTCCATCGCTTTCGTTCTTTTCCATCAAACTGTGTTTAAGCTCTTCGGCATTGGTAATCATAGTGCGAAATTTGTGCAATCGAAACAGCCGACCACCACGTCCCACACGGACCTGTGAAAAGTATATGGGTCCTTTGCTATCCAATCGAATGGTAAAGATAATCATAGCTACGACAGGAGCCAAGGCCACTAAAGCTACACTAGCTAAGAACACATCGATCATTCGTTTCACAAAACGCTGGACGGGTCGACGAACTGTTTCTTGATCCAGCATCCGCTTCAAGTCGGGACTAAACCTTAGACTCGATTGTCCCAACTCCATCGTTTGCCAAATATGAGGCGTCGGACGCAGTATCCGTGGCACAGCCACCCGATTGCTTTGCTTAGGTGGAGTATGTTGAATGGAATCTAATCCCGAGATCTGGCTCTGTTCCTGGTCCATGAGTGTCTACCCTTTTCAGCAGGAGCGCGTAGCAGCGCCACGGGGCTAAAAAAGCAAGTTTGGATCCAGGGTTAAGATCCTGATTTTTTTGAAATAAGTAAGTTCACCAGTGTTACAGTTGCAACTCCTGGCGAAATTTTTGACAGTCATGCTTTGGAATTTTTATGAAGAATTACCAAGAGTCACAAACGAGATGGGTCGAGCAGAGGCGAACCTTGGCCGAACGGCTAAGAGATCAAGACACCGTCACTCGATTGCGGCCTTCCCGCTTCGATGTATAGAGAGCTTCATCAGCTTTTTCCACTAGGATGCTCTTGTCTTTAACGTCGTCGGCTAGGTAGCTCACACCAAGCGATATGGTCACCTTAAGCTGATGATCACCATGAGGGATGGCCATGGTTTCCACAGCTTTGCGTATTCGCTCGGCTACCAAAGTCGCCATATCCGGGCTGGTTTCAGGCAAAATCACCGCCATTTCTTCGCCACCATAGCGTGCCACGACATCAGACTTGCGGCAGGTATCGCGAATCGATGCTGCGACCCTTTTCAAAACCAAATCACCGATCTGGTGTCCCCATTGATCATTGAAACCTTTGAAGTGATCAATGTCGATCAGTATCAGTGAAAGATTGCGTAGGTTTCGTTGCGACTGGAGCATTTCCTGTTCCAGCATACTTTGGAAGTAGTCGTGATTGTAGAGTCCGGTCAGGCCATCTGTCGCCGCCTTAACCGAAAGTTCCAATCGCCCCGCTGCTGCCAGACAAATGATTTCAAGCGTTTCAATTCGCTCTGAAGTGAAAGTGCTATTGGCTCTATTATTCTCGAGGTAGAGCAAACCCACCACTTCCGAATCCGCTCCGATACCCACTGTGATGGGAATACAAAGGATGGACCACACTTTGTTCTTTTGGATGTAAGCTTCGCGGTGCAAACCCGGCAACACATCTTGAGCGATGCTGGCATTATCAATCACGATACCCTTACGAGCTCGTCTCACATAGTTGATGACCATCTTCGACAGATTGTGACTATGCTCCACAGCTACAGACTGCAGAATCTTCGGGTGCTCTAAATCGACAGAGCTTTCTGCTTCAATGAAAAACTCGCCTTCTTTGCGCAGAAGAAGGGCGCCTTTTTGGGCTCCTGCAAATTCGATCGCACTGGATATAATTTTTTCAAGCATGCGACTATGAACGTTTTCTTCCGCGATTGCCAACAGGGCTCGCTTCAGGGTGGTGATGTCTATAGTCGAGGAGGACATCGTCGCCAGCGAGCCTGTCAGGGCCCGTTCACCCATATGACTGCTGAGCATCTGTGGATATTTTTCCTCGAGCAGGCGCGATTTTGCAATAGCACCCCAACGCTCGTAGTTGTAACGGGCACGCTTCATATAAGCGTAGGCTGCTGTTTGGCGACCCTGAGTCAGATGGAATTTCGCCGCCAATTCATTGGCCAAAGCCTCGTCTTGAAGATACTGATTGGCCTTAGAAAGGCTGATGGCCTCATCGTAGGCCAGCTGTGCTTCATAAGCTTTTCCCCGGAGCGACAGCCACTCAGCCCGCAGGAGAGCAAACTTATGCTGAAAGTTCATCGGAGCCAGCTTGCTCCACTTCTTGTAACGGGAGAGGGTCTTCTTTATAACCTTTGCCGCTTCCTTGCGATCGGGACCGGACGTCAGATTCCAGCGTTTTATCAAGGCCAGCGAATAGTAGTAGAAAAAGATAGCTCCTGACACAGTGCCCATGACCACTTTGAAGTGCGGGGCTGCTTTTCGCGCCGCATGGATCGCCTCTTCCGAATGATCAAAGGTATAGGCGAGCATACACTTCAGAAAATAAGTATTGAATTGACCGGCTGCATCATGGTTGTGCTCGTAGATCGGGAGCATCTTATCTTCATCGAAGGTATCACCTTTCAGAACGTAGGCTGGCTGTCCCTTGGGGTCGATAAAATTCTGGATTGTCTGATGAAAAAGACGCAACTGCTCTTCATCTGCCCTTTGCCCCAGTTGCTCAGTGACCACTGCGAATTTGGTCATCTCTTCGGCCAAAGGCCGCAACTCATTGCCGACTAAAAAGCTTCTCATACAATAGCCGGATGCGCCATGAGCTGCGAACTCAAAATCCCCAGCATCCAAACCAGCCTGGTGAGCAAACAGTAAAGGTTTAAGGGTTGATCGAATATGATCATTCCAAGGCCTTATGAACATATTGAAGCATACCAAGGTCGCCGCTTCGATATCGCGAGCGTTGAGCTTTTCGTAGAGTTTGATACTCAATTCACCAAACTTAAAGCCTATCTTAACTTCACCCAACATGGCTGCCATCAGCATACCATAGGTGGTATAGGCCAGAGCAGAGGTCGAAGTATTGCCATAACGCAATGAAGTGCGAATCATAATGCCGGTCAGCATCGGCATCTGCCTAGGAAAGAAGTAGAAAATAGCCTGAGCCATGGAATACAGAAAGTGCATCTGAGCCAGATGCAAGGGATCCTTCATTTCAGGCAGATTGAGCAATTCGTCGGCACTGCGACGCCTGAGTATCCAATGAGTGTAGCACAAAGATCCGGCGATTCTCAGCCAACTTGGATTTTGTGGAATATGAACGCCGAGTTCAGCCAATATCTTTTTACCGAGTGCAATAGCTTCCTGCATATCATTACGCGCCACTGCTGCATGCACCTTGGTTTCAAAGGCTGGAATTTTTTCTATGAGTGTCTTCCCCTGAGCAAGTACGACGTCAATCGCCTCATTCATGGTTTCATAGCTTTTCGCCAAGAGAGCGAGCTCTGCTGTTTCCCGATAGAGGTCCATCATCAGGTTATGATAGCCATCCCAATCACTGCCTTTTTCTTGCTTGGTCGCC
>JBGSTF010000073.1:0-55276 GCA_041736645.1 Oligoflexus sp. | reverse complement strand
GAGGCCGCGGGCTTTGAGGGAATAGTACGCGCCCGCACCGAAGGCCAAATTCCATGGCCCCTTGATCGCCAAGGCGGTATATGCTGCAGGCTTTTGCTGCTGCTCAGAGTAGCGGAGGTAGGTGGCTTCGTACGGCGAGAGGCCTTTGATCCGACCGACCGATCCTTGTGGCAGATAAGCTGCTAAGCCAAAGTGTAGATCATCGGTCAGCTTGAGATTGAGGCCCAGACTGCCACCTTGAAGGTCTTGGGCTTTGGACTCCTGGTCAGGATCACGTGGCAGTCTTCCTGCCTCGCCAGCTGGGAGATTTTGCAGATTGAATTTGGTGAGGAGCGCTTCACTGGCAATTTCATTGTGGTCGGCTTGAACGAGCAGCGCCGGGTTACTGTATGCGGCATAGGCAGTCGGGCCGCCTGCAGTGGTTGCATTGCCAATGGCAACCGTCGAAGCTCCCAATCCGTAGGTGTCGAATACATTTCCGTAGCTTGTTGCCGCTGCGCACGCAAGCGTACCGATCATGGCACGGATGCCAGTCAATCGAGTCATAATGTCCCCTCAGTAAGTCAGAACTCTCCACATTGAGCTTGGGCGAAGAAGGTGAAGAGAACTTTGCTAGTGCTTAGCAACGATCGGCTAGACGGTCAAATGTAAAGTTTTTAACAATTCAGTCTGCCAGGGAAGCTGGAAGAGGAGCATGCCAATGAAACAGCAAAGAATGCAAGGCCTGCGTGGCAGGCTTTTGAGCTTCATGTAACACCTGCCATTCTTACTTTTATGTAGGACTCTATAGAGCTTACATCCGTGTCTTCGATCATCTCTAATCTTAACAGTATCATTCAAGGCCTCGACTTTTCTCGTATCCAGGGAGATTACGAGTGTACCTCAATTGTTCATAATCCAGGCCGATGGAGCCCTTAAGGAGGCGACTATGCAGAACGATAGAGTGATCGACCTTCCTGATCTGGACGCACTGACAGAGAAACGCGGAGAGGTGCGTTACGGGCTTAGTGGTCTCGTGCCTGCGACGGTGCAAGGCACCGACGGAGTTGATATCGAAGCCGTTATGATCGATGTGTCCGCGGCTGGACTGGGCATTTTAACGAGCAGCTTTAGCAATCGTGTAGGGGATATCCTACAACTCTGTATCGAAGGGCAGGCGAGCATTGAAATGACTGTTCGCTGGATGCGACGCCCCAGCATGGGCGATTGGACTGGCTCGCAGACTTTGACAAGGGTGGGACTGGCCGCGCAAAAAGGTCAAGACAGTCTCTTGGATCGGCTCGAGCCATTTGCTTGTATTGACAACTGAAGGTGACCCGAGGGAGCTGAAGTGCTGGATTTGGTGGGAATCAAAAAGGGCACTGCAACTGTCGCTGTCGTTGCAGAAAATGAGATCAAGAGACGTCAAATCATTGACGCCTTTGGACTCTTGCAGACGCGCAATGTCCAATGGTTTCGCAGTTTCTTCGATTTAACTATGGCTCTTGACCGCCACGAAGTGCAGTGGGTTTATGCCAGCTTTCGTGATGAGGAAGGCGAGACACTGCTCTCTTATCTGCAGCATCTCAATGGCGCTGGGTACACCGAATCCGTTTGTTTTAGTGTTATGATTCGAGACGCTGACCAGCAGTATCTCCCAGGTCTGTTCGATACGGGCCTGATGAGCTGGCATGAAAACTCAGATATTCCGGATGACATTGCCCAGGGAATCTTTCGCCTGCACAAACGGATTGAACCAGACATCAATCCTGTCATGATCGCTTTTGCTTATCTGAAGGCTTATTATAAAGCCCAGTCGCGTTGGACGGATGTTCAACGCCTCGTCGACAATCTGCTCCGTCTCTATCCCTATGATGATGTTTTGCGCCTGAATCAGGTGGAAGCTCTGGCTAAAGTAGGGGAAACGGATCGTGCCAAAGCACTCCTTCAATCGATTGAATATTATGATCCGAGCATGGCTGAGCAGGTCATGCAGCTGCGATCCGCTCTCTTGAAGGAGGATGAAGGCGGCGTGCGCAGTCTGGCCCTGCAATTTCAAATGAACTCGGTCCTCGTCGTCGATCCCATCGATGAGAGTTCTCAGCTCATTGTCGGACGCCTTAAGGAATTGGGTTTCAATCGCATTGAACACTGCTACAGTGGCTCTCGGGCTATAGAAATTATGGCTTCGCAGACCTTTGATTTCTATGTCATTGAATGGCAATCGCCTGGCTTGGCAGGCCCCTTTCTCTTGCAAAGAATTCGCGAATCTGGCCAGCATGAAGTGCCAATCCTCGTGTTGACAGAAATTCTCGACCGAGCTGATAGCCTGCTCGTCAAAGATATGGGCGTGGCGCAGGTGTTAAAGCGTCCTCTGAAGATTCAGCAGTTTTTGATGGCCGCCGCTTGGGCGATGTCGCAAGCCCGAGTTCCAACCGAGGCTATAAGTTTCGAAAGAAAAGTCCTGGCCCATTTGCATAAGGGTGAAACAGAGCGAGCCAAGCAAATTTTTCGGGGATTTTTGATGATCAATACCCGAGATCCCATCAAAGAAAAATTTCTGAAAGCCTGTATTTTGTATCATGAGCAGAGATTTTTTGAAGCTAAGGTTTTGTTGATCGAAGCCACTCACGAATCAGCCGGTGATAATGTTCATTTAGCCTCTATGTTGGCCAAGTGTCTCATTAAGTTGAATGACTTTCAGGCGGCGCTCTCGCTGCTCAAACGCTGCACGCAGCTGAGTCCCAAGCATATCGAACGGCTCTGCACTTTGGCTGAAGTGGAACTGCAGACTAAAAATATTCGCCGGGCTGAGGAAGCTCTCCATCAGGCGGAAATTATGGATGACGAATCCCCGCTTTTGAAAAAAGCTCAAGCAAAAGTCGCCGTTGCTGCCGGGCAAACCCAAAAAGCCTTGGACTTGATGAAATCGATGGGCAACTCTGAAGAGGTGATTGCCTATCTCAATAACATGGCAGTGAGCTTTGTCAAAACCGGCGATATACCCGAGGGCATGAGGCTCTATAAAAATTGCGCAAAAATCATTCCCACCGATAGTGCGACCTTGAAAGCTATAGTTGATTACAACCTGGGTTTAGCCTGTGTGAAAAATGAAGATCCCAATCTCGGCTCTGTGCATATCAAAGCAGCTTTGGATCGCGGCCCAAGTCCGGTATTTTCTCGCGCCGAGTCCCTTTATAAGCGAATTATTGATGCGAGGCGTTTAGGGGTGTCGGTCAAGCTTAATCTCGCGAGTGCAGATGTAAAAATGGAAGCGGGTGAGCAAGCTATCGAAGAAATCAGCCTGTTTCAAGATCGAGAACAAGAGCGAAGGAAAGCTTATTTTTTACGAGGGATGGTGCTTGCAGAACGTCTCGGATGGGCGAAGGTTTCGTAATGAAATCTTGCTTACTTGTCGAAGGCTGCTTTTTAATTTGGTTCGGGGAGTGAAACTCCCAAAAGAGCTGGATCGCCCCGCCCGAACAAGTCACGATGGCTCGAATACCTCCGCCAACTTTGACAGAAGCCTGGGACTTTAATTTTTTTTCCGAAGAGTTTGTTGTGGGACCACGAGAGGATGCGCTAAACACGCCATTAAGGTAGCATTTGGCAATTTCGACTCTGGACACTTCGCATAAAGGCTGGTAGCAAACAGGCTCGGTTCGTTTCGGGTGCCTATCACCCCATCATATTGTTAGGAGTAATTTTATGAAGACAACTTTAAGCAGCTGCGCCGTTGCTCTCGCAATCTTGAGCCCAATGGCTTTTGCCGCTGAGCAAACCAAGCAATGTCAGGTTTCCTTCAGCTTCGATAGCGCAAAAGTCGACAGCAAGGCTTTGGAAATCTGTGCAGAAGTCTTGAAACTCAAGGCGGGCGATAAAGTGACGGTTGATGGCTATGCTTCGGCTGAAGGCCCTGCTGCCCACAATATGAAACTTTCGCAAAATCGCGCCAAAGCTGTTGCTGCAGTCCTTAATAGAAAAGTCCAAGGTCTGGAGCTGAAGGCTGAAGGACATGGCGTTCGTGAAACCGAAGGCCGCGTTGTGGTTTTGACCGGTGCCGATAAAGACGTTGTCGTCGTTGCCGCTGCTCCTGCAGAAAAAATTCCTGGCACCAAAGTCGCCGCCTTGGGAACATCGGATGCTGTGAGCATCAAATCGGCACCTGCATCCAGCACCAAAGGCCGTTGGCGCGCAGCCGTTCGAAGCGGTTTTGACACCACCCGGATCGAAAGCCGCGAGGAGTATTTTGCTCCAGGTTTGGATCTTGCTTATCTGCCAGATTTTGGTCAACCCAATCTGCGCGTAGAAATCGGCGCTTTGGCGAGTCTCTATGCCGAAGGCAATGAAAATCGCCTCGGTTCCTATCACTTCGCTCCTATGGTCGGTTACCAAAACTCGGGTTATGTCGCGGGTATCCGTGGACTAGCGGGTAATGTTCATAGCAATCAATCTGACAAAGACTTCACTGATACAGGCGCTGAGCTGCGTCTCGGCGTTGAACGAGACCAATGGTCTCTGTTTGTCGGCGGTGGCCGCACCAGCACCTTGGACCGCGTCGGCATGGATTTCGGCCTGCGCTTCTAAAATTTCCTTAAAAATCTTTTCCTAACAACTCGGTCGCTCCACAGGACCGGGTTTTTTGTGCCTAAAAAAGCTCTCATTCAGCTTTGTGATTTGATTTGATATTGTCGGTCTTGAAATCGTTCAGTTACTCAGATGGGTCCTGAATTATTGGGCTCTTATTGGATCGAGGTCTGGCCTATGAAGAATTTCAGTTGTTTCAAATTGCTGGGACTCATGCTGCTTCAGTGTTGCGGTCTCATGAGCTGCCATCGATTTAGCTCTAAAATGGATGGTTTGCTGTTCCGTTGCGGCATTGATGGGCAGAGTGCAGACTTGCAGTGGGTGGAAGTTTATAAGGGCATGCAGAAGGAACGGCCTGAACAATTGGAGGTCTATGGCTATGACAGGGAACTCCATGCGACGGCGTTGCCGATATCTCCCGGAGGCTGCTTTGGCCTTGCCGCGGACTCCAGTTTTTCGTGGATCGCCGCGAGGAGCGAGGCTTCGGGCCTGTGGGGCAGAGTTATGTCGAGCCAAGAGCTGGCAACGACCAAGCGGCTGCAGTTGGCTCCTATTCGGCCGCATAGCCTCAATATTGAGTGTCCCCGCAGCTCTGGTCGGAGCGATCTCATAACCCGAGAGGATCTTGCGCTGAGGTTGATTGATCCTAGCGCTAGCAGAGATACCAAGACTTGGATGCTAAAAAGGCAACTGACACAAAATGGTCTCGCCTTAAGCGAGAACCAGCCTATCGAACCGATCGAACTGATCCAAGAGCAGAGTTTGCTCATGAAATGGCCAGAACTGCAGCCAGGATCTTACCAACTCCAGGTTGAGGCTCTTGATTTACTGGCAGCGCAAGGTCAGCAGCTGTTGGCACAAGCTAGCTGTTCGTTCCAGATCGATCGCTTGCTACCTAAGATCATCATTCGGCAGTCCACAGCTTCCGATCTTGCGCTCTCAACCGAGTCGATAGCTCAGGTAGGGCCGGGCGAGCAGCTCATGTTAAGTAACCCGCTGGATGAGGCGACCAGTTTTTACAGCTGCTGGCAGCTAGGTTTCGAAGTCGTGTCGAAGCCTTGCCAATTCAAAGAAGTCACCGCCGAACTCTCTGCTCCCATCAGCGGGGACTATCAGCTGCTGGTCTATGCAGAAGATCGAGCCGGCAATAAAAGCCCGATAGAAAGCTACAAAATAGCCATCTTTGATGCCGATCGAGTGAGCGCGATTCGTAGTGAAGCGGCTCTGTCCATGCTGAGATCCCAGCAGAAGGAAGATCTTCTTAGCTTATCGGCAGCCTTGAGAGCCTTGCACAGAACCGAAAATCTTAAGAGCGAGTCAGAGAAAAAAGCCGTGAGTGACGCCGTGCTTGAGGCGGCTTGGCAGCAGCTTCTCAACCGTGGTCCTATTCAATCGATCGAATCCAAAATTCATCCCTTTGATGCAGTCTATCCAACCCAAGACAGTGGGCTTGTCATCTTGAAGGGGACCCTGTCTAGCAGCTCCTTGGCTCAAATGAGTGTCTATGACAAGTATGGAAAGTTGCAGAAACAAAAGAATCTTGCTGAAATTGCAGGCTCAGAGGATTCAGGTTTGGTGTTCCGTAAATGGATTCCAGCCAGTCAGCAGCTGGTCTTTCTGAGCAGAACCAAGGCGACGCTAACTTTCTATGATACCCGATTGGAACAGGCTCAAGTTTTGCCGATAGACCAAGACTGCTTGGATGGCAGGAGCGATGAAACGAGCGACTCAAGCCAAGTCTCTTTGTGGAGCCCTACAGTTTCTCCAAAGGGACGTTGGATGTTTATTCCTTGTCGCGATAAAACCCGTGTCTTGGAATTCCATAACAAGACTTGGCAAGAAAGAGAGCCAATCACTGAGGGCGCTTTGACCAGGGGGGCTCGCGTAAAATTTGCAGCGAATGAAGAGTTTGTGCTGATTATCACGTCTGATATAGACAGCCAGATCAATGAAATTTTAAATATGAGTACACGTAAAGCCGCAAGAATTTCCAGTTTACCGGGGGCGGACACCGATATAAACGACTATTTATTGGCGCAAGACGATTCAATTTTCTGTACAATTGGCTCTCATATCAAATGCTTTCAGGGAGCGAAATCCATAGACCCTAAACTCTATCGGACTTTTGAGCTTGAAGAAGGTCTGCAGCTGGGCCCCGTCGTTCTTCAAGCGAAAGGCTCGCATCTCATTGTCTTCGAGGGTGAGGGCCGCGATGCAAGGATAGCTTCTCTGGACCTGAGCACTGGTCTTAAGCTCAGTAAAAGAATTTTGGACATTGATTTTTTCGACGATGGAGTCAACCGTAAGCAGTCCATTCAAGGCGATGTTTTGAGCGCAAGTTTTAATTCGGAAGATCAAATCCAATTGGTTACAGCCAATGGCATCCATATTGTGAGCCCGATCGATCTGGTCAAAGGCAAAGGTATTGATGTTTCTGGCGGAGTCAGACGTTACTTGCCTCTGCCCGACAACAAGGCTGTGATTCAATCGAAGTCGGACTCACCGAAAACCGATTCACTCTACTTGTGGAATCTGCTCGAACAGAGGGTGGAGCAAGTGCTGCCGTTTAATAATGAGGACGATTTCAAAGTCTATCCGACTCCAGAAGGCAAAATATGGTGTCAGACCAAAGCCGATCATGAACTGCTTCTTTATCGAGGTTTTGGCCTAGAGCCTGATTTGGTGACTGCCTTTCCGGGGGAAATTTACATACGACCAGACACGCCGGTTGGGCTACTTGTCAACTCTCATAACACTCATGAATTTGCAGTCATTGATCTCGCTAACAATAGAATTTTAGTGGATCAAAAACTTTATCAGGGTAGCCCTGGCGAAGAAATAGCTCAAGCTGCTATCCAACCTGGAACCGAGGAGAAAATAGCTGTTCTCAAAAAGGGCGTAGGCAATGTCAAAATTGAAATCTGGCAGGGCTGGCAGAATCCGGCTCTAAAGGTTAGCTTGGAAACTCCGAACATTGGTGTTGACATGCGCTGGATCGATAGCGACAGTCTTATGCTGATCATCCAAGATAGCCCATCGCAAAGTCGGATTCAGTTGCGAAGGGCAAAGGACCTAAGCCTCAAGTGGGAAAGGATCTTCGAAGAAGACTTTCTGCGCGCACTCAATCCTGAGCAGATTAAGGTCAGCGCCGATCAGCAAGGGCACTGGATCGCGATTTCAGGGGTAGTAACTCCCGGCCTTGATCCAGAACAAAATCCTCCTGACGGACAAGCGGAGGTCAGGGTTTTCCATCGAAATACCGGCGAGCTTTTTGCGCTTATGAACTTCGCCGACCTTGATACCCAAACGGCTACGACTCTATCTTTCAACTCGACAGGTGATCAACTTCTGATTGGAACACTTGGCTTTTGGAATAACCCTGGGCACGTTGCTGCAATTTGGCCATTCATTGCTCATCCGCATTCCTCGGCTACGGTGCTTATATCGCACGATAAATCGATTTTGTTTGCTTCTTGGCTCGATAACGACCAATCCGTTTTGTCTATAAGTGGAGATGGCCTTGTCAAAGCCTCTGAAGTCGCAACAGGAAGTTCCAAGAATATTTTCGAAATGGGATCTCTGAGCTCTGATAGTCTCTATCACAAGGGTTGGGATAGGTTGGTTTTGGTCTCTGAAGGAATTGTCATAGGTGATCGACAAGGGCGTCAACTGCAATCGCTGACAGCAGGATTCCTCATCTCCTCGACAGCACAAACGGAGGATAGTCTTTGGCTGAATGTCGAGACCTTGGGGTTGATAGATCTTAAGACCGATCGTAGCCGTCTCATCCAAAGGCTTTGTGAGAGAGCCAAATACTTTATAGCCAGTCACCCCAGCGAGGATCTCATGGGCAAAGCTATGTGTCCCGGCCTGTAGGGGGCGTTGACCGTCTGCTGCTCAGCTTTTCTTTTCTGCTCTTACCGATCGCAATTGATTCCTACAAAGGGACTGCGTGTTGGAATAGCGACTATTTTTTTGAACGACTGCATGGAATCGCCCATCTCGTGATCGCCAGTATGTTGGTTTATCAACATCCCTATGAAAGTGATTCAAACTAACACCTCTGGTTTATTGCCGGCAGCGTGAGCATCGGATTTCTTCTTGGATTCACGGCACGGACTCCCGAGACTGTTTAAGCTCGCTTTGGATGCCAGCTCTTTTCAAGCGAAAATCTGAATCGTATTCAAGCCATACCAAAAATAGTCTGTTGAACCCGATAGTTGGATCGAAGGCGGGCAAGTTCTGCTGGCTACGAAATTTTCACTGATGCCTCATTTTTTCGCACATACGTCCGAAGTAAGAATGCGTCCAGGATGGATGTGCAGCTTGTAAGGTCAAGGGAAGGACCACCGATCGTCCGACCTATGAAGAGAGAGAAGTCGCTCATCCACCCCCAAGCAAAAATATGAATCTATTGCACTTTTGCCAGCTATTTTTTGCAGGGAGGAATCGATCGTGAGACAGATATGGATACCTGCTGGTCTCTTGATCTCTCTAGTGAGTTTGACCCAAAGCTGTGGAGAGCCCAAAGCTCAAAACAATCGCCACTTGCAGTCGGGTCCTATGGCCGAATTTATGGAATGGACAGTGACTCTTTCCTTCGCTTTGCCGTCTCGTGACAGTTTTCAATTGGAATCGAGTACTCTGACGGACGCGATCAATGGTTTCGTCTGGCAGATCCTGCCTCAAGGCGAAAATTGTCAAGATTCAAAAATTCATGAAGCTTATGGTGCCTATGATTCGAGCAAGATCTTTACAATTCGATTGTCGGGAACCTGCAGCTATCTTGTCAAAGTGATGCTAGGTGAGCGTGCCGGCAGCTCTTTGCAGGAGCTTCCGCCGATTTCTTATAAGCAGCACATCGACCCCTTGGTTCAGCAGAATTGTGTCTCCTGTCATGCTGAGTTTGCAAACTTTGCTGGAGTCCGCTCTCAAGCCAACAATATCTTAGCTCTCGTCGAAAGCGGAGACATGCCGCCGACTTCTGCATTAGACACTGGCAGCAAAGCTCTTTTTTTAGCTTGGGGTGATGGCGGCTTTGTGGAAAATGAACAGGATAAAAGACCGCTTTCCCCAGCCGAGCAGTATCTAGGACGGATCTTTTATCGTAATAATTACAATGATCTGATCCAGGATTATGAACTGCGCGGTCGGAGTGCGTTTGAACTGAGACGCTCACTTTGGATTCAGCCCGCGGCTACCGCCTGGGGGCTGCGGACCAACCAAGTGAATACAATTATTGGTCCACCGACCGGAACTTGAAGAGTGCCTTTGTCCTGAACGACCCTACTCACTTGATGAGTGAATTGTACCTAGCAAGAGGGAGATGCCAGATGGCTTCGAATATTTGGAAGAATTCGCAAAGCCCCATTGTACATGAGCGTAAGGCTTTCACTCCGAGATGCGCACGTATGAGTGTAAAGGCCGCCTTTGGCTTGGTTGCCGCCTTAGGTTTGATCTCTGCCTGCGGAACGGATCGCAACAAATTTCGAAGTGTGGATGATGCCGGGGGGGCGCAACCCATCGTCGCTGCTGATGCAGCCCCGCGCTATGTGAAAACGTTTCAAGCAGGCCAACTAGAAACGATTCAAGCAACTATTGAAAGCGGCTTCGCGCTGATTCGTCAAAATTTTTCATTGGTGCAAGCGCCTAAGACTGTCGAGCTCTCCCAGCAATTGGAGCGAGCCAAATTTGAAGATACCTTCCAGCAAGGCCACGGCGGGTTTCCCAAGACCGAGACCTTCTCTATAGCTGAGGCTGGAATCTTCGACCTGCTCATCGTGATCGATGACTCCAGCTCCATGGGGCCGTATCAAAGTCGATTGAGCAAGACTCTGCCGAGTATCCTTCGCTATATTTCCGCAACCAATTGGCGAATTGCAGTTGTGACAAGCTCCAGTTCTTGTCTGAGAGAAACTGGCGATGGACGTCGATTCATCACCCGTGCAGAGTACGATGCCGACCCTGCGAAAGCCAGCAAGGATTTCAAAAAACTGATCCTCGTGGGTGATGGGGGAGATCCCATCGAACGAGGCATCAAGATGCTGACGGATGCCATGTTGGGTGCTGGATGCGTCGGCGACAATAGCCCTTGGCTAAGGGCCGACTCTCAACGTTCCATCCTCTTGGCAACCGACGAAAACAACTGTGGCAGTGGCCCCAACGAGGGTTGTGCCGGGAGCCCCTGGGAAAAAGCAGATTATTTCTTTGATCGAGTTGGCTACAATGTTCCCGTCAATGCTCTCTTGCTCTTGCAAGAGCCTCCATCGGCTAATCCCTGGGACCCAGCCGATCCCAACCATGACTGCGAAAATTCAGGTGGTTATGGGGAGCCGCCCAATCCAAGTGAATATCTTCGTCTGATCCAAAAGACCGGAGGTATTTACAGTGATGTATGCCGGTCTAACTATAACGCGGTGCTCGAACAGATTTCTCTTAATGTCCGTAAAAAGACCAATATTCAGTTTGAACTAGCCTACCCAGCGGTACCAACGAGCCTGGAGCTTGCGATCGATGGCCGAAGCATTAAGAACTATACGATAACTGATAAAACGCTAACGATCTTGGAGCCAGTCGATGAAAATGCTCAATCTCTAACTGTTGGCTATCGGCATAGTCCGGTGAATCTGGTAAAAAGCTTCAAACCTAGCCATCTTGCTGATGCTACGAGCTTTGAAGTGCTTATCAATGGTGAGATGCTACCCAAATATGGCTATGAGTTCCACCCCGAGTCAGGCGAGTTGGTGCTGAATAATTTTCCGCCCGAGTTTGCTCAGATCAAACTACGCTATCGAGACAATCAGCAGCTACGAAAGGAATTCAGTTATCGTAAGAATATTGTGCCGATCAATCTGGAAGTATGGGTAGATGATAAGCAGACCTCAGAATTTATACATGACCCGCTTCAGAAGCGCATCACTTTTACCAAAGCTCCAGCCGATGGCCAAATGATTGCGATTCAATACGAATTGCCCGGCGATCGCACCTTGAAGTATGCGATTTATGGCGCTGATGCCAGCAGCGTAGAGCGGCTTAAGGTCGTGGATCGCGATACTGGAGTGGAGCTGAAAGCCAGCATTAGCAATGGTCAAATTGAGCTTGAAAACAGCGAAATTGCCCAGGGTCGAAAGGTGCAAGCTGTCTACAATATGGCTTATGCATTTAAGGATAAAGTGTTTAGCCTCGCGATTGCTGCCCAACCTTTTCCGGGATCGCTGAAAATTGTTGCTGAAGGCGATCGGAATGTTTGTACAGATAATGTTAAAGTGTTTGAAAATCAACTGCAATTCCGCTGCAAAGATGAAGATTTCGAACGCATTGGTATTGAGTATCAAGTTGCTGCCGACTATACTAACAGCTTTGATGTCAGCGTTGACTACAGTGGCCCTCGCAGCTATGAAGTGCAAGTCAATGGTCAGAAGATTGATGCTTATCACATCATTGAAAATAGACTGATCATTTTGAAAAAGGATTTACCGCCAGGGGCGGAAGTCAAAGTTCTGATTCAACCCACTTAATATCCTCTATTCATCTTTCTGGTCAGTCCATGAGAAGTCTTGAGACCATATCGGCTCAAGACCTTGCCGTTTTGGATTCAGTTTTCAATCAGCACTCTTTTCTGTGGATGCAGAGACAGTCATAGTGACTGTCGCTTGTCCTGTGTGAATACTATCGACGATGATTTTGATGACTGAACGAGACAGTACTGATAGCTGATATTGCTGCCAGTCCTGTATACCAATAGCTTTAGCCATTTTAGACAAGAATGTGTCGGCATCACCTTTAATATTTTTACGGAGGCGCCGTGGAAAAATATCCTCTATGATGGGGTGGACAATGCCCAGAAGACATTTTTTAAATTGAGTTAGGCTTGTTTTTAATTGGCCAGGATGGTCTTTTTCAGCAAGCTTCCTGAAGGAATTGGTAGGCACGATCGGCAATCACAGGACGGGACTTGGCGAACTTTCGTGACTCAAAAAAGGAGGGGCCTTTGGTGTTAGCAGTCAAGTTCGACTTTGTCCTTGCCGTCGCAGTCATCGTCCACTTGCTCGTGGGTTGTGGATCGTTTGATAGAAGTAAAGCATCGCCCCCATTAAAAGACACGCGCGAGATAAATCGTGATGCTGGTCAGAAATCCAAGCAGCTGGCCGCATCTACAATTGCACATGATGAACGAACATTGTCGACTCGCATGCCTCGCGAAGTTTTGAAGATCCAATCAGCTGCAGCTGAAGGCATTAAACCTGCGGACGAAAGTTTTTCAGAACGAAAAGCGGTCAATTCTCTGCAGCCTGCCGGCGAAAATTTAGCACTGACGGGGACTACCAAGCCCACTCCAGAATATGCAGACCCAGTTTATGTTTATATCGAAGCGGCTTGCTGGTGCTCTTACCACGAGGAAGCTTGCACAATGATCAATTGGTTCGATATTTCCATCTTGGATAAGACGACAGGTCGCGTGCTCTGGGGACCGGAAGGGCGGCGCATTATCATGCACAATGACTGCAATTTTATGACGGTTCTTGGCAAACAGGTTCCTTTACCTCTTGAACTTCTGTCGCGTCCAGCCAACAGTATGCTTTTTCAATTGCACAATGGAGCAGAGGACCAAACCGTTCCGTTTTATGCGCCTTTCCATTTTGGTCGGGTGGGAATGCCGGGCCCTCAGGGCCCTCAGGGGGTGCCGGGATCTCAGGGGGCACAAGGTCTTCAGGGTTATCCTGGAAAAGCCGGTGACAATGGCAAACCTGGTCCAACCGGACCACAAGGACTGGCAGGGGCCAAAGGTGATGCCGGACTCCCTGGACCCAAAGGTGATAAGGGCGATAAAGGTGATGCTGGACTTGCAGGGGCGCCGGGGCTACAGGGTGAAACGGGACCTACTGGGCTTAAAGGTGATAAGGGTGATGCAGGTCCTGCAGGTTTGCCTGGACCTCGGGGTGAAAGCGGATCCAACGGACCTAAAGGTGATAAAGGCGATACAGGTCCCATGGGGCCGCAAGGTCCTCGTGGCGATACGGGATTCCAAGGGGCTAAAGGTGATAAAGGAGATACAGGTCCCGCTGGGCCGCAAGGTCCCAAAGGTGACGACGGGCCGGCTGGTCCAGTCGGTCCTATTGGACCGATAGGAGATCAAGGTGAACCAGGTCCTCGAGGTCCTCGTGGCGAACCAGGTCCGGCAGGGCCACCTGCATCATTGAACACTGCATTCTACAAATTGCCCAAAGGATAGCTTGATAGACAGCATTCTCTGCTTCGGCAGTGGCTTACCGTGCTTCCCTCATGGGGCCTTGTTGCCCCAAGAAATTTATAAATTACAAATAGAAAATTTTTTCTCGGAAATCTTGCAAGGTTTATGCTGCTGATTCGTCTTGGATAAGGTCACAGATGCAAGAGAGCGCCTAAGCTGGGCTGCTCAATGCGGATGGGCAAGAAAACACATTCTGGGAGCTATTCAAAATGATCAAGATGATTGGCCTATTCCTCGCAGCCACTTCCTTCTCGCTGACTGTACAAGCTATGGAGTGCAATAGTTTACAAGATCTGAGTGGCTATAGCCACGGCAAGCAATTGGGCAAAGAAGCAGGGGCCGATCTCTGGCGTCAGCAGCCATCAGCTTGTCAGAACCTTGAAACCATCAAGAAAGAGCTGCAGCAGATCAAAGAACATCATACCCAAATCAAGACGACTCGTGCTGAATGCACCAGAAAAGGCTTCAACGAAGCGATCGATAAGGTGATCTTGGACAACGCAAGCGGATGTGCCGAGAGCGTGCAGGTGCATTAATCACTTATTCCGAGCGCATGGCTTAGGAAGCAGTTTTTTGGGTTCCGACTGGCGCTGGATGCGGGATCAAGATGCACAGAGTGCTTCCTGAATGATGCTCGGTATTGTGGATGCTCACCTTACCTCCAAGTCGAAGAACACTTTCCCGGATAGCAGCCAATCCTATGCCGCGACCGCTCGTCTGTTGAATGCTAGCGGCCGTGGATACCCCTTCCAGGAAAAGAATGTCACTCAGATCCTGCTCAGGCTGGGGCGTCAAGTCTTTTTGCCGCCAAAGCTGAAGCAACTTATTGTGATCGAGTCCGACTCCATTGTCACTGATGTTCACTTCGATGCCATGCATGTCTGAGAATGCAGCAATGACCAAACGAGGAGCCGCCGTTCCCAAGCCCTTTTCTGCAGGAAGAATGAATCCATGATCGATGGCATTGGTTAAGCCATGCAGGATCACTATCTCTAGTTCATTCAAGATGTCTGATGGCCATTCCATAACTGCATCGCTGATATCAAGCTGCAGGATTTTTGACTTATGCTGACGCAGGTGATCCTGCAGGGACGGCAACATGCTACTGACGATATGAAATATTCCCTGCCACTCAGGTTTGCTAATTTCCCCAGTGCTGAGCCGAACAAGTAATTCGCCGTACTCTTCGACATTATTTTTAAATGAGGACATAGCCTGATGCTGTAGAAAATCAGCACCAACTAGCGGCATCAAACAGAGATCTTCGAGATCATGGGTGGCTGCAGATAAATCCTTCAAACCAAAAGTTCTGGCGATGCCTTTGAGGGTGTGCAAACGACGGAGAAATCCCTCTCTATTGCCTGTCGATTGACTGATATTGAGACACTCTTCTTGGATATCTTCCCCAGTCCGAATCAACTGTCTCACCTTTTGCCAGTCCGCATAGAGCAGCTCGCCGATCTTGTGGGCTAGGCTGTCGCTGCGGGCCCTTTCGATGAGCAATTTTTCCTGAGTTAACAGCGATTCAGTGATGTCTCTCATATTAAGCAGAATTTGTAAAATGCGATTGTCTTGGCCGATGATCGGACACCAATGCAAGGCACAGACCTTCATTCCGGCTTCATCGGGCAAGCTTAGCCGACGTGGTAGATGTGATTCGTTGAGATCCCACGCTATTGCGTCCTCATCGAGCAAGGCTTTCAGTGTTTCCCTTAACATGGAAAGCTCTTCAGGCGTGAGCGCAGCTTTGTTGAAGACAGTTTCGAATACATCTGAATGTGATAGGTCGCTCTTGCTTTGGAGAATCTCTGAGAGATGGGGTGAGTAGTGTTCTTCGATTTTAAAGGCTCGATTGATCATCAGCAGGCCTTCGTCAATATTATCCAGAATTCGTCTTATTTTCATTTTACCGATGAGGACGCTTCTTTTCTGCTTAAGCGCAACACCGCTAGCTATCAAAGAGATCATGAGAAGACCAGAAATGATTGCCGTTAACCAACGCATACGCTTAGCTTCGGCCACCTCCTGATCCTTTAGTTTTGATTCAACCTGCAATTTCTCATTTTGGATCTGCAGATTGCGATTTTCGCTTTCTTTACGATCCAGTTCAAGCCAGGATGCAAGCCTGTTGACGGCCAGTCGATTCTTTTCCGCTTGCGTAACTTTGAGCGCTTCAATCACCCGTCGGGAGAGTATCCGTTCCTCATCTTTTTTTCCAAGGCCCGCGAAGACTTTGCTTTGTAGGAGCAGCCATTCAGTCTCCAGTGATTTGTCGGAAAATTGCTGCAAAAAGCTTTGGTAACTGGTGATAATATCCTGGGCTTTGGAGTATTCTTGAGCCCCTAGATGAGCTTTGGCCAGAAATATGGCTGAGGTTTGAGCAAAGCGAATATTGCCTTCTTTGGCAAAGTAAATCAAACTTGCTAGCAGTTGTTCCTGAGCCGATTTGAGATTGCCGAGTCCGAGATCCGACCGTCCCAGTCCATAAGTAATCACGCCAAATTCAAAGAGATGAATCTTGGGATTGATGAAATGCAGCGATTGCGTGAACGCAAGTTTGGCTTCAGGAAAACGTTCCAGTCGATTGAGAGACATCCCGAGGTGATAGTAAGCGTCAAAGGCCATGAAGGTTTTCTTCAAAAGTGAGAACTGCTCAGCTGCTTCTCTTTGCAGCTTAAGTCCCAACTCGTCCATACCTATTTCCATAGTCACATACAGATATCCGACTTTGGAATTCACTTCATAGTAGGTAGAGTCCTTGGGTAATGTCTTATAAATATCCAAAATCTTTCGATAGGCTTTCAGGCTTTCGTTCTCTTGTCCGGATGCGATGCTGGTTTTGGCGAATTGAAACAGGACATCGACCAGGAGCTTTGGCGAGCCTGCTTCTTCAGCGAGACGAATACCCTCATGCAGGGTTTCGATAGCTAAAGCCACTTGGCCGGAGTTTTTCAGGTAGATCGCATAGGAAATGTTGAGATTGGCAATCAGAATTTTGTCGTTCAGTGTTCTTGCGAGAGGGATAGCTTCTTCAAAAATGTGCTTTTGCTCTGCGAGATCGGAACTCATGGCAGCTATAACATTGCTAACATAGAGCCAGGTGCGAAGATCAGTTTGTCGATTCAGTGTCGATAGAATCTCCCGAGATTTCTTATAGAGCAGATCCGGATCGTCGTCGAATTGTTCATAGAGTGGACGCGCTGAAGCTGGGATCTCATTGTCTATGCAAAAAGCCTGTGAAGCTTTGAACATGTAGAGTCCAAATGCCAATATTCGCAGAATTGTTGTCATCCACACTTGCATCGATAGAGGTCGATTCCGTTCAAAGGCCACTGTCCGTAGACCTGTATCTTAGCACGGGAGCTATCGGCAATTTCTGACGTGGCCCCAATGTTCAGAAAGCCGAATTTTATCATGAAAAACTTAGAAAATTCGCGCTACTATGAAAGCTCCATGAGCAGGAGTTGCGATGATTCAGATAATGGCTTGGTACCTGTTAAGTCTTAGCTTCGGACTAAGGGCCGCTTCGGCCTCGGAACAGGCTCAGGCTGATCATGTGATCGTCTCGTGGGTGGCCCCAGAGCAATTTTCAGGTGAGCAGCAAGCGATAGGCATCCGCTTCCAAATCGATCCACACTGGCATATTTACTGGAAAAATCCTGGTGATTCGGGAACAGCCCCTAAATTCCGCCTGCAATCGGCACAGGCCGATTTAGGTGCTGTCGAGTGGCCGGCACCCAAACGCTTTGTTGTCGGTGATTTCACCAATATCGGCTATGAGACGGAGGTGGTTTTTCCCTTCACGGTCAAGCCGCATCAAAACGCTGCTGCTCTGCAAATTCAGGCCGATCTGGAATGGTTGGTTTGTCAGGAGGAATGTTTGCCTGGCTTTGCGCAGCTGAGCTTGAATAGGCCTGTTGCCGATCGAGTCATCTTTGGGCAGGGGCAAGCTTTGTTGGATCGATTCAAGGCGCAAGTGCCTCGTGATCAAGCCAGCTCTCCCTGGCAGTTGCGATCCGTTGAAAGAATTGGCGATGAGCTTAAAGTCAGTTTGAAAGGGTTCGAAGATTTATCTTTTGCCGCCTTGGATATTTTTCCAGTTGATAGCGATATCTTGGAACCCGCTGCACCGCGGCGATTGACGGACGACAAAGCTTTCCTCTTCAAAATGAAAACGGCTAGGCAAGCATCGGAAAATGCGGCTTTTGTGCTGGTTGATGGCAAGGGAATGTGGGAATTTTCTGCTGTATCCTTGGCAGCGAGTATTCCTAAGCTGGAATGGATGTCCTATCTCATTTTGCTTCTTTCGGCCCTTATGGGCGGTGTCATTCTCAATCTGATGCCTTGTGTTCTGCCGGTTCTGTCGATCAAATTTTTTTCCTTGGCCAAGGTCAATGGACCAACCCGCTGGCGTGAAACTCTTCTTTATACTCTCGGGGTCTTGGTTACTTTTACCGCTTTAGGCGGACTTTTTCTTGCCCTCAGGGCCGGAGGAACGGCGATTGGCTGGGGTTTTCAACTGCAGTCGCCGATGATAGTCACGGCCCTCATTCTGCTTTTTTGGTTGATGGGTCTTAGTTTTCTAGGCTTTTTTGAGTTTGGCAATACCTTGACTCAGGCTGCGGGAAAATTTGAAAATTCCGGATCCTTCGCCACCGGGTGTTTGTCGGTCTTCATTGCGACGCCTTGCACAGGACCTTTCATGGGCACGGCATTGGGGGCTGCTGCGACTTTGCCCGCCCTGCAATCGCTATTCATCTTTTTCTTCCTTGGCCTCGGCTTGGCTTCGCCTTTTTTGGCTCTCGCTGTCTTTCCCAAGATCAAACTCCCACGTCCGGGACTGTGGATGGTGACGCTCAGGCAGCTGCTGGCTTTTCCCTTATTTGCTACCGTGATTTGGCTTCTGTGGGTGTTGGGCCATCAATTGGGCAGCGACGCCTGGCTGTATCTGACTACGCTCGGACTGATCATAAGTTTTAGTCTTTGGCTTGGCAAAGGCCGCGGCCTTATATGGCAAGCTGTGGCTTGGAGTTTGGCCCTCGGCGCCACAGCCTTTACGGCCCGATGGGTCGCTACCGCTCCTTTAGTATCAGAGCTAGAGGCGGCTCAAGGCAAGTCGACCTGGATGGAATTTGAACCGCAACTGGTGCAAAAGTTTCAGGCCCAAGGTCTGGCAGTTTTTGTTGACTTCACCGCGGCTTGGTGTGTGACCTGCCAGGTCAATAAAAAACTTGTCTTGGAAACAGATGCCGCCGCAAAAATTTTTGCCGATCACAATGTGCAATTGATTCGAGCCGATTGGACCAACCTTGATCCTGATATCACTGCCGCGCTGGCTTTTTTCGAAAGAGCATCAGTGCCTCTTTATGTATATTATCCAGCAGACGGCTCTAGGCCCCTTATTCTGCCGCAGATCCTTTCACTCTCGGATATCGAGGGTCTCTTTCAAAAATAGTGCTTGGAGTTTGCTATGAAAAGAATGGCTTTAGTAAGTACCCTGTTACTTTTGACTGGCACCGCCTGGGCCGAAGCAGTGCCGGGTAAACCTGCACCTGCCTTTGAGGTCAAGGATGCCTCGGGTTCGGTCAAGAAATTGACTGATTACAAGGGAAAATGGCTGGTCTTGGAGTGGTTCAACAAAGATTGCCCTTTTGTGAAAAAGCATTACGGCAGCAATAACATGCAAAAGCTCCAAGCATCTTATACTGGCAAAGGAGTTGTTTGGCTCACCGTGAATTCTTCAGCCAAAGGCAAGCAGGGTCATGCTGATGATAAGCAGGCCCTTGCTGATGCCAAGGAAAGAAATGCAGCGCCGAGTGCTATACTCCTCGATGCGGATGGGCAGGTTGGCAAAGCCTATGGAGCAAAAACCACGCCCCATATGTTTGTGATCAATCCGGAGCAGCAGGTTGTCTACGCAGGCGCGATTGATAGCAACGATTCGTCTGATCCCAAAGTCATTCCGAGCTCGAAGAATTATGTGGCTGAAGCTTTGGACGCAGGGCTGGCCGGTAAACCCATTGCAACGGCAAGCACTCGTCCTTATGGTTGTAGTGTGAAGTACCTCTGATCCCATCGTTCAGTCAGCCGCAGTCCAGCAGAGGGGCGGCTGAGCTAGCGCTGTAGAATCCGCATAGTCTGAGGGTATTATCGCCTAAACTTCTGCTCGCTCTCGCATAGAAAGGGAAGGATATGATGGAAGGTCATCCTCTTGATCAGGTGACTCCTGCACTTACTGCTCCCCCAGCTTTTATGCTGAAAGAGACTCCACTTTCGGGATTACAAGGCGACTATCGGATTCACCCGAGTGCCCTTATTCATCCCTCTGCAAAAATCGCCAAAGACGTGATCATCGGGCCCTTCAGCATCATTGAAGGCGACGTAAGTATCGAAAAAAGTTGTATTATTGCCCCCTATGTGCAGATCAAAGGCCACACCACCATTGGTGAAGGCAATCATTTTTTCCAGGATTGTATCGTCGGTGAGTCTGCACAATCCAAATTTAGTCATAATCCAAGACCGATGCTTGAGATCGGACACCATAATGTGTTTCGCGAGCATATGACTATGCACGGATCCATGCACGAGGGTCAGGCGACACGGATCGGCAGTCATAATTTTCTCATGGCGCATAGCCACATAGGGCACGACTGTATCGTCGGCGACCATATCGTGTTCTCCAATTATATGGGTCTCGCTGGTCACGTTATTGTCGAAGACTATGCTTTCGTTTCGGGACTCAGCGGTGTTCATCAGTTTGGTCGAGTCGGCGGTTATGCGATGGTCGGTGGTGTGTCCAAAATCGCTAAGGATGTGCCACCCTTTATGATGACCGATGGCAATCCTGCGTCCGTGGTCGGACTCAATATCCGAGGCATGAAACGAGCCGGATTCAGCGAAAAGGAGCTGCGTGCCATTAAAGGTGCCTACAAACTTCTGTATCGTTCACATCTCTTGGTATCCGATGCGATCAAAACCATCGAAGACAGCTTTCTGCCGACCCTTGAAGATTCGCAAGCAAGAAAACGCATCGAACATCTCCTGCGATTCTGTAAAGAAACCAAGCGAGGAATCATGGCTGCGGGGTGATTCTCTGGGCCTAATTGAAAGGATGGAGAAGGCAATACCAGCCACTCTCTGGTTCAGAGCTGGCGAACACAGGAGATTCTTCTTAACCAAGTGGCTTAAGATAACAACTAAAGTTTGCGGAATGGGAATGTTTCTCGATTACACTAGCTAAAGCTCACAAATCGATGTTGTAAAGGATGCCCAGACCAAAACTACTGCTGCTGGCCAACACGGTGCCTAATTCAAAGTTAGCAACTTCAACGCCATCGACTTTGCTTATCGCGCTTGAGTAGGAATTGCTGTTAATGGCCGCAAATGCCGAAAACCCCCAGTACTTGCCCCAGAAATAGTCGTAACCTGCGCGCAAAGTTGTGCGGGTTCCGGAAAGTTCGAGTGAGGTCTTACGACCATTGATATCGGTATTTTCTATGTCGAATGAAGCAGAGCCAACTCCAAAACCGAAATAAACCAAGCTGAGGGTATCGCCATTGACACTCTTGAAGGCATTCCAATCCAAACGTATCAGGGCTCCGCCTAGAGAGTATTCGTTCGAATCCTTGGAGTTACTCTGGGCGATGACTTCGCCATACAGCGCCCACCAGGATTCACTACGAAAACCAATGAGATCCCAATTCAGGCCTGTATAACTTTTGGGTTGGTTGACAATCTGAGCATTTGGATAGAAGCTGATCGCTTCCTGAGCAACATGAATCCGCCCCTGCAAACCTTGTCGCCAGCGTCGACCTTCGTCCTTGTCTTTGCCAGAATTCATAGTCTGGGTATTCACTTGGCTATTCTTTTGCTCGACATGATTACTATTGTTGACGTTAATGACCGTGCCTGGAGTGTTGGAATCGCTGCCGTCATCGTCGGTGATTTTTTGAATGGTGTATCGTTTGACGGTCACTCGGCCCATTTCCGCCGTATCAATGATCAGATCGGACTGATTCATTTCAACAATAACACCTTTTAGGACGCTGCCGTTCTTCAATTTCACGGTCTCGGAAAAAGCGCAGTTACTGATCAGCAGAGACAAGATAATGAACAGCATATACATAGGGCTACCCATCCTTCGGTGAAAACTTACCAGAGTCTTTCGGCAACGGTCCGCATTCTTAAAGTTGTCGGGATATAATCCGCTTTCTGTGGAAATGAAGTGGTGAGGATGCGGTGCCAGATTACTTGGAAAAGGTGGGCCTTTTGACTGTAATTGGCAGATTTGCCAAATCTAGAAATATTCTACAAAATCAAGAATCAAACTCGTCAAGAAATTTTTTATTATCCCTACCTGTCCTCAATGAGTGAATGAGGTTGATCAAAAGTCAGCAACGACACCGAATAGCCCCTTCAGGAATCGTAAGAATCTCCTTACGCGATTCCCTGCGGTTGACCTTGCCGAAATCAAAATTTCAGACGTTTGAAAATCGCTTCAGGCAGATGCACAATGATCAGCATGATCCAGCGCCAGAAGCCAGGTGTATAAAGCACGTCGGCTCTTCGGTCGATGGCTTTAACGATGCTTTTGGCAACCGGGCCAGGGGCTGCCATCAATGGACCTTTGGGGAGATGCGAGGTCATTGCAGTTGCCACCATTCCGGGCTTAATCGTTAGGACTTGAATCCCCGTCGTCGACAGTCGAGCCCGTAATCCCGAAGCATAGGCTGTGATCGCAGCTTTACTGGCACCATAGATGAAATTGCTGGCTCGACCACGATCACCTGCAACACTGGAAAACAAGGCGATCACTCCATCCTTTTGCTGAGTCAGGAGTGGCAAGAGCCTATTGCAGATGGCGATGGGCGATTGAACATTGATATCGATAAGGTGTTCGCAACTCTTGGCATCGCGGAGGAGTTGCTCGGTATCGCCAAGGACACCCGCCGCAATCAAAACAACATCCAAATGCTGAACCCTTTGGAGCAAAAGATCCGTGACCGATTGAGCGCTAGCTGCGCCACTCAAATCGGCTACCAATGTTTGCACATCGGAGGCGCCTCGAGTTCGAAGATCTTTTTCGATGTCATTGAGCTTTTGACGATCGCGAGCAATGAGGAACAGTCGGGCGCGACGATGAGCATAGATCTGCGCCACTGCCAGAGCTAGGCCGGAGCTTGCGCCGAATATGGCGACTTGAGGAATATTCTGTGATTCAGCCACCGCTCACCCTTTGCCAAAAAAGAGAAGTAAATTTTGGGTCGACAAACGAACGAAATTTTTCCCAGTTGGGATAGCCTTTTTGAAAGAGTTCGGGGCTCATGAGAGCATCCTTGGCTGGATAGAGTCGGCCACCCGCGGCTTCCACGACGGCGTCTAATTTTTGAAAGAGTTCACGAGATTTGTCGCCTTGATTTTGAAAATCTAGGCTCAGTGTGTAGCCTTCACGGGGAAAAGACAGCATGCCTGGAGAAGGGACAGCGCCGAATTTTTTTAATACGGCAAGGAACGATCCTTGACCGGAATGAGCAATGATATGAAATATATGTGAAAGATCCTCTTGGCGATGCGAATCGATCACGCACTGATACTGGAGGAGACCCGGCTTCCCATAGAGTCGATTCCAATGCAGGACCATATCCAAGGGATAGAAGAAGGGATCGATGGCCGATTGCGTTTTGGAAAGGCGTCGCTGCTGCTTATGGTAGTAGGCTTCATTGAAAGCTCGAATCGACCAGCTGTTGAGGAGCCAAGTGGGAGCTTGCAGAGGTATGCTGAGCTTGAGCTGACTTTGTTTTGCATACTCAGCGGCTGGATTGCCAGCTCGGGCGTGATTGCCGCGAATAAAGATGCCGCGTCCCAGACTTCGGCCCTTGGCCATGCAATCGATCCAAGAGACGGTGTATTCCCAGTCTTTGGCTGAATCGTCTTCCAGTTTAAAAAAATCTTCCAGCCCCGAAGTTTTAATGCATTCGGTGTCGATCAGTGCAGATTCGATGGGGATGAGTTGAATGGTGCACCAGCTGATGATGCCTGTCAGGCCTAGACCACCGATGGTGGCGCAAAACAGATCCCTTTCCCGGGTAAGGCTGCATAAGATAGCTTCGCCCGAGGAGCGGATCAATTCCAGTTCGGTCACATGACAGCCAATGGTGCCCCGCACGTGATGATTTTTGCCATGAATATCGTTCGCTAAGGCCCCGCCGAGTGTGACATATTTGGTGCCTGGGGAAACTGGGATAAACCAGCCCCTAGGCACAGCAAAGTCGAGCAAATGATGCAGACTGAGACCCGCCTCCGCTGATAGCAGTCCGGTATGGGCATCAAAGCTTCGCAGTTTATCCAAGGGATTCATCACCAGCGCCGTGCCCTGTGCCGAAAGACAACTGTCCCCATAGCTTCGCCCCAGTCCATAGCAAAGGAAGTGCTGATCACTTTGTAAGGCTGGAATGATGTCCTGCTTCCAGTGGATGGAGAGAGAGCGATCTTCATGACCCATCATTCCGCCCCAGGATCGGCATGAGCCCATTGTGGCTCCTTTTCGCTGCAAGACTTTTGAAATTTCGAATACTTAAAAGGCAAGGATATCGGGGAAAGCCTAATAAATCAAGGAGGCACCCTTGTCCATTTGGCTAGGATGCTGAGCTGAGAGTCCGAAGAGGTTTAGGATCAGAGGACGGGTCGGGTGACCACAGTGCTGGCTTGCTGAATAGGTTGGACGGGAAGCACCCGATCGAGAGCCTGCATGAAAGCCATGGATCCGGACACAGCTCGCCTGACGACAGAGTTCAGCTGATCGGCATGAGGTGTTGGCACTTGCGCGACCTCCAAGGTCAAAGCATAGACGCCGAATTTCATATAAGCATAGTCGATGAATTCACCATCGGTCTGATAGTCATTAAACGATTGCGTGAACTTGGGCACGCCCATGGTACGGGCAACCGACTCTCCCAATGCCTTGAAAACTGGATCATGCTGGCTCAAAGAAGGCGTGTGGCACCAGGGCCAAAGAACGGCTTCCAAACCTGAATGAAAGGCTGCTGATGCCACAATGCGTTCGTTGCTCAGAAGGCGTCGAACCAAACGTGTTTCCACCAAGCGAAAGGCATCGGCTTCCGCACGAATCGGTGTTGCATAATCCCTATTGGGATCCAAGCCTTGGGAATCGGTACGGAGATTGGCGGCGTGTCCGTCAGGGTTGACCATAGGCTGCAAAACGATGCGATAGCGGCGAAGTAGGGTGTCCACATCGGAACGATCCCGAGCTTTGATCAAAAAGTCGATCAGAGCGAGGACAGCCTCAGTGGAAGCTTTTTCGTTGCCGTGATGAGTGCCGTTGAAATAAATAGCTGGTGCGTCTGGGCTCCAGTTGCGACTGATGGCCACGTAGGCAATTTCCCGACCTTGGAGCGAGCGGCCCAACATGACGAAACGGGCGATTTCAGGAAAATCTTGCGCTTGGCTGCGCAGGTATTGAGCGATTTCATCTTGGCTGTGGTAGCGCTGGAACTGCAGAGCGAAAGCGCTTGGAGCGAAGCCCAGGGCGACGATCCATACTAGCCTTAGGATGATAAAAATCGCTCGCATAATTTTTGAGTTTCCTGCTTTCGTTATCTAGCGTGGATTCTATCGATCGCGCTGGCAGGTGTCAATCGACAAGCCTGGGAGAAATTCAGGAGGGGCAAGGCTTTGCCAGATCCAATCCGACTCTTCAGAAGGCGACATGCGTCTTAGTGGCGGCGTCTTGATATTCTCATTTGACAAAGCCACCTTTTCGTCAGAAGAAGAAAGGTTTAACCGCCTGTGTTGACACGCATTTGAGTCTGCCAAAGAGGGACGCAATGGTCTTATCCTATCGTATCCGCGAAGCTGCTTTGGACGATAATGAGCGCTTGATTGAACTGGTTCGTCGCTGCCCGATGAAGGGTCAATTGCAAGTTTATCTCGATCGTTATCCTGATTTTTTTGCCATGACCCGTCTGCAAGGGGACCGTTCCTATATCTATGTCGCGGAAGATATGCGAGGCGATCTGGTGGGTTCGGTTGTCCTCATTGAAAGGCAAGAGCACTGGCATGGGCAGCTGGTTAAAGTGCTGCATATTGGCGACTTAAGAAGTCATCCCGCCTGGCGAGGAACCCGCATTGCGGCTAAATTTGTGGAAATCTATCGGACCAAGCTGCTGCAGGAAAGCTATCACCACGGCAGTGCCGAGATCATGGAAGGCAATGCTGCGCCGGTGAAAGCGCAGCGCCTCCTGGGTGACGAGATCCGCGTGTGCTACGATGGAGTGTTGGATCTTTATCAACTCCTACCCGTCTGGAGCTACCGTCCTTCGCGTCAGTACCATTATCGACAAGCTCAGCCTGAAGATCTCACTAGTATCGCCGCACTGCTTCGAAACAATTACCAGGGAAGCTCCGGTGCCCCGGAATTTACTGAAGAATACCTAGCTCGCTCGACCGACCAGCATGGCTCTTTCAGCCTAGCTAATATTTGGCTCGCGGAAAATGACCAAGGCGAAATCCTGGCCTGCCTGGGGACTTGGGATCAAAAAAATCTGCGCCGCACAGTGGCTGTTCGTCTCAGTCGTTTCTTTCGATTAGTGGTCCGGCTTCTCGCTTGGCTTGGAGCCATTTGGAAATTGCCTCCTACACCAGTTGAAGGTCGGCCTCTGCGCTTTCTGTACCTTCGCTGGCCGGCTTGCAGACCCGATTCCATCTCTGCACTCCGCAATTTAGTTCGGCTTGTGATGCGCGAGGTTCGTCAACAGAACGAGCACCAGTTTGTTGCTGTTGGATTCCATGAAAAAGATAGGTTGAAGCATTGCCTTCGCGCTATAATTCGAGTCAAGACTAAGGTTCATCTCTATTCACATCAGGTCAAAGCGGCAACGGAGCTCCCGTCTCTGCCAGCTACGGAGCAGGCGAACGCTCCTTATGTCGATCTTGCCTTAATCTAGGGGGCTTGGTTTGACGAAACGCATACTGCTAACGGCAGGGCGCTTGCCTAGCGCTCTGGAGTTGGCCCGGGCTCTTGCGCGCGCCGGCTGCACAGTGATTGTCGCCGATAGCTATCCAACCTATCTATGCCAAGGTTCCCGTGCGGTGACCAAGTCATACGTGGTGCCACCGCCACGCACGCAGCCGGCTTCCTTTGAACTGGCGATCATGGATATCATTCGGCGCGAGCAAATCGACATTGTGGTGCCGGGCAGTGAAGAGGTTCTCTACCTCGCCGGCTTTCACGCTGAAATAAGCAAATACTGTGAGCTGTTTTTTTCCGAAGCTCCACTGCTTCTATCCTGTCATCATAAGCAAGACTTTAATGACTTGGCGCATAGACTGGGTTTGAGTGTGCCCGATTCCACTCGGCTGGTGCTCGGCAGTCGTGTGGTTGAGCATCTGCGCGCCGCAGATTTTGTCCTGAAGAGGGGCTTTTCGCGGGGTGGAAAAGCCGTGATCTTCGCTAAGGCTGGGACAGATCCGGAGCAATGTGATGTTCCGTTCGATGGCACCTGGTTGATCCAGAAATTCATTCCTGGCGAAACGCTTTGTTCTTTTTCCGTGGTTCAGCACGGCCTTGTCATGCAGACACAAATTTATCGTCCGTCGGTGACTTTAGGCACGATTGGAGTGGTCTTTCAAAGTATCCAGGATGAGGCGATCGCGCGCTGGATTGAAAGATTTGCCCAAGCTGTCAATTATCATGGTTTTGTATCTTTTGATTTTCAAAAGAATGAGGCAGGAGAAATCTTTGCCGTGGAATGTAACCCTCGCATCACCAGTGGGATTCATCTGATGAATTCCGAGATTTTGACGCAAGCAATTTTGCATCCAGAGCGACCCTTACCGCAGTCTGTATCGCGTGGACGAGCGCAAATCGCCCTTGGAGTTTTCACGGCCCTACCGGATTTACTGATGAGTCCCCGTCTAGCTTGGAAAACTTTCCGCGAGTGTATGCGGGCTCCGGACGTGACCTTTGCCTGGAGCGATCTCTGGCCACTTCTTTATCAAATCAAATGCTACATCTATTTTTTTCGACATTCGAGACGTGAGCACTTGCCCTTTTCAAGCTGTGTCATGGATGGAATTGAATGGAATGATTGATCAAGAAAAAAGCCTCAGACGGGCATCCAAGGCTTTATGGCTTTCCATCCGATCGGCTGTTCGAACTACGGTGGACGATGATCCATAATCGATCTTTCATCAAGGTTTCAGCTCTCTTGGTTTTGTGAGCTTGATGTAGAAAATCCCTGCGCCGCAGAGCAGCGCAAGGAAAGCTTTTACAAGGGGTCGCACGTCTTAGTCAACAGTGAAAAACTCGTTGTCCACCAAGATAGGATCCGAAAAAGAACGGTCCAAAACGTTATCCAGCAAAGTCTGCTCAGCTGGGGTCAGTTCGCCAGTAGCTGCGTATACATAAAGTTTACGAGCCAGTGGGTAGATGAAGGAACGAATATTCGCTGGGCTTGGTGTATAAGCTTTGCTGCTGGCATCTTTAGCCAAAGCCAAATCTTTATTGCCTTCACGAAGGGCCGACATTCCGGAGTATCCGACTGCAGAAGCTTCAGTTGCGGTCGTGACGGCGATGTCAGATGTTTCAGCCAGGACTTTGACGCAAGCGCCAAAGGTTTTGACGCCGACCAGAGTCTTAAAGGTGTCGGTGGTTCCAGAATTGTCATTACGGCGGTAAGCTGTGATCGCCAGATCCTGTCCGCCAAGGTCTTTCCAGTTGGTGATTTCGCAGCTAAAGATTTTTGCGACTTGAGCCAGTGTCAGCGAAGGAGTGGTGTTGGCGCTGTTGACGAAGATGCCAACGCCGTCCAAACCGACCACGTATTCTTCGACTTTAACGCCGGCTGCTGTAGCTTTGGCCAACATTTCTGGCTTAAAGGCGCGAGACATGGCAGTGATGTGTTGTGTTTTAGCAACCAAAGCTGCTTCACCCAAGCCGGATCCGCCGCCCTGATAAACCAGACTTGCTTCCAGACCACTGGCGATGATGATATCGCTCATGTAGCCAGACATGGTATCCGAACCTTGCAAGGAAAGCACAGCAGGTGCTGTTTGTGCCAAGACAGGTGCGCTGAAGATCATAGCACTGACGAGAAGTTGACGAATCATGAGGTTCTCCTTAGTTGAAGTCATCCCCGAAGGGCAACTTTGATATAAAACTTGTGTTCGCTGATTGCAAAAAAAGATTCGGTTAATTTTCTGTCCGACATAAACACTGTGCTTGTGAGGCGACACAAGCACACGCGCGGCTATTTTTTGAAAACAGATTCGCACTCAGATTGAGGGTATTGCTGTATGCCCTTGGCCAATTGTGACCTAACGTAGTCGTAGATAACCCAGCCGGTATTCGCAGCCGATTGCTTCAACCAAGCATCAAGTGCTCCAGGATTGACCGGTACGCTGGTATCCGGATCAAACTGGAGACGCTCATCCGTAACAGGAAGATTGTTGTAGGTACAGACATCCTTAAAGATATCAAAGTCTCTGAAGTAGGCTTTGTCAGCTTTGGGATGGCTGGGGATTTGCCGCGCACAGCGATCGACAATAGTCTTCAGCATCTGGGCTTTGTTAGCGCCTAGAATATCAGCGACTTCAGGCGGAGGATTCATCTTGGTGCCTTCCAGCGCCATCCAGATAAAATAGTTGCCGCTCAGATCTATCGACTGACCATCTTTATCCTGCCGATGAAATTGCAAGATATTGGTGCCGTCGCCGCCAAACATGCCTTTTCTGAAATTGGCCACTCGAATGCTGCCGCCAGACCACTTGTCGAGATTTGCTGCTAAAGGACCATCGGCTTCGCCCATGCGCCCGTGACACTTGACACAGGTCGTATTAAAGAAATAAGCACCTGGAGTGGTCCAGTAAAGCTGACCAAAAGGTTTAATGGGAGTTACTTTGTCAGGCTTGACCATCCATGATTTGATTTGAGTTGGGTCGAGGGTCACCTCTGGGAACGAGCATTCTGGCTTTGCTTGCCAAAAGTCGACAGCGTAGCTTTTAGTGGAAAATTTCTTCAGATCTTCACTCATACGAAGAGCTCTAAACCATTCTCCCATTCCATTTTTTTCGTCATCCCAATCTTCCCGTCTTGGTTGGTAAGGACCACCGGCATCGGTCGGGTCCTGTTCGAGGACGTTGACATCGCCCGTGCCATAGTCGTCGGACTTATTGCAGTTTTTGCCTGGGTCGAAGGCATTGACGTCGAAATTAGTCAGCAATGGATCGTAGGTTTTGATCCATCGCGCCATCAGTGTGACAGCACGACAGTCAGGGGAACCGAGACTGTGCAGAGGCATGCGCACTTCTGTTTTGAGTTCTGTGTCATTGGCAGCCACTCGAAAGAAGAGATAGCTTTGATTCAGGTCACCCTGATGGTTGACGATTTTACGATTGGCAAAGGCTTTGGATGTTTGGTTGGTGTCGAAATTGAAAATGCGACCAGCTGAAAAATCCAATTTGATCTCGCCTTGAGTTTTGGCGAATCCTTTGGGATTGTGACAGTGGGAGCAATTGCCAAGCATATACCCTTGGGCCCGCATGGTATGATCATCCAGAATACGGGTGGCTGGAAAATATTCCAGTTTTGGCAATTGAGCGGCATCCTTGGGGGTAAGCAATCCGTATTCCACAAAGCGACTCACCTGGCTCAATTCGTCTTTACCGACGACTTGATCGCGTGCAGCTTCGCCCAAGTCGCGACGGTTCAACTGCAAAGGTGTGAAGCCTAGAACAAAGCTGTCATTGGCAGCTCCGGCATGACATTGCTCACAGCGATGTCGGGCTGGGACTACATAGCTGCGCTTTTGTCCAGTTTGCTTATTGAAGTCGACGGAAAGGGTAAGGTCCTTCCAGGCGGTTCCGTCCCGATAGGGGGTGGTCAAGAGTCGTGCTTCACTCCCATCTTCTTTCCATACGTAGGTTCCATACAGTGGCTTGCGAGGAGCATAGCGAGTGACAATGACCCTCGTTTCTAACGGCAAGAAGCGAATGCTACCGTCAGTTTCTTTTACGCCGCGAAAAAACGTTTTATAGGTTCGGGTGTTTTCCGGAATGGCGAAGGTCGGCTCTGTATTGCGATCCACGCGTTGGATAGGGAATGGCTTGGGCTTAAAGGTTTTGCCATTCTTGATGATCGCTGGAACGTGAATATGCCTAAGTTTTTGGACATGGTCATTCCAAAGTGGATATTCCACATTGTAAGCGAGTGTGCCACGTTCCGCTAATTTGAGGTTATCCATAGAACTCAAGTCGGTGTCGGCGAGCAGTTCAGGAAGCTGCTCTGCTTGTTCAAAAAAATAGTCCGTGTTAGTGTCCGTGCCTATTGTTTTGGGATCTGGTAAGCAATTGCCCAAATCACTGATTTGCTGCTGATCGAGTTTGCCCCAAAGCGCGGGATAGTCTCCATTTCCGCTCTCCACGTCGGCGGATTTTTCTATTTTTCCGCCATCAATCCATGCGCTCACCTGCTGACCCAGTTTCACATAGGCTTCGGGGTTTTGCTTGCGAATGTTTTCGGGCGGCATTTGCCCGTTGAGCAGAGCATCACGTATTTTTTCTGCGCTGTCGTAAAACCCAGGGACCTCGACAGCCACTTCGTTGACGACCAGTTTTTGTTTGCTATAGGAGTCAGCGTAGGTAAAGCCGCCCAGATTGGCAGCAGGGGCCAAGTGACAGGATTTACAGGCTGCATTGATTTGGTTCTGAATGGTGCTGAGCGTGATTTGCGGGTTCTGCGCGGTTTCCTGGCGAGACGCGAGGCGAAATTTCTGACTGCTTTCGGGGACAGGACAGGTGGGTTTGTCGACGATCGCTGGCGGAGGATTATCAGGCTTAGGGTTTTCACCTTGACCTTGATCTTCGCTAGGCAAACCGTTGTCAGGTGTTACGCTTTTGTTACTGTCCTTGGACTTCAAACAGCTGCTGCTCATCGTAACGAGTAAAGAGAGACTGAGAATCGCTACGGTCCTTCGGTTCAGACAGGAACTCGCCATAAGATTGGTACTCCATAGTGTGTGGGACTTATGACTCACGGACTCGGCGGAGTTATAGTGGGACTGACTGGGAGGGACAAATGAATTGATGGTGAATAAATTGTAAAGATTTACATCAAAGGCTCGTTAAGTAAGAATTGTCTCATCAGAATCGATAGCAAGGCCAAGCTTAAGAAGTGCTCCGATTGTGCCCTTCCTTTCATGACAAATGAGCGCTCAGCAATTTGTTTAAGGCATAGACAATAATAGACAATGCGGCCAAGGCAGCAGATAGGGCAATGTTCTTGAGTGAGATGACGATAGGGCCGCCATGAAAGGAGGGAATCTCATGAAGAATAGATTTCCTTTATTCCTTGGAGGAATGGCCTTATTTTTAGAGTCTTGTGCTGTTCCCGTCCAGGAAGAGCGGCATTCTATGCCCACAGAGTATGTTTTATCGCGAAGTGAAGCCATTCGTACCGATCGGCAGGATTCGGTCGGCAGTGATATCCGCATCGTGACGGGGTTTGGTAATCTGGCTTTGAGCGACAGCCATTCTCATAGCTTTCGACTTTCCTTCGTTGCGGAAGCTCCTGTTTTGGAAACAGGACCCCTCAAATTGCTACAGATGACCCAGCAGGGCAGTACGCTTATCGTTGCTTATCAAAGCACGGATGGGTCGCCGCGCGGTGCACTTTCCCTGTTTGATGTGAGTGACCCGGCACGTCCTCAGTTGCGATCCCGACTGCAGCTACCCCATTTGAATCTGCAGAAATTGGCTTTAGAGGGACAGGCCATCTACTTCGTTGGTTACAGCAGTGATCCCTCGGGGCCTGTCATCGGTCGTGTGACTTGGATAGACAGTGAGCTGCAGGCCGATCTCGAGCTTGAGGTCCTTGATGCAAAAAATCTAGAGGATCTGGTGGTCCTAGAAGACCGAGTGATTGTTGTTGATCGTGAGGCATCGACCCTGAGCACTTTGCAGAAAAAAGATTTTCTGACCATGGGGCAGGCGAATTTTGAAGGGGTTGATAGCCTGATTCGCGATGAATCTGGCCTTTGGGCGCTTGGTATTGGCCCAACCCGACTCACCCGTCTGGACGCAAACTTGACCAAGTTGAACGGTGTGGTTGATTTGAGCGAATTGACAGATCGAAAGGTATCGAGCCAGCTGCAGGTCGGGCAGGAGATTTTGTTGGCATCACTTGGCGCCAACGGAGTCACCGGTTTTTGTAAGTCCGATCAAAAGCCTTTGTTCAAAATTCCTGCTGTTATTCGAGGCGATCTGCCTCTGAGCATGACGGCCAGTCGGGCCGCAGTGATGAGTCGAGGTCTTCTTTTGACAGCCAATGCTGAAGCTGGCGTTTATGTGTACTCGGTAAAAACTAGGCAGCGTGATGGAATCTGCAAGGCTCGAGATCTTCGCTTGGAAGGGTCGCTCGATCTAGGAAAGACATTCCGAGCCGAACTCTTAAGTTTGAAAAACGGTGTGTTGGCAGTCGGGGATGGCAAGAACCGTGTGAACTTCATTCAGGTTGAAGGCGCCGAACGTGTTAACGACGATCAAGACTTTGACCTGGGGCCGGCAAAAACTTAGAAGAACCCCGACGCATCGATGAGCAAGGGCCGCCATGGGGTGGCCTTTTGCATTTTATTATTTCGCAAAATGAGCCGAAAAGATCTTGGCTCTCGTGCTTCAATCCCGATGCCCGACTCGCCTATCTTAAAGGCTTCAACCGACTTCCGCTTTATTCGGATAAAGCCTTTGCCTTGAGTCCCATAGAGGGCTTCATTCAAATAAAGCCCTTCATTCAAATAAAGTCCTTCAGTCCGGTAAAGTTCCAGAACGCAAAGCCGATGCTTTCAGGAGCTAGAGTCAGGGAGGTACTGCTGTGACACATGAGTCGGAAAAATTTGCCGCAAGGTCGACCTCGGATTCCTTTCAATGCGAAATCGCTCATCAGGAAGGGGGCGCTATCGACCGGGAACCAGCTGTGGCGAGGACTCGACTGATGCAAACCCTTGCCGCCCAAGTCAGCAAAGCTCTGACGCAGTATATGATTCGAGAAGGCATCGGCTTTAACGAGCTTGAACGCCGTTTGCAAATGAGCTCAGCAACCGTCGCCAAGCTTCTACGCGGTCAGTCTAATATCACTTTGGACACCATTGCAGCCCTGGCCTTGGTTCTTGAGCAGGAGCCCAAGTTGTTGTTTTTTGCTTCAAAAGGCGAGGAAAATGCATAGGGTGAGGCTCCTGAGTTGTGGCGCCGGTCTCATTCAGCGCCCCAAATCTGAATTCAGCTTTGCGAACAAACCTCGACGTAAAGCTTTCCGGTATTTTCGCCGTTAAAAAGCATATTGAGAGCGTCAGGCGTCTTTTCTAGGCCTTTGACCACTGTCGATCGATATTTGATGCGGCCTTCCTTGACCCAGCGTCCCAGCTCCTGGGTTGCTTTACCGAAGTCCTTGGTAAAATCAAACACGATAAAGCCTTGGAGCTTCACCCGCTTCATCAGCAATTGTGAAAACTGATAAGGGCCTGGTATGGGCTGTTCAGCGTTGTAGCCGGAGATTAATCCACAAAGTGGGATCCGCGCAAAGAGGTTGACCCGCTTGAGCACCTCATCAAGAGTGTTACCCCCTACGTTTTCAAAGTAAACGTCGATACCTCGCGGGCAATGTTTATCAAGGGCAGGACCAAGGTCCTCGGTTTTGTAGTTAATAGCCGAATCAAAGCCGAGCTCTTCGGTCAGCCAGCGACATTTTTCTGCTGAACCGGCCAGACCTACGACATGGCAGCCTCGAATTTTTGCGATCTGGCCGACAATAGACCCGACCGCTCCTGCGGCTGCAGACACGAGGACTGTCTCGCCTGGTTTTGGGTCGCCAATGGTCAGTAGGCCAAAGTAAGCCGTAAGTCCCGTCATGCCGAGTGGTCCTAGATGAGCGGCTACTGGTGCATCGATTTCTGGCAGAGGACTGAGAGCGGATTCTGGCAGAGTCGCGAACTCTTGCCAGCCTAGAAGTCCTGACACGCGATCGCCCTTTTTGAAAAGCTTGGAACGACTGTCCTGGACAGTTCCCAGGCCTATGCCGCGCATCACTTCACCTAAGCCAACCGGCTCCATGTATTGAGGAATATCACTCATCCAGATGCGATTGGTTGGATCCAAGCTGAGATAATTGACTTGGACTAGAACTTCGTTAGCCTTGAGCTCAGGAACGCTTTCTTCAATATAGGCGAAATTATCTAAGACAGAGTTGCCCTGGGGTCTTTTGATAAGTCGAAAGACGTGATTCATCAGCTGTGTCATTCTAAATTCTCCTTTGCGCCGCTGCAAGCGGCTCATTCCTTGTAACGGCAAATGAAGCATCTCGCAAGACTTCTGGCTCCATTGTGTAGAAGGCGTGAGCCGCAGAAATGTTAGGCTTTGGATGCCGAGAAAGTCTTTGGTGATCGGACACCTCTTTTGAAGGTGCCGATGCTGGTGGGTTAAAATGAGCTACAATTAAAGAGTTTTGAGGTATTCCAGGACCGCTGCTCGTTCAGTATCCGACAGACGATCGCCGTAGCTGTGGCCTTGGTTGCCATAGCCGCGCAGGCTGGTATCGTAGATATAACGCTTGGTCAAGGGCAGGGCTTGGTTTTGGCCATGGGAGAGGGCCTTGAAGCGGACACTCATATGCTCGATATCGTAATCACTGCCTGATGCTAGCCCCAGTTTTTGCCAGAAGGCCGGCCTTAGTTTCGAGTTCAGCACACCTTCAAGATGCGGCACAGATCCATTGTGCAGAAAGGGAGCTGTCGCCCAAATGCCGTTCAATGGCGGGACAACATAACCCAGATGCTTTTCAACGCCGAATGTATCGTCGTAAAGCTTAGCAAAAGATTCCTCGCCCCACTTTCGAAATCGTTCGTGTTCGGGTCCGGTCTGTTGTTCCATCAAAAACGAATCTGTGGCTATTTTTTCGATAGGGATCACTTTAGCTGTGTAAGTGATCGTGCGGTCTTCACCATAGGTCCCATGGCAGCCACTGCAGCTGGCTTCGAATAAAGCCTTACCCTGGGCAGCGAGGCCACTGTTGATGGGACCAGGATAGACGGGAGCTTTAATGCTTTTGATAAAAGCTTCTACATCTCGAAAAGACTCTTCCAAGGCCCGCATAGCTGTTGCATCTTCAATGCAGAGAGTCGAGGCAAGACTCATGATGCGATGATGATTGCTGGAAAACTCAGCATTATAGAACATAGAATTCTTTACATTCATACGCCACCAAGGGGGAACATCGACTGGCGGAAAGTCTCTTTGGGGAGGCACCAGAGTCAGCTCTTCGCTCCAAGTGAAGTCCTCGGCATGACGATGAGAAAAGAGCGCATAGGTGAGATTGATGGCAGGGTTGACACCGATGGTTTTGGTTTGAACATAAGGAGCAATAGCATTCATTGACCTTTGAAAAAGGGCGACTTCTTGCTTTTCAGCTGGAGTCCAAGCAAAAAGTGGCAACAGCCTGGTAAAGGTCCCCAGATCCTGAGTGAAATCTCGGGAACGATTGCCAATGCCGACGATATATTGGCCATTGAGGTTATCGCCATGGCAGGACAGACAATTGAAGTTGATGGCCTTCACACCTCGACTTGTTTCAAACATATTAAAAGACGGTTGAACCGATGCGTTGTCCTGGTTGCGACCAGGGAGAGTCGATCTTTCAAACACGCGATCGGCAGCGATAGGAAAGAAAGACGACATGATGGAAGCTGGGACTAAAGTTTTGGCAGCAATCGCCCGCTTCATGACATTGACAGGAATTCCGCAGCCAATGTAGTTGCCATTGACCATAAAATCATAGCCTCGCTCTTCCTGGGTTTGGGCCCAGAGGCCTGGGCTGAAGAGCAGCAGCCAAATTGCTAAAAACGTTCTCATGATTATCCCTTATCCGATCGTGAAGCGGTCTTATAGCGTCTCGAATTCGGCATTGCAAAGCCAATGTGAATTATTTAAACGAGTCAGTCTTTGTGCGGTGACAGCACTGAGTTGAGCATGCTTTCACCCTTTTCTTGCTATCGGCATAGGGCCGAAGGAACTCTGGAAACTTAAAAAAATGGCCTCAAAGACTACAGTAAATATTTAAAATCATTGGAATTTATCTGCGATCGTTCGCCGTATGAAAATGACCTTGTATGGACTGGCAGGGCCACGCGGAATCTCTCTGGAAGGAGCTGAGGTGCGGAGGTAATCTTGTCTGCAGCAGGTGTGAATAGGTTTCCGATCGAATCAAGAGGATGGGTCATGTCGCATCAAAACCAAGAGCTTGTCATCATCACCGGTCACACATCGGGTTTAGGTCATGCGCTTTTGCAGCGGGCCCTGAAGGAGGGCTCTTATGTCATCGGTTTAGCGCGTCGCAATCTAAGTTTGCCCTATCCGCGATTGCAGGAGCTCAGCTGTGATCTGTCGGTTACGGATTTAGATGTCGATGATCTATTGTTGGCTCTGACCAGCCTTTGTTCCAGCCAAAAATGGACCAAGGTTACGCTCATCAATAACGCTGGATCCATGCATCCGGTCGGACTTCTGGGTCAGCTTTCTCCGCGCGAAATAAGCGCCAGCCTGATGCTGAATGCTATTTGGCCACTGCAGCTCTGCAACTGGTTGGTTCGAATGTTTCCCGACCAGTCCTTAAGGTTGGCCCATATATCAAGTGGGGCCGCGAAGAAGCCATACGAAGGTTGGGCAAGCTATTGCGTTGCAAAGTCAGGGCTCAGAATGCTGGCCCAAGTGTTTGCTGGCGAAGCCGCAAACAGCGGCGCCGATCGTCTGGTTATCGTTTACGAACCAGGCGTTCTTGATAGTCCTATGCAAACAGAACTCCGTGACTTGAATAGGGCGCAATTTCCCGCTGTGGAGCGATTTCGTCAGATGCATGCCACTGGCCAACTCGTAGCTCTTGAATCCTCGGCCCATCAACTCTGGGATTTACTGTCGAGCGAGCATCTGGCTCCCTATTTTGAAACGCGGTATGCGCCGTCCTAGATTTTTTCTTCCCACATTTGAGAAGCCCAGAACACTTTTTCGCGCTTTTGTGCACAGGAAAAAGAACTTGTGTATACGTGGCCTATTTTCTAAGATCCTGAGCATTCGTCCTACAATTTATTCCTGTTCATGGAGCTGACTATGATTTGTCTCCGTCCGTGGTTGTTCGTGACTTTGGGTGTGGCCCTCTCGCCTTCAGCTTGGGCTGCGAACACTTGTAAACATGCCTATGAAAAAGTTTTTCCATACGATCTTCCTCTTGGTTCCGGGCAGGCTTATGTCAACGTTCACAACGAACTGCGTCTCAGTTACGATTGTCAGACGGCGTTTGCCGAAGCGAAGTCGGAAGCTAAAGCCGGAGTTTTCGACTTGGATTTAAATCTCCTGCAAGCTTCCGCCAAGGCAAAGGCCCAGCAAGGCCAAGCGGCGACTGCTGAGGCTCAGGTTCTCGTCCTTGGTTTTGAAGTGGCCCATGAAGACCTCGATCTGGATACTATGCTGGATATGTCTATCAGTCCTGAGCCTGAACTTGATGTGAATGGCAGCCTCACACTCAATGTCGGGCCTGTGCCCGTTCCCGTCAAGTACGGTGTCACAGCGAATGCTAAGTTGAATGTCAAAGGTGGTACTGAAGGCTTTGGGGTGGCTCTGCACCTTGTCCCTGCTGCCGAAGCTCAGGTTTATGTGCAGGCAGGAGTCGATATTAGTATTGCACAGGCTATTGCTCGCGGTGATGTCAACCTTATCGATGAGGTCCTAGACAATAAACTCGCACTGCTCTTTGAAGAGGCTGATCGGGGCTTCATTCGCTTCGATGCCAGCAGCGAAAGCCATCTCAAAGCCCTTTCTGGACATGTGCTGATTCGAGCCAGCGCTGGCATAGGGATGTTGAAGAAAAATTATGAAAAGGATCTGCTCCGCTGGGACGGCTATGCGCGTGATGATTTAGTCTTAGACTTTTCCGACCGCGTCGCTATACTGCAATGAACTGAGCTTTTTAAACGAGTCTGATGTGTCCTTACTGCAAGGACATAGAGCGATGTGCAGGGCCCCACAAGATGTGAAGCTCTGCGGCGCTGTTGCAAAGAAATAAAGTTTCTCAGGCAATATCCGTTCTTTCTATACGCCCCTATAGAAAAGGTGCTTCATGAAGAAACGCCTCCTCGTGGTTCTTGGTCTTGGCTTGGCTATTTTTGCGGTTGGTTCAGCGCTATACCGCTATCGACCGCAGGTTCTCTATTCTGATCAGTCGCCAATCAAATTGAAAGAACCAGCAGCCACTATCGAGAGTGTTAAGGTTCCCAATTGGGTCTTAGCCAGGGGACAACAGCTGATCTATGATCTGGACTATAGCGGTCGTGGACTTTTTCCTGGGCCAAAAGACCAGCGTCTTGACTTTCGGTTCGTGGGGCAGCTCGAGATATTAGTGTTGGCAGATGAAGCCGGATTTTATCTAGCCCATCTGCGAATCATTCCGGATCAGCTTTCCCAACTCAAGACAGTCCCGCCGGCCATGCGTCAGGTGCTAGAACGCACCTGGTTACGTGGAATAGGCGCCCACCTAAAAAATCGCGGATTTTATCTTGAACCACAACTCGATCGAGAGAACGACCCACTCGTTAAGGAATTTTGGCTTCGCTTGGCCGAACGTTTAAGAGTCGACATTCCAGAGACTTTGGGCCAGGGCCATTGGGAGCAGCAGGAGACTATGGCGGGCGGCTCTTTAACATCTCGCTATGAATTGGATCTGACTCAGCTCTCGGGCGATCAACAGAACCAAAAGATTCATATGCACAAAACTTTTGAGGGCACCCTCAAGGCCCAATCTCGGATTTCGGGGGAAAGTCTTGTGTTATTTCGTCCGCATTTTGAAGGTCCTGAAAAAATTGAACTGCAAAGTCGCGACAGTCAAGTTTTGCAGGGTCAAACATGGGCGAGTGAAAGCCAATTGAAGCTGCAATGGCAAAAGCAAAATTTCTTGAATGAAAATCGCTTGGTCAGTTTAGAGGCCGAGTGGAACAAGGTTCAGCCAAGCGTGAAAGGATCGAGTGGGGAAATCAGCATTCAAAAAGTGGCCTTGGGTTCGATGAGCCTGGATGATCTCTGGTTAATGGTTGGACAGGCGGATCCACAGAGATCGCAGGATTTGTACTTGAAACTCAAAGCTTGGATTTATCTTCATCCTGAAGATTTGACTCTGCTGATGGATCGATTACGCCCCTTGAATGACGAAGATCCGGCCTTAAAGCTGTCGATTCGTGCCTTGGCTGGCGTGGGTCATGAGCAGGCACAAGCTATGTTGGTTGATCTTTTGGATCAGCGTAAAGCTCATATTCCGCTCGCCAGGAAAATAGTCACGACTCTTGGATTATTGCCGGAGCCATCCGAAAGGTCTCAATCTTCCCTGGAAGCCTTGAGTCAAGATAAAGAAGACAGCGCTCTGCGACGCAGCAGTCGGCTGGCCCTGGGCATTATGGGGCAGAGGTTGAGCCAGCAAGACAATCCTGAAGCGGTGGCGCGAGCCGATGCTATTGAAACGCAAGCTTTGGAGACCTTGCGAAAGGCCCAGGGCTTGGCAGCGGTGACCGAAGCTTTGGCTGTGGTAGGCAATTGTGGTCTATCTCGAATCGCCGATCTGCAGTCTTGGTTAAAAGACCCAGACCCTGCTGTTCGCGGTCCAGCCTTTTTCGCTTTGCGATTAGCTCGGCCGATAGAAACATCTCAATTTTTGGTGGATCATTATAAGACGGAATCTGCAGCCGAGGTTAAAAGACAGATGCTTCAAGCTCTCATGCTGCGCACCCCTGACGATCGATGGTTTGAATCTATAGCTCAGCTCTTGCGCGAACCGCTTGCTGATGCGGATAAGATAGCCTTGGCGAAAACTCTGCTTGCGACAGCTAAAACTAGGCGCAGAGAGAGTTTGCAAATTCTTAGCCTCCTGCAGCAGCAAACTCAGGACTTGGCCCTTCGGCAAACTCTGGCGAAATACCAAGAGATCGCTCAAAAAGCCGTATTTTAATCAATTGACGATGGGCAGAGGTTGAGTGACCGCTTGGGCGCTGCCTATCCGAAGGTAGCTATTGATGTTGGTAGCCGCTGGATCTCGAACTTGTATTTGGATATTGTCTAGTTTGATCTCTAGGATGAGCTTTTCCAATTTGCTGGTATAGGAAAAGGACTTGGTGGTCCAGTGAGCGTAATTGCCAGTATTGCCAAACAGATCACTGCCCAATACGACTTCCAGAGTGGCATTGGAAATGGGTGTGCTGGTGCTATCTAGCAGTGCATAGGCGATGGGTTGAAATCCTTGAGCCAAGCTTGCATCCAGATCAAAAAGTACAGGTTGATCTTTCAACGATTCCACGGAACCATCTTTGCAGTTTAAGACTGCAAGCTCATAGCGTAGGGTTTGCGTGCCTAGGTTCGTGCTGATTCCATTCGACAGAAGTTTGGCCTGAGTGATTCCCACAGCGCTTTTATCGCAAGCCGCAACTGGAGCTCCCGTAGGCAAGCCAGCGGTCGGTTTACTCTCAGTGACAATGGCATTTCCATCGTCTTGAATGGCTTCCGGAGCCGCATCGGTCGACGTGGCTTTCGAGGCGAACTTCTTATCGGATCGACACGAGACTGTGCCAAAGGTCGCAAGGCTTGTGGTGACGACGACGAGAAGGAAAAGATTGTTCATGGTGTGCGCTCTTTATTGCAGGTTATCCCGTTCATACAGCAAGGAATATGCCTGAGCATTTAGCGCGAAATCTTTGCTGAATTTAACTTTATTATATGATCCTGTTGAGTTCTTGGACAGTCTTGCAAACGGACTGCACAGAGCGGCCAAGAGGCGAAAAAATTCGCACCCGTAAGAGAGTGCGAAGCTTAGGGATAGACTGGGCTTTTGGGACCTACTTTTGCGATCAATGAAGCGGGGAGCCTTCGTTGATATGAGCCATGAGTTTTTCAGATAGGGCATCAGGCAGCTGGGAAGTGTGGACCTCAGTCGAACCTTCGATCCAATGTTTTTCCAACCAAGCCTGGAGGCGATGATCGTCGGTGTGAAAGGCCATAACGGTAAAGGCCATCACGCAACCGGTAACGAAGCAGATACTCTCTATGAACAGTCTAATCTTCATGGTGCCTCCCCCTCGATCGCTGCTCCAGCAGCCTGTGCAAAATATTTATCGGACTTTTCTTTTTCGGCTTGAGTCAAATTGATTAAAATTAATAATATCAGTATATTACTATGTATTAAAGAGTTGCAGAATAAAATCAGGAGCGGGACTCGCAGTGGGGCGAGTGAAGGCCTAAAATGGCAGTGTTTTTGTCCTCTTGTTGCAAGCTCTCGTTAGCATTAGACTCCTTCGTTCGACCAAGGGGGATTCGCTTGATGCAAACGATAGCTGCTGAAGAAGTTCTGGAACGCATGCGGCAAGGTCTCGAGCAAACTTTGATTGACGTGCGGTCTGAGTATGAAACGGCACAGGGGCGTTTGCCGAACTCCTGCAACCTGCCTATTCTGACTCAATCTGAGCGGCATAGTGTGGGCATTTGCTACAAGGAACGCGGCCAGGAGGCTGCGATCGAACTGGGTCATCAGTTGGTGGATCCTCTCCGTCCCGAGCGGGTCGCAGCCTGGCGATCTGCCATAAAATTAGCTCAAGTGCCCACGGGCCTTGTCATGTGTTGGCGAGGCGGACTTCGCTCGCAGATCGCCTGCCAATGGCTGGCCGAAGCCGGCGTCGAGACCGAGCGCGTGATGGGTGGTTATAAAGCTATTCGCAAGCTGCTTCTCGAAGCCATGGACGCACCACGCGAATTGATTCTGTTGGGTGGGATGACCGGCAGTGGCAAAACCGAACTCCTCCAGCTGCTGTCAAGCTCACAGGTCGATTTGGAAGCAGCCGCTGAGCATCGCGGTAGTGCGTTCGGAGCTCTTGGACTAGGCGAACAGCCTGCTCAAGCTAGTTTCGAAAATAATTTAGGTTGGCAATTGCACCGATCAGGATCTTTTGCTGTCGTCGAAGATGAAAGTCGTATGCTGGGACGATTGCAAATTCCTGAGAATTTTTTCCAAAAAATGTCCACTGCCCCGCTGGTCATGCTAGAAGATTCCTTAGACAGTCGGGTCAATCGCATCTACCGAGAGTATGTCGCAGAACCCCTGATCCGCGGGATAGATCCCAATCGTCTCCATCAATCTCTTGCCCAATCGCTGTCAACTCTTAAAAGGCGCCTCGATCGGCATTTTGTGGGTATTTTGCAGTCTTTAGGTCGGGCCTTTACCGAAGGCAATTCTTTGGAGTATCACGCCGCTTGGATTGCTGAACTCTTGGAGCGATACTATGATCCGCGCTATCGCTATGCTTTGGAGCGCGGAAGCCGTCAGGTGGTATTTGAAGGTGGGGCTCAAGCCTGCCGAGATTTTATCGAAAAGGCCATGGCTCAACATAAGGTATCGTCATGCTCAAGCAGCGTTTGATTTTGATCGGGGGTGGCCACTCTCATGCATTGGTCTTGCGCATGTTTGCTATGGAGCCACGTCCTGAATTGGAGCTTGTCCTCATCAGTCCCGTGGCTGACGCGCCCTATTCTGGAATGTTGCCAGCCCATATTGCTGGACAATACAGCAAGGGCGAGATGCATATCGATCTTCGTCGTTTGGCGCGAGCGGCAGGTGCCATCTTTTTACAAGATTCTGTGACCGACTTCGATCGAGCGCTGAAGCGCGTGTCTATGGCTGCCCACCCTTCGATGGCGGGTGATGTCATATCCATCAACACCGGCAGCACCCCGGAGTTACAAAGGCTGCCCGGGGCCCAGTCCTATGGTCAAGGAGTTAAACCAGTGCCTGATTTTTTACAGCACTGGGCCCACTTCAAGCAGACCCTCGACACCTCCCGGCAGACGCGCATTGTGATCGTCGGAGGTGGCGCTGGTGGTGTGGAATTGGCTTTTTGCATGCAAGCGGCTTTGGCTCAGAAAGCCATGATCACTCTCGTGCAAGGTGCGTCCGAGCTCTTGCCGAGTCATCATCCAAGGGTGCGCCGCATGGCGGAGCAAGAGCTTTTACGGCAAGGCATCGCCTTCCGAAAAAGCGCCCGAGCCGCGCGCGTGACTGCAGGTCGACTGGAACTTGAAGATGGCTCGTCCTTAGTCTTTGATGCGCTTTATTTGGCAACGGGCGCCAGCGCCCCCAACTGGTTTCGGCAATCGGGCATGCAGTGCGATGCTCAAGGTTTTCTTAGTATTGATTCGCGCTACCAGGTGATTGGCGAAGACGGAATTTTCGCAGTGGGAGATTGCGCCAGCCTTGAAATCAATCCTCGACCAAAGTCGGGCGTCTTTGCCGTTCGTCAGGGTCGCCCTTTGTATGAAAACATCTGTCGTTATCTGGACGGCGAACCCCTCGGGCGATACCGTTTGCAAAAGCAGTTTCTATCGCTCTTAGGGACCGGTGATGGCCGAGCGATTGCTTCGCGTGGAGCTTTTGCCACAAAGGGAGCTTGGGTCTGGCGCTGGAAAGACTCCATCGATCGCGGGTTCATGCGAAAATTCTCAGACCTGAAAATAATGCCGAGGACAGTGATGGCGAAGGCTACGGAAATGCCGGCTATGCGTTGCCTAGGCTGCGGTTCCAAGCTCGCAGGATCGGTCCTGTCGGAAGCCTTGGATCGCGTTAGTCGCGACTATCCGGAGGCAGAGGGCGATGCTGATGTGCTCTGGGGCTTGTCGGCTCGTGAAGATACCGCAGCCTTTCGAGTGCCTGCGGGTGCCATCCTTCTCCAATCTCTTGACTCCTTTCCTGCCTTGGTCGAAGATCCTTTTCTTATGGGAAAAATCGCCTGCAACCATGCTTTTTCAGATATTTTCGCCAAAGGGGGAAGGGCTCATAGTGCTTTAGTGCTGGCCGTTCTGCCAGAAGCAAAAGCCGCGCTGCAGGTCGATACCCTTCATCAGCTCCTCTCAGGAGTTTGCGCTCAGCTGCAGCGTTTTCAGGCGAGGCTGCTCGGTGGTCACTCCACTGAGGGATCGCAGTTGACTATTGGACTCTCCGTCAATGGCCTCATCCAGCAGGACCCTTGGTCCAAACGATCTTTGCAGGATGGCGATGTTTTGCTATTGAGCAAGCCTTTGGGAACTGGTTTGATCTTTGCTGGGGCCATGCAGGGCTATGGTAAAGGCGAGTGGCAAACGCAAGCGATAGCCAGCATGCTGCTTGATAACCAAGAATCCATGCAAGTCGCTCAAAAGTTCTCAGTTCATGCTGCGACCGACGTGACCGGCTTTGGACTTTTGGGTCATCTGCTGGAAATGCTCAAAGGCACGGGCATGGGCGCAGAACTTTTTTGGTCGACGCTGCCTCTCTTGCAAGGAGCCAAAGACTTGGCTGCCGATGGGATGAGCAGCAGTCTTTATGAAGCCAACGCCAGCTATGAGTCGAGGCTTCGTTTGGAAGGTACGTTGCCACTGGGCTGGGGGGCCATACTCGGTGATCCGCAAACCTCAGGCGGGCTGCTCGTGGCTGTGCCAAAGGCCGAAGCCAATGCTTTGCTGGCACAATGGCAGGCTGGGCCGGCACCCGGAGCGGCTATTATAGGTCGTATTCAAATGTCGAGTGATGCTGTGATATTACGCTTTTGATGGGGATTTAAAGAAATTGGGGGAAGACCGGTCCGATCTTCCCCTGAAACTTCAATACAGGTTTACCGAATCCAACTCGCAAAAGGAGTTTGTCGACAAACGGCTTTCCCAAATTCACTAAGGAGCCAACTGCGTGCAGCTGGTAGTTCTTACTAACAAAGGCAAGAAAAGCCTGCCATATGAAAACTGACTTGATTAACCCAAAGTGAGACAATTTGCTTCAAGGCGGGTCAATAATGGGTCGTGCGGCCAAAATGCATCCCGGCCTGGGAGAAGCTGAGCTTGCAGCAAAAAGGCCAGAATCCTTGTGGGATCCGGCCTTTACCTTGAGTGGAGAGCTCCCCAATGAGGAGCTCCGCAAGTGCGATTAAAGAGCGAGGTTCATCTGAGCAGCAAAGATTTGGCCATCAACTTCTGAAGTGGCTTGAACTTTGGCATAGAAGGGCTGGCCGACGAATTCACGGTTATCATTGATGCCAGTCGACGCCTGGCGAATGCGGCTATAGGCCAAGTCCAAAGAAGCGGTTTCGTTGAACTTGTAGCTTCCGCCCAAAGAGTAGAACCGTATGTCACCAGTTGGAATACGCAGGGTTCTGCGCTCGTTCGGAATCGGCGAGCTGTCATAGGCATAACCTGTCCGCAGTCCGATACTTTCCGACACAGCGTAGTCAAGGCCGACAGCATAGCGCAGAGAGTCTTTCCAACGCTCGTCAACCTTGCTGGCGACGGCGCCACCGTTTTTGCGGTAGACGGTTAGATCTTCGAAGTTACTCCAACGAGTCTGGGTCACGTCTGCGCTGAGTTGAAAGCCAGCGCCTAGTCCTTGGATGTAACTAGCGCTGATAATCGCAGGCAACTGCAAGGGAGCGCGAGCAGCGAAGTCAGTGAAGGAGTCGACAGTTGGGACGTTCGTGAAGGTGGCATCACCTTCCAGGTTGACGTCAACTGTTGAGCGATAGGCGAGGCCCAGACGGCTACTTTCGGTGAAGGATAGCAATACGCCAGCGTTCCAACCGTAACCCCAGTTGTCACCCTTAATCGTGCTGCTGCCGACCGTTTCACCGTTTGGAGCCACGATGGCTTCGCCGGTCTGTGGGTTCAAGGCAACGACGCCTGGACTCACAAACAGAGGGCTTGCCGAGGGGTTACCGGAAGAGAGTTCAGCTTCAGCATAAACAGCGTTGAACCCTGCGCCGAATGACAAAGTTGGGCTCAGCTTGAAGGAAACGCTTGGGTTGATATTGGTGGTGGTAACTTTGGATTTTTCAGCCAATATACGCCCAGCAAAATTACTATCATAGCCTGTTTCGCTAGCGAAGTTCGAGAACACGCCGATGCCGAGGGCGTAGCTGTCGCTCAGTGGATAGACCGCGTAGATCGCAGGGATCACAGGATTACCAGGAGCGGCATTCGCAGTATATTCACCTTGCGCGTTAGCGGCTGGAAGGCCAGCTGCTTGGAGTGCAGGGACGATGAGCTGCGATTCTTGGACTTTAACTTTAAGATCGGCATCGAGGGTCGCAGCCGATACGCTGAATTGTGGTCTTTTAAGACGGCTCATGGCAGCAGGGTTACTACCGACTGCGGTTGCGTCTTCGCCTGCTGCTGCTTCACCAGCATAAGCGCGACCCAAACCACGAGCATTCTTTTCAACTATCTGGTAGCCACCGGCCAAAGCCTGGGGCGCAATCGCCGCTAGGGCGGCGAGGATCGCACTGTTACGCGTAATGTTTTGCATGTAAAACTCCCTTAGCTTACTTGGCGGTTGGTAATTTTGTTAAGATTTCAAGGAAACCGAGTGTTGGGGCGAAAATTGCTGGGCAATTACCATGATTGTATGGACCCTCAAATTCCTTAACGATGAGGTACGGGTTCGGAACTTCAGGAGAAAATGCAAAGTCTTCTATCGCGCTTCGAGTAACCTTGACAGGTACAACTAAGTCTTCGGTACAGTGCATCAGGATCGTTGGTGTTGATGGTTTCCAGCCTTGTGTCAAACTTTGTTCTTTGGTCCATTTCCTGAAAAGAATGGCATCTTTGTTATCTGGTGTATCGTTCAAGAAGGAATCGACGAAGGTAGCTTTCATCAGTGCCTTAGTCAGGGGTTCAACGATAGCGCCATTTTCGGTAAGAGGTAGACCATTCGTATCTTTAGGAGCCAATGTTCCAGCGATGACATCGTAGTTCAAGCTTGCTTTTGGGTTGAAAAAGAGATCGTTTAAAACGGGGACAGGCACGTTAAAAGCATTGCTCAGGTCGAAGTCATTGTTGGACAACCAACGATTGTAGGACAAACCAAGAAGAGGCAAATTGATTGGATTAAGGCGTTCATTCTTGAGCAGGATTAATCCTGTCTGTTCCATATTATAAGGACCAGATGTAGGAGCTGAAGCAGCCAAAATTTTCTTCAGCTCTGGTCGGTTGAGCTCGATTTCTCTCTGTACGGCAAGTGTAGCGTATCCGCCTTCAGAGTATCCCTTAAGAAAAAGGGCGCTTTTGCTCAAAGCGTTGTTGTCTGCAAACTGATAAGCAGCATTCAGCATGTCAAGGCTGGCATTAACGTAGGCTTGACCAATCAAATAGGGATGCACTTCCAAACTTGATGAGCCGTAGCCAATATAATCTGGAACCAAGGTAATAAAACCTAAAGCAGCTTCAAACAGTCCTTCCTGGGGCGAAACGGATGGAGCTTGCACCTTACTCGCGATAGTACCGTGATGCAAAATCAGCCAGGGGTAACTTGCTGCCTTGCTATCAGGAACTAACATGAGACCGGAAGCTATAACAGGACGTGCTTCCCCCGTTGCGGGATCTTTGGGAGTTTGTGACTGATAGGTGACCTTGTAAATGTGGATGCCGTTTTTGGGTGGCATACTAAAGCCAGCAAACACAGGACCGAGTTTTCCGGAAGCGAGGTCTGCTGCACTCAGACTCACGACATGCGTAGCCTGGACGAGATCCCCAAGTTTGGGTTGTGCAGCTGCCGTGTCGAGTTTGAAGTTAGCGGGACGATCGGGTTGCACAGTTTCGACTTTGCTGCCTTCAGCACATGCCAGCAAGCTGGCGAAGATACCGCAAGCAATCAAGGGGCGAATGCGAATCATACGCAGGTTCCTTTCACATTGACGGAAATTTCAGACACAAAGGGACAGTGTAGTGTCTTAGGTCATATACCCTGGGTTTGCAACGGAAAAGCTATTTCAGCACCCCTGGTTCAAGGGGCAGCAAACGGGCCAGACTGATAGAGTTTGCGTACGATAGTGCTCTTTGAAAGGCTTGCTTGGTAGGAGTTTGCGCCTCTATGTGCAGCAATGATGGAAGCTTGTAAGGAAAGTGTGGGGGTTAAATAAATCGACATGAATGGTCAAGTTGAAATAAATAGACGATCATGATGAGCATGCAAACGTGATTTTTTGCAAAGCTTCAAAACCTTGAGGGGCCTATGCTTGGGCTGGGTGCGTCTGAACGAGGGTGCGTATTTTCTTGGATCGATTGCTTCTCAACGCAACAAAGTTAGCGCCTTGAAAAACGACCTTGGTGAGGACAGATGGGACACAGCACCCGCAGGCTATGGCCGAAGAAACGAAGCAACTTAGCCTGTCTCGGAGCTGATATTCCAAGCTTGGCAGCTATGGACTGATAGGCCTTCATTTTTGGAGCGTGTTGAATAAGAAAATTCCAAGCATCAACCCCAACCAAAAGTTTCTCATCCTGAAGAATTTGCAGTTCGTTTGGGTGCCAAGCCAAGGACGTATCGGGATGCACTTTGATATAATTTTGCCAGGCGGTCACCTGCCAGCCCGAAGGCAAATCATTTTGCAGAATCGATGCCAAGGCTCGACAGAGAGGGCAGAATCCATCGAAAATGACCACGACATCCATCAGGAGTGCTCCTCTTCAATGTACAAACGGATAGGTCCTTCGCAAGACTTATCCGCTGATTGATGCTGCTCTTTCAGGATATCATAAAAAGCTGGAATTAGTTGGCTATGGCTCGACCAACATTCAGACGACCACCGCTGAGTACGCGAGTCTTCAATGCAGTGACGGGATCAACTGTCTCCATGAGACGGGCCTTCAGCTGAGCTCCCGTCCATTCGGGATGAATGGATTTCAACAGGGCAGCAGCGCCAGCAACCACTGGAGTCGCCATAGAAGTGCCGCTGATGCTGTTGGTGCCTTTGTTCAGCCAGGTGGAAAGTATGTTCGTTCCAGGGGCAGCGATATCGACGGTTGCTTGGCCGTAACTGGAGTAGGAAGCTAGGCTATCGCTTGTGCCTGTGGCGGCGACGGCGAGGATATTATCCAGGTTATACGTGGCCGGAAGAGTGGCGAGTTTGTCATTGTTGGAGCTGTCATTTCCGGCTGCAGCTACAAACAAATAGCCTTTGGCGCCACCGGCGGCGATCACTTCCTTGAGAACGTCAGGCTCATTGGGATCGTAGGTGTTATCGACTTGGCCGCCCCAGCTGTTGCTGGTGATGGTTATGCCCATCATGTTTGCATATTCAATGGCTTTCACAGCGCCTTCGGTATCGCCTTGGCCAGTTTTGCCGTTGATAAATTTCAGGCCGACGATGCTGACATCCCAGTTGACGCCAACCACATTCACACCGTTGTCACCCTTGGCGCCAATGATCCCTGCGCAATGTGAGCCGTGGCCATTGTCGTCCATGGGATCGTTGTTATTCGCGACAAAGTTCCAACCGCGGTAATCATCAACATAGCCGTTCCCGTCATCGTCGATACCGTTGCTTCGCTTGTCGACACCATTGGCATCCAATCCACTTTCACCAGGATTGGTCCAGTAGTTCGGAGCCAGATCAGGATGGCTGTAGTTCACGCCTGTATCGATAACGGCTACGACAACATTTTTGCTACCGGTCGTGATGTCCCAGGCTGCGGCGCTATTGACCTTGGTGTGGTGGTACTGAGATTTGTAGCTTGGATCGTTCGGAGTTTTAGAGATCGAGAAGATGCGATTCGCTTGCACGTAAGCGACGTCAGGGTTTTGCTTTAATGCTTCCAGCGCATCTGCCTGGTTGCTATCGTCTGTTTCGACGACATAGGCTGGGATCGATTGAAAGGCATGAACTGGCGTCACACCAGCAGCAATGAAGATCGAACGCGTGGCGATCGCATCATCTTTCAAACGAACAATATATCGGTTTGGGGTATGTGGTTTCTCAAAGTCAAGCATCCTGGCTTCAGCCCAAACTGAACCAGATACGGCCAGACTCAATAGAGTTCCACATGCTCCTAGCATTCCTCTCATAAAAGGCTCCTTTTGTCATTTTATATAAAGCATCGACGAGCCATCCTACAGGGCTTGGCCCATTGGTCAATTCAATGATTTGGAAGCTAAAGATTTTTTCCTTGATTTGGCATGTCTAGTGGCCGCAGACGGAATCGTCTATAATTCTGTAAATACGGGAAGAGGTTATCGCATGGCGGATCTGTTAAGTCGCAAGGTGCTATCCCTTTGCTCTCAGCAAAATCGTGAGTTGGTCCGCAAAACATTGGCTGCAGCCAATTACAAAGTGAGTTTTATCAGCTCTCTGAGCGAAGTAGCAGCGGCGATCGCTGAATTCAAGCCAAGTGTCTTTATTCATGACTGGCAGGCGGTAGATGAAACCCAGACTCGCAAGTTCCATCTGAGTTTTAGCCGTACGAGCACCGCCACGGAGTTGGTGCGCGTGCTATTGGTTCCAGAGGTAACCCCCAATGCCCTGGCCTTTGCCAATGATGCCATGATCGATCGCGTGTACAGCTATGGAAGCGCGAGTCTTACCTTGGGCAGTGAGATTGATATGGTCACGGCCTCCCAGGACAAAAATGAGCTGGCTCGTCTTGTTCGTGAAAGTCGCGGTGAAAGCTTTAAGTACGATCAGCAAACGATCGATCAAAAAGTGGAAGAGCTTTATCAAAAATTCCCCCATGACAATAAAGTTAAGTTGGAATTCGGCAATCTGAGTTTTCGCCAACAAAAATTCCCCGAGGCCTTGGTTCTGGCCAGCGATCTGGTGACTCGTGAACCTCAAAATTTGCGTGCCCTCAATCTCATGGCGCGGGCGATGATGAAGCAAGGCCAATGGGATAAGGCATTAGAAGCTTTGGAAGGGGCGCAGATCCTGAGTCCTTCCAATCCCGACCGACTCGTCATGATTGGCGATGCGTGCTATGGCAAGGGAGATCTCAATCGCGCCCTGCAGTGCTATGAGGAAGCGGCTGATTTGGATCCTGATTTGACATCGACTGCACATCGTCAGATGGGACAGATTAAGTTGGAAATGGGTCAAGTCGAAGAGGCGCTGAATCTCTTCAAAAACAGCGTATCGGAAGACGAAGCAGCGGGCTTTTTCAATAACGCAGCGGTTGCTGCTGTGCGGGATGGTAAACCTGAGCAGGCGCTTAAGCTCTATGAAACAGCCATGCGAGCATTGAAAACCAATCGGCTCAAACCCCTCATCCACTTTAATATTGCTTTGTCCCACAGGCGTTTGGGTCACAACGATGATGCAGTGAAGCATTTGAAAAAGGCACTGCAGATGGATCCGAATTATGAGAAAGCGCGGGTGCAATTGGAGCAATTGACGACTCGAGCGGAGCCTTTGAAGAAATCATCATAGGGGGCCCAATGGCCCCTGACTGAGGCTTATTCAGCTGGACTTGGAACGCTGGCCTTGACCTCAGGTTCGGCAGGACTATCAGCATTCACGGCGGGTGCAGCTGCACCGTCCGCTTTTACTTCGTCTTTGGAACTGAAGAATTCGTTTTTAAATTCCTGCCAAACTGTGCGATCTCTTTGAGTCATACAGCCAGTCATGGGGAGCATCAGTAGGGACAAGAGAATGATGGGGCGCATGGAATAGGTCTCCTTTCAAGGAATACGACAGCCCCTTCTTTGCAATCGCCATTCCTTGAAAAAATCTAATCAAATCAGACAGCTCAGGAGGACCCTGGCTGTCCAAAGTTTAGTCGCGAGTCCAAATCATTTGCCTCTTATTTGGAATACTGGGGCGTCAGAGCTGGCCTTTTATGAGATATCCAGGCTCTTTTTCCCTGTGCTACTATAAGGAAATTGCTAGTGATTTGTCATAGGAGGTGAAGTTTGGAGAAGCGCAAATTACCCTTGGTTATCGTTTGCTTGTTATTCTTTTCCTGTAAAACAATGGAACATGAATCATCAAAGTCCAAAATCATCGATGGGGTTAAAATACCGGTCAACTCTCAGGCCAAAGCAAAGTATCCCAGCGCCGTTGGTCTCATAGACAACAACGCTCAATTGTGCACTGGCGCGAGGGTTTCCTCGAACCAAATTCTAACGGCTGCCCATTGTACATATAAGACTGGAGACTTGCTTTACGTCCGAGCAAGCAACGGTGAAGTCATGGCATTCAAGGTCACTGGTCGAGTCCAGCACCCGCTCTACACTGGCATCCTCGATAAATTGGAGCCTGATATAGCTATCATTACAGTTAACTCGCAGTCGGAAAACGATCGCACGAGGTACCAGAAATTTACCGAAAATTCTGTCATGAACTACACAATGCCGAAGGTCGGTGATGTTGCTTTTGTTGTCGGTGGTGGATGCGAAAATGTGCCGTGCAACGACGATACTATACGATCCATGGGGGCGGGCTACTTGAAGTATGCAAAGTCTGAAATCGTCAAACTCAATCATCCTCTGAATCCGACGAATAGCAAATATTTCCAACTGGATAGTTATCTCTTTGCGAGCGGCGAAGAAGGCACGATTCATTCAGGTGACTCGGGTGGCCCAGTGTTCGACACTCAAAACCGGCAGATTGGTGTGACTTCACAAGGCGGCGGTTTGGTGGATTCGAGTCATGTGATGCTGGCTCATCCCGATGCCAGTCAGTTTCTAAAAAACAATATCAAGTGAAAGAACAGGATGCTATTACTCTGGTTCATGAGTTATTTCGCAAGCTTCTTCGCCTTAGTCGCGCTGCCCCAGCTCTTTCTCATTCGGGGTATAGCCCGCTTTGTTCGAACGAGACAAGTCCGCTCGACACTATGGGTTTGGGTGGGATTGGAGCTTGCAACTTTAGGATTTAGCTTCAGCCTCAGCTATTTTAACGAACAGCTCAGCGGTGACTGGGGCAGTGGCATCCTGCATATGGCCTGTTTGTCGATTGCCGCATTTCTGTCCATCAAACTATTCTTGGAAACCCAGGCTGCACGCAGAACCTTACTGCTAGCTGGACTCGCGATCCATCTTCTGCTGCTGCAACCACTCTGCAGCATCTTCTTACTCAAAATCTATAGCGGGGACAGTCTGGCATTTGCCCATGTATTCTTTTTGTACTGGATCAGTACCGTTGGCACTCTTGTTTTCCTGCACTTCAAAACCCCGAGCAACCCTCCTTGAAAGTGCAATTGCAGTAAAATCGAGTCGAAAATTGGGAAATTTGGGTTCTGTCGCAAAAAGAGCTTCGGGATTCGGCCATTCGGAGGGAGTAAAGTCATGTTTGTGTTTTCTTATCTGCAGAAGATCCATACTGTGTCCGGCTGTCTTGCTTTGTCGACATTTGCCTTGCCTATAATCTTGAAGAAAGGTGGAAAGTTGCATGCACGCTTTGGTTGGGCATATGTGTTTGGAATGGCAGGGGTAGCCGTCACGAGTATCATCATGGCTCTGATGCGACTCTTCCTGGATCAGGACTTGTCGGAACAACAGCGCGATTTTTCGATCTTCTTACTCATGATTGCGATATTTACGGCGAGCGCGGTCTGGTCCGGGTTGCAGGTTCTTGCTTGGAAAGGTCCTTGCCTTGGAAGACAGCCTTTCCACGGCGCATCCTCGATGGCCGCATTATCTAAGGGCATCGCGGTCGAGATGGTTTACTAATCTGGAGCGGTTTCTTCAACTCCGCGATTAAATCGTCAACCTGCTGAGTTACGAGCTCCACACTGAGGGTCGCTTTGTTGCCTCTGAAAAGATCTGCCATACAAAACTCCAAAATGAAATGCCCGCCTGGGGCCGAGGGTTTGATGGTGAGTTCGAACTCAGACGGAGACATCGAGATCAGCCGAGCAGTCCCTTCTGCTGAAGCGGTCAGGGCAATAGCCTCGGCAAAAAAATTTTCGAGGTCGTAGTCTTCAAACCACAGTTGATTCAACCTGGCAGAAAAACCATGGGCGACGACAGTGAATCGAAAGGCCACTTCCTTGCGTTGGGACATAGGCAAGAGGGCGGTGTGAACGCATTCAACCGATGCATCGCCATTTTCATTTTTATAGAGGCCCATGAGCATAGCTTTCATAGAAAGCATTGAGGCCAGCTGCATTGGCTCCAGATTTATCAGTATTCATCTTTTCAGTTACTCCATGCTGCAGAATGCTAGGGTATTCTTGCGACAGAACCCAAATACCAAGCGGGAGAAATGATCTGCCGCTTGAGCTGTGATTGCTGCCGCAGTTGAGACTAGCTGGTCTTGACTGAATCAACTAAGTGGCGAGCGGCGTAGGCTGCTTTTGACGAAGATTAGGAATCAGCGCTAGAAGACAGAGTGCAAGGAACATAGGTGCCAGCAGAAAAGCTTTTTCAATTCCCAAACTATCGGCGACTCGACCTACGGACATATGCATCAGAGCGAGAATGGATTGAATCCCCACATAGACATAGATCATCATCTGTTTCCAGGTTTGTGGAAATTGCACGCTGATACGCGCCATAGCTAAAGGAAAAAATGGTCCGAGGATGCCGATCAGCGGTAGCGCCCAGCTGTGACCTTGCTGGCCTAAGATGGCAAACACGATGCCCGCCAATAAACAGCC
>JBGSTF010000193.1:0-84655 GCA_041736645.1 Oligoflexus sp. | reverse complement strand
GGGAGCAGTTTTACGGTTGTAAGGCAGATGGGTAAAGTGCGGACCCTTCATGGGAATGACTTCGTTGGTTACCGAGAATCCCGGGCGCTTGATACAAATCACCGACGACTCCGGCCAATCTCGGGTTTTGATGCATGATAAACGACTTTTTCTAACCGGCGAAGGGCGAACGCCAAAAGGTGAGCAGCCTTTTGTCGATGCCCTCAGTCTTGTCAGCGGACAAACCACTCGCCTTTATCAGTCAGATGTGGATGCGCCCTATATCGAAGAGTTTGGCTTCTTCTTGAATCGCCAACCAGAAACAATCGCCCTGCAGAGGCAATCGCCGGTCAGTCCTCCCAACCTTTGGCTTTATTCCCTGAATGACAAACAGCGTCAAAGTTTGACTCATTTTGAAGACAATGTTCCCGCCATGACTCATGCGAAAAAGCAAGCATTGGTCTATAAGAGAAAAGATGGACTGACTCTTTCAGGAACCTTGTATCTGCCGGAACACTATCAGCCTGGAACTAAACTTCCTGCAATAGTGTGGGCCTACCCTGAGGAATTTCGAAGCAAAGATGTCGCGGGTCAAGTGCGGGTCAGTGATAAGCGCTACAGTCGACCTTCACCCATTGGAATGGAATGGCTCGTGACGCAAGGCTATGCTGTTCTCACCAATGCCGCCATGCCTGTGATCGGCGATAAAGAAACAGTCAACAACACCTTCGTTGAGCAGATTGTATCCAATGCCGAAGCTGCTATCGATGCTATGGACCAACTGGGAGTTGTAGATCGCAAACGAGTGGCGATTGGCGGCCACAGCTATGGAGCATTTATGACAGCAAATCTGCTGGCCCATACTCAGATTTTTTGCGCGGGAGTGGCCCGCAGTGGCGCTTACAATCGGAGTTTAACTCCTTTTGGATTCCAGTCGGAGCGTCGGACGTTTTGGGAGGCGAAGGATTTTTACATGATGGTGTCACCCTTTGCCGAAGCTGACAAAATCAAAACTCCTTTGCTGTTGATTCATGGCAAAAGCGACAACAATCCGGGAACAGTACCGATGCAAAGCGAACGTATGTTTCAAGCCATTCGCGGCGTGGGGGGCGTGGCTCGAATGGTACTTTTGCCCTACGAGTCGCACGCATACCGAGCTCGAGAAAGTATTCAGCTGGTGCAAAGTGAAAGTCTGGATTGGCTGAATCGGAATTGTGGTGCGACCAAGCTCAGTAACGAAGGACCAGGAGCAAAGCAAGCCATTCCTTGACCAAGCTTTCGTTATTATTTGCGTCAGAGTGACTTATGTAAGTCAAAAAGCTTTTCCCAAACTATGGCCTTTGGAGTAGGTAAGAGAGTCAGAGCAAATCTTGGTTCTGAGCTCTTTGATGCAAAGGGATAGTGTGGACGAACCCAAAACAGTCTCGATCGATGCCGCGAAAATTGTTGCAAAAATTGAAGAACAGCAGCTGAAAAGATGGTGGATTGCGCAGCAGATGGGGGTTGACGCCCGCACTCTCAGGCGGTGGCTCAACGGCCAAGTGAAGAAGATGCATTTGGACAATCTCACCCACCTGGCTGAAGTTCTTCGCTGCAGCAAAGATGAACTTGTTGTGAAAAGTACGGCAGATGTCTTTACCAACCACAATCAACTGAACGTAACGGCAGACATTATTGACAATGAAGGTTTAGTTTACGATATTTTCGCAGAGGGTAAATGGGGCCTCATTGAAAATATTCTTAAGGCGATCATTCATTTCAATATGCCGCGAAATGGCCTCGCCAAGATTTATATCAATCTTTCGCTTCTTTCGTGGGTCCAATATAATCTGGAAGACAGTGAAGCCTATGCGATCAAGGCGCTGGATATCGGAAACAAAACTCAATCTTCCGACATCATCTATCGAGCCAAAGTTCTTCTGAGTTTGAAAAAAATCTTTAACAGTGAACTAGCTATTGCCAAAGAATTGCTGGAAGAAGTCGCCTGCAAGAGTTTGGATACCGAAGTGCTAAGTTTTTGTTATATCAACCTCGGAATCAATCTGCTTTTTTTCGGAGACTATCAGCAATCCGAGCAAATTCTCCAAACATCATTTACTTTTATCGATGCTCTTAAGGACAGTAAAAGCAAAAGCATGATGCAAAACACGGCGCATGCTGTGCTAGCCAATTTATATTTTGATGCAGGGCGCTTCACAGAGGCTCGCCAGAGTTGTCTGACGTCACTGCAAGTTGCCAAAAATTGTGGCTATAAACGGGGGATAGGTCTCGCTCTGATCCGCTTGGCTGAACTAACGGCTTTGGAGGGGCAGACAGCCGAAGGGGTAAAACTTTTCGAGGAGGGGATGAGTCTGATAAGTCCTTCGGAAGTGCTCCTAATGATTTACGAATCGGGAGGCTCGGTCTATCGACTTCATGGTGATTTCGACCGAGCGGAAGCTGCGGTAAGGCAAGGTCTCAGTCAGTCAAAGTCCTATACGGGCGAAGGGACTCTCTATCTCCAGCTGGCGAAGATTGAATATGAACGAAAGCAGCCAGCGAAGGCTCAGAATTACCTGAATCAGGCAAAGAAATCGTTCAAGAGTGCAGGCTGTATGATGCGACTTCTTGCCTTGGAAAGCCAATGTAGCGAAGTGCATGATCCGTTATGAAATGTAACTCATCTGCTCGCTTTGAGCCAAATGAGCTTCGAGCGCATTCTTGTATTTTTGACGGCATCTTGTCAGTCGAGATGTGATGGTGCCGACACTTTCCTTGGTTCTTGCCGCGATTTCTTTGACGCCTAGTTCTTGATCATAAAAGAGTACAAGAATTTTCGCCTGTGGATCGCTGTGCAATGAGTCCAAAAATTGACTGACGGCAGCCCGCTGTCGGATTCTTGCAGAATCAGGTAGGGTCCGAGCACTTAAAGTCTCGAAGTTGAGCTCGACCCTCAAATTTTCGCCTCGAGACTTTCGGCGTCGAAAAAGGTTAATAGCAGCATTTTTAGTCACTGTGATGAGATAGGCACGGACCTTATTGCTGTCAATTTTTTCCATAGCATTGAAAAAGCGGAGAAAGATCTCTTGGGTGAGGTCTTCCTCGTCTTGAGCAGAAAAGTGAAAAGATCTTAGCGCATATTGAACGATACCGACATGATCCGCATATGCCTGTTCAAAAGATTGCTGCTGATCCCTGCATGCAAGCCTTCTTGGGATTTCTTGTGTGGTCGTCGCTCTTGCCATGTTGATAAACTCCATTTTCGAGAATGAGGCCCTTCAAATTGGGGCGAATATCCCAGATCTATAGTCCCCTGGCTACGGACACTGGCGGACACAAAGCCAGAAATCCAGTTTAACTTTCTGATAGTATTGAATAAATGGGGTGAAAAGAAGGAGAGGAGCTCGGCTCCAGGAGCGGACGGAAGCATATTTATGGCACAGCTCAGCTCCTGATCTTGATCAAAAGCTGCCTGCATTACTCAAGAGAGGCTCCACTGGCAAGTGAAAGCGCAAAACTGTACCGGGCCCCTCGTTATTGTTGGTGAGGCTTACATCTCCTCCCATTTTTCTTACGAAACTTTGAATGGCCGATAGCCCCATCCCTCGACCTGAGGTCGTTGTTAGACTTTCTGCAGTCGTTATTCCATCCAGAAACAAGACATCGGTCAGTTCACGTCCGGGTGAGGCTTGAAAGTTTTTTTCCTTGGCCAAGAGCTCAAGCCGTTGCCAATCTATGCCCGCTCCGTTATCACGGACCAGCAGTTCGAGCTGGTTTTGCTGCCATTGTGCTTCGATCTTGAGGACGGCTTTGCTTAGTTTTTGACCTCGGGAGAGCGGCAGGATAAAGCCATGATCAATGCTGTTGGTGATGGCATGCAGGAGGATATCATGGATGACTTTGGTATCGAGCTTCTGCCAGTCGGTGAAGCTGTCCTGGAGAACAATACTGGGTGATTCACCGAAGGCGAGGGTCAGTCTTTGTTGAGCCTCTGGCAGGAGTTTGGCGGCAACATCCCACAGTGTATCCATGGGTTGATCGCCCTGCATAAGGTTCAAGTGAGGCAAAAGGTCCCGATAGGCGGCCAGAATATTTTCAAGCTCCAGAATTTGGCTGGTGAAAGCTGCCAAATCGAAATTTTTGGTGATGAGAAGATCTTCAAAGCCATGCACCGCTTCACTCAAATCCTTAAGTCCCAGACTTCGCGCCGCTCCTTTCATGGTGTGCAGCATGCGTTTGATATCAGAATAGTCTTCTTCAAAGCGAATAGTCTTATGCAAAGGGAGAATGACTTTCTCCGCTTCCAGCAAGAACTGACTGATGCGATGAGGGCGTCCCCTGGCAATCGCGTCCAAGCGATCGGAAATCTTGGACACCCTATCCTGAGCAACACGAGCTTCTTTTTGCACCTCAACACTTTGAGTTATATCTCGAATGCGAAGGAGGATCATCTGGGTCAAGCCTTCGGCATCAGGTAGAGGTTGCCAGTCGAGCTCAAGAATTCTTTGCTCCCGTTTCAGCTGACGAGGTAGATGCGCTTCATTCAAGTCCCAGGCTAATGCTCCTTCGCCCATGATAGCCCTCAGACTTTCTCGCCAGATCTGCTGATCTTCTCGGCTTGCCTCGGCGCGTTCAAACAAGAGGGGCCAAAGGTTCTGGCTATGGAGATCCTGATTGGGAGCCAACAGCTCACTGGAAAACCTTGAATACTCATCTTTGACCCGAAGTTGGGCATCAAACCGAAGAATACCTTCTTCAATGGTATCGAGAATGAGTTTGAGGCTGGCTCTTTGCTTCTTGATCAATCGACCTCGATGAAGGGCAATAGCCGAAGCGACCAAGGCTAAAAATCCCAAACCTAGCCCCATCAGCATGAGTTTTTGAGTGCGTTCGCGCCTCTGGATTTCCTCGGTCTGCAGTTTATTCGCAAAACTTAGCTGGTCATTTTCCGATTGCTGACGCTGCAGCTCCATATCCTTGGCTAGGCGTCCCAACTCTTCGGCTTTTTTGGCTTCGGCATTTTTATCTATGAGGTCGAGCAGCTCCCGGAGGATAGGCAGCTCTTTGTCCTTTTCTCCAGTCGCTCTATAGTAATTTTGTTGCATCACATAAACTTCTTGCTTTTGACTTGTGCTACTGGATTCCTTAAGAGCACCATCGAAGTCGGCAATAAGGGGTTTTACTTTATCCAATTGATTAAGCCGGATGTAGCAGATACCAAGATCGCTGAGTATTTGGATTTGGTAGAAGCTGATGCCTCGATTTTTATAATAGTTACGAGCGAATTCAAAATCGACCAGGGCTTCCTGGTAGCGCTTTTGGCGAAATAGAATCCGCCCCCGATCCAGCCTTGTTCCCACGATATAAGTTTCATAGCCAAGACTTTCTGCAATAGCCAGATTTTCATTGATAATCTTGTCCGCGTTATCGAAGCGTTCCAATTCCTTGTTGAGAGTGTTGATGGACTGATTGGTCCAATACATTTGATAGCGGAGCTTATGCTCCCGGGCATAGTTGATGGAGTCTTCCAGCATCTTAAAGCCTAGTTCTCTCTTCGGACCGATGGTTTGTGCGTAGAGTGTGCCTATTCCAGCTAGATAATCATTGTAAATATAGTCTTGAGGCAGTTTGCGAAAAAGCTGCAGAGCTTCACTATAGAGTTCAGTCGATTCGTTGCTGTGGTTGTTGCGATGATAAAAGGAAGCCGCGACTGCTGATACATAGGCAATCATACTCAAGTCGCCCGACTCCTTGGCCAAGGCAATAGCTTTGCGAAAGACTGGGTCGGCTTCTTCAAATTTGCCTTCGTATTCAAGAATTCCAGCTTTCAAATAAGTGAGAAGAGCAGCGCCTTTGAAGTGCCGATTGTCCTGGGCGAAGGGGAGTGCCGCTGCCACATGAACGCGAATGCCTTCAATATCCTCTTGAAACCAAGCGCCCTCGCCTGCGAAGGCATGCAGCATCACCCACAGTTCTGGATTGCTTTGGCGATCGAGAGAGGTGAGGAAGACTTCCAGCTCCTGCCGAAAAGATCTGGGATCATCAAACAGTTCACTGCGGCGGTCCATCAGACTTTGCAGAGTGAAGGAAGCGGCGATGATTTGCCGAGGTAGCAAACCCAGAAGCATCAGTCCCAAAAAAAGGAGGTAGGAGCGCTGCATAGATTGTCCCATAATTCATGAGAAGTCTATCATAGCATAGGCGAAGAGACCTTAGAGTTAGCGTGCAAAAAAGCGAAAAGGCATGAGGATCACCTGTGTGACCCTACCAGGGAATCGAATCCGACTATCCCCCAAAAGAGGTAAGGCAAAGATTGGGAGAAGGCGCAGACAGCTCGAGGCAATAAAAATACTATAGTAGCTGAAGGCCTGGGTCGGGCCAGATCCCAGCATGAGAAAGCCGATCCATGAACCCAAAAACATAGCGCTGGCATTCAGTAGTTGAGTGATTGTCATCAGACCGGCCCTTTCGTGATGGGACTGTTTTTCCATATACAAAAGCGTGACACCAAGCTCATGACAGCCCCAGGCAAAGCCGGTCAAAGCTTGAAAGAGTAGCAACCAGCCAAAGGAATCTGTCAGGACCCATAGAGCAGGAATGGGAACGATCAGGAAGGCACCGAGATGGGTTAAGGTCGTTGACCCCAGTCGATGGGCAAGTCTTTGCAGTGCCCCTCCTGACAGCACGCGAGTTGCAAAGGCTATGCTCACTAGAGCCACATAGTGTTCATAATCCAATGCAAGATGTTTCAGCATGTAGGCATTGAAAAATGGTCCCGAAACATTGGTCGCTATCTGAGTGACAAACAAAAAGACAATGATGGTGAAGGTGCGCCGCGCCGCCAGCCAACGCCAAAAATCCGGTTTCAATAGATTTCGCGCATCGATGGACGGTTTAATCATACCTTCGGGATGCTGTTTAAGAAACCCGACGGAAATATAACGACACAGAGCGCTGACAGCAAAGAGCAGTGCAAATATCGGTAGCTTGAGTTCACCAGGCCCCCTCGTTTCCAGGGCCAAACCAGCTACGATCAAACCCACAACGGTAAAAAGTTGGGCGACTCGGGTTCGATAAGCAAAAAAATGGGTACGGCAGTGGTCAGGGACGATGGAACCTATCCAGCTGCTCCAGCTTGGTCCTGCCGCTAAACCAAAGGTCCAATAGGCCGTGATTAAACCAAACACCGCTCGTTCCTTGGCGACATCGGACAGTGGTAAACCGAGCCCGAGAGCACTCAATCCAAGCAATGATGTGGCTTGAATGCTGGCGCTGATCATGACCCATTTTCGCTGTGACCCAAACAACCGTACGCAGAGAGCCGACAGCAGCTGAATCACCGAGCCAATCAAGGTAGGCAGGGTGATGAGAAGGCCGGAGGCGCGTTCGCTGAATCCCATGGTGAGCACAAAAGCGCTCAAATAGGTTTCTCCCAGCCCGACCATGAGACTATAGAAGGCGACATCCCAAAGACTCACTTGAAGGGATGCGGGCAGTTGATTTTGCGACGTCTTTCCCAGGATTTTCATGCTTTGGTAAATCTGCATTGCGGTGAGTGTCCGACGGAATCGATCAAGTTTATGACCTATATTAGGGGATTCGGAAAGAGAAATGCAGAGGAGAGATTGGACCCTAGGAATTGATTGAAACTTTTGTAACTTTTTTCGTGTTATTCAAAGTCCGCGGCAGTATTGCGCTTAAGTTGTTGGCCAGCTGGCCGAAGATAACAATATCAAGCGAGGTAGTTCCCAAGTTTGGAATCGCTGCTGGAGAAGAGTCCGGCGGGCGATTCTTGGTTTTGTTACATCCTGAAAATGGCGGTTTTCTGCTGCAGGTAAAAGTAGGAGTGCGAAGTCTGAGACTCCCCACTCCCACAGCATGCTAGGATGCGGAGGATGCCGACTGATACGCAGTCGTCATGATTGGATCAGAGAGTTCGCGAAGCGGTTCCGGAGACTTGCGAAGAATTGCGCAAGTAGCGCTGTTATGAGGCATACTCTCACGAGGCAGAACCGTTATCTGGCCCCCAGCGCGGTAGACCATTTCTGCCAGATCGTCGATGATATCATCATCATAGGCGTCCATTTGTTTTTGATTGTACCGAACCATCTCACTCAAGGGGTTAATTTCCCCCCAAATCGTCACATCCTCGCAGATAAAGATGTGCTTGATGCGATGCCGTAGAGCGTGATGAACGATATCGTCGAGTTGAAAAACCGTCCGATCTTTCTTCTGAAAATGCCAGTATGCATTCAGATGAGCTTCTTCCTGCTTCTTGAGCAAGGGCTCCAAAACTTCGATGGCAGCCTTGTGCAGTTTGTCAGGATTTTCAAAATCATCCGGGTTGATGATGGGATCTTCCACCAGATGTTTATAACGACTCCTGACTCGGAAATCTTCGATCATGTCGAAATCACCAGCTAGGATGACCGGCGTACGGAGGGAGTAGACTGCTCGAAAAAGACGTCTATCAATCGCTGGCAAAATCCCGCGACGGCTTCCAAGCTGCTTGTAGGAGATGGTTTCCATTTCTCCGAAGTGACCCAAGGTTCCTTCGTGAATGGTCGCCTCGTTGTCTTTGAGAAGGAGCACGAGGAACCGATGCTCTCGCTGCAGCCACTTCAACAAGGGTTTGACATGAAAGCTGGTTGAGACCACAGCTAGGCTCTTGACTTCGTAAGGGAGTGGAACAAATCCAGACATGTGCTCTGAGAGAAAGAAGGCCACCGGATAGGGCATGTCCTCTAGTGCAGCGACTCGCAAAAAGCGCTCGGCCACGCCCAGCAGCATGTGTTCGTCGTTGCCATCGGGCAAGGTGTCGAGCAGGCGATGCGCTTCCTCGAAATTCCTGTGCAAGTCTAAAGGAGTGTTTGCGTAGAGGGTGACACAGGTATTGAGCTCGGGATTCCGAGCATGCAGAACACGATGCGGATTTAACCTTTTCATAAGCTCCTCCTACGATCAGACAGTTTGTTTGCGAAAGCCTAAGCACATACAAACAGTCTAACGGTATCCGGATGCTTTTCTAAAATCGATATATACGTTTATATGAATCACTTAAAGCGATGTATGGTGCAGCTTCGTTTCCAGCTTGGAGGCTGGCGCAATTGTATGTGCAAGAAAAAGTGTAATGATTCAATTCATTGGCATAAACATCATAAATATCAAATATTTAATAAAAATATTATATGCAAAAATATTTTTCCGATATGATGAAAGTATGAGAAATGAGACGAAAGCAGGTGGGATATGTCGAGTCTGAAACTGCTTCAGCTTGTCGCGAGTCGTGTGCCCGTCACTCGCTACTTGGACTATCGAGAGTATCTGCAAGCTTTATATTTGGCTCTCAAGGCTGAAGTTGGTTCCTATTCGTATCTCAGTTTTGCCGAAGATCTTGGCTTTTCAAAAACCAATGTTGTTCATTTGATTATTCGTGGCAAACGTCCTTTGACCGATAAAGCTGCTGATCGGATCAGCAGTGCTTTGGATCTGCGGAGCAATGAGCGAAAGTATTTCGAAGAAATGGTCAGCTTTCAAAATAGCCATGATCCTGTGCAGCGAGAGAATCTCATGGACAAGCTCCTTCACTATAAAGCGAAGGCGGTGGCCTCCAACGAAAGTCTTGATCAGCTGGAATTTTTCAGTGAGTGGTTTCATTCGGTCATCTATGAACTTTCGTTTACGCCTTATTTCACAGAAAGCCCTAAAGATTTAGCGGTTCTTCTCACCCCTCGGATTAGGCCTGAACAAGCTCGAAAGAGTCTTGAACTTCTGGTGAGGCTGGGGCTGTTGGCGAGGAAGTCAGAAGGCGCTTGCCTGGAGCCGACCAAGACTCGCATCAGCACTGGCGACGAAATTGCTTCACTCGCCATCATTCGTTATCACCAAAAGATGATAGAACTAGGCAAGGAATCTTTGACTTCTGTGGGGGCTCAGCTTCGCGATGTCAGTTCGATTTCTATCGCCATTCCCGAAGCTATGGTGCCCGAGCTAAAAAAGGAAATCAGTGCACTGCGCAAAAAACTTTTAAGTCTTGCAGAGCAAGAAAAGAATCCAGATGCAGTATATCAAGTGAATTTTCAGTTGTTTCCCTTGAGTCGTCAGAAAGGCCCCAAGAATTAAATCTCACGACCTCATGAACTACTGACAGGCGCAGATCCGACTGCTGCCGAGGTAAGGCGAGGTGGATGGATCCGTGGGACTGGTGTCAAAGAATGCTTGGCCGGACCCTTGGGCAAAGCAACCAAGGCCACGTTCCGTGACAATATCAGTCACCATAAATATGGCCGGAAAACTCACGGGAAATTGGGCATAAACATCCGAGCAATTTTGTTTGTTGCTCGTTGCACTTGCACCAAAACGTTCGACCACCCAAGGATGGACCTTCTGCTGGGTCAGGGCGCAATAGTCAGTGCACGATGAGGCCACACTCATCATGCAGACACCTTCGAACATCACTCCGCCGGTACATGGGGCTGTGTTAGGCGGACTTGTGCTTGTACTCATTGTACTCACTTCCACCTCAACACTTTCGCCTTTAACACCTTCGTAGCTATAGGTGTAGCGACTGCTGCGAGCCGCTGCAATCAGTTGAGCTTTATCGGCTCCGGTAAATACAAAGAGGACATCAAAAGCTGCAGCATTGCTGGCAATAACTTTGGCAATTTTTATGTTAGTATTGGCCACTGCTGAAACTTGGACTTCAAAGCGACTTAAGGTCTCAGCTGTGGGAGGAAGTCGCTTTCCAGAGCCATCTGACACACGACAGCCAATCTGAGCCTGATCTGCAGGCGCTAGGATTTCTGCGCAATTGACCAAGTATCCTGGAACGCCTGCTCCAGTTTCTGTTGGGCGATCATTGGCGTTGGTTTTCGGATCCATAGCAAGAGCGGGCTTTGGAGATTCTGAGTTTTTGGTGGCAAGAAAGCCCGTAGGCATACAGGCTTGTGCTAGGCCTGTGGTTGCCAGAGCTAGAATCATTTTTTTGATCGACGAAGGTAAAGTTCGTTTCATGATTGCCCCCAGGTATCGTATCGGCAAAGGTCTCGGTCAATTTGAAAAACTTCGTTAATCACCAGAAAGAATTGCCTTTATTCTGCCACATTCAGTAGGACACTTGGCTCTGGGAGCCCATGGGCCTTGATCAAGTCGCTGGCGAGTCCAAGGACATCGACATGTTTGCCGAAGCTCAACTTCTGACTGAGCGACATGTATTCGTAAAGAACGATAGCTGCTATCTGTCGATGGTGACTTCTGTGCAACCATCGAGCCAGAGCTATCCAGATCAGAAGTCTTTGATCAATATTTCTGAGGACTTCAATTTTGGTGATCACTCTTTTGATATCGGACAGACGCTTGGCGAAGGGAATATCGGTATCGTAGGCCTGCTCCAAGCTTTGGGCCAGAGCATAAAGTCCGCTGTTGCGCTGAGGGTCCAGATCCTTTTGGTTGGCCAATACCGAGAGTTTGGGCAAACGCTTGGACCAAAGCGTCTTGGGATGAGCATAGGACCAGAAGAACAGTTCAAGAGGATAGGAGTTGGTGAAATGGGATCCTCCTTCATCGGCTAACGCAAACAGCCCGGACAGATCCATACTTTGACTCGCTTCAAGACAGGTCTGTTCCCAGCGCATTTCCTGGACACATGCAGGATCGGTGATTTCAGGTGAAAAGGTCTGCACCCAGTGTTTGGCTTTCATAAGGTTCCCCGACAGTCTTGTCGACTTGGTGAGGTAGAGACGTAAGCGGTCCAAGGTTTTGGGCTCAACTGTTTCTTGTAAGCCTTTTTCAAAAAAAGCGATAGCCAACGAGGTATTGCCCAGACGTAAGGCGTTGATACCAATTCCCAGGTTTTGTCGAGCCATATGTTCTGCCGGCATAGCCGACATGTGCGCGCTCAGGAGTCGTTCCCATAGTGACGGTAAAAATTCACCATTGCCCAAATGAATGTCACTCATGATGGAATGCAGTTCTGAAAATAGAAAGGATATAGGGGAATGCCCTGGTTTCACTCCAGCTACCCGAAGAATGGCCTGGCCAAGGTTCGAAAGCTCATAGATTTGCTTTTTACCCAATCCCCCAAAACGCTCGTGATGCACCAAAGCCGACATAATGAAAATGAAGCGGCGCAACATGGATTTCGAATCTTTAGCCAAATCGAGCAATTGAATTTGTTCCAGAATATGGTTGAGCCTTTCGGCCTCCCCCGACTCTTTAAGAACCTGATCCAGCTCTATTTTGATCTCTTTTTTGGTTTCGTCGATCAAGCCTTTTTTCCAGCTTTCTCGACCCTGGCTCGCCATAAAAAGATCCTCGCTTTTTTGCCCGCATGTGCTGCCCAGCTTATCGGCTCAAATAACTCCAGATGTGTCCCTCTTTCCTAAGTGTAAGAATGGGAATTCGCATGGCGAAAAGCTGCAGATCCTGAGGATCTGCAGCCGATGCAAGCTTATGCACAAACAAGATACCAATTAAATCACAAAGGCCTACCTTTCCTCGTGATGATGATTAGGCTTTAGCTGCTGCAATTTGAGCAGCAAGATCGTCTAATTGAGCTTGAAGGTCTGCTATCGCATCCTGCACGTCAGCGATTAGGTCTTCGATGGCTTTCTTCAGAGCATCCAGATCCATGTTTTGAGCGGCTGTAACGATCGCATCGATTTTTGCTTGATCAATTGCGGCTGGAAGAGCCTGCGCTCCTACCATCAGATTTCCCAGTCCTGCAGGGTTCATCGCAGAAGGTTCTGCAAAGCCTTGTTTTTGGCTCTTCAGGTCTGACTGCTGGGCAAGAAGACTGGCTTTTTGAGTTTGAAGAGAGTCCTGCTTAGCCTCCAAAGCAGCGATGTCTGCAGGTGCAGAAGGAGTGACTGGACTTGAGCTTTTTCCTGAGCTTTGGGCTGACTGGTCGGAGCTTTTTGCAACGGTTGCGCTGTCTCGTTTGGGCAATGATTTTGGATCCGGAGCCTGAGATCCGCAAGCACTGAGGAGTACGTAAGCAGGAAGCAGAACCAAGATCATTGCTTTTGACTTATTCATATTCCCTATTCCCCTTTACACGATTGCTCTAGCGATAGCAGAGTATTTGCAATCGCCGTGCTCAGGCCGCATGGTCAGGAGATCTTCATCGATTCAGGGGCTTAGCTGGGAGAAATGGAATCATCCTAAGCTCAGTAAGTGATCACCAAAAAAGCTCCAAAGGCATCACAAAAATCTAACAGCCTTGAATGACAAGCATTGTTTTCAAATGCCCAATCATTGCGATGAATCTGGCTTTGCTCGAATCAAAAGAGTGAGAGCTAAGATATGGGAATGTTTTGGAAATGAGTCTTTGGAGCAGTTTGGAAAATGGGGTTTTCAGGCAGAAAATCATCCGAGCGTAAGAATACTAAGCAAGACATGGGCCATAGCGCATTGCCTAGGCCAGTGCTTTTCCATGGGAAGAGGCACTTTATGTATTCGAATGATTAACTCTTGAAATCGCCTTCTTTGACATCATCCTGGTATTTGGCCTGGGTGTAGCCACAAGTTTTTTTGGGTTCGCTGCGAATCTTGGGAACGTCGTGCACACAGACCGCTTGGGCGACATCAATGGCTTTGGTGTGGGCGGGTTCTTCGAGGAGTTTCATCGCCTCAGCATATTCAGGAGTCTCGGGATTACCTTTGACCTTGCAAAGTAAAGCAACGCCCAGCATCAATTGGTAACAAGGATTGGCACCGTCAAACTTCAAAGCTGCGCGATGATACTTTATGGATTCATCGATATTGCCGCGAATATGAAAGAGCCAATCCATCAAGAAGAAATTAGGCACAAGCCGGTAAAAAAGGCCCAACCCATAGTGGGCAGACCCCTGCAAGGACACATTAGGACGAAACGGCATGTCTACGCCCGATTGTACGACCTCCAGCCAGGCATCGCGGACAGATCGTCCATAGCGGAGAGATGCAAAAATACCTTCAATGCTGGCGAGCTTGGCCCGCAAGGAGGCTTTAAAGAACCGACAGAGTAAGTTTTTGGCATCGCGCTTCAAACACTCTTCAATAAAACCCTCTCCTTCGTCGAGGATACGATGGGCTTTCGGATGATCCCTCGGATCCGTGTAGCTAGATCCGAGAAAAAAAGTTTCGGCTGCAACCAACCAATAGCCATCCAGCCATTCAGGTTTTTTTCTGAGCACCTCTTGCAGAATCGCCATGCGCTTCTGATGCTCATCGGGCGACAAGGCCTCGACTTGAAATTTTTCCGTCAAGCTTTGATACTGTTTAGCCAGCTCAACTTCCGCTTGAAGAGGTGCAGTATCGAGTTGATAGATTTTATTTTCCGCGGCGAGTGGATGAAATGGCAAGAAACATAAAGCTAGCATGAAGAGAGACAGACTGCGCATACCGAATCCCCTTGTGGTCATCAGGGGGGGAGCATAGCACAGCCGCGACGGATCAAAATAGCAGAAGAGGGCCTTTTTAGGCCCCGGAGTGGCCGGTCTTAAAATCCTAGCTCAGCCAATTCGCTAGCGAGATTGTCGTAAAATCCGATATGCCGGAACCTGACCGAGGTGTTGCCAAACAGTTGACCAATCAGATCGATATGATCGGCACTGACCACTCCACGGTAGCGACCCCAAACAGTGGAAGGTTCTGGGACGAGTCCGTCATTTCTGATGCCAGATCTGAAAGCTACCTGAAAAGGTAAAAGCAGGGGATCCATGCGATCTCCGGTTTTACAGCCGGTGAGACTGCTGACTCCGGCAAAAGATTGGTAGTAGACATCCGGGCTGTTAGGATTCGCAGGATTGAATTCCCCCTCTAGAAACTCGGGCGATAAGTTCCTGAGGCTGGCCCGGATATCGAGATCAGACGGCGCGCGCTGGCCTTTGCCAAGAAAACCCGCCACCAGATATTCGAAAGCTTTATAGAGAAGGTTGTCGCCTTTACCAAGAATCTTGAAGACCAAGCTTGGAACGGGTGATCCTCTGTGGGCCCAAGAGAAAGCATGAAACGTGTCATGATGATCCCCTACTGCGAAAGCAGATCAACTGTCTGTGAAATGTGACTGTCTACATACCGGTATACTTCCCGTTTGTAAGTGGATCGAATTATGAAAAACGAAAGATCATCGAAACATAGATGGGACTTCGAAAAGAAATGATGACCCGATTGTCGTCTTACAAAAACACTCCAGACTTTTCGGTCGGAATCAAGGCGTCTGTGTGGTCACAAGGACTCAGTTGGGCTGCCGGGACTTGTTGATTTTGATCGGTCGCGCGAGTGCGGCTTGCAGTCCGGTCATAGCCTTTGATTCGTGGTCTATGAGATACAGCTGTTGAAGTTTTTTCTCAGGCTAGGTGCAGACTAGACGTATATTTTTGCCTTATTGGCGCTGATTGAGCGCTGAATTGAGATCTTGGGCTCTGGCCCTTGCCTTGCATTGCTGCTCTTAACTCCGGCATGAGTCGGGTTGATTGAGCATCATGAAAGAGGTCATTAAATGAATACTTCCAAATTTTCTCTCCTAGTCCTTGCCACCTTGTTGTCGGCTCCTGTTTTGGCTGAAGATGGCGGTTCTTTCAAAGCCCAAATCTTTAGTGCAGATTCTCATGTGACGGTTGAAGGGATACAAGTTTCCGGACTGGGTGGCTTCAGTCGCGATATCAATAATACTGAAGAGGATCGACGTCTGTCGTCAGTGGGTGGTGGAGCTGCCATTGAGAGAAGCCTCGGTCAACCCCTTCGGGTTGGCGTTGGGCTAGGATACATCAGTTATCCTGGCGAAGCCAACAAGCCCGGTTTCCGAGATTTGATTGGCAATGCTTATGCCAGCCTTGATTTTATCGACCAAGACGTCATCGCTCTCTATGGAACGGGAGGGATCTCCTACCATAGTTTGAGCTTGGAAAATTTTGAGCGGGATGGGATTGAGTTGAGTTCAGACTCTACAGGCCTTCTCAACTATGACCTAGGCCTTGGTGCTCGATTCAAGTTGAACTATAGCACCACCTTTGGTCTGGAGTATAAATACACCTCGACCTTTTCCAAAAACGATATCGACTTGAAACTCAAAGGTGCGTCTCTGGCGTATGATGGATTGAAATACAAAAATGTGGGCATCCAGAACAACGAGCTGGTGGCCTCATTGGGTTTTAACTTCTGATCGATGGTTCCTGACTATTCACTCGAACTTCCCTGTAATTTGATAGCCCGGGCGCCTATGTGCCTGGGCTTTTTCGTACCGTGATGAGTAAAGGCCATGAGTGGACTGCAAAAAAGCCGGATGGCGACTGGTAAGTATTTGATATCAATAGAATATCAGCTAATGCCATCGGTTGCACCCATAGCTGCGATTAATCCTTGAGAACGATTTCTTACGGTCTCAGCATGAGAAAGTTTGAAGGCTGCCGAACTCTTGCTGTATAAGTCGCTCGATTAGTGCTCGCGCGTATGTTCAAATGGAACTGGAGTTAGACCCCATGAGAGTTCAAAATAAGCAGATACTACTTGCTGCCGCTACAACCTTAAGCTTGAGCGTCGGCTGTGAAAAAACCAAAACCAAAGAAGTGGTTCGTCCTGAAACCCCCTGGTATCAGCAAACGAATAGCTTTCAGAAGCAAGTCTATGGTGAAGCTGTAAAGCTGACTCGCGGTACGAAGTGTTTGCGGACCGATGCTCTGTCTCTTGCCTCGTCAAATTTACTGGGAATCTATAGCGGTGCCCATTCCAACAAGGTGATCGATAGAACCTTTGAGTTCGATGACGCAGGCGAACATATTATTCCATCCAAGTCCTTTCAACAGGAGATCTTCAGTGAAGAGTTTGATGATCTCTTCGTTTGCAATTTGCTGCCTGGATCTTCAACACTAGAGGGCGTAGCCTCTTATGCAGCGGCTGATATCAAGGTGGCATCAGATTGGTACAAATCGATCACTGGTGAAAGTTTGTCGGCTGTTCAGCTCCATATTCATCCCTCAGAAACTTTAACTATCTATGAGCGTCTGTCGGATACTGCCAAGACCAAACTTCTTGCTCTCAACCCAAAGGCTGACGTCAAGCCCATTAAGATTCAAGCTGATGCCGTTAATAATGCTTATTGGACTCTGGTGCCGAACGAAGAGACCGAAGACGATGCCGAAGATACCCTGCCTGTGATCGCCGTCTTTCCACATAGCAGCAAGAATACCGACGGCAGTGCCGACCATCCGAGTCCTCTTTGGGAGCTGCCTTTTGTTCTGCGGCATGAGTATGGTCATCATGTTTTCTATCATTCGCTGACCCCACTCCTGGGTTCGGCCCAAGTGCATCTGAAGGAAACGCTTGCGGCGAATCCGACTCATCATTCAACCCGGGCGATTTCAGTGCCTTCAGTGTTTGCCAGAGAAAAAGGCAAAAGTCCCTTGATCGACACGTCCTTCTTGTTTGGTGCCTTGAATGAAGGCTTTGCAGATATGTACGCATTCTATGCGTCTGGTCTAAAAATGCCAGGCATCGAAATGGCCCCTTGTTTCGTCAATACGCGGGATGTGGCCAGTCCCTCTTTGGGAGGTGTCAACGTCAAGAAGGTCTTCACCGCTGACATGATAGATATCCTCTTCAATCCCAAGTCACTGGTAAAAAGTTTTGATCCGTCGAAAGATGCTGGGTGCAATGCGTTCAATGTCCTGGAAATTCATGATTTGGGTGCGGTCATCGCGCACACTGTAGACAAAGTCTTTGATGCCTCACCTGCAGTTCAAGCCGAAACTGACAAAGCCAGAGCTAAGACTAAACTAGCCTTGGCCTGGCTTGACAAGCTCAGCAATGACTTGAACCTAGCAGAAAGCGGCCCGGCGGTTATTTTGGCTCAAATTCTCGAATCGGCTGCCTTGACTGCTGCTGGTCCCACGCCTTTGACGGCGGACGCACCTGTCTGTGTTTCGGTGAAGACTTACTTTCCTGGTTTGAAGAGTCGATGGATCGGCAGTCCTCTCGCTGTTTGTTGGAGCAGTTTGTAAGCGACCCCAAGTTCAAAAGCGGCAGTCCTATCCAGGGCTGCTTTTTCCCTATAAATACTTCATTCAAAAATCTTCTCGCGAATATCCCAATAGTATTTTTTCTTACGAGCGATGAGAAACATAGGCAGACGAAACTGTCTTTGCAGCTGCAGGACATCATCGATACTTTGAATCGATAGTTTTCGCTCCGGGACTCGCAGATGCATTCTCATAAAGTTGTAATAGAAAGCCTGACGATCCGCGGAGGAGTTGAGATAGAAAAATTCTTTAAGGTGTTCGCCATCGCAATCATAGTAGCGAAGTTCCAAAAACTCCTGGCCTTTTTTGTCGAATTTTTTTTCAAAAACCATGGAGTCCGGTCGCATCACATGAGCGTCTTTGAGCGACATGGCTTCTCGGAGTTTCTTGTCATTATCGACCAGAAGCATCTGACAGGATCCACAAACACGAGCTGCAATATCGCTTTCGGCACCACAAGAAGGACAGCGTTTGAATCGAAAACGAAAGTTGCAAGGGACGATGGCCATGGTCTTCGGATCCTCTGTCGCTCCTTTGCATTTGCGACCGAAGTGTTCAATCAGATCCCCATCCCCATCGACAATGCCCCAAAAATCGTTTTCAAAAGCACATTGCGGGCAGGCAACCTTGACGAGCACAGATGATTCGGAAGGCTTGTCTTCATCAATTTCTGGACGAAACAAATCGTGACCTTGACCGGTATAATCCAGGATGAGACAGTCCAGTTTACCTTCGCTGAGACGCAATCCCCTGCCGATAATCTGTTGATAGAGACTCACCGATTCAGTCGGGCGAAGTATGGCGATAAGATCAACATGGGGCGCATCAAATCCGGTAGTGAGAACGGAGACATTAACCAAATATTTAATCTGCCGGGCCTTGAACAAATTGATGATGTGGTCCCGCTGCTGGGAACTGGTCTCTCCCACCACAAGTCCAGCTTCCGACTCAGGCAAATGGGAAAGGATCTCTTCAGCATGGCGAACTGAAGAGGTGAAAATCATAACGCCTTGGCGATCCTGAGCCATTTCCATGATGTTAGCGACAATGCCTGGCGTGACACGCCCTTGGTCCTTGAGAAGATGTTCCACATCTTTCATGGCGAAGGAGCCCTGGCCTGAACGCAGTTTCAGACTGGAGAAGTCATAGGAGGCGACCGGAGAATCAATTTTGATCGGCGGCGTCAAATAGCGATTGCGTATCATGGTAGATAGCGAAAGTTCATAGATACACTTCTTGAAAAAACGATCCTCTTGGGTGCGTAGAATTCCCTTATGATGGTACTGATAGATCCATCCCAAGCCCAAGCGATAGGGAGTAGCTGTCAATCCCAGGATGCAGATCAGGGGATTGCTTTTACGTAGCTTCTGGATCACCTGCGCATACTGCGTGGCTTCTTCCACAGAGACCCGATGACATTCGTCGATGATAAGAAGGGAAAAGCTTTCGAAGAGAGCTGCATCGCCGCGAGCGACGGATTGAATACTGCCAAAAATTACCTTGGTGTCCTTGTCTTTGCGATCAAGGCCAGCGGAATAAATTCCTGCCTGCAGCTGATAGCTTTCGTACTTGTTATGATTTTGCTCGACCAACTCTTTAACATGAGCCAGCACCAGAACTCGCCCCTTGGCTATGCGGGCGAGTTCGGCAATGACTAGGCTTTTTCCGGCGCCTGTCGGGAGAACGATTAGGCCTGGTTCGCGCTGCTTTTGAAAGTATCGAAGCACAGCCTCGACTGCTTCCTGTTGATAAGGGCGAAGTTCATACATAGATTCGTCCTGATCAAAGGTGAGGCGGCTGCAGGCGCGCGGCCTCTTTCAGCGCCCGAATACCCAAAGACTCAGTTGTCTTTGCTGGCTTTCTTAGCTTGTTTTTCCTGCTTTTTTTCTTTAGCAGTTTTTGCCGGAGCCTTTTTTTCATTTTTCTTCGCGTCTTGACCTTTGGACATGTCAAACTCCTACAGTGAAGGGGTGTTTCGTCATTCGTGAGCAATGAAGGGCACTGAAACGGCCCCTATAAAAGCAATGTCGCAAAAACTTTGCCTGATTTCAAGTTTTTCACAATCCGCGCTGCTTTGCGAGTCATGCCTATCAAATGTGTCATTATGACTTAAAAATCTTCGCTTTCCTGAGTCCTCTGGGTTTGGTCGATTTTCCATAATGCCGAAAAGTCCCCTTTGTTCTATCGTTGCATTGAGATCTTGGAATTCAGTTAAGCCTTCATCTAGGAGTCGCGGCCATGAAAGCAGACACTGTTACAAGCTCGGCCCTTACCCCAATGCCGCTGCTGTTTTACGGGACGGCTTGGAAAAAGGAGCAGACCGCCGACTTGGTTGAGTTGGCTGTCAGGACGGGCTTTCGAGCCATCGATACGGCCTGTCAGCCAAGACATTATCAAGAGGAGGGCGTTGGTCAGGCCTTGCAGCGACTGGAGCAACAGGGAATTTCAAGAGCTATGCTCTTTCTCCAGACTAAATTCACCCCCTTGAGTGGACAGGATCCGGACCGTGTTCCGTATGATCCCAAGGCTCCCTTCGATCTGCAGGTGGCGCAGTCTTTTGCCAGCTCCCAAAGAAATCTCAAGACTTCGTACGTCGACTCCCTCGTCCTGCATTCTCCCTTGGCCGATCATGCCTCGCTCATGAAGGTCTGGAGGGCTATGGAGAGCCTTCAGCAAGCCGGCGGTGTGCGGCAGCTGGGAATCAGCAATTGCTACGATCTGGCCACACTACGCAAGCTCCACGATGAGTCTGTCATCAAGCCAGCCGTATTGCAGAACCGCTTTTACGCTGAAACAGGCTATGATCGAATGATACGAACATTCTGTCAGGAGAAAAACATCGTCTATCAAAGCTTTTGGACGCTGACAGCCAATCCACAAATTTTAGCCAGTCGAACCGTACGAGAAACGGCGCAAGAACTGGGCCTGTCGGCAGCTCAGATTTTCTTTCGATTTCTCACTCAGCTGGGAATTGTTCCGTTGACTGGCACCAAATCCGAGCAACATATGCGCGAGGATTTGAACATTTTTTCTTTTCAACTGTCGCAGGATGTGATGCAGCGTATGCAAAGACTCTTGGAATAGACCGAATCACTTGCTTAGCTTGATTTGAGATAGCCGATAAGGCTTTTCTTCTTTTCGATCGGTAAAACCTTGGCAATCACTTTGTCGGGGAATGGTTTCGCCTTGAGAGCCTTCAACTTTTCTTCGTAATTCTTATCGGCAAGAGTCAGCAAAAATTTTTGAGCCTCTTGAATCTCTCTTTCAAAAAGAGTGAGTTCGATCTTGTCATAGATAATCTCAACATTATGCAGAAGCCCCGAAGCTTTGCCGTGGGCGGTTTCCATATCCAGGAGAGCCTGGGCTGAAAAATGACCATCTTCATTGCTCTTTTTGCGGATGAGGCTTTGGTAGTATTTCACCCGGGATTTGCATTCGATAATCGCTCGCTTGGCCTCGGCCATTTGACTGAGCTTCATATGAATTCGGGCAATTAACAATCGAACATTGACCTCATGCAAAACCGTGTGGATCGCAGCTGATTTGGTCAAAGCCAATTGGTAGTAGCCTAGAGATTTTTCCAGCATCGCTGCTTCGGTTGGGAACAATTTGGGCCAGTGCGGTCGGAGTGCGTTCAGGAGCGCCTTCGATTCTTCGCGAATCGCTGGAGACTTGGCCATGGCGTGACGTAGATCATGCAGCATCCAGGCCATCCGCAAGTAATACGAAGCGATTTGAATGCATTCGCTACGGACCACTTCTTCCACCTGTTCCCACTGGTAGCAAGCCAGGAGGTTGAGCTTGAGGCCGCTCATGAAAACCGATTTTTCCCTACCCGGATCAAAAACGAGGAGTTTGAAAATGTCCTTGTACTGAGGATTTTCCTGGGTCCCCTTCAGGAATTGTTTACGGAAGCGCGTGGCGCTCATGTTGCCATCTTTGAAGGGCTGCTGAAAGAAGCCATGGTCAGCAGTGAAGTAGCAGTATGGACACTGCCAAAAATAGAAGAGCTTGGGGTCGACCCGAGGTGAGACTTTTTTGGACCAAAGAATGGTCACGGGACGCATATCGATATCCCGTTTCGTCTCACTATAGAGAGTTGATTTCAGGCGGGTGAACCTGGCCTCTTTTTCACAGACCACGCATCGCGCCTGAACTGTCTGGAAGGGAGTGATCCCTGCTTCTGGGCTGGGACTCATGGATTTCTCACTGGAAATGAGTTATTACAGTAGTATGGCGCCAGTCTTTGAGGTTTGGTCGCCTATCGGGACGGGGAGGCAGCACCCCCACTTTCTATTGTATGTTACGGTGGCTTGTTTTGTGCAGAACTAGGCCACGAGCCCTTACGAATTTGGGCCACATTGTTGCTGCGTTGTGCTTAACCTCTGGAGATGATGATGGAAAATTCCGATCTTACGCCCCATGCGAGTGTGCTTTCCCGAAGTGCCTTGCATGCCTATATCACGGGCCCTGTGAGCACCAGTCCTCTGCCTAAAAGCAATTTCAATCCATACCGTAAACGTGCGGGATTATTGTCATTTGTGAGTCTTGAAGCGGCTGAAGAGGCCCTTCAGTTGGGAGTCGAAGAAGATGAGCAGAGGGCGAAGAGCTTCGAGCCTTTGGCCTTGCCTGAAAGTTCCCATCCCCTCACCGGAGCCACAGCGGCGACCTGATCTGTCAAAAAAAGTGACAGCGGCAGGCCCGTCTGTCACCCCAATCCCTGCCGGAAATTCCAAGCCAGCCTCTTGACAGCTGCAAAACTGAGCCCATGGTGTTATACGAATGAGTCTGATGACTTTTTTTTAGGAATAACATGAGGAGCGGTCATGGCAAGAGAAACACGTGCGTTTCAAGCCGAAGTTAAAGAAATTCTGGACCTTATGGTTCACTCGCTATACTCACACCGCGAGATCTTCTTACGCGAGCTGATCTCGAATGCTTCCGATGCGCTGGATAAACTTCGGTTTGAAGAGCTCTCCCACCCTGAGTGGAAAAGCTCTGACGAAGAGAAACATATCCGCCTCGTCGTCGATAAGGACAGTAAAACCTTGACGATTATCGATAATGGTATCGGTATGACCCAGGAAGAGGTGTTGAAAAATATCGGAACTATCGCTCATTCGGGCACCAAAGAGTTCCTTAAAAGGCAAAAAGAAATCAAGGATCGGCCTGAATTGATTGGTCAATTCGGTGTGGGTTTCTATTCGTCCTTCATGGTGGCCGACCGCGTCACAGTCGAAACCTGCAAAGCAGGATCGGACGAAGGCACCTACTGGGAAAGCACAGGCGACGGTACCTATGTGATCGAATCCAAACCCAGAGCTGAAGGCACAGGAACCAAGATCACCCTGCATTTGAAAGCTTTTGCTGACGATGACTCAGTCGAAGATTTTTCGGATCAATGGGTTCTGAAAAAGATCGTAAAAAAATATTCGGATTTCATCGCTTGGCCTATCAAGATGAAGGCAACTCGCGAAGAGCCAGAGATGGATAGCGAAGGTAAAGAAGTCGAAGGCAAGACTAAAACGGTTGAAGAAGACGAAATTCTGAACAGCCGCAAAGCTATCTGGCTGCGGTCGCCCAGCGAAGTGAAAGACGAAGAGTATCAGGAATTCTATAAGCACGTGTCCCATGATTGGGGCGATCCTTTCGATCGCATCCACTATCGGGCGGAAGGAAGTCAGGAATTTACCTCCCTGATGTTTATTCCTGGCGCAGTTCCTTTTGATTACAACTATCGTGATAGCAAATGGGGTCTTTCCCTCTATGTCAATCGCGTTTTTATTATGGATCACTGTGAAGATCTGGTTCCCGCTTATCTGCGCTTCTTGCGTGGCGTGATCGATAGTTCCGATCTATCGCTGAACGTGTCGCGCGAAATATTGCAAAAAGATCGCCAGGTCCAAGCCATCAAAAAGGCCGTGGTCGGTAAGATTTTGAAACATCTGCAAAGCATGTTTGATGGCGAACGCGATAAGTATGAAACCTTCTGGAAGAATTTCGGTTCGACCTTGAAAGAAGGCATCACCAGCGATCAAGGCAATAAAGAAAAACTGGAAGAGCTGAGCCTGTTCTTTTCCAGTCATTCCGACAAGTTTACCAGCTTGAATGAGTATGTATCCCGTATGAAAAAAGATCAGAAAGAGATCTTTTTCATTACTGGCGATTCGCTCAAGACTCTGCAGAACAGCCCTTACCTGGAGCGTCTGAAAGAGAAAGGCTTCGAAGTCCTTTACTGTACCGATCCTGTGGATGAGTGGGTCATGCAGGCTATCTTTAAATATAAAGACAAACAGCTGCGTTCCATCACCAAAGAAGGTCTCGACTTGGATTCAGAGGACGAGAAGAAAAAGCACGAAGAAGAAGCCAAGGCCAAAGAACAGGAATTCAAAACCTTGATCGAAACGATACAGGGCGCAGTGGCTGAAAATGTGCGGGAAGTGAAAATCTCGACACGTTTGGTTGATTCACCCGTATGTTTGGTGTCGGGCGCCTATGATCCATCAGCCCGTATGGCTCGGATGATGGAATCGATGGGACAAGCGATGCCAACACAGAAGCGGATTATGGAAATCAATCCGAATCACCCAGTGTTTGGTCGGATGAAAAATCTGCCAGAAACTCAGCAAAAAGAATGGGCAGAGATTCTTTACAATCAAGCGCTCCTGACGGAAGGATCGCCCATTGAAGATCCGATGCGCTTCAGCCGCCAGATCGCAAATCTGATGACCCATATGTGATGTCAAATCCTCAGGGGTAAGAGAGAGGGGAAGCTTCCCCTCTTTTTTTTTAACGACTGTGCAAAACGTTCGTGGTGCGTCATAAAGATTTGATTGAACTTTTGAGCATCATTTTTCGGCTACTCCTGCTAAGAGCAGGGGCAACAGCAGGCACAGACAGGGAAACCAGCACATGCCTATAAAAAAGCTCAGCTATACAGTCTTGGAAGCCGACAGCGGTCGAGTCGATCGCTTGGTCGCGCGGCTTTTGGATTTTGCCAGAGCGAGAGTGCGTGGTTTGGTCGATCACGGGGGTGTCCACATCAATGGACTTGCTTGCCATGACGCGGGAGCGCCCATTGCCCTGGGGGATCGGCTGGAGCTGGAGTACGATCCCCAAAGAAAATACCGAGAGAAAGCACCTGAGCGAAAGACTCAGGGTTTTACCGTCGTGTTTAAGGATGAGTTCCTTTCGGTTGTCAACAAAGAGGCCGGCATCCTCACGGTGCCGACCGATCGCCGCGAAACCCATACCTTGGCCGATCTCTTGTCTCGCCACCTAGCTGCTGGCCAGAGTCGGGGTCCAAAGGTTTGCGTCATCCATCGTTTGGATCGCGATACCTCGGGGCTCTTGGTGTTCGCGCAGAGCCACAAAATCGCTGATAGTCTCATCGCTCAGTTCGCGGCCCGGAAGCCAGAACGGGAATATACAGCGATCGTGGCCGGACAGTTGGAGCAGGATCAGGGAGAAATTCGCAGTCTATTGTCGAGCGATAAGTCTTTGAACCAAAGATCGGGCGCTCGAGGAGAATTGGCGATCACCCACTATAGAGTTGTAGCTCGCTATCCAGGTGCAAGCGAGATTGCTGTGAACTTGGAAACCGGGCGACGCAATCAAATACGCGTTCATTTCGCTGAAATGGGTCATCCCATTTTAGGTGATGTTCGTTACGAATCTGCAAAAGCTATGCACCCAGCCTGGCCTTATAAGCGATTGGCCCTGCACGCACGCGTGCTTGGATTTCAACACCCTGTGACGGGAAGAGTGATGCGATTTGAAGCAGAGGCTCCAGAAGAATTCAAAGCCTTTGCTCGATCGGCTTCCACAAAGGCGATGAAAATCACGAGATCTGCATTCAGCGCTGGGACAGATCCAAGTCTCATCTTTCGTTGATATCAGATCTGATTAAATCATAAAATTCAGTGAATTAAGGTGAAAATAATGAAATCGTTCTGCGACAGAACGATTTCGTACTATTATCGATCCACTGGAGAACGATATGGAATGTAATGAAATAATTGAAAAAATGTCGATCATTCAACCACGTATCACTTCGGCACTTCGTCCGATTTCAAGGCCTTATCAGAAGGAGATCAATCTTCAAAGGCAGAAATCCGGGCTTGTTACTGGCTGGATTTTACGTATCGAGGCCAATCATGAACGGGCCATCAGCCTTGATTTTGGCTCTTTTTGTTTGAATAGTAGCCAAAGACTTTTTGCAGCAAAGCAGTACTGCGCTCCACAGGATTTTGTCGAATGAGTTTTTCCTGTTTGCCGATCTCCACAAACAGAGCGTCTGTAGCTTTTTTGCTGACATATTCATCCAAATTAACAGTCGCAATCGGTACACCTGCTAGGGCTGCTGCTGGTTTGATTGTAGTCGTAATTTGATTGTAGAGTTTGCCAACATTGTTTTGCTGAGTGGCTTTGGCGACGATCGGCTTGAAGGTATCCAGCAACTGCTTTTCGCTCGAACTACGAAAATATTGAGTGGCCGATTGCTCTGGGCCGGTGAGAATTTTTACAATATCTTGAAAAGTAAGCTGGGTCACTGCGTTCTTGAAAATAGGAACCGCCGAACTCATCGCCTGCTCAGCAGCGCGATTAAGACTTTTTTCAAAATTATCAACTTCAGCATTCAAGCCGACTGTTCTGGCCAATTGTGAAGCTTTTTGCAATTCGGTTGGAATAAGAATGCGATGAATCGATTGGCTGAAGCCGCCATCTTTCTGTAAGAGATTGATACCGACGGTAACTCCTTTTTCAAGGGCCTGCTTCGCCGCGGATACCGATTCGCCAGAGGTGGGAGCCAGACTGGCTTGTCCTAGCTGGATAGCTTCGTTGATCTGTTGTTCATAACCGACACAGGAAGATGTCAGACATGCAAGACCGAGGAGCAGAAGTTTCATGAGTTTGCCCTTTTACCTGATATTCCCGAGTTGGCCGGCCCAGAAACTTGTCAAATTTAAGGGAGTCTGTCAACAATCCGATTGACAGCGTCAGCCTTTAGCTGGCTAACTTTGCTCAGCTCTAGGATTCTGACAATATAACTGGATCAGAGGGAATTGAACTGTCAAACAGCTTTTGCCAATGGCTCCGCAGCGAGCGGAATTTCGGCTACGAGTCGGGCGCCATTGCCTTCTTCATTATCAAGCAATTGGACTGAGCCGCCTGCGTTGACACAAAGCGAGCGAATCGCAGCGAGACCTACGCCGCGCCCACTGGTTTCTGTGATGGCAAGGCTCGAAGACTCCCCATCCAAAAACAGCACATCGGACAAAGGCCGTTGAGGCGCTGGAATGAAGTTCTTTTTTGCTGCCAGCAGCTTCACAAAGTTCCAGTCAATGCCTCGACCGTTATCACGTATTTCCAAATGGAGCTGAGCCTTCGTCGTCCAGGCTCTGATCAAAAACTGGGCGGGCCGATCGAGTTGAATTCCGAGACTTTTCGGCAGAACAAAACCATGATCAATGGCGTTGGTTAAGCCGTGTAAGATAAACGCCTGAACCCATTCCAGGTGGCTCGAGTCCCAATGATCCACTTGATCGTCGATCGTAATGCCCCCAAAGGAAATCTCATATTTGCGCAAATGATTGCGAAAGTTTCCCAGGGCCGATCCAGCTACTTCAACTAACGAAAGGTTCGACTTCGCCTCGGTCATCGGCTGATGCATATGCTCGAGCAGTGTGAGATAGCTCGCGCAAAGGTCTCGAAGCTCCGTCAAGGCATGCACTTGGAGAAGAGGCAGGGAGTGCTGCAAGAGACTCGTTTCTACCTCATGAATGACCTGGGATAAATGAGCAAAGCCTAGGCTTCTGGCTTCACCTTTAAAGGTATGAAGGCGGCGGAGGAGTTCCGGACTATCTTGATCGTTCAAATCTCGTGCAATCAATTCGTGATACTTGCGTAGGCTTGCGGCAAATATTGGCAATCTTTTGCGAGGCATTTGGATGATTTCGGCCATTTTTATGGCCAAAGTTTCAACCTGCGATTTTTGCCGATGCAGTTCACGTTCAAGATCTCGACTTTTGGTCACGTCCCTCAATACCAACATTATTTTATCGATAATTCCTGAGTTCCCAAACAGGGGAGTCCATAGCAAGAGCATTGATTTGCCTTGTCTATGCAGTTCCGAAGGCAGATGGCTGCTATTCAGATCCCAGGCTGTTTCGATTTCCCCCAGGATGCTTTGTAGGGTACTAGCGACCACCTGTTTCTCATCGCCACTGACATCTGTGCCTAGGTAAAGCAAATCTAGCAGCGGTCGCCCTTGCAAGTCCTGTTCCTCGCCCAGCAGCGCTAATAAGTGTCGGGAATAATTTGGCTCGATCAGACAGTCTTTGCCGAACTTCACAATGCCTTCTTCGACACCTTCCAAAATCGCTTGCATGCCGAGCTTCTGCCGTCGGACTTCACGAGCTTGCAATAGTCCATAGACCATCACGATTATGGCGAAGGCTGCAAAAATCACCAGACCCATCAGCTGCTGCTTTTCCTTTTCCAGAAGACGTGACTTTTCTTTCTCAAGTTGTAGTCCGAGCGTCGCACCTGCCTTGTGGTACTGCTCGGCTTCGTGGATCTTAGCGTATTCCTGAAAACCCTGATTGAAGAACTCAAGATAGCGCAGAGCGAGACCGGCATTTTGCAAGCCGGAATAGGCCCTGTAGCGAGCCCATTGCACAGAATTCTTGTATTCTAAAGCTTGGTCGGCGAAACCAGTCCAGGCGGAATCGAGAGCGATAAGAGCGCCGCTATAGGATTTGGCATCAATCAGAGCCTCGCCAAGTCGAAGTTGACTTCGCGACGTCCAGAGCGGATCCTTTTCTTCAGTGAAGATTTGAATAGCCTGACGGGCTTGGTCAATGGCCTCTGTGAACTGCGATCGTCGACTGCTGATGAGACTGAGATACATGAGAGATGAGCCTCTTATGCCTCGTTCAGGTAGAGTTTCAGTAAGCCGAATGGCTTCGAGGAGGTGGGCCTTGGCTGCATCATTGTCGGGCTTCGAGTTAAAAAGAAGGCTATAACCGCTGTTGTAAGAAATTTCGGCTGCAGCATGCCGGAGTCCTTGCTGTTTAAACTGCTGGTAGGTGATGCTATTGACTCGCACGGCCTCGTCGGATTGACCTCGGTAGTCAAGGCTCATGCATAGAGCGCTCCGGGTTTGAAAATACACCAGCAGTGATTGGGTTTGATGTTTTTCAAGCAGCTCAAAGGCTTCGATGATAAAGGGGAGTGATTTGTCAAGAATCTTCCTTTGCAGCATTTCGAAAGCATACTCGACGAGAACAAAGGCCAAGGCGTCGGCGTTATTTACCTTGCGAACTTCCTGGATAAGTTGATTCATTTGCACTTCATAGTACTGAAAATCGTCGGGTTTTCTCTGCATAGATTCTTGAAAGCTTCGAAGATTAGCCCATTCTAAATAGAGATCCAATTTTTTTGCGTTTTCGATACAAGTCGGCAACTTTTGTCGATAGCTGGAATCCTCAGCCATTTCTTCTTCGATGGGCACTTCCAAGCTGGGTTCGAGGGCTATCGCCCAACAGGCACGGACCCAGGCAACGGGCTCTCGCTTTGGATCGATACGTTGCAGCTCCTGGCGCAGCCAAGGCAAGTGCTGGCTGGGATTGTCGAGCATTGCAACTTCTACTGAATGCCGGTTGGTGAGGTCGATGTCCGATGTTAGCAGTGGTGCCGTTGGAACATCGCTTGGTAAAACCTGGCTGCTGGCTTGAATCGCAAGACCCAGCACAAGAACTGTGATAGCCAAGAGCGTTAGAAATTTCAAGCCAAGCTTCCCTAAAAAATAAAGACCACTTAGGGTATCGGTCAGTCGGATGGCTCTCATTGATACAATCGCGTAACAATTGGGGGTTGATACTTATCGATTCTTTTTTGCTAGCCAGTCTTAAAGCCAGTAGCTTAGATAAAACAGGTTTGAGACTGGTTAGAAATGCCAAGGAAATACAATCTTGATGACCGCGACACTTAACTTACTGGTTTGAAGGACAAAGTGTGATGCATCACCGATGCTCGCGTCATAGATAACCTTATCAGTGACAGCTGCTTCCGTATTGGCGGCTGAAGAAAAAGATCCATCCCCAAAGCGCCACCAAACAGCCTCGAGTCCAAAACAAAACTGAGTGGATTCCACATCGATCTTCTTGCGAACATCTTCCACTTTGATGCTTCCTATCGCATACTGTTTGGCTATGCCGAGTGAAAAGATGATATCAGGAAGGTTCTTGGGTGGTGTGATTCCAAACTCCACATAGCCGCGACCGGTTGCGCCGTAAAGATGGAGATTGAGATTGGTAATAGGAGGGATGATGAGTGTAGCCTCGCTGCTTTCGTCAGGTTCTTTGAGATTGATCTTGCCGTCCAAAATATAGCTCGAAAAGCTCAAGTCCGAGTTGAAATAGAACCACCCCGTGCGATGAAAAACCTGCTGCACAAAGACGCTAAAGCCGGTTGGTGGCGATGCCACAGAAATGGAGCATTCCATCACTGTGGGATCCGCTTCGCTCTCGGTGCATTCATCAGGTAAAGGCAATATTTTTGGATGTTTGTAGAGGAGTGTGGCTGAGGTTGAGGAATAGCCAATTTCGAAGCCGGCTCTATAGTTTTTCAGGTAATTGCCTGCTGGTGCACTCCACGCTTTGGAGGGCAGTAGAATCAAGAACCCAAGCTGTAAGGCGCGACGTCTCATCCCTACCTACATATGCAGTTGGGCAAGCTATCGGCGGCAGCTGCGGGGCTATTGATTTATAAATTGATAGATCAATGATTTCAATGTGTTAATGTGATGTGGGTCGATAGAAAGAAGATGAAGGTGTAAATAGCTTTGCTTCATCCGGGTCTTGTCGCGACATTTCCATAGCTAATCACAATTGGTCTTTTCGATACGATCCCAGGTTTCCAGGGTGATATATAGCTTCGGTAGAGAAGTGTTTGGACGGGAGCTCGTCAGTGTAATCCAGGTATTGTCCTGCGTTCTGAGTACATTTTCATAGTTCAGAGTTTCAAAATAGCTTTCAACACCGTTTTTGGAATTGTCCGGGTCATTGCCAATGACGCGACAGGAGTCGAGCCTGGGTTCGCTGCAATAATCATAGCCCACCAGACATAGACCTGGAGGCGTAGCCAGCAATTCTTCTAACTTCGAACCCTTCAAACCAGAAACCCATACTTTGCCAGCATTGGTGAATCCATCCACAAGATATCGATCACCACGCTGATCATAGTAGAAAAAAGTGGAATCTTGTGCTCGATCGATAGGAAAATAAAAGCCAGCTGAAACTTGACCAAGAGGTGTCGAGTCAGACGCTGCGGAAGCCCAGAACTTTATGGTGCCATAGGTATTTTTCTGAGGAACTAAAGTGCTGAGCTCCTCAGGCGCACTGTTGATCTTGCCTAACACGGCAAGCTTTTCATGGTTCGCTACCTTATCTAGCTCTGGGGGTAGGACAGAGCCCGTCGTGACTTTGACCCGAGCGATGACTTTAATGAGTTTTTGAGTCCCATCAGGGAGCTTCACGTCAATACAGGCCCAAGGCGATTGACCGCCAACATCGCTGATAAAGACTCTCTCGCAAAGGACCTGTCGATTTTTGGTGATACAAGGAGCAATATTGGTATCAAGATTATCTCCAAGGAGCATGAGGTCAAAGTGCTGTTCAGGCTGTATATCAAAGGGAATATTCCATTCAGGATGCTCTCCCATAGGAATTTCTGCTTGATAGATCTGATCCGGCGCAACGGACGGAGCGTCTCTCGAGGTCGTCAATGCACAGCTCGTGAGCTCCTTATCATGTTCTGAGGTAGAACCGATCTGATCCTGGCCAGTCTCGTCTGGAGCCTGTTGGATAGGGTCAGAGGCCAACTCCGGTTGTGCAATCGATTGTGGATCTGCTTGCGTCGGATTAGGCTTATCTTGAATCTCGAGCCGGATAAAATAGACTGCTGTCAGAAGCAAGCCCGCGGTGATTCCTATGGATATTAAAAATTTCTTTCTTGACATTGATGACCTCCAAGCAGGTTGACGTTGAAGTGAAATTCGGCCCAAAATATTTGTTCTAGGCAAAAACCATCTGCTATCAAAGCTACTCATTCTTTCAAACTCAATTGTCTCAACATTTAGCCTACTCGGCGATTCTTAATTCATATATTATACGAAGGTATCCGCGATTCCATGGTGAGTGATCACTTCTTGCTTAGTACTTAGGAGATTGTTGTGAAGCCGTTGGACATAGTTCGAAAGATCAAAAAACTTTTCAATGATGATTCACCAGCTGATTCACAAGGCGCTCCTGCAAGAGATGAAAATTTTATCAGGCTTATACAACTTATGAATGAAGATGAAGGCTTCAGAACGATGCTCTTAAAAATTATTGACTTAGATCAATTTAATCGAAGCTCGATGCTTAATACTATCATCCATCAGCAGAAGATTAAGGGGGCTAATGAAGAGCATCTGCAGCTCCTCAAGTACTTGACTGATGAGCAGATCTGTAAAAAGATCAAAATTCATTTGAAATCTAAAGAATAGGTCAGAGCCTAGTGAAGGGAATCGAGCTTTGTGTGCTTTCCAAAGGCGAAAGTACTCATCATTCGGCATATATTGAAACTGGAAATAATCACTCAAAGATCAGAGAGTTCGCAGCCTTTTTGAAAAGCTTGACAGCCTTTTGCCAATTCTGACTGTTGCTCTGGCAAAGTGCCTTCTCCAAAAAAAAGGCACTGCCGTAGGCTATCCCACCGTTTCATCCGTCACTATAAACCGAGGAGTCTTTGAAAATTCAAAGTCAGAGCTTGTGAAGAAGCTTCGAATCAGTCGAAATCTTTAACGATTTTATTAAATTAAACTTAATGACTGGCTAGGGCAGATCCTGCCGATGTCGCAATAGGGAAGTTGATCTAAAGTGGAAGATGGAAGTCTGGAGATATTTGGAGCGGGTGAAGGGACTCGAACCCTCGACCTGCGCGATGGCAACGCGCCGCTCTAGCCAACTGAGCTACACCCGCTTGAAGACATTTCACACTCGATCTCGGATTTGGAGCGGGTGAAGGGACTCGAACCCTCGACCTGCGCGATGGCAACGCGCCGCTCTAGCCAACTGAGCTACACCCGCTTTCCCTTGAAGATCCCGAGATCTCTCGAGGTGAGGTGTTTGTTTACGGAACCCGGCGTTTCTTGTCAAGGGATGTTGTGAGAAAATTTCAGGAAATGTTGCAGAGCCTTAAACCCCTGATCAGCTGGCGCAGCTGGTGGCGATCCGAGCGCTATACCAGCGGAGGACGCTCAAAGCAGAAAGGGCCAGGGGCTCGAGGCGAAGAGAAACGACGCGCTCTTACCCTGCCAAGACCCGGTCGCCGGAGTCCTGCCGAATGGCTGCCGGTCGAAGACAGTCAAATTATCAGGAAGACCTTTTCTCAATTTCGCCAATTTATTTATGGATGCAATCGGAAAACTAAACCAGGTCCGGGCGAATCGCCTCGAGCTCTGTGGGAATCTGGCAAATTGGCGGGTGAAAGACTCTACTTTTTTCTGCAAGCCTGGAATGATCGGGGCTATCTGTTCGAAGAAACGCCAAGAGGCTGGGTCGTTTCGCGAGCAGAGAAGATCGCTGCTCAAGATCAATTCATGCGGGAACGTTTGGCTTGGGATCACGTGATTCTGCATCAAGCAGCGGATCGACCGGGTCTCTTGCGAGTCAGTTCTGAACAGATGGATGAAGGAATCGTCAGCCTCCGTCTTTACGAAGACTTTATGTCACAGGCTTTCAGGCCCGAAGCATGATACGATAGAGGCCTTGTGTCGGGAGCCTTATCTTAAGGTTTTTCTCCGAAAGAACAGGTGACACCGCGCTAGAACCTATGCCATATCATGAAGATACGCATGGTTTTTCCCATCGAAAGGAGTAGCGGCAAGATGAGTTTTAATATCGTAGAAAAATTGCTATCGATCACAGCTTTAGGCAGTGAGTGGGTTCTTTGGCTCCTGCTCGCCTTGAGCGTAACTTCGCTCGGCGTGATTGTGGAACGAATCATTTTTTACAGTCGCATTCGACTCGATTTTGTTCATTTCTCGAGGGAAGTGACCAAACGACTGCTGGACAATGACATCGATGGAATCAAAGGCCTTTGCAGCGCCAGCGCTTCGATTGAATCACAGACCATCCTGCGGGGCTTGGAATATAAAGATCGTGGCGCCGATGCCATGGAACAAAGCATGACAGGCTTCCTCTTTGGGGAAAGACAGAAGCTGGATCATGGCTTGGTCATTCTAGGAACATTAGGATCCAATGCCCCCTTTATCGGGCTGTTCGGTACTGTTATCGGTATCATTCAAGCCTTTGCCAACCTCTCCAGCAATCCGGCTGGTGGCCCATCGGTAGTGATGGCGGGAATTTCGGAGGCGCTGATCGCAACCGCCGTTGGTCTTATCGTGGCGATACCTGCTGTGATTGCATTCAACCTTTTTCAACGGATTGTTCGGCGTAAGATGTCGAATTCTGAAGCGATGAAAAATCTGGTTGTTGCCCACTACTCAAAGAATTGAGGGATCTATGGCCGGCGGAAGTTCGTACAATGAAGAAGAAGGCATCAATGACATCAACGTAACCCCTTTGGTGGACGTGATGCTGGTGCTCTTGATTATCTTTATGGTCACAGCTAACTACATCACCAACCAGTCCATCAATTTGGAATTGCCGAAAGCGGCCACTGGTCAGGACACCAATACGATCAATTTGGGCTTTAGTATCGACAAGGATTCCAAGCTTTTCTTGGATGGTAAGCCCATCACATACTCGGAACTTCCCCAGTTGATAGCCGAAAGAAAAAAGGCCAAGCCAGACATCCAGGCTTTGATCTCTGCCGATGTAAAAACTCCGCATGGAGACGTCGTCAAACTCATTGATATGGTTCGTCGCAACGGCATTTTGAATTTTGCGATCAATGTTGAGGTTGAAGCTCAGTAATTTGAGGTGATGAAGGGGGATCTGCGCCACGGACTGTTCCGATGGCGCTTTTATTTCTGCGGAGAACGGCTCGATCAGCATTGTTTCCTTGTCTTCAGTCAGGCGTACGGAGTCAAAGCGATTGGCTCCAACCAAAGCCGGGTCAACGGGAAAACAAGGAAGCATTGTGTAGCTTTACTCTGCTGGGGTATAACCGGGCCTACGAAGCGGTGGCTGTTTTTGAGGGCTTTGGTCTTCTTTAAATCAGCCCGAGTGTGAATCTGCTGGCTCATGAGCAGGCACACTTATCGGTCGAAACATCATTGAGAGGTCAAGCATGGCAGATCAAAAGCAGGAAACCTTGAGTGTGGAGGCCTGCTACGAGCATGTTTATCAAAAGGTGTTTCCACTCCGACCAGCAGACTACTGCACGAAATATCCAAAGTGGCCTGGTTTAGTCGGTTTGGAAGTCGAAATGCTGCCCCTCTGGACTCGCAGCATGAACCGAAGCAAACCAGAAACCGTGCCTCTGTTCGCCAACCCCGGTCTTGTGCCTATGCTCGAGAGTTTGAAGGATTCTCAGCCAGTTTGGCGATTCAATTACCAGCCTGACGACCCCACCCATCTGCTCACCATCCATCTTGAAGATTCGGATATGGTGAGCTTCGAGCCTGGTGGGCAGCTGGAATTTTCTACTCGGCCCTATCCTTGTTTATCGGAAGCTGTCGAGCGCATGGAATCCATTCAAGCTGTGCTCGACGATGCTGCGAAAAAAGTCGGTATCGATATCATTCAGGTCGGTATGAATCCATGGCTGACGGTGGAAGAGATCGGCCTGCAGATGACCAAACCTCGCTATCGGGCGATGGATGAATACTTTACTCAAGAGAACCCCTTCGGCAGACGAATGATGCGACAGACCTGTACAATTCAGGTCAATCTAGATTTTGGTGGCAATGAAGAAATCTTAGCCAAACGCTATTTGCTGGCGAATCTCTTGGCTCCCTTCGCCACTGCGATGTTTGCCAACTCGCCTTTCCTTGACGGCCAACCGAATGGCTTTATGAGCAACCGAGGGCGCACCTGGCAGCATATGGATGACAGCCGAACTGGTTTCCCTGATCTGGATAATGTGACCAGTAAATTGAGTCGCAAAGCCTGCGTGCAAACTTATTTTGACTTCATGATGAACGGTCGTGTGGTTTTCATTGAGTCGCTCAATTATCGCGTGATGGACGGCAAGTTGCGATTTAGAGATTGGGTTGAGCATGGTTTCGAAGGCGTAAAGCCGACACTGAAAGATTTGCAAACTCATCTCTCTTTGCAGTTTCCCGAAGTCAGAGCTCGTGGCTTTATGGAATTGCGATCACTGGACTGTCAACCTCGCTTTTGGCAGGTTGCGCCAGCGGCTTTCTACGTTGCACTCTTATACAACGACACCGCATTGGAGGCCGGTCTGGAGCTGCTCCTTCCGTTCCGCCCTCGTCTTATGGAGTTCTGGCAGCATTCCATCAAAGGACTCCATCATCCGGAATTGGCAAAGACAGCCAAAAAAATCATGCAAATTGCTCAAGATGGATTCAGCCGTCTGCCGCCTTGTTTCCAGGGTGCAGACACCTCGCGAATTTTCAACGGATTCGTTCATCATTTCACCGAGCATGGCCTGACGCCTGCCGATGAGATTTTGCGCGTCTATCATGCTGAAGGTGGACTCACCGGCGCAAGCTTCCATCATATGACCGATGCCTGGCAGAAAAGCACTGATTCCAATTGAAGGACGACTGCGGCCCCTATGGTGAGACTCGCAGTCTGCAAATAAATGGCGAAAATTAGGACCGGGTAACATGAAACAGCAAGAAAAAGTGAAGAAACGAAATCAGCAGGACGGCGAGTTGAGTTTGGATTTTCAAGATAGTGCCGAAGCTCCGTCGTTCACTAAGGAGATGTCGGGCGAGCAGCTGGAGCACTATATCGAGGATATTGCTGAAACAGTTCGAATCGGCTTGGATCATAGTATTTCGATTCTGACGCCTTGGTTTTTTAATGCCATGCCCCCCATCTATTACCAAACCACACCCCGGCAGGAAAAAGTTCGCCATCTGTCGGCGATTATCACCGGTCACGTTTTTGAAACCAAGCAAACGGTCGAACTTTGGGATCGTGATCGCTCGAAAGTCACGTATATCGGTCCTGGAGGGGATCGCAAGATTCTTATCGACATGGCGACCCGCATCAAAGGCAATGATCTGAAGATGGGTGCGGTGTATTTTTCCCGCGATAAACTGCTGTTTTTGTCCACCTTCATCTGCTCCAAACATAAGCCTTTGGATCGCAGCAATCGACACATTCAGGATAAGATCGAATACTCTCGGCAGATGATGCTCGAAGAGTTCAACGGTCACGAGACAGAAGTGAATCGCTATCTCGACAATCTTGACAATGATCTGGTCACGTATGCGACCACAGCTCGTTTGTCGATCACCTATCGCATGGTCAAGCATATGATCGAGCATCAGGGTGCGCATACGATCTTGGAGACCATTGAAAACTCGACGAGCGCTAGACTCACTCTAGGTTTTAAAAATATTTCACCAGCGAACATGCTGGAGCCCGTACTCAACCTGATCCATCGCTATGATTTTACTGTGGGTCGGGCGTTCGTGGCCAAATTCGAAGAAGGCTACAGTGAATCTATCACGGTGATTCATCTGATTCTGTCGCATAGCACGGCCGATAAAATCACCTCGGAAATGGTGCCGGTTATTCAGTTGACCAAAGCTCTGCGCACCTTGGGTTGGGTGGATGTTGATGACTTTTCCAAATTCAGTGAACTGCCTTTTGAATTTTCCATCAACGCGACCAACCTTATTCGTTCCTGGGCCAACTGGTGCCATATATTTCTGAGTAAGCAGAATCCTTATGCCTTCAGTCTATATAAGATCAATAATACCTTTTTTCAATATGGTGAACTCCTCGGACTGTTAGTCCGCATGTTCCGCGTGAAATTCGATCCAGCAGCGAGAACGGATTGGGAACAGGTCTATGCCGGCATGGAAGCTGAAGCGGTCGATAAGATCGACGATATCATCGAGGAAGTGGATCGCAGTATTTTCCGCGAGTGTATCAGCTTTATCAATCACTGTCAGAAAACCAATTATTTCTTATCAACGAAAACGGGGCTTGCCTTTCGGATCAATCCTGAAGTGCTTGATAAGAAATACTATGACAGCATGCCCTTCAGTATTTTCTATGCGATAGGCAAGGAATTCCGTTTCTTCCAGGTTCGCTGGAAGGACATTGCGCGCGGCGGCATTCGGGTGGTTATGCCGCGCTCGGGCGCTGATTATGATATGGCCTTGGCGGGACTGTTTGATGAAGTCTATGGCCTTTCGAATGCTCAACAGTTGAAAAATAAAGATATTCCTGAAGGCGGATCGAAAGCCGTCTTGGTTCTTAAGCCAGGCGGTCACCGCGACCAAGCTGTGAAAGGATCCATCAATGCCTTGCTGGATCTTTTGGTGGAAGAAGATGAGTCGCATGAAGCTACCAAACACAAAGTCGTCAGTTTCTATCAAAAGCCGGATATTATTTATTTGGGACCTGATGAGAATATCACCAATGAACTGATCGTATGGATTCCTGAGCAGGCCAAACGCCGAAACTATCGCTATGCTCAGGCGTTCATGTCATCCAAACCTGGTGAAGGCATCAACCATAAAGAATTTGGTGTGACCTCGGAAGGCTTGAACGTCTATGTAGAAAACGTTTTGGCTTATCTGGGTATCGATCCGCACCAGCAGACATTCTCGGTCAAGATTACCGGAGGTCCCGATGGGGATGTCGCAGGCAATGAACTGAAAATCCTGCATCGTGAGTATGGTGAAAACGCTCGAGTCGTTGCGGTGTCGGATGGTTATGGAGCGGCTCATGATCCGCAAGGATTGGATTGGTCGGAGCTCCTCCGTCTATTCCATGAAAGCAAGTCGATCATGGAATTTAGCAAAGACAAACTCAGCCGAGATCCGGCGGCCTTTGTTGTGATTGCCAATAACAACGAGAACATCCGTATACGCAATGAAGTCTATCGCAAGGTCTATGCCGATATCTTTATTCCTGCCGGCGGTCGCCCCTATTCTGTGAATGATAAAAACTGGGCTGATTTCTTCGGGAAAAATGGTCATCCTAGTTTGCGAGCCATCGTTGAAGGTGCGAATATTTTCTTCACCAAAGATGCGCGCAATGCTCTTCAGGAGAAAGGCATTATCATAATCAAGGACTCCTCGGCGAATAAGACGGGTGTCATCTGCTCCTCCTATGAAATTATCGCTTCCTTGACTCTGAGTGGTCAGGAATTCCTGGATCTGAAGGCTATTTATGTTTCAGAGGTGATCCAAATTCTGCGGAAAAAGGCCGATTTGGAAGCCAAGCTGCTGTTCCGTGCTTTGGCACAGGAAGAGAATCGAACATTGGTTGAACTGTCGCTGCTGATCTCTAAAGAGATCAATCATTTGACAGATGTTCTTTTGGAAAGTCTGTCGGAAGATGCCGATAAGGTGCTGGCGGACCCTTTCTTTCAGGATATCGTGATTCGCCATTGCCCGCCGGTGCTCGTCGAACGTTACCGCGACCGTATTCTGGATCGTCTGCCAGATCCTCATAAGATCGCCATCATCTCGTCGTCGATTGCCAGCTATGTGGTCTATAAAGAAGGTTTGGGTTGGATGCGTACGCTGCCGAAGTCCAAGCTCTTCGATGCTTTGATTATTTATATGCAGAAAGATAAGCTGGCGACTCAGCTCATTGAGTCTGTGGCGGCTTCTGGCATTCACGAGAGAGACCAAATCAACGCGATTTTGACTCGAAGCGCGGCTCGTAATTTGACTGATTTGGAACTTCAGCAGAGACTTTTGCTGAACAACTGAAAGCTCAATTCTGATAGGTTTGCAAGGGTGGGTTGACTTATCAATCCCGCCCAGGCCTGTCCACCCTATCCCTAAAGATATCATCAAATGTTCCAGGTGCGGACTGACTTGAGTGCCTTGAGCAGTTGGGCTTGGTCATCGTGAGAGCGAAATTCCCTCACCATGTGGGCGTGACTTGATCTTTGTATAAGGGACCCGTAAAACGACATTAGACAAAAGCCGCGAGGCTTAATGCACATTAGAATGTAGCATCTTCTCATTGAACCAATTGACCGCCAATTTCTACTTTTTGTATGAGGGGCAGTCAGTTGGTTTTTTTCTTTTGTGTATTTAGCCAGGTGACTTCATCCAAAGAAATTTCTTAAAGAGATTTCTTGGCTTTTTGGGTCTCTTCTACCGTTGGCTCAGGCTTGGCAAGCAAGGGGCGCTCGGCTTCCTTGACCTTCACTTTGATGAGATCGACAAAGCTTTCAATTTCGTTCTTCTCAAGCTTTCCAGTTTTCTCGTACAGAACGCTTCCATCACGATCGACCAGCAAAACATGGTAGCCCTCAGGGGTGAGGTTCCAGTTCTGGGCAGCGTAACGATCTTTGTCAAAGACGTAAGTCGTACGAGGGAATTTTTCCTGCTTGCCGCGCAAGACGCTCATGATAATGGCGTTAGGCTTCCAGGTCGCTGCCATGTTGATGACCGCCACCGAGTGGAAATACTGCTCAGGGAATTTTTCATCATGCAGGCGGTTGACGAGAGCATCATTCAGCTCACTATCATCAGGATCCACATAAACCAAAAAATTCAGCGTGCCATTCATCGATTGGCTGTTCCAGGTTCCACCGTCTTTGACGTTGCCGCCATGCTCGCCGGCGATGCTGAGGGCAGGAAGAGACTGACCCACTTCCAATTTGAACGCGGAAAAAGCACTGAACGGTGCCAGACTCAAAAGACTGAAAAGGCTGAAGCGGAGAATCTGCATTGGAAACCTCGCAATAGGTGGGTGTGGCCCAAGGGTATTTAGGGGACGCAACTCTGCATGTCGATAGCATAGCTGGCTTCAAAAAGGCAAATGAAGAGTCCCAATCTGCGGGATTGCTGAGGGTTTTTCTGTATACCAGTATACTTATCTGGCGCTCATGCGTATGTGGGTCAAAAAGTCCGCAGTTGAGATACTATGAAGGAGTATAATTTTTTCCTTTGGCTGGGAAAGGCGAGGCGTATGCAAAAAGGGCTGGCGGAGAGCCGTCTTTTTCAAAAGAGTTTACAACTGTTTCAAGTAAATAAGGAATTTTACCCAGATTCCTATAGGCTTATTCGAGCTCAGCTAGCCTTGGGCTTTCTGCTCTTTTACGGGGTGGCTTGGGGGAGCTACGTCGTGCTTTATCTAAGCCTAGGCAATGTCCTTTCAGCCCTCAGCTGCGCGCTCTTCGGACTTCCAAGCGCTCTTTGGGGTCTATGGATTTTGCGTCGACACCATCTGCCACAAGATGCAACCCTTTTAGCTAACTTTGGTGGATCCATGGTGCTCGTTGGGATCACCGCCAGCACCGGAGCAGCAGCTTCGCCTATTTACGCTTGGTTCTTTTTTGTAACCATAACTACCTTTCTTTTAAATGGCAAGAAAGCCGGCTACCTCATGGCTTTGACGACCTCCGTGGCAACCTGTGCGATCATTGGGCTGCATGTTGCCAAGCTGCGGTTGCCTATGGGCTTCTCCTTCAAAGTCGGCTCAAATCTCTTCAACTTTTTTATCGCTTTCACTTACACAACAGCAATTTTTACCTTGGCGCTTGTCACTCATATCTATGATTCCTTGGTGCAAAAAGGACTTCGAGATGCCGCTCGGGCTCGCGACCGCGCCCGCGAACAGTTTAATCACGTAGCGCATCTGTTGAATAACATGAGCCAGGCAGTGTTCGTCATCAATGACAGCGGCCTGATCAATCCACCCGTGTCAAAATACAGTCAGGAGATTTTCGGAAGCAATATCGAAAATACCTCGATTTGGGACAGTTTCTATAAGGATATTCCGCAAAATAGCGAAGTCGCATCAAAGATCTCGACCGCTCTGTCTTTAGGAATTGGTGGGGATTCCTTGCAGTGGGATGAAGTCGTTGATCAACTTCCTGCCGAAGTGGATTTTTTAATGACGGCGACTCAAAGGAAAATTCTGCGCTGCATCTATCGTCCCTTATTCGACGACAAACAGCTGATCACCGGGATCATGTGTGTCATTGAAGATGTCACAGCTTTGAAAGGAGCCGAGCGAGCTCTCAAACGAGCCAAGGAAGAAAATCAAAGGCAGGCCCAAATCATTGAACATATTGTACGAATTGGGGTCGATCGGTTTGATGGATTCATGATGCATACGGCCAGCCATATTCAAGTGTTTACAGATGCCATGGCCCTGGTCCAGAAAGATCGACGTTTGGTCATCGACAGCTGTTTGCGCTCAGTTCACACGATTAAAGGCAATGCAAGACAGCTTGGACTGGCAGAGCTTTCCTCGCGAATCCATAGCATTGAGCAAGATATTTTTAACTATGTTCGTGCCCATAGCGATGAAAATCTTGATTCGTTTGTCGTCCTTTTTGGTTTGCTTCAGCACACCCGTAAACTGGTGATCGAGCTGCGCGACTATGATTCACTCTTGGTTAACTTCTTCAAGGTGCCTTCGGCCTTCAAAAATACCTTTGTGAAAATAATCGCCAAAAGCTTGGATCGTTGCCAAACTGTAGGCCGAGAATTTTATCAAAGCCGATCAGCCCGACTGCAGGATCATTGGCGATTCCAGTGCTTTTTTATCACGGAATGTCTAAGGTTCTTTGATGCTCCAGATTTGCTGCAGGAGTGGGAGACTTTTGTGGAACAAGCCGCCCGCAATTTTGCCATTATGCGGGAAGACGAATGGTTCAAACAGTTTGATGTTATGTCACGAAAAATTCGCGAACACGAAGCCATTGCCACGCCGACTACTTCAAAAACGGATGGACTTGGGACGCTGCAAATTGCCTCGCGCAATATTGATCGAATTCGTGAACATATAGCAATGATGGAACAAGAGCAGGATGATAGAAATCTTCGGCGCGGATTCCATGATCTGCTTGAACTATTGGCACGACTGGATGAAGTTCAGTTGGAAACGACTCTGCTCAACTTTCTGCCCATGATTGATGAGCTGTCAGGGCGATTTTCCAAACAAGTACAGCTCGATGTCGAAACCGGGACAACCTCACTTCATCATGAAATGGTCGACATTCTGAGTGATGCTATCATGCACATCATTCGCAATATGATTGATCATGGATTGGAAAGTCCGGAAGCTCGAAAGAATTTAGGCAAAAATCCCGTTGGGACCATTCGGGTGATCGCCAAAGAATCGGATCGTCATCTGCAGCTCTATATCGCTGATGACGGAGCAGGAATTGATACCGAACGCCTCTTGCGGAAGGCTATGCAAAGGGGATTGATAGCTCCCAATGTACAGCTCACTCAGGAAGACATTATCCAGCTGATTTTTGTACCAAGTCTTTCTACCAAGGATGTTGAAACAGAAGTTTCTGGTCGGGGTTATGGTATGGAGGCGGTGAGGGCGGCTGTCCAGGAACTGGGAGGAAAGATTCAGGTCGAAAGTCGCCGCGGCCAGGGCACCAGCTTTCGCATCCTCATACCTCTGGTAAGTTCTGCTAGCAAGTCGGAGGATATGCGAGCGGTTTCCTGAGTCATTTTGCGCAGGTTTTGCATGGGTTGTGCAAAACTCTAGCTCCCCTTTTTGAGTTACATTGACACCTGATGTAAAGATAAGTATTGCCAATAGTACAGTATTATCAGCCTATTACAAAATATTCTCCAGCTTTCATGCGAACCGGCGAGGAGAGTTATGTAGGCAGCATCGAAGTTGTGCATCATTCAAGAGGGTAGAAACATGGCTCACGGTATCGTTTTGGCAATCATGTCCTTAAGTCTGGTCACATCTATATTAAGTATTCGCTCCTTGTTGATCGATTGGCGGAAGAGTCATCGGCAGATGTATGGCACGATGAATTTTGATGGTCATGCGACGAGAGGTTCGTCCAAACTGGCTTTAGTAGGAAACCTTGTGATCTGTCTGGTCTCGATCCTGCTCCTGGTTTCAAGCATGATGATCTACCAGTTCATTCGTTTCCCGGTCTTGTGATTCTGAAAGAGCCGCTCTACCACTGAATGCTGTGTAAATAAAAAAGCGAGTCGACGAGGCAAAAACCTCGAGGCTCGCTTTTTAACGCTCTCACCAAGTCAAACCCAGCTCGAACGTTCATGTACTTTGCAAAACTTACCAAACAAGAATTACTTGATTTTGGCTTCTTTGAAGACGACGTGTTGCTTCACGCGTGGATCATACTTTTTGAGTTGGAGCTTTTCCTGACCGCGTTTTTTAGAGGTCGTATAGAAGTAGCCAGTTCCAGCAGTTGAAACGAGGCGGATCAATTCACGGGCGTTCTTGCCTTTTGCCATGGTCGATATCCTTAAATCTTTTGCATCCAGTGCCAGAAGGCCGACAGATCGGGCCTAAGAGTAAACAGGAGAGAAGATGTACCAGAAAGCATCCAGGAATTTCAAGCAAATTCGAGCTGCACACGGACTTGGCACAGTAGAGCCGGCGCGACTTTCCTTGGCAAGGTCGTATTCTTTGCAGTAACCTGAGGTCCAGTGTCGGTCGAATCTGAGCGGGAGTAGGTACTTTGACATTGCAGGAACGTATTGCTGACGACATGAAAGCAGCCATGAAAGCCAAAGACAAGTTCAGAACCCAGGTGCTTCGCATGCTGCTTTCTGAATTTAATTACGCCATGATGTCAGATCAGCGCAGCTCGAGCCTCGAGGACGAGCAGGCTACCAAGGTTATGATGGCTTATCGAATCAAGCTCAAAAAATCCCTCGATGCTTACCCAGAAGGTGAGAAGCGAAGCGAAATTGCCCAAGAAATTTCACTGGTCGATCTCTACCTCGTCGATGGGGCAAAGCCTTGACCAAAGATCTAACCATGCTCCTCACTTTGGAAGATATAGCTCAGACCGCTGGTGATGCGATCCAGGAGATCTATCAATCTGGTCATATTGACGTTAAGCAGAAGGCGGATGCATCGCCTGTCACTCAAGCTGATTTGCTCGCCAATGACATCATCTGCCGGGGCATCCGCCAGTTCTCCAATTTGCCGATCATTTCTGAAGAAGGCGTCGATGAAGAGCCCATTCATGGCTCTCCAGTGTCCTATTGGCTTATTGATCCAATCGATGGCACCAAGGAGTTTATCGCTCGACGTCCGACTTTTACTGTCAATATTGCTTTAATCGAGAACGGTGTGCCCACCTTAGGGGTCGTGCTGGCTCCGGATCGTCAGGAAATCTATGCAGGATCGAGTGCGGGGCTGCGCATCAACCGGCAGCCCTTCAGCCCTCAATGGAGTGATCCCCATCGTGTGGTGACCAGCGCATCTCATAGCGAAAAAGAATTTGATGAATTCCTCGTTCGCAATCAGCTTAGTTCCGTTGTTCGTATCGGTTCGTCGATTAAATTCTGTCTAGTGGCGAAGGGAGAAGCTCATTTCTACCCGCGCTACAATTCCCTTTCAGCTTGGGATATCGCTGCAGGGCATGCTGTGGCCTTAGCCGCTGGCTGCGAGATGATTGAAATCAAGACGGGACAAGCTGTTCGATATGACTATCGAAGGCGAAATAATCCCGGTTTTGTGCTGCAGGCTCCCGGATGTGTGGCGCTTCGCTGAGCCGAGTGGGCCCTTGCACTGATTGGTCAAATCGCCGACAATAGAGGAGTCTTCGATCATGTTTGCGGCTGGCGAACAAGGTCCGGGGGCCGTGACGATGCGGTCGTGCAGTGCAAGCAGGGAGGTTTCTGTGTTCAACAAGCCTTATCTCATGGTGATTATCGACGACCAGCAGGACCTTTCCGAAATACTTGCCGATTATGTTGCCGAGATATTTCCCGAGACATTTTCCGTGAAGACCTTCACCGATCCGCAGGCTGCGCTCGAATTTGTCGAGAAAAATCCAGTTGCAATTGTTGCAACGGATGTGCGCATGCCAAGGATGAATGGTGATCAGATCAATATGCGGGTCAAGCAGTTTGGTCGTGGTATCAAGACGATCATTATTACGGGCAATATGAGTTATACCAAGGCTATCACTTGCTTTAATGATGGCGCGGATGCGTTCATTCAAAAGCCTTTCAATCCGAAAGAAATCCGAACGACCTTTCAGAGGGTACTGGATTGTATCGAATCCTGGGAAGAAGTGTTCCGCAAAATAGCCCAATCAAAAGCTTCGTGAGCCGACTTCGAGTCGAGCTCTTAGGTGGACTCATTCTGCTGCAGCTGATGGGCTGTTCTCCTGCGACCAATGTCCTTGGTTTGATCGCCGCAGGATCGATTGAAGACGATGCAGGGGCTATGCTCTCGCGGTCGAAGCTGCAGGTGGATGAAGGCGACTACCAAGGAGCTTTGGATTCTGCTCAGCGAGCTTTTCAATTAGCGCCTGACTGCGCTGCCTGTGCGGTTCAACTCGGTTACTGCCATCTGGGTGTGGCGGGGTTGGACCTTTTTCAACTCGCCAAAAAAATGCTCGACAATGCATCGGAAGAAGGCTCTTCAGAAGCGGAGACCTCAGCGCCGGCTTTGGCAGAGTCCAATGCTGCTGGTCAACTCGCTTCCTTGGCAACTTTAGTCGGCCTCACAGACGAAGACTATGCTGCGATCACTTTGCCCGGCAATCGATTGGGTGCCCTTGAAGGTGCGCCGAGCACAGGACCTTTCCGCAGTCTTCCCGTTCTCCTACCAAAAACTGCAACGGATGCTCGAGATTCTGATTCGTCGACTCTCCATCACATCGCCCGTGCGGTGGAAGTGATCTGTCCCTTCATGAATGAAACCGTGAAAATCATGGGTGAAGCCGGAGATATAAGGCACACCGACCCGTCTTGTGAACGGAGTGAAGGTCCTGCAAAAGTTCAGAGCAACGCCTTATTTATATGGGCCATGGCCCACCTTGTTGAAGCGATTGCCTTTCATGGAGTGGTTCTCTATCAACCAGATGGTGCAGTCCCTCATCTGCAACAACGCGCAGCGCTGCTCGAAAATCGAAGTATCATTACATCCCTGTCCGAATATGTGGCTTCAGTGAAAGATTTGGCCGCCGTGGTGGACATTATTTTGCCTACCGAGAGCGAAGCTGCACGAGCATCAATGCTTACCGCGATGTTTAATGATCTGCAGACCGTTTCACTGGCCTTTCAAAACATGCTCGCGGTTCCTCCTTCCCTGTCTAAAGGAATTGTCGATGCGATTGCTCAATTGCAAGGGCAAAAGGATCAGATCAATACCGGTGGACCCAAAGACAGTGGTTCGGTAGCCTTCAAGGACCAATTGACAGAAGGGATGGCCACAGAGCTGAAGAAACAGATATCGACAAAAATTGATTCAGGTCAATTGAATGAGCAGGATAAAATAGAACTCTGTTCAGCCTATCGACAGATTAGTACCCAAGCCTTCGCCAGCTGTGATTCTCCTTAAGGACGGGATATGATCAAACTATGGACTGCTCAAATTGCTGCCTCTTACTTGTTTCTTCTGATCGCTTCTCCTCTGTTTGCTGTAGAGCTTGGTCCACTCCGCAAAGCCATATTTAAAGTCCGAGTCATCTCGCAAGAGCCTGACTACAAACAGCCTTGGAACCACCAAGCAGTCAAGTCATCATCAGGAACTGGCTTCTACATTGGTTCGGCAGGAATATTGACCAATGCCCACGTTGTTGCCCAAGGCAAATTTATTTCAGTTTTGAGAGATGGTGATGATGAACCGGTCAGTGCGCGGGTCAAATTTATAGCCCATGACTGTGATTTAGCTCTGCTTGAGGTGCAAGATCCAGCCTATTTTCAGGGAGTCGCTCCCTTTGCCTTTGGCGATATTCCCGATGTTCGGGAAACTGTTAATACGGTTGGCTATCCAACCGGAGGGGAGCAGCTTTCCATCACCCAAGGCGTTGTGTCTCGAGTCAGCTATCGTCGTTATGTGCACTCCGGTGCTGAAAGTCATCTCCTCGTTCAAGTCGATTCAGCCATCAATCCGGGCAACAGCGGCGGACCCGTGCTGCAAGGAAAAATTGCTGTCGGAGTCGCCTTTCAAGCATACACCGGAGCTGAAAATACTGGATATATTATTCCAACCCCTGTGATCAAACGCTTTCTGACGGATATCGCCGACGGAAAATACGAAGGACATCCGGTGCAGGGCTTTAGCGTGCAAGAAGACGCTTTGGAAAACACAGCGACACGAAAATTTCACGGACTTAAAGCCGGTGAAGGAGGTGTCAAGGTCAGTGAAGTGGCCTCCTATTCACCGCTTTTTGAGCATGTCCAATCGGGCGATATCATCCTCGCTATCGATGGCAAACCCGTGGGTATTGATGGCAAGATTTCATTTTTGGGTGAACGTCTCAATTTCAGAGTTCTCTATGATCTGAAACAGAGGAACGATCAACTCAAGCTGGAAATCCTGCGGGGAGGGAAGAGGCAGGTCCAAGACATCGTCCTGAAGGCTAAAGAGCCTTTTTATGATGGATCGCAACACTACACGAACCATCCCAGATTTTTAACCTATGCAGGTTTGGTTTTTTCGGCCCTCAGCCGTGACTATTTGGAAGGCTGGGGCCGCTCCTGGCTCCAGGACGCGCCTCTCAATCTTCGCTATATTCACAAACACTTTTCCCAAATTCCTGAAATGCGCGCGTCTCGAGATGTAATTGTTCTCAGTGAAAGACTTCCGCATGTTGTGAATACTTTTGCAGGTCCGTTTCTGGATGAAGTCTTAGTTAAAGTGAATGGACAGAGGGTTCAATCTCTCGACGAACTGGCCAGCATTCTCGACAAGGCTCAAGGAGAATTTTTGAAATTTGAATTCTGGCAAGAGGAAATCCCTCTCATCCTGCCGACTGCAGCTTCGGTGGCAGCAGACGCAGAAGTTCTGAGCAAATATAAAGTCCCTCTTGCTCGATGGTTCGGTAGCGATGACGATGGAGCGACTGCCGACTGGGAGACTGAAAGATGAAGTTACTTTGTCTATTCTTCGTCCTGTTGATCTGGACACATCCTTCATATGCAGCTCGAAGTTTGGAGTCCAGTGTTTTACGGATACATTCGGTGGTGCAGAAAATAGACTACGACGCGCCTTGGTCCGCCAAGCAAACGGAACGAATGGTGCACATGGGGCTGGTCCTCGATGATCGAACTCTGCTGACCGCGGCCTTTGCTGTGAAAGAAGCTAGGCACCTAGAAGCAGAAAAACTGGGAGATCCCAAGCGCTATCCTTTGCGTGTGGAATTTGTCGATGATGTGGCTAATCTTGCTGTGCTTCGTTTTACTGCAGATCGACCGCCTCATCTGCAAGCGATAGCCTTGGGAGCTGATTTAGCACTTGGCGATAATGTGACTCTCTACCAAGCATTGGAAGGAGAGACTCTCATTGGCAATTCCATCAAACTCCGTGAAATAGAAGTGAGACCGCTTTATTTGGTGGAGTATGCGCTGCCTCAATATGTTTTTGAACTGAGACGGGCTGGCTACGGTTGGTTCGAACCGGTTATGCGTGAAGAGAAACTGGTGGGAGTCGCCGTGGGCCAATCGTCAAGCTCGGTCTATGCGATGCCGAGTCGAATACTCAAGCGCTTCCTAGAAGATTGGCAGCATCCTCCCTATCGAGGATTTGTCGATCCAGGTTTTAGTGTCAGCTCTATGCTTTCACCTTATTTACGCCAGTTCGCCAAAGCGGACCAGGTCTCGGATGGAGTCTGGATCAAATCAATAAAGCCCAACTCACCTTTCGCTGATGCACTGCAGGTCGGTGACGTACTCCTGGAATTCGATGGAGTCCGGGTATCGGCACGCGGTTCTTTTGAGCACCCTCGCTGGGGTCGGATCAACTATTTAAGCCAACTGGCAGACATTCATGGAGGCGACAAAGTAACTTTGCTCCTGCTGCGAGCTGGTGAAACAATTCGAGTCGAGAAAGTGCTACCGGCCTATAGCCCTATTCAAGAAAGAATTCCTCCTCCGGCCTTTTCTGAACCTGACTATGTGATTTTTGGTGGCTTCCTGTTTCAGGAACTCTCCACTGGCCTCATGCTCAGCTGGGGGCAGCAGTGGAAGAAAAAGGCACCCTTGCCTTATCTGTTTCAAATGGAATTTAAAAAGAATCCAAGCGCCGATGGCAAAGATCGGGTTGTGGTATTGCAAAGAGTTCTGCCTATTGAATTCAACAAAGGCTATCACGAAATGGAAGATCTATTGGTTAGCCAAGTCAATGGTCGTCCGATTACTAATTTAACGACCTTGCGAGAAGCACTCAGCGATCCCGGCTATCGTCAGCAAGGATATGCTCATATTGTTCTAGAGCCAGGTCACGAACAGGCTATTCTCTCCTACCAGGGACTGGATCGCGTGCATAAGACCGTAAGAAAGCGATATGCGATTCCCGAGTCAGCATTGTTTTGGGATGGGAAGTGAGCCCGCCTCAATCGAAGGGAAAATAGATGAACATTCCGGACGCTCATAAGCAGAGTCGTCGATCGCTTATCGGCACGAGCTCAGCCTTCGCTGAAGGCGAGTAACTTCACCCGCTGCGGGAAACTTTTCTCAAGCATTTCTCTTTTCAATGTGGCTATTCAAGTTCCGGGCTTCAATATCTGCCATTTCTCTCGATCACGCTGCTACTGTGGCAATCCTTCGTTCGTCGTGAAAGTAGCTGAGAGGAAGGCGCATTATCAGCGTGAAAGGGCGAAATCCGCTGTCAGCCGATGGAGCCGCTTGCAAGACAACGTCCGTGGTTCCTCCCAATTCGGCCACAAAGCGCGCCACAGCTGGCAGGCCTACGCCACGTCCGGAGATTGTAGAAACCGTTCGGGCTGTAGAAATGCCCGATGCAAAAATTACTCGAGCGATGTCCTGTTCGGTTTTCGTATCATGCAGGATGCCATTTTCCAGGCCAAGTTCTTCCAGCTTTTTCAAGTTAAGACCCTGACCATCATCCTGCAGTTGGAAGCAGAGCGAATCGTCCTCCTGAACCACTAATAACTTTATGCTGCCTTTCAGGGCTTTGCCTTTTTTCTGTCGCTCATCAGTTGATTCCAGGCCGTGATCCATTGCATTTCGCACGAGATGTAAGAAAATATTCCTCAGAGTTTCTTCGGTGCGACTGCTAACGGTAAAATCTGGACACTCGATGGACACTCTGGGTTCCAGCTTATCAAGGTCCTTGGCCAGGGGACGTACAGCCTGAAAGATGTCGGAGAGCAAGTGCTGCAGACTCAAAAAGAGATTCTGGAACAGAGCCTCGTAAAGTGGCATAATCCTGGCGACATTGATCTTGCCTGCATCAGCCAGAAGCTCCGCAAGTCCAGTAAAGCTTGCGATCGCGATTGGCACAGGAAGCACCAGTCGAGTGCTCTCCCCAAGCTCGCGCCCAAGCTTCACCTTGGCTATTTCTTGATACTGATCAATCTGCTGTTTAAGCTGGAGACATTCCTCGGTGAATTTTACTGGATCCCAGATCCCATTGGCAAACTTTCCGAGGGCGGAATATTTCTGCTCCATAGTGTGCAATACATCGGTCAGATGCTGGAAATGTAGTGCGCGCGTCACACCCTTCATGGTATGCAGATTCATAAAAATAATTTTCAAGATCTCGGTGTCTTTCACTCCGGTATGAGTGTTCCCGAGTAGTTCCAGATTTTGAGCAATGAAGGCATAGGATGTCGTTAAGAAGCGGCGGAATTCATCCTCTTTTACATTCAATATTTCACCCACTATTTTCAATTCATGGGTAGCATCTCTGGCCTTTTCCTCAAGTTGTCGGACGCCTGTGACATCGATCATGGCTACCAATACTTTTTCGATTATGCCCTGGCGGTTGATGACTGGATTCCAAGACACGTCCAGATATTGAAGTCTGCCGCTTACATCCTGACGGACGATCGATCGCGGGAAAATGGCTTCATTTAGGGCGAAGTTCAGCTCGACTTCGCCGAGGCATGCGGAAAGAGCACTACTGACTCGCGTCTGGGCATCGCCGCTGATCCGACTTGAGCGGAACATAAGTCCAATCGCTGACTTGCCGCCGAGCTGTGTTTCGTCGAGCAGGATTTCAAGATGCGCGGAATAGTCTTTGTGTATGGTGGCCCGAGGCCCTTCGATAGCAAAGATACCCTGGTGAATATGCAGCATAATGGACTTTATGTCCTGAGTCTGCTCTTCCACGCGTGCTTCTAATGTGGAATTCAGCGTCAGCACATGATCGCGCTCAACTTTGAGTTTATTGGCCAGATCACGCACAGCAGCCTCCGAGGTTTCGGCTCGTACAAAGGCTCGTGAGAAGCGGGATGAAAGAAGAAAGGCTTGGCAGAGAGCAAAAAATACTTGCCCAAATCCTGCGATCGGATAGGAATTCAGCCGCCCAGTCGAATACAGGATATCGTTGACAATGGTTACCCCCGTAACGGAGCAGGAAAAGAGGAAGAGGCGAGCACCATCCTGCCGCGCTTTGAGAGCTTTAGCTAACGCCCACATACCATAGGCCATGGAACCCAAAATAATGGAATGAAAAGCGAAGGTGGTCATGATCCAGCTTCGCACAGGGAAGAACGGAATAATTGCCAGATAGGTGCCGACAAGCAGGCTTAAAAATTTCGCCACACGTCCGGAAAAATGCTCTGGAAAAAGCGAGTGATAGTAGTGGCTCGCTATGGCAATGGTTGAAATCCAGCCCCAATTATAGAGCACAACGTGCCAATGAAAGCTTGGATAGCCAATCAGGTTAAAAGATCCCGTTCGATCGCCCATGGCTTGCAAAAGACACTGGCCTAGGCAAAGCAGAGCAAAGTAGAGTGTGGATCGATCCTTGGGGCGCAACCAGAAAAGGCCAAGGTGGTAGAAGGCCGCCATCATCAGAGCGCCAATTATAAAGACCACTGTGGACGACATGCGGCGCACAGAGTGATTCATAGCATCGACTGTTCCAAACAGAACGCTATCGCCAATGCCGCCAAAATATAGCTCAAAATTGGAGATCTCGATGACCAGCTCCACTTCTGTGCTTCGCGGCTGATGAAAAACATCAACGACCCTCGAAAAATTCGGCGCGGACTGCTCGGACGTTCGCGCCACCTGACCAATGGCCGCCACCAATTCGCCGTTCATAAAGACCCGAGTGGCTGTGAAGACCGGTGGCAAGAGTATTCGGAACGGCTGCAGGTCAGGGAGGAGGATCTTCATCCTGTAGCTGCCAAAACCATAAGCCGGCAGATTGCTGACAATATTCCAGCCGCCGGGAAAATCGATCAGCATAGGGGCTGCGCTAGGTTTTTCTTCACTTAAAAACACATTGGGAAAAAATTCCGCTTGACCCTTGACCGAAAAGCTCGATGTCGTTGCTTTGTTCCAAGAGCGAAGATCAAGGACCGACTTCTCTAGTGTATAGGCCTCTAGCGGAAGAGCAAAAATGAAAAGTAAGACCACCCACAGTCTGGTTACGAAACGCTCTTTGCCTAGCGACTGCCACATGGACTTGCTAAGTTCATTGATTATACCCCGAGCGGAATTCCCGACAAGGTGCTGTGGATATGTTGAATACAAAGGCATTCCGCGTCTGCTTATTAAAAGGTTAAGATGCCGCTCGAGGCTGAGGTTCATTCGTTCCGACAAAGCTTCGCCAGCGAAGTTCAATCGCACTTTGCACGTTGGGAGAAAGATCGGGTTGCTCGAGCAAGTTTTCAATAGCTTCTCGCCACATTTGAAGCACAGGTCCATGGATGGGCAATTCATTGCCTCGCTGCTGGTCCATTGCTAATTTACCATCCATAAAGGCCAGCAGAATTTCCTGTTCAGAATCTACCTCGATCAGGGTTTTGGCCAGAATTTCAAAGACTCGCTGAACTTCAGGGTCTCGATTGATTGGCAGAGCTCGTGCCAATTGGAAGAAGGCTTCTACTGACTTCTGGAGAATAATCTCATGCTTTCTGAGAAGTGGTGACTGGCACGCTACAGCAATCGATTGCAAGAGTTGAGCTACAGAATCGGCACTGAGATTGCGAGTTGGCAGACTCGCCAGCAGTAACCAAGCCTCCCTGCAGCGTGGGTGATCTGGTTCGAGACATATTCGTTGGAGTTCGTGCAATTGTCGCAACTCAAGCTTGCTGAGATGGGCCCGATGGAGCTCCTGACTGGGATAGCCAATCTTTTGGACCAGATCTTTCGCTTCTCGCCTGAAATTATGCCAATCGCCTTTCCCAATCCGTACATTTCTTTCCAGTTGATCGGCTTTGGCGACCATTTTAAGCAAAATTTCCAGAGCCATATCTTTAGCACGAAAGCCCTGCCAATCATGTTCTTTCATGCGTTTCAGAAGGGCTTGGAGGTCGATATGATCGAGCTCCTGAGTAAGATCCGCATCCATGCTTTCGCAAAGCTGTTGTGAGTCAGGGCCTAATGGCAAAGGCGCTAGCCGACTGCGAATCTGGTCCAAGGCATGATAACGCTGTAGACGAGGAATGAGATTTTCAAATTTAATTAGAAATATGGCTGTCTCCATGGATTTTCCAAGGGTTTGTTCCAGTTGAATGGGCCAGCGTTCGATCGCTGAAGCCAGAAAGGGTGATTCCGATTTTAGCCGATCCCGCGCAGATTCACTGATCCAAATGAAATTCCCCAACCACTGAGCCGAACTCAATTGGGTCAAAACGCGTTGGCGTTCCTTGGGATTCAAATTTTCCAAGCGAATGTCAAAGCTGGCCTCATCCACTCCACTGCGCATAGATTGATCGATCCAATTGAAATCTAAATGAAAAAACCCCTGCAGTCGGCTGAAGAGTTGCTCCACTTTATTTTCAGAAAGAACTCGTGATAGGTCTGGATCGAGTAGAGGTAGCAAGCGGACTAATTGCTTGAGACGCTTTTCGACGAGTGGCAAACCATCCAAATAGAGCACTGTGAGGATAAGTAGCGATTCAGTGCAGCCTGTAATGCCGTGCTCAGGATCGACCGACATCAGCAACTGAGACCCTTGGCTTTGTGTGCTCAGGATCTGTTCGGAAAAAATACGAGTCATGATCTGCTCACATTGCATTTGCCTAGCGCGATAGAGCAAAGCTGGTAGATGTACCCTGCAGTCTTCATGCGGGTCGTGATCAATCATAATGATCGCAGTCCGAAGTCCAAGCCAGGTTTCCTGTGCGGCACGAGGCAGATGATGCTGCTTAAGAAAGTCCTCAGCACGACTTCCGCCGAGGGTCAAGTGACTGCGGATATGTCGAGGCAAAGCCTGAGATTCTCGCCAAGCTTTGAATTGATGCAGCAATGCTGGTATCCAATTCAAAGCGACAGAACCCCACAGAATTTTTGAACCCAGCCAGGGGGCATCAATCTGCTCAGGAGCAACGTGATTGAGAATCCATTGGCAACCAAAACCCGTCAATGCGCAAAAGAACCAATGGACAAAATAGAGTGTGAATTTTTCAGGATGACGTTTGAATGATGATTTGATTCGCCGAGCAGCACTGAAGCGACCTGGAACTCGATTCTTACGAGCGGCCATATTGCGCAGTCCAAGCACCATGAGCGGCTGCAGCAGCAGTGCGAAAGAGATTGTGCGGATGCATTGCAAGGCAGGCTCTTCGATGCCCTGAAATTGGAGGGAACGAAGCTCCCAAGTGACTATGCTTAGATGCAGAAGACCTAGGATCAGTGCCAGACTCGCTCGCTCAGCATAAGGCGAGCCAAGGAGTCTTGCCATATGCTCGTTAAGGACCAGTATGAAAGCTAAGATGAGCAGTGAGTAAAGTCCATAGATAACACTGGGATTGAGGGGTAGCGACATGAACACAAGCTGGGATGTGAAAAGCAAAAAGGATAGTCCGAATAGACCAAGATGCAGAAGTCCTTGAATAGTTTGTCGTCCATCTCGAAGGACCATGAAAATCCCAAGAGACATTCCAAAGATAGATCCCATTCCTGTGAGCCAGAGTAATGTTGGAAAGACGATTGCAAAGGGATGAGACCTGGTCATTTGATAGCCAATGAGCATGAGGGCTGAACTCATAGATATCGCAAAGATCGCTGCCGCAAAACTTGCGAAGCGTTCCGGCGATGCCTTCATGCGGAGTGGACTTTGCACAGGATTACCCCACCTGCTTTTGAACATCAGGTCTTGGGACCAAAACCCGGAAACAGCTGCCACGATTCAGCTGACTTTCCACTTCAATGATGCCGTGCAAATCATGGATAATTCCATGACAGATTGAAAGACCCAATCCGGTACCTTGGCCTTCACCTTTGCTGGTGAAGAATGGATCAAATATTTTTTTCATATGCTCGGGTGGAATGCCAATACCGTGGTCCATGATTTCAGCCACCGACCAGTGTCCTCGCTCATCATCCAAGAGGCCGGTGCGAAGAGTCAGCTGACCACCGTTGGGCATCGCTTGAATTGCGTTCTGAATAAGATTAAGGAATACTTGAATGATCTTATTGCGGTTGCCGCGGGTGGTGGCGCGATGAGGTCCCCACTCTTCCTTGATTTCAACGCGATCGGCAGCTCCACCGACTGTTGAAAACCTTAAGGCCGATTCCATGGCATCCTGCAGGTCGACCACAGCTTCGTTCTTCTTGTCCTCTAGGCCGGGTTGTTTACGTGCAAAGTCCAAAAGACTTTCAACGATTGTTTTGCAGCGTTTCGCGGCTGATTCAATTTCCACTACATCCTGATAGTGCTCGCTTTCCTTATCCATTGTTCGGAGTAGCATCTGTGCAAAAAGCAGGATGCCGGCGAGGGGATTATTGATTTCGTGGGCGATTCCACCGGCAAGCAGACCAATCGAAGCGAGCTTCTCATGTTGGATGAGCTGGTTTTGCAGCTGCTTGGCCAGGGTTCGGTCGCGATAGATATGCAGGGATCCTTCCAATTCGCCATGACTGCCAAAGATAGGTTGAGTCGTGACCTCATAGATACGGCCCGGATAGACCTGCTTCAAATCAAAGGTGATAGGCTTTTTTTCATCTATACTTTCAATGAGTTGGCATCCTGGGCAGGGAGCATTGCGGCCAGCGAACATCTGGTAGCACTTTTTGCCGATCACGTGTTTGATGTCGCGATTGGAGAGAACTGACATTGCTCGATTAGCTTGAATAATCGTGTATTCTTTATCAATGAGCATCAATGGATCGACGATAGCATCGACGGTTGCCATCCAACGGCGCTTGAGTCCTTCGACAAATTCCAGCGTATCGGGAACGATTGCTTCCTTTTTTGCCATACTTCCAACTCCACTTAATCGATAGACTCATCTGCGATAAAGCTATCGGTGGCGAAAGCTATAGCTGGAGAGGTAAAATCTACCGAGGCAAGTGCTAAGGCCGCTGGCGTATGAGGGCAGAGAGGAGGCCGAACCTCGGCCTCTCAATCATTAGAAGGCTTCAGTAAATTCAGCAACATCGGGGTGGATGCTACGGAAATTTTTGAAAGACTCGGTTCGATCAGCGCACTGAAGAACTTCTTCAGCACCAGCAGCAACCGAATAGTTGACGATTGAAATGGATTTGGTCGGTTCCAATTGCCCCTTGGCACAGCCATCCCAAAGACTGGTGGCAAGTCCAGCGTTGCTGATCTTATAGGCTTTAGCCACTGCAACGAGATCATCACCATCACTATTTTTGAGCGCGCAAAGATCCGAGAAGGCCAAATGACCGGCATTGCTGATCCCAACCAAACGTTTGGGAGCAGGAGACTGCTGAAAGCCAGTTTGTTGCTTGCTGTAGGCGACCACTTTATCAGTCAATGCACCCAAAATTATTGAGCCTTTGAGTCCTGGGAAAGCTTTCGTTCCGCCAGCAGCCATAGGCGCAAGAAACTCGACCCCTTCCAAGGCGCCCTCTGCAGCGATAGCACTTCCACCTGCGCTATGCCCGATCATCCCAATGTGATTGAGCTGAACCGAGTCTTGAAGAAATGCAAGAACAGGATCTTTAGCTTTAAGAGCCGAGACGATGCTTTCCAAATCCGCTGTGACCTTTGCACCGAACTTAAATTGTAACAGATCGCCAAGATAGAGCCCTGGATGGTCAGCTGCGAGGACGATAAATCCGCGGCTTGCTAGGTGAGTCATTAAGCTGAGAGATTGAGTTCGGAATGCTGCTGTGCCATGGGCAAACAGAATGACTGGATAAGGCCCGTGGGTGGTGTCGAGTGGAAGATCGCCGAAACAGTCACACACTTGAGGGGGAACTTTGGCGTCAGGAATTTTCTTTTGCTCTGCTGTAGGGAGCCACTTGCGAAGGTCGTAGCTGCGAGGGGCTGCGTCCAGTGCGCTTTCAGCAAGTGCTGGATACCAAACTTCAACGTTCAGTCCTTTGACTTTGAGTGTTCTGGCACCTACTGTCCAGTTGCCTTTTGCACCAGCATCGTCAGGATTGGTGCAAAGTTTTGCTTCATCACAACCCGATCGCAGTTGACAGCTGTCTTGAGCCATAGCCGCAAAGGCAGGAAAAACAAGGGATCCGAGCACTACGAGCATACGGGTATTCAGTCGCATAGGCGAACTCCTCAGAAAGATTAGTTTGGTTCGGAAGAACTGCGCGAGTAGACCATGAACTTATCTGGGAGGTCAACAGAAAGACAGGGGCAATAGAGAATGCTCAACTCCTCTCATCGCAAGCGATAGATCATCAAGCGCAACACAGTTTATCAGCGTAAAAAAAATATGGAAGTTCGCTGTTCCAAAGGCTGCATAGTTTCTCTCTTCAAACCCATGGGATGAGTGCAGGGATTGCTCGTGCTTCTTTCCGCATCGCCGTTTCCTCTAAGAGTAGCTGTCTGCGTGTGACGAACGCAGGTTGATGCAAGACCAAAGCCTGGAATCATTACATTAGCAAAAGAATCGGAGGCCCACCGGGCCCCTGTGCTTGGGCGATGCTTAACCATCTTGTTATTTTTCCGATCAGAGAACTGGAGGATTTTCATATGTCTCAATTCATTCGATACTTCTTGAGTGCTGCGTTGCTCTTTGCAGCATCTGCCTCACTTGCTGGGGAATCCTCACCTCGACCGAAGCAAGGAATTCTGAACGTCGCCGCTTGGGATTTTGTTGAGCAAGGAAATTTGGAATTGCGTGGATCCTGGCGCTATCATTCGCGATTGAGCGAGCATCCCTGGGAGGATTGGGAAAAAAGTGAACCAATCCAAATTCCTGACTACGGATTGATTGATGTACCGGCGGGGACTCATCAAACTGGAAGCTATATGCTGCACGTCCAGCGGGGACAAAGTTCACTTCGAAATATGATGCTCTATGTATATCACGTCATGGGATCGCACCGACTACGGCTGTGCTCGCTCGTGACGCAAAGCTGTCAAATCATGGGTGGGAGTGGGATCGTCAGCGAACAAATAGGGACCGCGCTGTGGCATGGATCAGAAACCAAGGTGCTCATTCCCGATGCTTTGCTGGAGGAGCCATCATTCTTGATTGTTGTCGATTCCAGTTCGTATTTAAGGACCAAAGGATTTACATCGGCTCCTAGGCTGGGTTCAGCTCCCCAAATTGAAAAGTTGCTCAAGCGCAATGCGCTGCAGGAGGCGTTTCTTCTGGGCGCCTTTGGCATGATTGCCCTTCACGCCGGTTTTATGTTTTTCCAGTCGCGCCGTACGAAGGCCGATCTTTATGTGTCGCTCCTGGCCCTCTGTTTCCTCGGGCGCTACTTCATTACAGAATGGCTCGAATTTGATTTTATTCCAGCCAATAATACTGGCTATAGCCTTGCCTATTTTAGTCTTTTCTACTTTAGCACCTTGGCCCTGACGACCTATACATTCTTGCTACATTCGCTTTACGGCGGGACATGGCTTCGACGCCTCAGCATCGCTTCCTCTATTATCACTGGCTTGCACATAGCGTCCCAGTCAGTTTTCGAAGCATCGCTTTTTATGAGTCACGTCAATACGATTTTTTTGATCCCGCACTTTGTGGTGCTCTTTCTGATTGTGGGATCGGTCTGGAAACTCTTTCGGAGGAGGGAACAAGACAGTGGCTATGTGCTGTTTAGCGTGTCCATCCTTATGCTGGTCCAAGTCAACGACTATGTCTCAGGAATCCTGATGAATTTCGATCTATACCTGTTTCACTATGGGGTCTTCTGCTTTGCCTTTAGTCAAAGCATGATCACGGCAAGGCGGTTTGATCGCACCCATCGGCAGAACGAAAAACTCTTGGTAGAAATCAGTGAGAAAGAGCAAGCGCGGACTCTGTTCTTTCATAATACTTCGCATGAACTGAGAACTCCGCTGAATGGTCTGATCGGCTTTCTTACCTTGTTGCGCGATGAACGTTACGGAAAAATTGGTGACCAAGCCCGACTTCAGGTCAATAAGTGTTTGCGTCTGGCGGAGTCATTGAAAAATCAAGTCAATACCATTCTTGATTTGGCAAAAGCCAAGAAGGGACTGCTCAATCTCAGCCATAGCGTGATTTCTTTGCCTAGTTTTGTGGCAGAGGCTAAAGAGTTAGCCGAAGGGCTGGTGCTGAAGAAGAGTGATAGTCAGTTTGAAGTCAAAGTGGATTGGGACCCAGAACGTCCAGACTTCATTGGAGACAAGGAAAAGTTGGCAGCCATTCTTCGCAACCTATTGGGCAATGCGTTTAAGTTTGCTGATCCCCGGCGTCCTAATCACGTCGCAATGCTAGTCCAAAAGCGTGACGGCCAGCTCCGTATTCGTATTCAAGATACAGGGATTGGGATTCCTGAAGATCAACGTTCTGTCATTTTTGAAGAGTTCAAGCAGGTAGCTGGAGATGCGAGACGTGCCTATGAAGGCAGCGGCTTAGGTCTCTCCATGGTGCGTGACCTTGTGCAGCTGATGCAAGGTCGTATTGAGCTAGAGTCTAAAGTTGATCAAGGCAGTATTTTTACGGTCACTATTCCAGAGCAATCCAAACTTCAGATCGCCGCTATTCGGACTGAAACACTTGCACCCATATTATCTGAAAGTACTGCCCAGATTGCTTTAGTTGGGTCCAACCAAGTCGCGATATCTGTCCCCGAAAAAGTCTTTGGCTCAGCGCGAATCCTGGTTGTGGATGACAATGAAATAAACTGCGAAGTCATTCAGCATATGCTTGAAGAACGCGGCTATACTGTGGAATCCGAACTATCTGGACGAGGAGCCTTGGAGCGACTGAAGGTTAAGAGCTTTGATATGGTGCTGCTGGATATGATGATGCCTGAAATGTCTGGTGAGGATGTTATTCGAACCCTGAGGGCTGATCCCATGCTTCGGGAAATACCTATTATTCTTATTACCGCTCGAGCCAGCGACGATGATCGGATTTTTGGTTTGAGTCTCGGCGCTGATGACTATCTGGCGAAGCCCCTTCATGCTGAAGAGCTGAGCTTCCGAGTTAAAAACTTACTGGAAAGGTTGGACCTGCAGCGTCGCAGCTTTGCTTTGGAAGAACAAGAGCGAATGGCCCAGCTAGGCGAACTTCTGAGTGATTTGAGCCATGAACTCAAAAACGTTTTTCAATTTTCAGATGCAGCGGGCAAGTTGGATAGTGCAGCTTTGCAGCATGTGGTGCGAAAGTTGCCCATTAAAGACCAGTCATGGGAGCTAGCGGCTGCAAGCTTTGTCGATCAAAAGCAAGTAGAGAGTGGTAGTGTTGCAGTGAAGTCTCTGAGCTTTCAGGATCCAACTTTAGCTCAAGATTCCACTCTGCGGGCTCTGAGATTGCGGATCAGCTATTTGGATATTTCTATGGCTGATCGCCAGATGCTCTGGCATCGAATCCAGGACCTGTCATTCGATGATAGACTCCTATGCGAACAGACACTCGGGTTGGTTCGATCCTTCGCGTTGATGCGCGATCAAACCCGATTTGCCCAAGAGTTGATTGTGAATGTTCTGAACTTTAACAAACCCTCGCAAAATGATTATTGTTCAGTCAAGGAAGCGGCTGATTCCATCCTGTCTTTGACCAGTCCGAAACTGAAGAAGCTCAAAATTAAAGTTGAGCATGAACTTCCAGACACCGCAATAGCAATTGATTTTATGCAAATCAGGCAAGTGATGCTCAATCTCTTGAGCAATGCAACGATCACCTTGCAGACATTGCCCATGGCCGAAAGATGGATCCGTATGGAAGCGAGGACCGAAGGGCTCAATCTCGTCTTTATGATGAGTAACGGAGGGGCAAAAATACCAGCAGATCTCGCTGATCAAATATTCAGTCGAGGCACAACAGGGTCTCTCCAGCAAGGCCACGGCCTGGGTTTGGCAATCAGTCGCCGTCTGATTCAAAGAGTTGGTGGATCCATTCATTTGGATCAAAGCCAAGGAAATCCTTGCTTTTGTCTATCGATTCCGCTGTTCAGAGACAAGGGCAAACTCTCCAAAGCGAGTTAAATCCTTGCTCTGGACTGGATCCAGATACGTGAGCCTCAGCGTTAAAATCGATGAATTGGCAAAATTTCCAAGAATTTGATGTTGCATTGAATTCAATACCTTCGAAGCCCTGACCGACACGTAGAGTGGAGGTCTCCATGCTTCGATTGTTCCTGCTATGTTTCAGCTTTTGGCTGGCCGGCTGTCAGGTGCTATCCCTGCCAGATCGTAGGCAGCCCTTGCTGAAAAATGGCCACATTGATCTCCAAAATTGGAATTTTGACCAGCAGGGAAACATTTCTCTGCATGGAGAGTGGCTCTTTTACCCTCTGGCTTTCATCGATCCAGCCCAGGCCAAGGTAGCTCCTAGTCAATGGCAGCTCAGTCGGATTCCTGGATCGCCGAACACCTCTCCTCTTTATGAGCAGGACGCCTCCATTGGCTATGGCACTTACATGATGAGCATGACTCTGCCCCAGTCACAAGCAGAGATGAGTCTCAGACTTTGGATGGTTCAATCAGCTTATGTTCTCTACGGACTTGATGACGAATCGGGACTGATCATAGAGCTGGCTCGATCAGGTCAAGTAGGAAAGTCACGGCAAGAAACGATAGGTGAACTCAGTGAGAAGGTGATTCCGTTGCCCCTCTCATTGCTTCGCCATCAAAAGATAAGTTTGATTCTACACATCAGTTCCTTCTACAACAGTGTCGGGATTATGTCTTTTCCTCGCCTGGGCCTGAGCCAGGCTATTTATAGCGAAGAGATTTTTAAGCAGATGGAACGAGCGCTGGTGATGGGGGGATTTTCAGTAATTGCTCTTTATGGCTTGGCACTCTTCCTTGGGCGGCGACGCAGTCAACTCGATTTGCTCTCTGTTATCTTTACCCTCCTTCTTCTGCTTCGCTATTCGGCAACAGAATGGTTGATGTATTGGTTCTTTCATCTGACTCGATGGATTGAGCCTTTGGGGCTCTTCTTGAATTACTGGTCGACCCATATGACCATCGTGGTGCTGCTTGTCATTTTTTCCAGAATTCAACCGTTGCCTTTCCTGCTGCGTCTTAAACAATTCTCTATAGGCTTTAATCTATTAATGATTCTGACCTGGTGGGTCATGGGTTTTGATTGGATCGTCGCCAACGTGATCGGACTTTGTTTTTTTGTTCTCCTCAGCAGTGGTCTTTCCTTGTTTTTCGCCATCCTCTATTTAAGGTGGAAAAAGACCCAGGATATGGATTTAACAGTGTGGGGATTTTCGGCCTTGACCATTGCAGGCTTGAACGACTATTTGGTCTTCTTTCATCAAGTGCCCAATATCTTTCTCATTCAATATGCTATCTTGTTTTTTGCCTTCACTCAAAGTTTGATCACGGGCAGAATGTTCGCTCGGACTTACCAAAGAAATGAAGAGCTGCTGCTCGAAATAAGCGAGAAAGAACGCGCCAGAACTCTGTTTTTCCATAATACCAGCCACGAACTACGAACTCCCCTGAATGGAATTATAGGATTTTTGCAGCTGCTTAGTGATAATCGCTATGGCGAGCAGACAGCTCAATCGAAGCAGCAGCTCTTAAAATGTATAAGGCTTGCCGAATCTCTGAAGAATCAAGTGAACACTATTTTGGATTTGGCGAAATCAAAAAAAGGCAAATTGACGCTCGATAATAGTCTTATCTCTTTGGACGATATTTTCTCTGAAGTTTGTAATCTTGCGGAAGGATTGCTTCTCAAGCGCGTTGACTCCCGATTTGAAGCTGAGAGGTTTTGGGGTGATCAGGATGCTAATTTCATTGGCGACAGAGAAAAACTGACGACAATTTTTCGGAACCTACTAGGCAATGCATTCAAATTCGCTGACCCTCATCGAAGCAATTATGTGAAGATGAAAATCAAACGCGAAAAAGAAGCCATTGTTTTGACGATTTCGGATACAGGAATTGGCATCCCTAAGGACCATTTAGAGGGTATTTTTGAGGAGTTTCGGCAGGTTGCAGGTGATACTAGGCGCAACTATGAAGGCACGGGGCTTGGCCTGTCGATGGTTCGCGATCTAGTGAATCTGATGCACGGAAGCATCGAGGTGGAATCCGAACCAGGCCGAGGCTCTGTCTTTCGAGTTCGCATTCCGGAGCAAAGTAAGGTTCATTCTCAAGCGCGTCAACAGCGTCCTTCGCCATTTGCGGATCAATCTCATGACTCTTCTATAGCTGCTTTGTCGCGTCTCAATCGAGCTATAGAGGTTCGCCAAGAAGGTCAGTTGCAACAAAGAATCTTGGTTGTCGATGACAATGAGATCAACTGTGAAGTCATCGAGCATATGCTGGAAGAGCAAGGCTATGAAGTTATCGTCGCCTTTGGGGGGCAGGAGGCTCTCGTCAAAATGCGGACGGAGATACCTGATCTAGTTCTCCTTGATATGATGATGCCGCAGGTTTCAGGAGAAGATGTTCTTCGGGCGATGAAAGCGGATTCTTTGCTTCTGGATATTCCTGTCATATTGATAACAGCCAGAGCGAGTGATGACGACCGAATGTTCGGTCTAGGTCTGGGGGCCGATGACTATCTGGCGAAGCCGATTCATCAAGTAGAACTGAATATGCGAGTGCGCAATCTCCTCTATCGTTTGGAAGTCAACCGGCGGATGGTGCAATTGGAAGAACGGGACCGTTTGGCTCAATTAGGCGAACTGCTCGGTGAACTCAGCCACGAGTTGAAGAATATTTTCCAATTTTCTGATCTCAATCAGCGCATTGATCGGCGCATGTTGAGCACATTGATTCAATGTCTGCCTATCGCCACCAAAGCTTGGCCGAAAGCTGCAGAAATTCTCGCCGAGGGGGAACTGAGCGATAGCGGAGAGGGTGGCGCGGACGGCCTTAGCTTTTTGAGCCTCAAGCAGAGTGAAGACCCGGTCCTTAGGTCGCTTCGTATGCGCCTAGCTCATCTAACAATCCCCCAGGAAGACAAACACGAGATCTGGGTCAAAATCCAGGAACTCCCAGAAGCAGATCGCATGCTTTGTGACAATCAATTGATTTTGGTACGTTCTTTCGTTTTGCTAAGGGATCAGTCGCGCTATGCTCGAGAACTGATCATGGACATTTTGGAATTTAATAGGACACAAGAAGGCGATGTCAGTTGCGAAGTGGTCAAAACTATCGACGCCGTTCTAAAACTGTGCCGTCCGCGATTGATGAGACAAAAGATTAGAGTGGAATTGTCTTTAACGAGAGCCACGGTTCAGATGAGTGCCGGTGGCCTCATGCAAGTCTTGCTCAATATATTGAGCAATGCCAGTGATGCTTTAAGGCAGTTGCCCAGTGGCGAGCGTTGGCTCAAGATTCAAACGGATATTTTTCAGGAAAAGTTGGTCATAAGCGTTAGCAATGCTGGTGAATTGATCCCGGAAGCCCATGCCAAACAGATCTTTGAACGAGGTTTTTCGAGTAAGGGTCCACAAGGTTCAGGGCTGGGGCTTTCGCTTGTATGGCGACTCTTACAACGAGTCCACGGAACAATTGAATTGGATCAAAGCGCCGGAACACCTTGCTTCAAGGTGATATTAGTCCAAAAGAAGAGTCGCGAGGTGGTCCACCATGAGACGACTTAGCAGCTCAATCTTCATCTTTTTCGGGTTGACTTGGCTGTTAGCCTTTGGAGGGTCGTCACTCGCTCGGGAGCGTTTGAAAGCACAGGCCGGTGAATTGGACGTTAGTACTTGGGACTTCAAGAAAGATGGGCCTTTGGTCACAGATGGTGAATGGCAATTCTACTGGAAGCGATTCTTCACGCCTGACGAATTGAAGGCACAGCTCTTTAAGACTGAGCCTTTCACTTTGGTTCAAGCTCTTGGTTTGCCCTGGAAAAAACTCCCACCCCCTGTTGAGCCTCGGGGGTATGCGACCTATATCATGCATCTAAAAGGACTCAGAACACTGGAGCGTCCACTCTCTGTGACCTTGGGACAATTCATGGGCACCCATGAGAGCTGGATATTATGGCCAAAAAGTAGCAAGCTTGTTCTCTTAGGACAGAGTGGTGTGAACACTGCGACGATCGAAGGCTTCATTCCCCAATATCGAAGAATTGTCAATGAATTGCCTGAAATGGTGGAGGATGAAGCTTGGCTGATAGTCTCGCAATCGTCTTACATTATCGACGGCTGTCTCTATGCCTCTCCGATTTTCGATGAAAAGCTACCTATGCAGAGGTCGATAGCATGGGCTGATCGGGAATCGTTTCTGACCATGGGTATGTTTGGAATGCTCATTCTGATTAACCTAGCGTTGTTTCTCCTTCGTCAGGAAGACAAACCAAGTCTTCTCATGATGATTGTTTCAGCCAATATGCTGCTGCGATATATCTGTACGGAAGGCGTCTATTTCGAGATATTTTCAACTCCACATTTTACCCTGTCTATGATTTATATGTATCTCATGGTCTTTCAATTGCCATTTGGAATTTGCGCCTATCTAGAGTTTTTGAAGAGGTCATTTCCAGATTTCCTTGGGCGTAAAGTCGTTAATGTGTGTTGGATTTCTTTCGGCGCTTGGGTCGTTAGCAGTTTGATATGGATTGAGACGGTCATTCCTTTGGGATATACTGTTTGGGCGATTCTCACACCACTGACTCTGTGGTCCTTCGGAGGACTTATTCGAGCGTATCGACGAGGGGTCAAGTCCTCGCTCTTTGCAATGATAGGAATCGCCGTTTTTACCCTGGCTGTAAACTTTGACTATCTCATCTATCTTAACCTCATAAGGTTTCCTTTTCTTGGTCAGTATGGAATGGTACTCTTCACGTTCATGCAATCGTTGGTGGTTGGATATAATTTTGCCCATGCTTTCCGAACTGCTGATCGTCTCTCGAAGAACCTACAGCAGGAAGTTGAACTTCAGACCTTTAAGCTGAGGCTGCAAAAAGAGCGACTGGAAGAGCAGAAGCGGGATCTGGTTCTGGCTCACGAAAGCATGCAGGAAGCTGATGATCAAAAGACTCGTTTCTTCCGTTCGATATCTCACGAACTCCGGACTCCGCTGACCCTCATTCTGGGCTCGCTGCCAACGGCTCAGCGGGAAAATCCTGGCCAAAGTTCTTTAGACATCGTCAAAAGGAATGCAACAAGACTCTTTCGCCTAGTCAATCAGCTGCTCGATTTTCAGAAAGTAACCCTATCCCAGACTCGGCTTCGATTAGATAAAATTGATCTCCAGGGTTTTGTGCAAGGTTTGGCGCCCTATTTTGTCAGCGCCTGCCAGGAAAAAGGCATTGAATTCAGGGTTGATTGTCAACTAGGTCAGCAGGAAAATATTCGGGTCATGGCGCAGGCCGATGCCTTGGAAAAGATAGTCTTCAATTATCTGGCCAATGCTCTTAAATTCACGAGCCGAGGCGGTCACATTACAGTGGAATTGAAGCAAACAGATGGGTTTGCAAGGATCACAGTCATCGATGATGGACCTGGCATTCCTGAGAAAGAGCAGGAAAAGCTCTTCAAGCTATTTTCGCAGATCGATGGGCCCCACCAGAAGGAACAGCAGGGGACAGGATTGGGTTTAGCTCTGGTCAAAGAGTTAGCGGAGCACATGAATGGTAAAGTGGGTGTCAAAAGCCGTAAGGATCTGGGTTCGGCGTTTTGGGTTCAGTTTCCCAGTTTGAATAGCCAAGACTTTATCGATATTCTCGTCCTTGATCGAGATGAGGATGACTTGCGGGATCTTCTGGAGCAGATCAGGAGGAGTGCTTGGCACGGTACGATAAAAACAGCCCAAGATCCTGAACAGGCCCTGCAGATTTTGCATACGCATCTCATCAATGTCTTCATGTGTTCGACCAATGTGGGGCCAGAAATGGATCACCTCTTGGAAGTTGCCGCGAGGCAACCACACTGCTGGAAAGTTTTGATCGCAACCAAAGATAAACAGAAGAGCGATCTGCGAACTCTCCACGCTGAGGCCATCGATGCATGGTTCGAGCAACCCTTGGATGCTAGTTTCTTCTCGATATTGCAGGAACGTGCGGCGAGCTCTCAGGATCCAGATCGTCCAATTCTTGACCTGATCTACATAGAAGATGATCCTCTCATGCAGCAGGATGTTCATGCGGCTTTGGCAAAGTACACTCTGCTCGAGAATATCAAAATTGTATCGCATGGAGAGCAGCTACGCCTTCTATTGCATGATTACCAGGTGCGAGTTGTCATGGCCGACGCACGCCTAGACGGCGAACGCGGCACCGATCTACTGGCTTTTGTGAGCAAAATTTCGCCTGATACCTTTCGTATACTTCTGACCGGAGAAACTTCGCAAGCGACACTAGCTGCAGGTATTACCGACGCTCATGCCCACTATATCATTTACAAGCCAGCGAATTTGGAACAGGAAGCTAAGGCTATCGAGAGCTATGTGAATAGGAGTCCGATTCGCTTCCGGGTTTTCGACGAGTCCGAGCAGACCAAGTCGAAAGACTGGCAATTGGCTGGTCTGGAGCTGGAAGTTAGAGTTGATGAAAAGCTGGGGCTGTCGACCGAGAAACCCGTGGATGCGAAGGCGACCATATTGGTTGTCGACGATGTCAGTGATATGCGAGTTATGGTTGGATCGATATTGAGGCAAGCAGGATTTCATGTTCTATTCGCGCGGAATGGTCTGCAGGCACTTAATCTGCTCCTGAACGCCCAGCTTCCCATTGATATTATTGTCAGCGATTGGCTTATGCCTGAATTGAACGGACCTGATTTTATTGCCCGACTTCGCTCTATCGAGGAGTTGGCTTCTATTCCGACAATTCTTTTGACAGCCAAAACTGACAGTGAGAGTAAAGCCTATGCGACTTCTATTGGAGCCTCGGCCTACATTGGTAAGCCCTTTGATGAGATGGAATTGCTGTCGACAGTGGACAATCTCTTAGATCTAAAGAAGCGGGAGCGCCGTATCGATGAGCTCAACCGATTCATAGCAACCAATGTTTTGCAGCGCTTTTTGCCGCCTGATCTCGTGGAAGATCTTGTGGCAGGAAAAGCCAAGTTTGATGATGCGGCACAGCTGCGAACCATCACCGTCCTTTTTGCAGACCTCTGTGGATTTACCCAGTCGACAGAAAAACTTGGACCCGAGCGAATGGCTCGGATTCTGAACGCTTTTCTGGTTCGCATGACCGATGTCATTTTTAGTGTCGGGGGAACGATCGATAAGTTTATGGGAGACGGTATACTCGTGATCTTCGGAGCCCCTCGTGCTATGGATCCCAGAACTCAAGCGCACGCAGCGGCTCAATGCGCTCGACTGATGCAAGATGCCTTGACTGAATTGAATTCAAGTTGGCTAAGCACCGAGGGTATTAGTTTCCAAATGCGCATTGGTATTCATCATGGTCCAGCAATTGTCGGCAGCTTTGGTGGTGAAAGACGTTCTGACTATACGGCCGTAGGCAATACAGTCAATATCGCCTCTAGAGTTGAAACCTGTGCTCTACCCGGAGAAATCCTCGCGACACCTGTGGTCATAGAGTTCCTGGACGACGGGCTTTGGGAAAGTGCCGGAGAATTCAAATTGAAAGGCATCGAGGGAGAGATGAGTCTCTTTCGATTAACTTTCGCTGTGAAAGAGTCTCTAGGGGTTGCCTAGGCTCTAGGATCTTTTGATTTGACCGAAGACTAATCCCATCCTTGAGTATCGCTCTTTAGAGTCTGCTCATCTTCGGCGAAGAGCTTCTCCAATTGTTCCCGAGCTTCGCGCGTTTTCGAGATGAATTGTTTTTCGTCACCGCGATAGGGATGCAGTCGATGCAAGACTTCAAGGTCGTAGGCTTCAAACCTGAGTGCTGATCGGTGCGCCTGATAGGGGTGAATACCCATAAGTTGCAGTGCCTTACGGCCCATGCCGAGGGCGGAGCCGAAGGTTTCCCGCTCCATGTGCTCGATGCCTTTGTCGAACAGTTCGTGGACATGCGTTCGATCATAGGCGCGCACCAAAATGGGTAGAGTGGGGTAGTGTTTGCGAACTGTTTCGGCCAACTGGGTGACGGTTTCGCGATCATCCATGGCAATGACCAGAAGTTTGGCATCGCTGAGACCCGCTGCCTCTAGAAGATTCAATTGAGAAGCATCACCGTAGTAAGCTTTCGAACCAAAGCGGCGAACGCTATCGATATGTTCCGGGCTATGATCGATCACTGTCGTCGAAATTTTATTGAGATGGAGGAGGCGAGCTACGATTTGACCTACTCGGCCAAAACCCGCAATGATCACCGGATGCTTATCATCGGGAATGGCATCAGCTTCAGGCTTTTGATCGGCAATGCAACGTACTGCGGCCCATCTGTCATAAGCTAAAAGGAGCAGAGGGGTGGTGAGCATGGATAAACTCACAACTCCATTCAAAAGGTCGGCAACCTCAGGTTTTAAGACCCCATCTTGAATAGACTGGCTAAACAGAACAAAGGCGAATTCGCCGCCTTGGGATAGCAAAAGTCCTAGGAGGAGTTTGTCGCGATCTTTGATGCCGAAGATCCAGGAGACCGAGTAAATGACCAGAGTTTTAATGAAAAGCAGAGCACAAACAAAGGCCAGAATGCGCAAGGGATGTTCAATCAAAAGCTGCAGTTTGATGCTCATACCAACCGCTAAGAAAAAGAGTCCAAGCAGCAGCCCTTTAAAAGGTTCAATATTGGCCTCTAATTCGTGGCGATATTCGGATTCGGCGAGAATGACTCCTGCAAGAAAAGCCCCGAGCGCCATCGATAAACCAACTTTGACCATCACAAATGAAATACCAACTACGATCAGAAGTGAAAAGGCGATGGAGAGTTCACGAATGCGAGCTCCAGCAATCCAGCGAAAGACCGGTCGCGTCAAGTAGCGCCCGGCGATGATAATCGCTAGAATCGCGGCGATTGCTGTTAAGATACTCACAAGATTGAGTCCAGAGCTCGCAGTTTCAGGCTTAAAGAGCGAGGCCACCAGAAGAACGGGAACCACGGCAATGTCCTGAAACAGCAGAATACTAAACCCATTCTGTCCTACGGGGTGATTGCGGAGACCGCGCTCGCCTGTGATTTGCATAGCGATGGCGGTAGAGGACATGGCAATTCCCATGCCGGCCACAACTGATTCCTCCAAACTCCAACCCAAGAGTTTCAGGCCCAGGCCAACCAGGAGAGCAGTCAGCGTCAGCTGCAAGAGTCCCATACCAAAGATCGATCGTCGTAGTTTCCAAAGGCGCTTCGGATTAAGTTCCAAACCAATGAGAAAAAGCAGGAGCACAACACCAAATTCTGCGAGATGCAAAATTTTCTCAGGATTGGAGACGAACCCGAGGACTTCAGGTCCGACCAGAACTCCACCGATCAGGTAGCCAATCACTGACCCAAGTCCGAGACGCGCCGTGACGGGTACCGATAGCAAAGCCACTCCAAATAAGATCACCATAAACAGAAGGGTAGAGTCAGTCATGGGGCAAATCCTTGGTGGGTGGTATCGAGGATTTGCAGAGAGGCTCGGCCCTGTTCTAAATAATTCTGCAGCATCAGTCGGTATTTTTCAGCTTCGCGGGCGAGCTGTTGTTCGGAAATTGAGGCGATGCCTTGGATGGCGAAAGGTTTGTGATAGTGGAGACCACAGAGCCAAGCAGTCGCTTCAAAGGGGCGTAAAAGCTCCGGGAGTAAAAAGCGGTTACTTCCTTGCCTGTGATAGGCAGATTCGAGACCGCCAGAGGAGATGACCTGCAGGAAATCTTTTCCCTTCAACGCCACGCCTCCCGGTCCATAGGCAAACCCTTGCTCCAGCACAGCGTCTTGCCATTCTTTGAGCAAGGCTGGGGTGCTGTACCAGTATATGGGGTGTTGAAATATGATGAGGTCGGCCTTTCGGAGGGCCTCCTGTTCGGCTTTGACGTTGATGTAAAAATCAGGATAGAGCTGATAGAGATCACGAATTTCCACGCCTGCCATGGAATGAATAGCCTTATAGAGAGCTTTCTGAGCCTTGGAAATCGAAGGGTTAGGATGGGCGAAGATCACTACAACGTGTCGGGCAGCGGACATAAGTATTTTCTCACATTGCTGTTCCGTTTTGTTCGCCTGCGCACAGGAGCGGAAGCGATCACAGAAAGTGGTCCTTCATTTATAGGCTAGCTCGCCCAAGCAATCCATATGTCATGCTGGAGAATAAGATTTTTCAGTTACGCGGTAGGTAAAAAAAAGAAGGGCGAGTGTCCTCGCCCTCCAAGTAAGTAACGTGCAGGAAACAGGAGTCAATGCGCAAAGGACAGCTCATCCGTCTCGGCTTCTGTCACTTTTTTGAGTTTCTCGAAGAGCTCATCCTGAACTTCATTGCTCTGGTCGGGATGTTTCCAAACGAGAGCATGCATCAGGACATGATCCATGTGTTCAACGGGAACGATACTCAAGTCTTTTAGGATGTTTTTGGGCAAGTCGATCAAGTCTTTTTCGTTCTCTTTGGGCAGAATGATCTTGCGGATACCTCCACGGTGAGCCGCTAGAATTTTTTCTTTCAGCCCGCCAATGGGAAGAACTCGTCCGCGTAGGGTGATTTCACCTGTCATCGCCACATCCTTGCTCACGGGGCGATGTGTGAGAGCACTGGTCAATGCTGTGGCCATGCAGATGCCCGCACTCGGACCGTCTTTAGGAATAGCACCCTCGGGCACGTGGATATGAAGGTCGACTTTAGTGTAGAAATCTTCGGGAATGTTGAGAAACTTGGCCCTTGAACGGACGTAGCTGAGGGCCGCTTGAGCCGATTCCTGCATCACTTCGCCGAGTTTGCCCGTGATGGTGAGCTTGCCGCTGCCTGGAATCACCGCCACTTCGGAAACCAGCAGGTCGCCGCCGACTTCGGTCCAAGCCATGCCTGTACACATTCCGACTTCGTTATGTTCGTTCTGCTGACCAATTCTGTAGCGACGTGGTCCTAGGTACTTGTTCACGGATTTTTCGCTGATCTTTTCACTGATGGCATTGGCCGCGATTTTGAGTTTTTCTTTCAAAGGCTTCAACTCTTTGCTTTCAAGGCCTTTGGCTTTCAACTCTTCGTGGGCATCACCTTCAATCTTCTTCATATGCTTGCGTGCGACCTTGCGACAAATCGAAGCAAGCTCACGCTCCAGATTTCGAACGCCAGATTCGCGGGTATAGTAGCGAATCAACTCGTGGGTGGCCTTTGGCAGGAAGGTGACATCCTGTTGATCCAAGCCGTTTTCCTTGAGCTGCTTTGGAATCAAATACTGGGTGGCAATGGAAGCTTTTTCTTCTTCCGTATAACCAGCCAAGGAAATGACTTCCATTCGATCGAGCAAAGGTCTTGGAATGGTATGGAGAGAGTTGGCAGTCGCCAGGAATAAAACCTTGGATAGGTCGTAGTCGAGATCCAGGTAGTGATCGTTGAAGGTATGGTTTTGTTCTGGGTCCAAAACTTCCAAAAGGGCGGATGAAGGATCGCCGCGGAAGTCTTGAGACAACTTGTCGATTTCGTCGAGGAGAATAACGGGATTGGATTTTCCAGCCTTTTTCAAAGCGTGAACGATTTTCCCTGGCATCGAACCGATATAGGTTCGGCGGTGGCCGCGAATCTCTGCTTCATCCCGGACGCCGCCGAGTGAGACGCGGACGAATCGTCGACCGGTTGCGGTTGCGACGCTACGAGCCAATGAAGTCTTACCAACCCCGGGAGGTCCGACCAGACAAAGTATAGGACCCTTCATATCATCGACCAGGACCCGAACCGAGAGATACTCAAGGATGCGATCCTTGACTTTCTCTAATCCGTAGTGATCCTTACTGAGCACATCTTCGGCATAGACGGTATCGCGAATTTCTTCCGAATAGTCAGCCCAAGGTAGAGATAGTACGGTGTCGATGTAGTTGCGAACGACAGTTGCTTCAGCCGACATGGGCGACATGTGCTTGAGTTTTTTGACTTCTTTGTTCAGCTTTTCACGGGCTTCGTCAGTCAGCTTGCGAGTTTTGATCGCATTTTCCAAATCGGATATCTCCTGGCGACCATCGTCGCGGTCGCCCAGTTCCTTTTGGATCGCTTGCATCTGCTCGTTGAGGTAGTACTCTTTCTGTGTTTTTTCCATCTGACGTTTAACGCGTGCGCGAATTTTCTTTTCCACGCGCATGATTTCGATTTCAGATTGGATATAACCGTAGAGATCTTCCAAGCGTTTAGCTGGATTGGTTTCTTCCAAGAGTCTTTGTTTATCCTGTAATTTCAAATTGCTCAGGTGGGCCACGAGTGTATCAGCAAGTTTGGACTCATCTTCCATCGAAGCAATCGAAAGCAGCATTTCAGGAGGAATGCGCTTGTTCAAACGCACATAGTTGTCAAAAGACATTTTCACTGTTCGAACGAGGGCTTCATTTTCGACACCGGCAGACTTCTGCTCTGGCAAAGCCTCGGCTTTGACCAGAAAATAGTCCTCGGTTTGCAAGAATTCCGAAATTCGAGCGCGCTTCTGACCTTCGACCAGCACCTTGACTGTTCCGTCTGGTAGGCGCAGCAGCTGCAGGATGGTCGAAATGGTGCCAATGGCATAGATATCCTCGGGCGAGGGCTCGTTCGTCTTTGCCTTGATTTGCGCTGCCAAAAGAATCTCTTTGTTGGTGCTCATGGCTTGCTCGAGAGCCTGTATAGATTTCTCCCGACCAACGAAAAGGGGCACGACGGTCGAGGGAAAGACCAGGATATCACGCAGAGGGAGCAACGGTATTCTGACGGCCTCTGACTTGGTAACTGGGTCCTTGGACTCATCCGACATTCTGTCTGCCTCCTCGTGAGTACGATCGCACACCAACCTTGACGGGACAGGTGCCGCTAAACGCTCGCTCTACTTGATGATCTCATACAGGTATCTTAGCGCAATAAATTTGAGGAAGACAGCCCTTATTACTGGCCGCCAAAATTTAAAAAAGGCTCTTACGAGCCTTTCTTACAAATCGGATAAGAATGTTCTTGGGGCAGGCCTTGGCGGCTTCGATCAGGTTGAACCAGTGCCGAAATCTCGGTCTTTGGTTTCCCGTGCAGCAGCTGCATTGATCGCGGCCATTTCTTCTGGAGTGCGATACACCAGAATCGCCTGAGCACCATTGAGTATCAGCTCTTCGGTGATCACAACTTCCTTGATGGATTTCTCCGAGGGTATTTCGTACATGATCTCGAGCATGGACTCTTCCAGAATCGCACGCAGACCGCGAGCTCCCGTTTTGCGCTTGAGTGCCTCTTTCACGACGGCACGCATCGCGCCTTCGGTGAATTTAAGATGCACATTTTCAAAGTCGAACAGTTTTTGGAACTGCTTGACGATGGCATTTTTGGGCTTGGTAAGAATGTCGATCATGGCTTCTTCGGTCAAACTTGCCAAAGAACAGATCACTGGCAGACGACCGATAAATTCTGGAATCAGACCGAACTTGGAAAGGTCACCTGTGGTGACTTTATTCAAAAGTTCAGTCACATTGCGTTCGCGTTTGGATTGAATCTCGGCACCGAAGCCCAAGGAACTGGTTTCAATCCGCTGGGCGACGATGTCTTCCAAACCAGCGAAAGCTCCGCCGCAGATGAACAGAACGTTGGAGGTATCCACTTGCAAAAATTCTTGCTGAGGATGCTTACGACCACCGCGAGGGGGGACGTTTGCAATCGTTCCTTCAATAATTTTCAAGAGGGCTTGCTGCACACCTTCACCGGACACATCGCGGGTGATTGAAGGGTTGTCACCCTTACGCGCGATCTTATCAATCTCATCGATATATGCGATGCCACGTTGAGCTAGTTCAACGTCATAGTCAGCATTTTGCAGAAGGTTCAAAATGATGTTTTCAACATCTTCACCGACATATCCAGCCTCAGTCAGGTTGGTTGCATCGGAGATGGTGAAGGGTACATTCAGAATGCGCGCCAAGGTTTGGGCTAACAGTGTCTTCCCGCTCCCGGTCGGTCCAATGAGCAGAATGTTCGACTTGGTAAGTTCCACTTCGTCGCCTGTCGACTTATGATCGATGCGCTTGTAGTGGTTGTGCACCGCCACCGAGAGGATCTTCTTGGCCCGCTCCTGGCCGATAACATATTCGTCGAGGATTCGCTTGATATCCTTGGGATTGGGTATCTTGTTGCTGGTATTCAGCAACTCTTCTTTTTCGACTTCCTCGGCGATGATGTCATTGCAAAGCTGAATGCATTCGTCGCAGATATAGACGTTCGGACCTGCAATCAGCTTTTTGACTTCCTTCTGACCTTTACCGCAAAAGCTGCAATGCAATCCGCTGTCTTTGCTGGCCATAGAATTTCTCTCCCTTTAGGCTCTCTGCCAAGTCTGTCTGGTATAGACCGACGGGCCCTCGATTAATCTTTCTTCGGTTTTTTTGCCGGAGAGATGATGTGATCGACGATCCCGTACTCCTTTGCCTGCTCTGCTGACAAGAAATAATCGCGGTCGATATCCTTGGTAATCTGCTGCTCCGAACGGCCTGTATGCTTCGACAGGATGCCGGTCATCTTCTTCTTCATGCTGATGATTTCTTGAGCTTGGATATCGATGTCTGTGGCTTGGCCACCGGCACCGCCCAACGGCTGGTGAATCATAATGCGTGCGTTAGGAAGAGCGTGGCGTTTGCCCGAGCTCCCCGCAGCGAGAAGCCAAGCACCCATGGAGCAGCACTGCCCAATGCAATAGGTACGGATATCGGGACGTATCAACTGCATACAATCATAAATTGCTAGGCCGGCCGTAATCGACCCCCCGGGCGAATTGATGTAGATGCTGATGTCTTTCTCTGGATCGACGCTCTCCAGATAGAGAAGCTGCGCAACAATGGTATTCGCGACCTCGTCATAGATCGGCGACCCCAACATCACGATCCGTTCCATTAGCAAGCGGGAATAAATATCCCAGGCTCGCTCCCCTCGGTTCGTCTGTTCCACGACAGTTGGTATGATGGCCATTACCACTTCCTTATGCAGCACAGGGTTTAGGCTTCGAGTATCGAACCACAAAATCCTTTGCAGTTGTCAATACATACATGCTTTAACTTAAGCCACATCTCAGCCAAAGACAAGATGCTTCCGAGGACCAGCCCGCAATTGGCTAAATGAGATGCCTCTCAAGGCTCTTGCCTCCAAGGACACAACATTCGTTTCTGTATTCGACGGACGGGATGAAGTCTTTAGGGAAAAAAAATCCTTCCCTTTCGAAATGAGTTGGTGAACCCCGAAAAAATCAGGCTAAGGGCTTGAGAGTAGGGGGATTCATCAACAGCCATCCGATGGACGGTGTTGGAGATTGACGTAAAAAAAAATCTCCAGTCCGCACTTGGACTGGAGATGATTGTAGCAGAAACAATTTTTGAAAATAACCAGTTAAGTAAGCCTTTGAGAACTCATTCCCTTTCTGGGAGTGTTTCGGTAAGACTTCAGGAAGCTGGGGTGCTGGCGTTGTGCTCAACGATTTCGGCGCTGTCGATGACAAAGTCCAAAGCTTTTTTGAACAAAAGGGATTCACGAGCGTGAGGTCCCATCGAGGCCTTAATGCTTTCCAGCAATTTGGCATCCATTTCTTTACCGGCATTGGATCCACCGACCAACTCTTTGACATAGGCGTCAAAATCAGCATCATTGACCACGATGCTTTCCGATTTGATGATTTCAGAAAGGATCAGAGTGTTCTTGGCCCTTTGCTTGGCTGTATCGCGCAAACGCTTGCGCTCTTCTTCATCGGCTTTGGCCGCTTTGCGCTGGGCATCGCCTTCAAAGTCCATTTCGTCGAACATGCTATCGATCACTTGATCGACCATCGAGGGTGGCACTTCGAAGTGATTGCTGGACGACAGTTGGTCGAAAATGGCTGTTTCCAACTGATTGCGTTTGGCGCCTTGAGACTGGCGTTGGAGGCGATCCAGGATATTAGTCTGCAGAGCTTCCAGCGAATCTACGCCCATGTCCTTCGCCAACTCATCGTTGACTTCTGGCAAGAGCACTTCGACTATTTTTTCCAATTTGACAGTGCAATCGGCTGATTGGCCAACTTTTGCTTTGTCATGAACATGTTCAGGAACAAGAATCGATAACGTTTTTTCTTCGCCAGCTTTCAAACCCAGCAAAGCTGTTTCCAATTCAGGCAAGAGATAATTCTTACCCAATTCAACGGGGACGCTATCGAAGGTAAATTCACTGAACACTTCGCCGCCAATATGCGCCTTCTGAGAGATGGTCACGATATGGTTAGGCCCGGCTTTAACGTCGGCTTCGGTGTCTTTGGTTTTTGCGTGACGGCGTTGAATGACTTCAAGCTCGCGTGCGACGTCGGCTTCGCCAACATCAACGGTGCTGCATTCTAGCTTCAAATTTTTGTAGCCGCTGATACTGAGAGCAGGAAGAATGTCGACCAAGGCGCTGAAAGTATAGTCTGTATCTTCTTTCGGAAGATCCATGGTCTCCAGAACTGGTGCCGCTATTGGGCGCAACGACTGCTGCTCAATGGCGCTGAAAAGGTGATTGCGAACCAATTGGTCGGCGACATCATAGGCAATCGAAGTGCCGTACATCTTGCGGATAACGTTCATGGGCGCCTTGCCAGGACGGAAGCCATTGATGCGAGCCTTCTGCTGCAGTTTTCGGTAGACCGAATCAAACGCGCTTTTGACATCAATGGCCGACAGTTCCACTTTAATACGGCGTTGGACCGTATTTACTTCTTCGACAAGTGCCTTCATATCAACCTCTGTTATAGGCAAAACGACGCTGTTTGTGTTCCCAAGCAGTCTCTTGGCTCGTCGCTTTGCTGGATGCTTGACGCAGGCGGCAGACGGCGGGAAGGCGGCCGGCCACCAGAAAAGTCTGCAAATTATAGAAGCTCCCCCAGCTTTGTCAACTTCAGGTTGACTGCTCCACCCTCCCCGGGAACAAGAAGTCCAAGTTTGGGGTGCCACCTCGTGCATCATGCAAAAGTTTTAGACCGCTCGATGAGCTAAGCTATAATATAGAAAGGGACATCGTAGCTGCATGAGGAGGACTGCATGATCGTAGAGGTCGATAAAGAGCTGGAGAGTGTGTTTCCGCGCTACCTTCGCAATCGGGAAGAGGATTTGCTGAAGATTGAAACAGCTCTGGAGAAGAAAGACTTCGAGACATTGCGTCAAATAGGCCACAAGATGTTTGGCAATGCCTCGGGCTACGGACTGCTTGAACTGGGCGAAATGGCCAAGAAGCTTGAAACGGCCGCAAGCGAGAGGAAATACGACATTTGCCGGGAAATGAGCAAGAGCATGCGTCGTTATCTCAGTGATTTGACGCTAAAATTTGTCTAGTTATAGCGATTCACCCCAATAGCCTGTGTTGAAACTCGCCCCTTCGCGACCGATACCGAACAAGCGAGAAATCTCAGCGGGGTTCGGGATGCGCGTTTGGTGGCAACCAAGAAAGCTTCAGTTTTATCTTACAGCTCATCTTCTGGGAGTGGGGCTTTGCGTTTTGGTTTTTGTATCCTGGTTATCCATAAGGCAATCAGCCCGTTTTCTGAATGCGATGACCGAGGAAGCTGCTGACAAATCTCTATCGATTGCCATGATGACAGTTGAAGCTTGGGATCAGGGATCCACTCTGCTTGCCTCCCCCGCATTGATCCAGCAGCGTCAGGATCAGCTCAAAAAGATAGCCTTGGGTCACTGGGCGATTATTCTGGTCGTAAAGCCAGATGGAACCTTGTTGGCCCATTCACCCTTCGATAACGATCGGCTCTATCAACCTGAAGGGACTGATCGCAATGTATTTCTCCATCAGGACTGCCTGCTGCGTTGCACCTTACAAGCGCTTCAGGATCACTTTGGTTCTCTCGATAGCCTCGTGACAACCAACGGACTGCAGATCAAGAGTGGTGCCGGACCCCTTTATGCAGCCATGGGGCGAATCAATCAGCTGGTAGTCGTGTCGATTGCGCAGGAAAAAAACTACAACTCCCAGCTTCGAGATTCAGCCAGCAGTCTGATCTTGGCGCTTTTGGTTCTGGTCTTGGTGGTCGTAGCCTTTAATCTGCTGGTTGGTCTACAGGTGACGAGGCCCATCCTGCAACTTAATGATGCAGCCGGTCGCATGGAAACCGGAGATTTGCAGCTCCAATTGAGTTCCCATCGCGAGGATGAAATCGGCCAGCTGGCGCGATCGATGGGAAGCATGGCGCGAAAACTCAAGGATTCCGTGCGAGATCTGGAGCACCAGGTCGAGCGGCGAACCGCTGATCTCAAAGATATCATTGAGAAGTATGCTGAAACTAACAAGGCTCTCGAGCGAAACAACGCGACCAAAGATCGTATATTCTCGATCATTGCTCATGATCTTAAGAGTCCATTCAACGCTCTCAAGGGCTATAGCGGTATCATCAGCGATAGCTTTGAATCTTTGCGGACAGACCAGCTTCGGGAAATGATCGATAAAATTTCTGTATCCTCCGAAGAAGCTCACGGACTTCTGGAAAATCTTTTGCAGTGGGCGCTGGTGCAAACGGGTGGTATGAGGGTGAAATGGGAGAACCATAACCTCAGAGAAATTGTGTTGGAAGTATTCGATCTGATGAAGGTCAACGCCAAGGTGAAAGGTATAAGGCTGGATATCCAACTCAGTCCCGAACTTTGGGTTCACGCCGATCGCATGATGGTTTCCACGGTCATTCGTAACTTGATTGCCAATGCAATCAAATTCACTAGGTCGGAGGAAGGCTACATTCTATGCCGTGCCAGTGAGGATAGGGATCAGATACTTATGATGATCGAGGACAATGGGGTTGGTATCAGTCCGGCTCATATTGATAAGCTTTTCCAGAGAGATGCCTGGTTTACAGAAAAAGGCACTCGTGATGAACGCGGTACAGGTTTGGGTCTGGGGCTCTGTCGGGAGTTTATCAGTTTGAATCAGGGCAAACTGGAAGTCGAAAGTCAGTTGGGTAAGGGAACGCGCTTTTTTGTGAGCTGGAAAAAAGGCGAGTCGGCAAACCTGGATCGCGATGAAGGGTCTGAACGTCCACTGAGTATACTCTATGTTGATGATTCTGAAGACAATCACGATCTGGTTCGCATCTATTTGAAATCGTTTCCATGGAAACTGACCTTCGCCGAAGATGGGCAAAAAGGTCTTGATGCGTTCAAGCAAGCTCGCTATGACATTGTTCTGATGGACCTCAATATGCCAGTGATGGGCGGTATCGAGGCCACCACCATGATTCGTCAGTACGAACGGAGTGAGCATCTTTCGCGAGCCGTCGTGATCGCCTTCACTTCGTCTTTATTGCAAACAGATATCGATGCTGCAATTCAAGCAGGCTGTGATTCCTATCTCGTTAAGCCCATCAAAAAGCAAAACCTCGTGAACATCATCAGTCGTTTGATGAAGAATGCTAGAATCCGAGGTTGAAGAACTGTTAGGTGTGGGCAGGAGTTGGTAGGCCCGATGACAAACGTATGAGCTAGAGGAGGATCTCATGGACCTCGTTCTTAGAAAGCTTGAATCCACTGACCAAGAGGCTTTTTTGCGCGGCTTTGCCGCATGGGATGGCGAAGACCCCGATTGGTACAGCTTCGACTATCGTCCTGGCATGGCCTTTGCTGATCTTTTGGTTCGGCTTAGCCAAATCGAAGTCCTGACACCTGACCCGCAAGGCAAGGTTCCGGCGACGATGCTTTATGGTTTCGTGAATGGCGAAATTGTGGGCAGGATCAGTATCAGGCATGTTCTGAACGACAATCTGCGCCAACGCGGAGGCCATATCGGTTGGGCCGTTGCTCCCCAATATCGGCGTCGGGGTTATGCCTTGGCCATGGTCAAACAAGCCATTCCCATTATGCGTGATCTTGGTATCAGTCGAGCCTTGATTACCTGCGCTTCGACCAATGCGGCTTCCAAACGCATCATGGCCATCATTGGCGCGCAGTTGGGCGATGTTGTCCAGGCTGAAGAGCTGGTGGAACGCTACTGGCTGGATCTTAGTCCTGTTGCCAAGTCAGGACTGTCGTTATTAGAAAGGGATTGATCATTGAAAACAGTGCTAGAGTCGGTAAGACTCAGGTTAGTGCCAGTCGAAGCGTCTCACGCTCTGCAATTTTGGGAAGCAGTCAAAGCGCCCGCGATATATACCTTTGTCCCAGGCGATGTACCGACTCTCGACCAAATCACCGCTCGCTTGACGAGGTGGGAATCAACCCAGTCCACCGATGGCAAAGAACTTTGGTTGAATTGGTCGATCTTTGGCAAGCAAGAAAATCGCCTCATGGGTCACTTTCAGGTCGGTATCGTTCTTGCCACCCGAGCTGCTTACATTGCCTATATGCTCAATCCTGTTTTTCAAAAGCAAGGTTACGCCTTCGAAGCAGCTCAACTCGTGATCAAGTATCTGGCCACTAACCATGCAGTACCTGAAATCCGAGCTTGGGTCGATACCCGCAATACCGCATCGATCGCTCTTTGCCGTCGTTTGGGATTTGAGCAAGAACGCTTCATCAAAGACGCTGATGCGTTTAAAGGTCACTCGAGTGACGAGTATGTGTTCTTGCTAAAAATAATGCCTAGCTAGTCTCTGGCGCCTAAAGCGCCAGAGACTAGCCTGAGGAGTGAAACGACGAAGGATCCCGACGCTAAGTATTAGATAACACGAGATCCTTCGCTACGCTCTGGATAGTTTCTGGCGCTTGCGCGCCAGAAACAAGCTAAGCAAAGGCTCCTCTCTTGAATTAGCCTTTCGTGGCAAGCATTGCTAGGGGAGAAAATTTCGGTGCGGATCATTGTCTTTGGTAAATTACTGCATTTAATTTATGCTTTTTCGGCGCTTGGACCTCCTCCTGGCGTTGTGAGATCAAGCGACAAAAATATGGGATTTGACAAAAGCTAAGATCCAGCTTCATGAATGGCTCATTTTATGAGGCTTTCACCGTCCTTTCGGCTATAATGATGGGTATAGCCTAAGCTCATAAAGAGATCTCCCATCGTGAAGAAGTGGAACAGCATTTTCTTTGGAGCGATGCTTTCAAAGCTTTTTATAACGGGTCTTCCGAGTCTGGAGGCTTCGTCTCGCTACGCTATGCATGTCGACATTCGAGAATCGGACCTATCTTACCAAAGCGATGCTCGGATCACCCTTCATCTGGAGGATCCGGCGCTGAAGCCCGGTGCCTGTCTCTACCTTCCGCTTGAAGATCCATTGTTTCGAAGATCGTCCGAGATTCATTCCCTGACGGGACACTCAGTTCGTGACCAGGCATCGAGGGTGAATCCGATGATTCAATGGTCCCGGCCCGACCTTGTCGAATCCGTGCGTCCTGGATATTGGCGCCTCACATCGGTCCCGGCTTTGGGCTTTCTCGATGTGGCTTATTCCTTTCGCATTGCTGGTTGGAAGGATCACCCCGAGCGTCCCCGTATCATGAATGACTTTTATCCGCAGGTTATATCGGAGTGCCCTGAACGCGAGCCAGAGCACTTGCCGCTGCAGGCCACGGCTGCTCTTTTTACCGTTGATCTTCGCCTGCCTTCGGGGTGGTCGGTTGTTAGTCCTGGTCAAGAGACCAATGATTCGATCGCCTATGAAGGCCGCGATTTCTTTCTGGTGTTTTATCAGAAGGCTGAACTCAAGGAATGGACAGTCGAAGGTCTTCGTTTCCGAATGCTAGGTGTCACGGCCAACTTTTTTCAGTTGGAGCGAGCTATAAGACAGATTCTAAGGCATCACCATGAAGTCCTGAAAATCTGGCCGAGTCGAGAACTCCTGGTCTTAGAAAGTGAAGAGTTCGAGCCGAATAGCTCCACAGGTCTGGTCGTGATCAATAGGCCCCAGCAGGCTCTCATGAGAACGCTGCAAGAAGACTTTCTCAATTGGAATATCTGGCAGCTGACATTGACACTTGCGGAACAATGGTTTGGACATCAGGCGAGGACAAGCAAGCTTGAGGATATTTGGTTGACTCAAAGCTTGGCCGAGACTCTTGCACTGCTCTTTATCAGTGAATCAGACGAGTACAGCAATCTTTTCACGGCAGATGACGACAATGAACTTTGGTTTTCACTCAATTTTGGACAAACTCAGGACCTTCTGGCTGCGAGTCTCAGCCTGTCGCAATCCCATAATGCTCTGGTCGATGCCGACGGTCTATCACTCATGGATATCCCTGAGCGTCCTCCTTATGCCTTTGTTCGTGCCAGCCAGGCTTTGCGCCTTTTGCTCAAAGAATTGGGACGTTCTGAATATCATAGGTTTCTCAGAGAATTGATAGCATTGGCTGACCTTAAGAGTCTCAGTCCAAAGGTTGTTCGCAAGCTATTGCTAGAGAAGTTTGATCGCGAGGGCGCCAGGGTCTCG